>NZ_JBVJGN010000005.1:0-428724 GCF_055587305.1 Micromonospora sp. NPDC047521 | reverse complement strand
TCCGGCATCGCGAACCTCCACAACATCATCCTCACCGGCTGACCAACGGCCCCGCCCCAGACAACGCCTTCACCCAGTTACGAGACGTCCCTTAGGTGCACGTCGCGATTCATCGCACGGCTGGTTCACCTACTCCGGCGGCGATCAAACCGAGGAAACCAGCCTGCCCCGCGTGGCAGTGTCCATAAGGGTCACTATGGTGTTCGACTTGGGCAGGCTCCCCAGGTCCGCATCTCAACCCGACGACGTCTGACGAGTTCGAACGCGCTCAGCTTGTCACCAACGGACGGCGTTGACGACCATCCGCGGCTAAGCACGGACCCGGCCGGTCCATCACACGCCCGATAAGGCAGCGCCGTTCCGTGGTCAGTACGACGTCCGAGAGGACCTGAGCCTGCGACACACGGTTTAGGAAACCGATGCTCTATCCCCTGAGCTACGAGGGCGCGAGGGCACAGGTCTAGCGACCTGGGGGGGTCACCTGGGGTGGCAGGGAGTGGCCCACGTTCACCCGCGTCACCCGGACCCGTGTTC
This sequence comes from Micromonospora sp. NPDC047521, assembly GCF_055587305.1. Classification (NCBI taxonomy): domain Bacteria; kingdom Bacillati; phylum Actinomycetota; class Actinomycetes; order Micromonosporales; family Micromonosporaceae; genus Micromonospora; species Micromonospora sp. NPDC047521. Next base: position 428,190 of record NZ_JBVJGN010000005.1, on the reverse strand, counting down.
TCCCAGCCCAGGACCACAGCTCGAGCACACGAACCCCGGTTTGCGACCGGCGGTCGGTCGCGGTGACCCGCGTTGGCACCGGTTCACCCGGGTTGGCATCCGCTGGAGAGCACACACCGCGCACATCATCGATGATCAACAACGCTTCGTCCGCATGCCCACAGTCGGCGCCACCATCGGAGACCGGGGAGTGCTCACCCCGGGGTCGCTGGGACCCGCCGCGAGTCCGACCATGACGGTGCCCCAAGCGTCCGCACATGGCCGATGAGCGGCCATCTGATCAAGTCGTCGTTATCAATTCGCCGCCTTGATCAAGAAGACCGCCGACTGAGACAGGGCGGTGCGTCGGGGCGTACGAGCCTGTCAGGAGGCGCGGCTCTCCGACTGGCGAACGCTCTCCTTGCGAGGGGGATCAGGCAGGGACGTTGCTTTTGCCCCCGCGGCGCAGGGCGGGCGGGTTAGCTCGCGTCCTGGTAGAAGCGTCCGCCGGACTCCTGGTACCGCACGCCGTACGTCTTCGCCGCGCCGGTCAGGGAGAACTCCGCATCGTCCGGGACCTGCGCGATGTCCTGATAAAGGCCTCCGTTGGCGTCGAGGTAGCTGGTGACGGTGGCACCGGAGCCGTCAATGTGATCGATGGCGAAGACCCATCGGTAGCCGTGCAACCGGGCGGACGCTGAGATCCGCAGGGTCTCTCGCTGCTCGACCGTGACGTCTAGGTCGCGGCCGTCGAAGTACGGCTTCTTGTCACTGATCAGCGCCCTTGGTGGCGTATCGAGGTCGAGCTCTACCGCGCGCGCCGGCGGGTCGCCGCCGCAGTATGTCCGCAGCTCGGTGCCGGCCAGATTCTGGGTGGTCTCGAGCCGCGCCACGCGGACGTCCAGGATCCGGGTGGGACGTTGCAGCCGGCCAGTGAAGACGATCTCGATGGTGATTGTGCCGATCGGACTGGCGTGCTGCCGCTGGAGGAAGTCGTCGAAGCTCGGCCCGCCCCTGTCGATGGAGAGCAGCTCCGCAGCCTCGGTCTGCGGGTCGAGCGTGCGGCCGATGGCGTAGCTCTGCCCGCACTTCGGGATCCTCCGGACGGCAGGCTCGAATCCGCTGCCGGGAGTCGGCGTTGGCTCCGGCGGCGGAGGCACGGACCGATTGACATACGCCGTGACTCCGGCGACAGCAGCGGCCGTGACCACAACGCCCAGGGTGGTGATCATCCAGGTGCTCAGGCGCCGCCACCAGGCTTGGCCCCGATCGTCCGGGGTGCTGGTCGCCGCCGGGGCGGTGCGTCGTCGCGGGGAGCGTCGCCGCTTGCTCATGATCATCCTTCCTCGGCCGTGCTACGCCGAACATCCTGGGCTGACGCCTGGATCGGCCAGGCTGTCCGCCACCGATCCGCCGAGCGTCTGCAGGGGAGTGCTGTCGCCGAGTGTCTCGACCGTGGCAACGCATCGGCCTACGGCGAACGACAGGCGGACGCGTTTCATCAGGTCGACCCCGGGGTTCGTGCCGTCCCATTGCAATGCCGGGTGCCGTTCCTTGCCGACGGTGACCGCGACGGTGTTCTGGCTAGTCTTACCGTCGACTACCCGCCGGGCCTCATCGGCGGCATCTGCCAGCCAGCTCACCGAGACGATCACCTCAGTGCCGTCAATGGACGGGGGGAGGTAGTGGCAACGTGTCGGGGCGGGTAGCTCGGCTCCGGGGAGCTGCGATGGCTCCGCCTTCAGGGCGGGTGTCACACCGGGGTACGCGGACCGGTACTGGGCGGCGGAGAGGAGCCGGCACGCGTCGGGCCACTGGTCCGCGCTCACCCGGGTACCGAGGAATCCCGAGGAGTGGCCGGTTACTCGTAGCGCCGTGAGTCGGCTCTGGCCGTTGGGACCGTAGGTCAGGTAGAGGGTTCCGTCCGCGCCGGTGCCAATCACCTCAACGTCGCCACGCCCCGTCGCGGATAGCGTCATGTCACCGGACCGCCCGTCAATCAGCGCGATGACGGCGGGCCACAGAAGGGGCACGACACCGACGACGTACAGGATTCCGCCAGCGAACCGATACGAGTAGGTGCTATCTCCCCAGGAATTGTGCTCGGCCGGGAACGGTAACGCTCGTTCCCATACGGCATGGCCAGAGGCCGGGTCGACCAAGCTGAGGGTGAGCCTGCCGCCGTCGTCCTTCTGTAGGAGCAGCCCGTCCGATCCGGAATCTCCAATGAAGTGAACCGGAGCCAACCCGGGTGCGAGCGGCACCGGTTTTCCGTCGGATGCCGCAAAGACCTGGCCAGGACCGAGAGCGGCGACCATCGGGGATTCCCCGGCCATCACCACGGCGACGCGGGCCGCGCCCTGTTCCGGATCCGCAGGGTCCGCTCCTTTCCGATCCCACTTGATCGGCTGCGACCACCGCTGTGCCCCGGAGCCGCCGTCGAGAACGCGCAGCGACTGGTCGTCGTCGCAGGTCACCGTCACGGCGACAATCCCGGCTGCAGAGGCCTCGTCCCTGATGAGGCATCCTTCTTGGGGGGACCACCTCCACGCGGTGGAACCGTCGGCGACGTTGAGACGAAATAGGGTGCCATCACACGTCGCGGTCAACCCGTCGGAGTCATCTTCGTCCAGTTTGGGTCCGTCCTCGCCGCAGCCGCCTTCGGCGGTCCACTGCCATCTCTCGGCTCCGGTGTTGGCGTCGAGCGCGATGACGCCAGCGTTGGTCTCCAGTACGATCAGGTCGCCGACTAGGCGCGGACTCCCATACGCTTTTGGCCTTGCACGCCAGGCCAGGTCGCCCGTGGACAGCCGCACCCCGTAGACCGGGGCGTTGCCGTACGGCGAGACCGTGGTTTGGAAGGCGAGGCCGCTGGCGGTAGTCGCCAACGTTCCGTCCGGGTTCGTCACCCAGGTGACGTGGGCAGTGACCGCCCACCGCACGGTGCCACGCGCGGAGTCGACGACCTGCAGCCGGTTCGGCTCGTCCGGCCCAACGCCGTAGTCGGTGAGCGCAATGCTTGCGGAACTCTCATCGATGGCGGTCCCGCTGTACTCGCCCACCGGAAGCTCCCACGAGGAGACGATCCCACCCACGGGAAGCACATCTCGCTTGGCGTCCGGCCGGCTGCCCGACGACCTGTCCCGGCGAACGACCACCAACACCACAGCGGCGATCACCAGTAGCGCCGCCGTGCAGGAAGAAACCGCAACGGCGATACGCGGAGACCCTCTGAGAGACATGGCCTCAACGTGATCCACCCGGCCTGCGGCGGCTAGCGAAGTGTCGCCTTCTGGACTCTGATGTAGGACGTCCGTCCGGCTCGTGCCAGTGCTGGCCGACAGGACTTCCGACCGCTCCTCCGCCTCGGCTACCAAGTAGCCGGCATCCGAACTACCGCTGTCCACTCGGGATAGGCTTGGGATGCTGCGATTAGGGATCGTTATCGTGCTCGGTTCCAAAGCGGTGACGCGGCCGACGCGTCCAGGACTGCTCGCTCAAGTTTCACTGCAGCTTGCCGGTCCTCCGTCACAGCCCATTTGATATGCAGGTCGGCCCAGTGCAAGGCGTCTTGCGCCCAAGCCGCCGCGCGCTTGGGCTGGCCACCGATGAGTTGCTCAAGGGGTTGCGTCCACGGAAGTGGTGTACGACTTGCCCGTGATGGGCGTGTTGCGTAGATAGGAGACGGCCATCGCGTGATCCTTCGAGACGACCAAGTCATGAAGGAGAGGAACGCGATGGCCGCATCAGAGAGTGTGAACCCTGTTGACCTGCTGCGCGAGCAGGTCGAGGGCGCGTCGCCTGACGTGTTGCAGGCGATGATCAAGACGTTCGCGCAGGCGGTGATGTCCGCGGAGGCGGACGCGATCTGCGGCGCCGGGTATGGACAGCGCAGCGATGAGCGGGTCAACTCCCGCAACGGTTACCGGCAGCGCGAGTGGGACACCCGGGCCGGGACGATCGACCTGGCGATCCCGAAGCTGCGCCAGGGCTCCTATTCCCGGACTGGCTGCTGACGCATCGCCGGCGGGCGGAGCAGGCCCTGGTGTCGGTGGTGGCGACCTCGTATCTGCTGGGAGTGTCGACCCGGCGGGTGGAGAAGCTGGTCGAGCAGCTCGGGATCCGGCAGCTGTCGAAGTCGCAGGTCTCGGAGATGGCGCAGCATCTGGACGCGCAGGTCGAGGCGTTCCGCAACCGGCCCCTCGACGCCGCCCACTACACGTTCGCTGTGGATGGACGCGCTGACGATGAAGGTTCGCGAGCACGGCCGAACCGTCAACGTCCACGCCCTGATCGCTGTCGGCGTCAACGCCGACGGAGGGCGCGAAGTGTTAGGCCTCGACGTCGCCTCGGACGAGGACGGCGCCGGCTGGCTGGCGTTCCTACGCAGCCTGACCGCCCGAGGCCTGACCGGCGTCCGCCTGGTCATCTCTGATGCCCACGCCGGCTTGGTGCAGGCCATCGGGGCGGCCCTGCCCGGAGCGTCGTGGCAGCGGTGCCGCACCCACTACCTGCGCAACCTGCTGACGAAGGTGCCGAAGTCGGCGCAGCCGTGGATCGCCACCCTGGTCCGCACGATCTTCGACCAGCCCGACGCCGACGCCGTCCACGCCCAGTTCCAGCGGGTCGTCGCCACGATCGAGGGCCAAATTCCCGGCTGCGGCCGAGCACCTCGACGCCGCCCGCGACGACCTCCTCGCCTTCACCGGCTTCCCGCGCGAGATCTGGCGTCAGATCTGGTCGAACAACCCGCAAGAACGCCTGAACAAGGAAATCCGCCGCCGCACCGACGTCGTCGGGATCTTCCCGAACCGACCCGCGATCATCCGCCTCGTCGGTGCCGTCCTGGCCGAGCAGACCGACGAGTGGACCGAAGGGCGCCGCTACATGGGCCTGGACCTACTCGCCAAAGCCCGCCTGATCACCGTCGACACAGACCAACACGACACCGACCAGACCGACCCGACATCGATCGCCGCATAGCATCAGACCGGATCCCGCGATGGCCGTCTCCTACACCACCAGCGCGGACGTGACCTCGTGGCGACAGGGCCGGATCGGAAATGGGTGCCGCCGCCGACAGAGAAAGCAGAGCGAACTGGCAGTGGCTGACCGCCCATAGGCGGTCGACGGTGGCGAGCCAATCTCACTGGCTCGCCGCCGCTCTCTTGTGTGGGGCTGCGTGCCCGCCGGGCCACCATGATGGTCAGCTACGACCCGAACTGCCAGCCCTCCCTGATTGATGGTGAGCGGAGCAAGGTCCGGCGCCGCGTCGAGGATCTGGCGGCGATAAGCGACGTCGTGAAGGTCAGCCTGGATGACCTGACCTGGCTGCACCCGGAATGCGCGCATGCCTGGCTGGGCGGAAGTGGCTGGGTCTGGGTCCCACCCTCGTGGTCGTCACCTTGGGCGACGGCGGGGCCTGGGCGGTCACCCGACGTGGTAGGGCGCGTGGACACCCGACCGGTGCAGGTCATGGACAACGTCGGGGCCGGTGACGCGTTCACGGCTGGCCTGCTGGCCGCGCGCAGCGAGCGGGGCCCGTCGGCGCCGCGCACCGAGCAGCTCTACGTGATGTCGACCGCGACACCCTCACCGCTGTCCTTACGAGCGAAGGCCGCGCACGTCGCCGCTCTGACCTGCGGTCGGCGGGGAGCGGATCCGCCGCGCCATGCCGAGCTGGCCCCCAGTCGACTGCCGTGACTGCCTGACGGTGCATAGCTCCGGCGCTGACCGATTCCAACCGGCATGCAGCGCCGAGGCCTGCAGTGCTCGCGACTACCGATGCCTATCGACCGTCGACTCGGCATTGACGGCGTGGTAAGGCAGTCCGCTCGGCGACGGGTCTGGGACCTCCTTGAACGCGGAGGTGCCGCGCCCTCGGCCGTTCACGATCACATCCCTGACTTCACCGACAAAGTAGACGCCGTAGCCTAGCTCACAGCTTTGAATGTCTGGAAGCAGGCACAGGTCATCAAGTGCAACGCCGACACCGCCCAACTGGCCGCGCGAGTACGCGCTCTCCAACAGGGCAAGCTGCTTCACATGGCGGCCCCGCGACCCGCCACACCGAAGCCCTTCTACCTGCTCGACCCGACCGTTCTATCCGTTCTGTAGGAGGCTGGCGCCACCAGCACCGGCGCACGCGACCTCGCCCCCCCATGACCATGCTTCCAGTGGACCTGATCGTCTGCGGCAGCGTCGCCGTCAGCCGGCGGGACGACGTACGAATCGGCAAGGGCGCGGGCTACCCCGATCTGGAGATCGCGCTCCTCACCGAGGCTGGACTTGTCACCAAGGGCACCGCCATCGCCACCACCATCCACCAGATCCAACTCATCGACGAGGCCCCCAGCCACGACGTCAACGTCGATCTTGCGATCACCCCAACGAGGTCTCACCTGCACGGCGGATCGAGATCGACCGGCAGGCATTCGGGAAAGGTCTCCGTCAAGATCAGCACATCCATCCTGATTCTGGGCGGCACACGGTGGCAAGACGCCCAGCACAACCCCTAACAGGGCCGCATCAACGCTGGCTTGGCGTCGAACCCGTGGTCTGGCAGGCCAGCTGCGGGAACTCCAGTTGCTGCGGGCCGCGGGAGATGCGGTGTCAAGCCCGGTCGCGAGTGGAGTTTGCCAATCGACGGATTGCAGCCCGGGCACGCCGATGAGCGCCCGCCGAGCGCCGTAGGGAATTGCCAGGCAACCATGGTCGGGAGCGCCGTGCTCCCAATCTGCTCCCAATCTAAGGGGCAACAGCGCAGAAGCCCGTTACCGATTGATCCGGCAACGGGCTTCTGACCTGCATGAACTGAGAGTGGGCGATGCTGGTATCGAACCAGCGACCTCTTCGGTGTGAACGAAGCGCTCTCCCACTGAGCTAATCGCCCTCAGCGCCGTTGACTCTACCCGATCGTGGATCCGGACCGGAAATCCGGGGTCAGTGCGTCGCGAGGTAGTGCATGGCTTCGGCCACCACGTCGATGCCGAGGCTGTACTTGAGGGACAGCCAGACGACGGTGCCCACGAAGATCAGGCCGACGGCGCCGAGCACGGCTCGCACCGCCAGCGACTGTCGGGTCACCCATCGTGTCCATCCGTGGACGTGTCGGCGGGTGAAGCCGAGCAGGCGGCGGGCCCAGTGGAATTCGACGGCCCAGATGCCGAGCCCGGCGATGACCAGCAGCCAGCCCGGCCCGGGTAGCGGGATGAGGGCGACGCCGATGGTCACGACGAGCGCCCCGGCGATCGCGATGAAGATCTTGAGGGTGATCCGGCCTGTGGGGTTGGCGCGGATGAGGTCGAGGGTCATCGAGATCCGCTGGCGCCAGTGGGGGCGCTGCGGCGGATCCCCGACGACGAGGACGCCACCGGAACGACCCTCGTCGGGTGTCGTCCGTCCGGGTCGTCCGGGCTGCTCCTTCGGCACTGCGTACCCCCGCTTTTCGGCTGCTCGGACCGCGACGTTCGGCGGGCCGGACGCCGCTGGCTCTTCCACTGAGGATTGTTTCGCGGCCATTTCACCCCCAGTGTCGCTCGGGCCCGTCACTGCAACGCCCGACTGGACGTTACCGGAGTAAGTCGACGACTGAACCACCCGATGCCGGGCGGGATCACGCACTGGGCAGAACCGGAAATCCTACATGAATCCTCACATTCACGCGGCCTTTCCGTCCCCCTTCCCACCACTGGGTGAAGTCAGCGTATGGCGGAGCGTAGCCAGGAGTAGCACCTGAGTATGGGAAAAGCGGGACACGCGCGTTCCGCAGCGGTGCCGGGGGGAGAACGTCCATGAGTGTCATCCGACCGACGACCGTAGAGGTCGAGACGTCGCTAAGGCTCGTCGCACCTGACGCCACCGCCTTGCCGGTGCGTGCCAGTCTGCGCTACGACCCTGCTGACCCGTATGCGGTCCATGTCCTGTTCCATGCCGAATCGGCGGGGGGCGAGGCGGTGAGTTGGTCGTTCGCACGCGAACTGCTGGTCACCGGCCTGGACGAGCCGGCCGGCATCGGGGATGTGCGGGTCTGGCCCTGGGCCACCCCGCGCGGGGACTTCGTCGCGCTGGCCCTGTCGTCACCGGACGGCAACGCCCTCTTCGAGGTGCCGCGCAGCGTCCTGGTGCGATTCCTTCGACGGACGTACGTCGTCGTCCCGCGCGGCCGCGAGGCCGAGCACCTGGACGTCGACACGGCGGTGAACCGGCTGCTCGCCGGTCGCTGAGCACCGCCGGAAAGGGAAACACCGGCCACACCGGGGCCGCGCGGATCTGCCGAGTCCGCGCGGCCCCGGCACACCCAGGGGTACGCGGACAGCCCGCCCCGGGGCGGCCGGTGCTCAGCCGCGCGTGGTGATGCCGCCGTCCACGGGGATGACCGCGCCGGTGAGGTAGGCGCCGGCCCGTGACGAGAGGTAGATGGCGGTTCCGGCCATGTCCTCGGGGCGGCCGATGCGGCCCAGCGGCACCTGCTGTTCGATGCTGGCGCGGCTCTCCGGGTCGTTGAGCGCGAACGCCATCATCTTGCTCTCGAACGGGCCGGGCGCGATGGCGTTGACGGTGATCTGCTCGCCGGCCAGCTGGTGGGCGAGGCCACGGGTGAGCATGTGCACTGCCGCCTTGGTGGCCGAGTACGCGTACACCTCCATCCACGGCACGCGGATGCCGTCGATCGACCCGATGTTGATCACGCGGGCCGGGTCGTCGGCGCTGGCGGCGGCGCGCAGCGCCGGCAGCAGCGCCGTGGTGAGTCGGAAGACGGCCTTGACGTTGACCGCCCAGAGCTTGTCGAACGCGGACTCCGGGTACTCCTCCAGCGGCGCGCCCCAGGTGGCGCCGGCGTTGTTGACGAGCACGTCGAGTCGTCCGAAGCGGTCCCGTACGGCGGCGGCCAGCGCCTCGGCGCCGGCGTCGTCGCTCAGGTCGGCCGGGATGGCCTCGCAGCGGCCCTCGGCGGAGAGGTCCTTGGCGACCGCCTCGCAGACGTCCGCCTTGCGGGACGAGATGATCACGTGGGCGCCGGCCCGGACGAAGCCCTGGGCGATCATCAGACCGATCCCCCGCGAGCCGCCGGTGACCAGAACCGTCTTGCCTTCGACCGAGAACAGCTGCGTCATGCCCATCCCATCGCGAGTCGGCGGGTCCACCGGCGGTGTGGGCGGCCGGCGGGGCGCCGGGCGGACCGCGGACCGGACGGCGCTACCGCCGGGTAACGTAGCCCGGCCGCCCGGACCGGAACAAGCCCGCGGTTCCCATGACGACCATCTCGCCCGAGATGGGATGCGGTGACCTGCGGTTCGGGCTACCGTCGCAGGCGATGGTCCCCACCGAGCCCTCCCCCGCGCCATCGATCGGAACGGCGTCACCCGTCCCCGACGAGATCGCCACGTTCGCGTTAGCCGACCTGGCCCGCGACCGGGTCTGGCGTCGGCCGGTGCTCGTCGAACGGGAGTTGCTGATCCTCACCACCCGCGGGCACGGCGACGCCGAGCTGGATTTCCACCTGCTGCCGTGCCGACCGGGCACGCTGCTGCGGGTCCGCGCCGGTCAGGTGCTGCGCTGTCCCGGCCCGCAGTTCGACGGCACGGTGGTCGGCTGGGGCTCCGGGGCGTTGCGCGGGTTCGACGTCGACCCGGACGCCCCGGCGGCGTGGCGGCAGCTGGCCGGCGAGGACGAGGACGCGGTGATCACCGAGGTCAGCCAGTTGGCGGTGGACTGTCAACGGCACGGCGACAGCCCCGCCGGTCGTGCCCTGCTGCGCCACCAGCTCGCCGTGCTGCTGCTGCGACTGACCCTGCCCGACGCCGACCACACGCCGCCCCGGCCCGAGGTGGAGACGTTCCGCCGGTTCCGCCGCGAGGTGGAGCACGGCTACCAGCTCACCCGGCGGGTGGAGGACTACTCCGCCGCGCTCGGCTGCTCGGTGCGGACCCTCACCCGGGCCTGCCTGGCCGTCACCGGCAACAGCGCCAAACAGGTCATCGACGAACGGGTCGCGTTGCAGGCCGCCCGCCTGCTCGCCGCGACGGACGAGCCGATCGCCCAGATCGGCAGGCAGCTCGGTTTCTCCGAGCCCACCAACTTCGGCCGCTTCTTCACCCGGGAGGTCGGGATCAGCCCCGGCGCGTTCCGTGCCGCGCGGGACCACCCGCCCGCCGGCCGGGTGGTCCGACCCCGACCGCCGGCCGAGGGCCCCGGCGTCAACGGGGGGCGTTTCCGCCTCGGCGGCACCGGCGAACCGGCCAACGGCGGCCACGGCACCCGAACCGGGTCGCCCACCGGCCCGGGTGGCGGCACCGGCCGGGCATGATGGCAGGGTGCAGATCTCCGCGCGCGGCGACTACGCGGTACGGGCGGCGCTGAGCCTCGCCACCGCGTACCCCTCACTGCTGTCCACCCAGGCCATCGCCGCCGAGCAGGACATGCCCCGCAAGTTCCTGGAGGCCGTCCTGGCGGACCTGCGCCGCGCCGGCATCGTGCGCGCCCAGCGCGGCGCCGAGGGTGGCTACACCCTCGCGCGCCCGCCGCGCGAGGTGACCGTCGGCGCGGTGCTGCGCGCCGTCGAGGGCCCCCTCGCGGGAGTACGCGGGCTGCGCCCCGAGGAGACCCGGTACGAGGGGTCGGCGGAGAACCTGCCCGGCCTGTGGGTGGCGGTGCGCGCCGCCGTACGGCGGGTGGTCGACGAGGTGAGCCTCGCCGAGATCGTCAGTGGCCGGCTGCCCGCCCACGTGCGCAAGCTCACCGCCCTGCCCGACGCCTGGGAACCGCGCTGACGCCGGGCGACGCCCTCAGCGGCCGAAACGCTCGCGCAGCCAAGTGAGCTGTTCGACCTGCTGGTGCGCCGCACCACCCTCGTGGTCGTTGAACTCGTACACGCGCACCTCCTTGTCACCGCCGTAGCGGTGGTAGGCGGCGAAGCAGGTCGAGGGCGGGCAGGTCCGGTCCATCATGGCGATGGAGAACAGCGCCGGCGCGGTCGCGCGGGGCGCGAGCACCGCGGCGTCGACGTACGACAGGGTGCGGAACACCTGGCCGGCCCGGTCGCGGTACAGGGCGAGGTACTCGGTGATCTCGCCGTACGGGCCTGCTGCGGCGACCTGGACGCCGCGCCGGAAGTCGCACAGGAAGGGCACGTCGGGCATGACCGCCGCCACGCCGGGGACCAGCGCGGCCACCGCCAGTGACAGGCCGCCGCCCTGGCTGATGCCTGTGACGGCGACCCGGTCGGCGTCGACGGCGGGGTGCTCACCGGCGGCCTGGGCGAACCGCACCGCGTCGGTGATCAGCCTGCGGTAGTAGAAGTCGTCAGGGCTGGTGACGCCCCGGGTGAGGAAACCCGGGACGGTTCCCGCCGGATACCGGTCCGGGTCGGCGGTGGCGCCCGGCGCGGCACTCCAGCCCTGACCCCGGGTGTCCATGATCAGGTGGGCGAAGCCCGCCGCGGCCCAGAACAGCTTCTCGTGGGGCAGCCCACGGCCTCGGCCGTACCCGAGGTACTCCACGACGCAGGGCAACGGCCCGGTGGCGTCCGCCGGCAGGTGCAGCCAGCCGTGCACCGGCTCGCCGTCGTAGCCGGCGACGGTGACCGCGTGGGTGCGGATCTGGGTCAGGCCCGTGTCGACGGGCTCGTACGTCGCCGCCGCTGGTTCGTCGGCGCGCAGCGTCCGCTCCCAGAAGGCGTCCAGGTCCTCCGGAACAGCCAACTCGGGTCGGTACGTCCAGCACTCGTCGAGGGTGAGATCGCTCAAAGCCACAGCATGGCCTCCGTGACGGCAGGGTTGTCGGTTGGTGTGCGGTGCGCTACCGGGCGTCGGCCATCGCCGACGCGAACCAGCCGGTGATGGTGGTGGGGTGGGTGATCGCCGTACCCACGACCACCGACCACGCCCCGGCCCGCAGCGCCTGCGCCGCCTGGACCGGGGTGTGGATCCGACCCTCCGCGACCACCGGCACGTCGACGGCGGCGGCGAGGCGGGCGACCAGGTCCAGGTCGGGTCCGGGCTGCTTGGTGGTGTACGAGGTGTAGCCGGCCAGGGTGGTGCCGACCAGGTCGGCGCCCGCCGCGGCGGCGTCGATCCCCTCGGCGAGGGTGGAGCAGTCCGCCATCACCAGAGCCCCGGTCAGCTGATGGACGGCGGCGATGGTCTCGGCGAGGCTCCGACCGTCCGGCCGGGGCCGCGCGGTCCCGTCGAGCGCGACGACGTGCGCGCCGGCCCGGGCCACCGACAGCGCGTGCTCCAGCGTGGGGGTGATGAAGACGTCGTCGTCCCCGTCCTTCCACAGCCCGATCAGCGGCAGGTCGACCGCCTCCCGGATGGCCGCGATGTCCGCCAGACCCTGGGCGCGGATGCCTGCGGCTCCGCCCCGGGCGGCGGCGAGGGCCACCCGGCGCATCGTGTCCGGGGTGCGCATCGGCTCACCCGGGTACGCCTGGCAGGAGACGACGAGGCGGTGGCGGAGTCCTTCGATCAACGCGTTCATGAGATGCCCTTCCAGGCGAGTGTGGCGGCGCCGAGAAGTGGGGCGTCCGAGCCGAGGGTCGAGGCCAGCACGGGCACGTCGTCCAGGCTGGGCAGTGTCTCCCGGCGCACGGCGTCCCGCAGCGCCTGCCACCAGAGGTCGCCGAGGCCGGCGACGCCGCCGCCGATCACGACGGCGCCGGGGTCGAGCATGTTGACAAGTCCGCCGACCGCCGAGCCGACGGCGGCCCCGCCCATCAGGATCACCTCGCGGGCCGTGGCGTCGCCGTCCGCGGCCCGGGCGGCCACCGACCGCAGGTCGTCGACCCGCTGGCCGGTACGCCGCACGTACTCCTCGGTGAGGCCGGGCCCGGAGGCGATCGCCTCCAGGTGACCTTGCCCGCCGCAGGTGCAGGGCAACTGCCCGGCGTACGGCGAGGGTTGGTGGCCGGCGTGGCCGGCCGTCGAGTGGGCGCCGGTGAGCACGGCGCCGTCGATGACGAACGAGGCGCCGATGCCCGTGCCGACCGCGATGAAGAGCGTCGTCCCGTAGCCGGCCGCCACGCCGTGCCGGGCCTCACCGAGGGCGTGCGCGTGCACGTCGTTGATGACCGACACGGGTACGCCCAGCCGCTCCCGCAGTCGTCCACTCAGGTCCGTGCCGGCCCAACCGGCAAGGGCGTCGGTGGCCGAGAGCACCCGGCCCGTCAGGTGGTCGATCACGCCGGCGCTGCCGACACCGAGGGCACCGACGGGTGCCCCCGTCACCCTCGCCCGCAGGCGATCGACGAGATCCGCAGCGGTGTCGAGGATGGCTGTCGCACCCGCTCGACCGGGGGTCGCGGCGGTGAGCCGGTCGACGACCTCGCCGTCGCGCGTCACGATGGCGGCAGCCGTCTTGGTGCCCCCGATGTCGAGCGCGGCGACGACCGGGGGCATGCGAACCGTGGGCATGGCTAGACGAGCCCCGCCAGTTCCAGGTGGCCCCGCACCCGCGCCGTCTCGTCGGCGTCGAGCGGTCGCAGGGGCAGCGACACCGCGTTGCTGTCGATGACACCGAGCAGGGCCAGGGCGGTCTTGAACGCGCCCACCCCCCGGGTGGCCCCCGCCGCCGTCGCCGGATCGGCCGCGTCGACGATCCGGAACAGCCGGGTCAGGCGGTCCTGCTCCACGCGGGCGGCATCCCAGTCGCCGTTCACGCAGGCCCGGTGCAGGCGCACGTAACCGGCCGGGTCCACGTTGCCCAGCCCCGGGACGGAACCGGAGGCGCCGGCGAGCATCATCCCGTCGACCACCACCTCATGGCCCGTCAACAGGCTGAAGCCGACGTACGGCGCGCGGTCCGCGATCGCCAGCACCAGCTGGCGGAAGGAGACGTCGTCGCCGCTGGAGTCCTTCACGCCGGCGAGGACGCCCTCCGCGGCGAGCCGGCTCAGCAGGTCCGGGGAGAGCTTGGTGTGCACGCAGACCGGGATGTCGTACGCGAGCAGGGGCAGCTCGACCGACGCGGCGAGCGACCGGAAGTGCCGCTCGACCTCGTGCGGACCGACGATGGCGTAGAAGGGAGCGGTGGCCACCAGGCCGTCCGCGCCCAGACGCGTCGACGCGTCGGCCCGGTCGAGGACCCGGCGGGTGGTCGGCTCGATGCAGCCGGCGATGACGGGTACGGCGCCACCGACGGTCTTCACCACGGTCTCCAGGGCCTGGTCCCGCTGGCTGTCGGTGAGGAACACAGTCTCGCCGGAGCTGCCGAGGGCGAAGATGCCGTCGACGCCCGCGGCGAGCATCCGCTCGACGAGCCGCTCCAGGGAGGCGACGTCGACCGCACCCTCCTCGGTCAGGGGGGTGACGACCGGCGGCACGACTCCGGCGAACCGCGGGGCAGGGGTGGTCACACTGTCTCCTCGACATGTAGGGGGGTGGTACGGCCGGTCGACGCTCTGGCGAGCTCGACCAGCTCCGCGTTGCTCGATCCGGCGGGTACGGGGTGGTAGCACCGGAACTCGTGGGAACCGGCACCACCGCCGCCCGCTTCGGCTGGCGGCATCTCGGTGGCGCAGACGTCGGTGGCCTTCCAGCACCGGGTGCGGAACGGGCATCCGCTGGGTGGCCGGGTGGCGAGTGGGACCGGGCCGACGAGCGGGATGGGGTCCAGCGGCGAGAGCAGGCCCGGTGTGGCGGAGAAGAGCGCCCGGGTGTACGGGTGCTGGGCGACCTCCGGGAGCCCGGCGGCGGGCGTCTGCTCCACGATCCGGCCCAGGTACATGGTGACCACCCGGTCACTGATCCGCTTGACCGTCTGGATGTCGTGCGAGACGAACACCATGGCCAGTCCGAGGCGCTCCTTGAGGTCCAGGAGCAGGTTGAGGATCTGCGCCCGGACCGACACGTCGAGGGCGCTCGTGGGCTCGTCCGCGATGACCAGCCCCGGCTCCAGGGCCAGGGCACGCGCGATGGACACCCGCTGGCGTTGGCCGCCGGAGAGCTGGCTCGGCAGCACGTCGGCGACCGACCGGGGCAGGCCCACGAGGTTCATCAGCTCGGAGACCCGCTCCTCGCGTTCCCTGCGGGTGCCGCGACGGTGCACGTCCAGCGGGTCACGCAGGATGTCCCGGACGGGCATGCGCCGGTTCAGCGACGTGGCCGGATCCTGGAAGATCATGCCGACGCCCGCGCCGATGTGCATCCGGCGTTCCGCCGCGTTCATCGACCAGACGTCCTTGCCGGCGAAGGCGACCGAGCCGCTCGTCGGCCGTTGCAGGCCCACGAGCACCTTGGCCATCGTGGACTTGCCGCAGCCGGACTCGCCGACGACACCTATCGTCTCGCCGGCGCGGACGGTCAGGTCCGCGGCGGTGAGGGCGTACACCCGTTCGCGGCCGAACAGGCCGCCCCCGCGCGTGCGGTGGACGACGTGCACGTCGCGCAGCTCGACGATCGACTGGTTTGGGACTGACGCGCTCATCGGGCCAGCTCCTCTTCCCTGACGGTGACGGCCGGGTGGTGGCAGGCGTACCGGTGCTCGGCGGCGCCCTCCAGGCGGGGCGTCTCCTCCCGGCAGACCTCGGTGGCCATGGGGCAGCGGTCGGCGAACCGGCAACCCGACGGGAAGTCGGCCGGCGACGGCACCACACCGCGGATCTGGGTGAGCCGTTCCGCACCGGCCTCCAGGGAGAGCACGGAACCGAGCAGCCCACGGGCGTAGTGGTGCGCCGGTGCGCCGACCACGTCGGCGGTGACTCCGCTCTCGACGATCTGCCCGCCGTACATCACCACGACGCGGTCGGCGACATCGCTGACCAGCGCGAGGTCGTGGCTGACCAGGATCAGCGCGAAGCCCAGCTGGCCGCGCAGTCGCAGCAGCAGCTCCATGACCTGCGCCTGGACCGTGACGTCGAGCGCGGTCGTCGGCTCGTCGGCGATGATCAGGCTCGGGTCCCGGGACAGGGCCATGGCGATCACCACGCGCTGCCGCTGCCCACCGGAGAGTTCGTGCGGGTACGCGGACAGGGTGCGCTGCGCGTCCAGGCCCACCAGTTCCATCAGCTCCCGCGCGGAGCGGGTGCCGCCCCGGCTGATCATCTGGTCGAGCTGGGAGCCGATGCGCAGTGAGGGGTTCAGGGCCGAGAGGGCGTCCTGGTAGACCATCGCGATCTCGCGTCCCATCAGGGCACGCCGCCGCTTGGCGCTCATCGTCAGCAGGTCGTTGCCCTGGAACTGGACCTCGCCGCGGACCCGCGCGCCCTGCGGCAGCAGGCCCATCACGGCGAGGGAGGTCAGGGACTTACCGGAGCCGGACTCCCCCACCAGGCCGAGGACCTCGCCGGGGCGGACGTCGAAGGTCAGGCCGTCGACGATGTCGACGCCCCGGTGGCGCCCCTCGAACCCGATCGACAGGTTCCGGACCGCGAGGACCGGCTCTCCCTGCGGGAGCGGACGGGCGCGCTCGCGCAGCCGCTGCGCCGCCTCGGCCAGGCCGGGCAGCTGCACCACCTCGCCGGAGCCGGGCTGCGCCTCCTCCTGCGCGTCGCCGGCCTTGGTCGCGGTGGCCCGCCGCGCCGCCGGGGCGGCCCAGGCGTCCGACATCCCCTCGGAGAGCACGTTCAGGGCGAGCACGGTGAGCAGGATCAGCAGGCCGGGGAAGAACGTCGCCCACCAGCCGCCGATCTGCACCATCTCCTTACCGAAGGCGATGACCGAGCCCCACGAGGAGGCCGCCTCCTGGGGCGCCAGCCCGCCGCCGATGAACGACAGGGACGCCTCGAAGACGATCGCGTCGGCCACCATGACGGTGACGAAGACGAGGATCGGGGCGGCGCAGTTACGCAGGATGTGCCGCCAGAGGATGTGCGGTCGCCGGGCGCCGATGATCCGTTCGGCCGCGACGTAGTCCTCGCGGTACTGCGAGAGCACGTTGGCGCGCACGATACGCGCGATCGAGGGGACGAAGACGAAGCCGATCGCGACGACGAGGACCAGGAGGCTGTTCTTGCCGAACGAGATGATCAGCAGGGCGGAGAGCACGATGGCGGGGAAGGCCATGACGACGTCGAGGCAGCGCATCACCACCTCGTCGACAGCGGCTCGACTGGTTCCCGCCACCGCGCCCAGGATGGCGCCGACCACCAGGGCGATGCCGGCGCTGCCGAAGCCCACGATCAACGACCGTCGGGTGCCGGCGACCAGCCGCGAGAACACGTCTCGGCCGAGCTTGTCCAGGCCGAACCAGTAGTCGCCGTTCGGGCCGGTCAGCGCGGGACCGAGCCCGGCCTGCGCGGGGTCGTGCCGCAGGAGCAGCGGCGCGAAGATGCCCACCACGACGATGAGCAGGACGAAGCTCAGTGCGATCCGGGCCGTGACGCTGAGCCGTTTGAAGGCGATGCCGGGAGCCGACAGCCGGGCGGTGAGTGTTCGACGCATCAGTGGGCTCCGCGCAGTCGAGGGTTGGCGAAGAGGTAGAGGATGTCGACCACCAGGTTCACGAAGACGAAGCAGATGGCGATCGTCAGCACGGTCCCCTGCGCGAGGGCGGTGTCGTTCTGCTGCACCGCGCTCATGATCTGGGTGCCCATGCCGGGCAGCGAGAAGATGGCCTCGATGACGACGGTGCCGCCCAGCAGGTAGCCGATCCGCAGGCCCAGCACGGTGAGCGGGTTGACGAGCGCGTTGCGCAGCACGTTGCGTCCGACCACCACGCGGGGTGGCAGCCCGGCGCCGATCGCCGTACGCACGTAGTCCTTGTCGAGTTCCTCGACCATGGACGTCCGCACGATTCGGGCCAGTGAGCAGCCGACCGGCACGGCGAGAGCCAGCGCGGGCATGGCGAGGGACTGGAGCCAGAGGGAGAACGAGTCGCCGGGGTTGACGTACCCGCCGGTCGGGAAGACGGGGCGGCGGACCGACAGTTCCTGGATGAGCAGCAGGGCCAGCCAGAACGACGGCATGGCGATACCGGCCATCGAGACGAACCGGATGACCTGGTCGGGCCAGCGGTCGCGGTACAGCGCGGCGGGGATGCCGAGGGCCAACGCGATGACGAGCGCGCCGACGATGCCGAGGGCCGTCAGCTGGATCGTCAGCGGCAGCGCGGTGGCGATCTTGTCGGCGACCGGGACGGACGGCGGGAAGGTCACGCCGAGATCGCCCCGGAGCAGGTCGCCCAGGAAGTGCAGGTACCGCAGGGGCAGCGGGTCGTCGAGCCCGTTGGCGGCCTTGAACGCGGCCACCTGCGCGGGGGTCGCCTGATCGCCGAGGACGGACAGCGCGGGATCGATCGGGGAGAACTGCATGATCACGAAGACGAAGATCGTGATGCCCAGCACCAGGGGTATCAGGGTCAGGAGTCGTCGCGCGACCAGACTCAGAACGCTCAGCATGGTGTCTTTCTCTCGTCGAGGGCCGCCGGGGCGTCCCGCCCAGCCCGAGGGGTGGGGGCTGGGCGGGACGCGCAGGGGCCAGGGTGGGGCCCCCGAGGCGGGCTCAGCCCTTTCGGCTGGTGCCCAGGAAGTACAGACCGGTGGTCGCCGCGCCCGAGAAGCCGTCGAGCTTGGCGGGGTCGTACGCGGTGACGACCTTGGTGTGCAGGATCGGGTACAGGGGGGCCTCGTCGGCCACCTTGTCCAGGGCCTGCTTCCACAGCGCCTTGCGGGCCGCCTCGTCGGAGGTCTGCGCCGCCTTGTCCAGCAGGTCAGCCATGGCCTTGCGGTCCGCGGCGTTCCAGCGGTAACGCTGGCCCGGCCAGGTCTCGCCGTAGTAGAACCAGCGCATCAGCAGGTCGGTGTCGACGCCGAAGACGCTCGGGTCGCCGGTGGCCATCAGCACCCGGAAGGTGTTCTTCGGAACGACGTCGCCGTAGATGGCCGACGAGGGCACCGTGTTGAGGCTGGCGTTGACGCCGATCTTCTTCCACTGCTCGATGACCAGCGGGGCGACATCCTTGACGACGGAGTTGTCGGTGGTGTCGAGCTGGAACGTCAGGTTGGTGACGCCCGCCTCCTGGAGCAGGGCCTTGGCCTTGTCCAGGTTGTAGTCGTAGACGGTGGCGGCCTTCTGGTAGTCCTTGTTGCCCTCGTCCAGGTAGCTCGTCGCCGGCGTGCCGTAGCCGTTGAGCGCGGTCTTGATGACCGAGTCCTTGTCGATCGCGTAGTGCAGAGCCTGGCGTACGCGCTTGTCGTTGAACGGCGCCGCGGACGAGTTGAACATGAGGAACACCTGGTTGAAGGCCTGCTTCGCCTCGACCGTGTACTTGCCCTTGAGCGAGTCGACGTTCAGGTACGGCACCGACTCGATGGCCTGGACACGGCCGCCCTGGAGGTCGGACACCCGGGCGGAGGCCTCCGAGGTGGTGTTCCAGGTCATCGTCTCGACCTTGGCCGCACGCGAGCCGTTGTAGTTCGGGTTCTTGCTGAGCTTGACGCCCGACTCCTTGGACGCGCTGTCCAGCTTGAACGGGCCGGAACCGATCGGCGCCGTGTCGAACGCCTTCGACGCGGCCACGTCCGCGGTCTTCGCCTTCGGCAGGATCTTGATAACGGAGATCCGCTCGGAGAACAGGGCGAACGGGTACTTGAGCTTGAACTCCACAGTGGTGGCGTCCTTGGCGGTGACCGTGTCGATGAACGACACGAACCCCTGCATCAGCGGCGGGGTCTTGGGGTCCGCCGGCTTCAGCACGCGCCCGAAGGACCAGGCGACGTCCTCGGCGGTGACCGGGCTGCCGTCGGAGAACTTCGCGCCGTCCCGCACGGCCACGGTGTAGCTGAGCCCGTCGGCGCTGGCTACCGGGTCTTCCTTGGCCAGGGCCCGGTAAGGTTCCCGGGTGACCGGGTCCAGATCGACGAGACCTTCGAAGATGTGCTGGTTGACCGCCGTCGCGACCGCCGATGAGGCGTTCGCGGGGTCGAAACCGCTGGAGAGGGTGAACGCCAGAGTGGTCTCGATCGAGCTCGCACCCCCGTTACCGCCCTCGACGGCGTTGGTCGAGGCGGGGCCGCCACTGCACGCGACAAGCCCGAGTGCGAGGGTTGCCGCGGTGGATGCGACGGCCAACGAGCGGAACCGGCGCGGGGGGAAGCGCCGACTCTCCTTTGGCTCAACGGTGGTGCTCACGTAGCTGCCTCCATAGGCTCTTCATGCGCTCGCGTCACCGCTCGCGCTGAGGGATTCGAAGGTAATGGGGTCTGACGTCAGACATCTGATGCCGATATGGTGAGCGTGTCAGATCCGTGAACGAAGGGCAAGTGGCAGATGACGACCATTGACGCGTCCCCGCTACGCGGTGCGGAGCGCCCGGGTCCCCGCCGGCAGGAGGTGGCGACCAAGATCAAGGAGTACATCCTTCGCAATCGCCTCAAGCCGGGAGACATCCTGCCCACCGAGGCGGAGCTGTGCGAGGCGGTCGGCGCGAGCCGCTCGAGCATCCGCGAGGCCGTCAAGATCCTCTCCGCCCTCGACATCGTCGAGGTACGGCACGGTCACGGCACCTTCGTCGGCCGCATGTCGCTCGCCGCGCTCGTGGAGAGCCTGGCCTTCCGCGGCCTCCTGAGCGGCGAGGAGGACCACCACGTCCTGGGCCAGGTCGTCGACGTCCGGCAGACCCTCGAACAGGGCCTGGCCGCTCAGGTCATCGCCGTTCTCGACAGCGAGCACCAGACCGCCCTCTCCGCGCTCGCCGACGAGATGGAGAGCCTGGCCTCCCAGGGCATGGACTTCCTCGACGTCGACCGGGCCTTCCACGTGAAGCTGCTGGAGCCCCTCGGCAACGACCTGATCGTCCAGCTGACCGAGGCGTTCTGGCAGGTACAGGCCATCGTCGCCCCCACGCTGCGCACCGAGCCGGAGGACCGGTTGATAACCGCCCAGCGGCACCGGGCGATCGTGGACGCGGTCGCGGCAGGGAACGTGGTGGGCCTACAGGCCGCCATCGCCGAGCACTACGCGCCCATCCGGGCGAGCATCGCCCGCGTCGTACAGGCCTGACCCGCCACGATCAACACCTACCGACCCCGCGACCCACGCCATGCCGTCGCGTGGCCGGGTCGGCATGACGGCCAGGGTGACAGCCGCCGGTTGTGCCGCTGACGGTTGAGCTGCCCGGAGAGTCGGACGGCGATGCCGGTCAGCGGCCACGGCCGGTCACCACGCGCGGCCCGGATCCGGCCGTAGCTAACCGCGAGCAGGCACACCGGCCGGTCGGAACCGACAATCAGGCGCTCCGGCCCGAATCGGACGATCGCCTCGCAAGGGTCTTCCCAGAGGTGATGGCGCGCGTCCACGGTCAGCACGCCGGCGCCACGTGGAGGCTGCACCACATCTCCCGTATACATCATATGTTTACGGAGATCATAGCTCTGACATCAGATGTCTAACATGCATCGATGCCCAAGGCAATAGCCCGGATGACCTGTTGTTACGCGGCCACCGGTGACGATCTTCCCCGCAGGCGGCGCTACCAGGCTCTTAGGTTCGTGGCATTGACAAAAATATACATCCCACGTTAACTGCCGTGACATAGAGGAGGCCCTATGTCTTTCATCGGCGGTATCCGGACGATCCTGCGCTGCGCGACCGCGGCCCTTCTTGTGGCCGCGTCCCTGACATCCGTGCCCACCAACTCCACCGCAGCCGAAGCCGCCACCGAAGCCGCCGCCGACCCGAAACTCGCGCTCTGGTACGACGAACCGGCAGCCAACTGGGAGAGCAACGCGCTGCCGCTGGGCAACGGCGCGCTCGGCGCCATGGTCTTCGGTGGCATCCAGACCGAACGCCTCCAGCTCAACGAGAAGACGCTGTGGACGGGCGGGCCCGGCACGACCGGATACAACCACGGCAACTGGACAGCACCACGGCCCGGAGCCCTGGCCGGGGTGCAGGCGCAGATCGACCGGGACACCCGGATGGCACCGGCCGCGGTCGCCACCGCGCTCGGCCAGCCGGCGACCGGATTCGGCTCGTACCAGAACCTGGCCGACATGTACCTCGACATGTCCGGCACACCCGCCACGGTCAGCGGCTACCGGCGCGAACTGGACCTCGCCGAGGCCACCGCCCGCGTCGGGTACGCCCACGGCGGGGTGACCTACCAGCGCGAGTACGTCGCCAGCTACCCCCGCAACGTGATCGTCGCCCGGCTGTCGGCAAGCCAGGCCGGGAAGATCTCCTTCGTCCTGCGCACCGTCCCGGCCCAGCCCGGCAGCACCCTCACGGTGGCGAACGGCCGGATCACCGTGCGGGGCACGCTGCCCGGCAACGGGCTGATCCACGAAACCCAGTACCGGGTCGTGACCACCGGTGGCACCCGGACCGACGGCACCGACCGGATCACCGTCGCCGGCGCCGACTCGGCTCTCGTCGTGCTGTCCGCCGCGACGTCGTACGCCGACACCTACCCCGCCTATCGCGGCGCCGACCCCCACGCGAGGGTGACCCAGGCGGTCGACGGCGCGGCGACCTCGACGTGGGCGGCCCTGCGGGCGGCCCACCTGGCCGACTACCAGAAGCTCTTCGACCGCGTCCGGCTCGACGTGGGCGGGCAGATGCCGAACATCCCCACCGACGACCTGCGGTCGGCCTACACGGGCGCCGCCGGACGGGCCCAGGACCGCGCGCTGGAGTCGCTGTACTACTCCTTCGGCAGGTACCTGCTCATCTCGTCCTCCCGCGGCGGCTCCCTGCCGGCCAACCTCCAGGGCGTCTGGAACAACTCCAACAGCCCGCCCTGGCAGGCCGACTACCACACGAACGTCAACGTCCAGATGAACTACTGGCTGGCGGAGACCACGAACCTGTCCGAGACGGCCACGCCGCTGTTCGACTTCATCGACGCCCTGCGGGCACCCGGCCGGGCCACCGCGCAGAACATCTACGGTACGACCGGCTGGGTCACCCACCTCAGCACCAACCCGTACGGCTTCACCGGCGTCCAGGACTGGGCCACCGCCTTCTGGTTCCCGGAGGCCGCCGCCTGGCTGTGCCAGCACCTCTACGAGCACTACCGGTTCACCCGCGACACGGCCTTCCTGCGCGACCAGGCGTACCCGGCGATGAAGGAGGCCGCCGAGTTCTGGCGGGCCAACCTGCACGTCGACCCGCGCGACGGCAAGCTTGTCGTCTCGCCCAGCTACTCACCCGAGCAGGGCGACTTCTCGGCCGGCGCGTCGATGAGCGAGCAGATCGTGTGGGACCTGCTCACCAACACCATCGAGGCCAGCGCGGCGCTCGGCGTCGACGCCACAGTGCGCGCGCAGTGGCAGAGCACGCTGGCCAGGCTCGACCCCGGCCTGCGGGTCGGCTCCTGGGGCCAGTTGCAGGAGTGGAAGGCGGACTGGGACAGCCCGACCAACGACCACCGGCACGTCTCGCACCTGTACGCCCTGCATCCGGGTCGGCAGATATCACCGTCGACCACCCCGGCTCTCGCCGAAGCCGCCCGGGTTTCCCTCACGGCGCGCGGCGACGGCGGCACCGGCTGGAGCAAGGCCTGGAAGATCAATTTCTGGGCTCGGCTGCTCGACGGCGACCACGCCCACAAGATGCTCGCCGAGCAGCTCAAGAGCAGCACCCTTGCCAACCTGTTCGACACCCACCCGCCGTTCCAGATCGACGGCAACTTCGGAGCCACCGCCGGCGTCGCGGAGATGCTGTTGCAGAGTCAGACCGGCGTCGTGGACGTGCTGCCCGCCGTACCGGCGGCCTGGCCCACCGGCTCGGTCAGCGGCCTGCGGGCACGCGGCAACGTGACAGTGGACGCCGAGTGGCGCAACCGCCTGGCCAGCCGGATCACGCTCACTGCCGGCAGCAGCGGCACCCTCACCGTCCGGAACCCGATGCTGGCCACCGCGTCGCTGGTGGACCTGAACAGCAACCAGACCGTGCCGGTGACGCGCACTGGTGACCGGGTGACGTTCACGGCCGAGGCCGGGCACCGCTACCAGGCCGTCTCCACGGCCGCGACCGGCACGATCGCCGGAGTCGCGAGTGGGCGCTGTGTCGACGTACCGGGGGCGGCCACCGCCGACGGCACCGCCCTGATCCTCTGGGACTGCACCGCAGCGGCCAACCAGATCTGGACCCGCGAGGCCGACACCACCATCCGCAACCGGGGCAAGTGCCTCACCGCTGCCAGCACCACGAACGGCGCCGCCGCCACCATCGCCACCTGCGGCACCGCCACCAACCAACGCTGGACCTACGACACCACCGCGAAAACGCTGCGCAACCAGGCAACAGGCACCTGCCTCGACGCCAACGGCGGCGGCACCGCCAACAACACCGCACTCATCCTCTGGCCCTGCACCACAGCCACCAACCAGCAGTGGCTGATGTAGCACCCGTTCACGCCACCGCACCGCCCCTCCCTGCCCCGCTCTCGGAGAGGACACCCATGCCCCCCACCCTGCGCCGCCCCCGCCCGCGCGCGAGCGGGGCCGCCCTGACCGCCCTGGCCCTGCTCGCCACCTGCCTGATCCAACTCACCCCGCCGGCAGCGCCGGCCAGCGCGGCACCGGGGGACGGCACGATCACTGGCGTGGCCAGTGGCCGCTGCGTCGACGTGCCCGGCGCCGCCACCGCCGACGGCACCGCCTTGATCCTCTGGGACTGCACAGGCGCGACAAACCAGATCTGGACCCGACAGGCCGACACCACCATCCGCAACCGGGGCAGGTGCCTCACCGCCGCCAACGCCACGAACGGCGCACCCGCCACCATCGCCACCTGCGGCACCGCCACCAACCAACGCTGGACCTACGACACCACCGCGAAAACCTTGCGCAACCAGGCAACAGGCACCTGCCTCGACGCCAACGGCGGCGGCACCGCCAACAACACCGCCGTCATCCTCTGGCCCTGTACCACAGCCACCAACCAGCAGTGGCGGGTCGCCGCCGCCGACTACCAACCGCTGCTCGACGTCGGTTTCAGCGGCACCTTCACCTCCACCACCGGCTACACGCCGTCGACCGGCGAACTGGTGGACGGGCAGCTCACCCGGCTGGCCGGCAGCGAGACGATCGGCGGTACATCGATCACGCTCACCGGCGGCGGCACCGGCATCGGGTTCACCCCGCGGATCCCGGTGACAGGCACCAAGTACGTCAACCGGAGCCTGCTGGCCGAGGCGGTGGTACGCCGCCAGAGCGGCGCCACCCTGAGCTTCGACACCGTGCTCAGCCTCGCCGGCGGCGGCTACTACCGCTACGCCAACGGCTCGCAGGCCACCACCGAGTTCGGCATGTACGGGCCGGACGCGCCGTACCACGACACCCGGCAGAGCGGACCGGACCTGCCCGCCACGCAGGACATCCACGTGGCGTTGGCCTACGAGTACGTGAGCGACTCGGCGGCCCGGCTCGTCGCGTACGTCAACGGCTGCCAGGTGGGCACCACGGTCACCACACCCGTCGCCGCGGCCAACGCGTCGCAGGGTCTGCTGACCTTCGGCAACGACGCCGGCACCCGGAACCGGGGCTGGCACGGCACGGTGGACGCCATCGCCCTGGCGACGATGACCGGCGCCGCCGGTCCGGCCGACTTCCAACTCGACGCGCCGGTCTGCGGGGGCACCCCACCGCCGCCCGGCTGCGCGGGCAACCCCGGCACCAGCGGCCCGGTCACCCCGGCCACCGTCATCACCGTCGACAGGTGCGACACAGTCGACCGGATCCGGCAGAAGGCCGCACAGGTCGTACCGTCAGCCGCCCAACTCGCCTGGCAGCAGCGGGAGCTGACGGCGTTCCTGCACTACGGCATGAACACCTTCACCGACGTCGAGTGGGGCAGCGGGAACGAGGACCCGGCCCTGTTCAACCCGACGACAGTCAACCCCGCCCAGTGGATGGACGTCCTCAAGCGCAACGGGTTCAAGCAGGTCATCCTCACCGTCAAGCACCACGACGGATTCCTGCTCTACCCGTCGCGCTACAGCACCCACTCGGTCCGCAGCAGCCCCTGGTGGGGTCGGACCAGCCAGGGCGACATCCTGCGGGCCACTGTCGACGCCGCCCGCGCCGCAGGCCTGGCCGTCGGCTTCTACCTCTCCCCCGCCGACGGCGCGGAGATCCCCGGCCGGCGCGGAGGCGACCGGTTCGGCAACGGCAGCGCCAAGCGGGCGGTGACCATCCCGACGCTCGTCGCCGGTGACACCCGCACCCCGACCCAGACGTACGCGTACCAGGCCGACGACTACAACGCCTACTTCCTCAACCAGCTGTACGAACTGCTCACCGAGTACGGGCCGATGGCCGAGGTGTGGTTCGACGGCGCGAACCCGTACACCGCGTACCCGCAGCCGTACCAGGTCGGTGACTGGTACCGGCTGATCCGGGCGCTGCAACCGAACGCCACCATCGCGATCAACGGACCGGACGTGCGCTGGGTCGGCTCGGAGTCCGGGGCGTTCCGGGCCGACGAGTGGAGCGCGCTGCCGTTCAAGGGCACCGATCCCGGCGCGCTGAACCGCGACGACGACATGCTCGCCGGTGCCGGTTCCGGCGACCTGGGTTCCGGTGCACTGATCGGCCGCAACCTGGGGACGATCACCTACCTGTCGTGGTATCCGGCCGAGGCGGACGTCTCGATCCGGCCCGGCTGGTTCTGGCACTCCGGCCAGAACGGCTCGGTCAAACAACCGGCCGCGCTCATGCAGCTCTACGAGAACGCGGTGGGCCGCAACGCCAACCTGCTGCTCAACGTGCCGCCCAACCGGGCCGGCGTGATCGACGCGCCGGACGTCACAGCCCTCGACGGGTTCGGCACCGCGCAACGCGCCAGGTACGGCCGGGAGTTGTTCGCCAAGGCAGGAGCGACAGGCACCCACGCCGCCCTCACCGACGCGGCCCTGGGCACCTACTGGTCGCCCGCGAACGGGGCCACCACCGGCGCGGTCGAGCTGACCGCCTGCCGGGTCCGCACGTTCGACCGGGTCCTGGTGCAGGAGTCGGTCGGCAACGGCCAGCGCGTCGAGGCGTTCGCCGTGGACGCCTGGATCACCGGCGGCTGGCAACAGGTCGCCTCCGCCGGAACGGTCGGCTACAAGCGGATTGTTCCGCTGTCCACCGCCGTGACCAGCGACCGGCTGCGGCTGCGGGTCACCGCCGCGCGTGGCGTACCGCAGGTCGCGACGCTCACCGCGTACGCGACCGACAGCACCGCCAACCCGGCGTCCTGCTGATCTCCAGCCCCTTCCCGAGAGGAACGGTTCATGCGTCTTCGAGGTATCAGCGTCACCGGAGCGGTGGGAGCACTTGCCGCCGCACTGCTGACCGTGCCCGCCACGCCGGCCTCTGCCGTGCCGGGTGACCTACAGGTGATCCCGGCGCTCAGGCAGTGGACGGCGGGCACCGGCAGCTACACGTTCGGTGCCGCGACCCGCATCGTTGTCGACCCCGCGTACACCACCCAGCTCAACGACGACGCGGCCACCTTCGCGGCCGACCTGCGGGACCTGACCGGACGCACGGTGCCGGTCGCCACCGGGAGCGCGGCTGCCGGCGACATCCGGTTGACCCTGGGCGGCAGCCAGCCCGCCGAGGGCTACACCATGACTGTCGGATCGAGCATCTCCATCCAGGGCTCCACCGACGCGGGCGCCTTCTACGGGACCAGGACGGTGCTGCAACTGCTCAAGCAGTCCACGAGCGTGCCCGCCGGCACCACCACCGACGCTCCCACCAAGTCCGAACGCGGCCTGATGGTGGACGTGGGCCGCAAGTACTTCACAGTCGACTGGCTCCGCCGGCACGTCAAGGAACTCGCCTACCTGAAGATGAACCGGTTGCACCTGCACCTGTCCGACACGTTCGGCTTCCGGCTGGAGAGCACCACCCACCCGGAGGTGATGTCGCAGCAGTACTACACCAAGCAGGAGATCCGCGACCTGATTGCCCTCGCCGCCAGGTACCACATCGAGGTCATCCCCGAGATCGACATGCCGGGCCACATGAATGTCATCCTGGCCAACCATCCGGACCTGCAACTCGCCGACACCAGCGGCAACCGCAACCCCTACTACCTCGACCTGTCCAAGCCGGGCGCGGACACCCTCACCCGGGACCTCATCACCGAGTTCCTGCCGCTCTTCCCCGGCCGGTACTGGCACATCGGCGCGGACGAGTACGTCGGCAACTACGCCGCCTACCCGCAACTGCTGACGTACGCCCGCGCCACGTACGGGCCGAACGCCATCGCGAAGGACGCCTACTACGGCTTCATCAACTGGGCCAACGACATCGTCCGCGCCGGCGGCAAGACGACCCGCATGTGGAACGACGGGATCGGCACCGACGGCACCATCCGGCCGGCGTCGAACATCCACGTCGAGGTCTGGTACAACTACGGCATCACCCCGCAGGCCCTGGTGGACCGGGGGCACACCATCTCCAACCAGGCGTGGGATCCCACCTACTACGTCCCCGCCATCAGCAAGCCGAGCGTGACGTGGGCCTACGAGACCTGGACGCCGGAACGGTTCCAAGGCAACAACACGGTGAACGATCCGTCGCGCAACCTGGGCACCGTGGTGCACGTCTGGTGCGACTACCCGGACGCGGAGACCGAGGACCAGATCGCCGCCGGCATCCGGACGATCCTGCGCGTCGTCGCCCAACAGACCTGGGGATCGCCAAAGCCGGCGGCCACGTACACCGCCTTCAGCACCATCATCGACCGCATCGGGCGGGCTCCCGGCGGCCCGGCCGTGGCGACAGGCAACCTGGCGCTCAACCGTCCGGCGACCGCGTCGTCCACCGAGACGGCGGCCTTCCCGGCGTCGGCGGCAGTGGACGGTGACCTGAGCACCCGCTGGTCGTCGGCCTACACCGATCCGAGCTGGATCCAGGTCGACCTCGGCAGCAGCCAGGAGTTGTCACGCGTGGCACTGCGCTGGGAGGCCGCGTACGCCAGGGCGTACCAGATCCAGACCTCCACCAACGGCACCACCTGGACCACCGCGGTGACCGTCACCGCCGGTGACGGCGGCACCGACGAACACGTCCTCAACACCACCGCGAGGTACGTGCGCGTGCAGGGCACCCAGCGGGCCACCACCTACGGCTACTCGCTGCTGGAGTTCGAGGTGTACGGGCCGAAGCGGGGTGCCATCACCGGCGTGTCCAGTGGCCGCTGCATCGACATTCCCGGTAGCAACACCACCGACGGCACGGCGGTGAACCTCTGGGACTGCAACGGCGGCGGCAACCAGACGTGGACCCACCGCAACGACGGCACCCTCACCGCCCTGGGCAAGTGCCTGGAGCCGGCGAACGGAAGCCTCACCGATGGCACCTCGATCGTGATCCGCACCTGTTCGACAGCTGCGTACCAGCGCTGGACCTACGACGCCGCCACCAGCAGTTACCGCACCGGTGGCAAGTGCCTGGACGCCAACGGCGGCGCGACCGCGAACGGCACCCGCCTCATCCTCTGGCCCTGCACCAACGGCGCCAACCAGCGCTGGAGCACTCCCACCGCCTGACCTGCCGAAGGAGGACCGATGCAGCAGAGAACGTCACCGGAAACACGATCACGATGGCGGCCCCTCGCCGGGGTCCTGGTTCTGGGCCTGGCCGCCGGTGTCGTCTCCACGGTGGGCAGCCGTCCGGCACCGGCCGGGGCGGCGGTCCCGGCCGACCCGACCTACACCGACGCCGCGGGCGTGGTCTTCCCCGGCGTGCAGCCGGGCGCGGCGACGGCGTCACGGTCCGGCAGCGGTTTCACACTGGCCAACGCGGCGCTGTCGACCACCTGGAGCCTGCTCGGCAGCACGGTGTCGCTGACCCGGTTCGAGAACCGGGCGGCGAACGCCACGGTGCCGATGAGCCTGCGGGGGCTCTTCACGCTCACCCTGGCCGACGGCAGCACCATCACGACAGCGAACACGAGCGTCTCCGTCACCCCGGTGGTCAGCGACCTGCCGGCGAACCCGGCGTCGGCACGGCTGTCGGAACGCTTCGCCGGCAAGGCGGTCACCACCACCTTCCGGTACGGCGGCGGCGCGCGGACACTCGACGTGCAGTGGCAGGTACGGCTGCGCGGCGGGGCCAACACCGTGCAGCACAGCTTCACGGTGCGCTCGGTGGCCGGCACGTTCGACGTGACCTCCCTGCGCCTCGTGGAACTCGGCCTGACGAACGCGCGGGTGCTCGGCAGCGACGACGGCAGTCCTGTGGTGTACGGCGCGGCCGGCAGCGAGACGGTGTTCGTCGGCATCGAGAACCCGATGGCGAAGGCGACAGTGAACGGGTCCGCCGTCGACATCGCGGTGCCCCGCGCCGGTGACCTCACCGCCGGCACCTCGTGGGTGTACACCGCCTCGACAGGTGTCTCCCCCGCCGGGCAGCTGCGCCGCTCGTTCCAGTACTACCTGCAACGCGAGCGGGCCCACGACCGTCGGACGTTCCTGCACTACCAGAGCTGGCTGGACCTCAAGCCTCCCGGCGAGGTGATCAACAGCGCGGAGCTGACCCGGGCCATCAACCTGTTCGGCACCCAGCTGCGCAACCGGGGCGCCACCATCGACAGCTTCTGGGTCGACGACGGCTGGGACTACCTTCGGACGCCGCAGGTCGACGAGACGAATCTCAACGTGTGGTCGTTCGACCCGACCCAGTTCCCCACCGGCTTCGCACCGCAGAAGGCCGCCGCCGCACAGTACGGCGCGTCGATGTCGGTGTGGATGTCACCGTTCGGCGGGTACGGCACCAGCGCCGGCACCCGCCAGGCCATCAACGCGAGCAAACCGGCCGACCAGCGGTTGGAGACCCACAGCGGCGGCCAGTTCAAGCTCAGCGGCAGCCGCTACTACGACAGGTTCCGGTCGGTCGCCTTCGACATGATGGACAACCAGGGGGTACGCGGCTTCAAGTTCGACGGCATCGGCGGCGGGCTCTACCAGTCCGGCCCGAACGCCAACTACATCGCCGACTACGAGGCCCTGCTCGGGCTGACCGGGGATCTGCGGGCGCACCAGAAGGACGTGTTCGTCAACGCCACCGTCGGCACCTGGGGCTCGCCGTACTGGCTGTGGTACACCGACTCGATCTGGCGCGACGGGCACGACGCGGGCCTGGTCGGGGCCGGCAGCGCCCAGCAGCGCTACGTCAACTACCGCGACTCGGAGACGTTCCGCAACAACGCCACGCAGAACCCGCTGTTCCCGATCCCGGGCCTGATGAACCACGGGATCATCTTCTCCGACCGCACACCGCAGTTCACCGCCGACTACGACCTGACCAAGGCCAGCGTCCAGGCCGAGGTGTCGCAGGACATCCGCGCCTACTTCGCGCTCGGTCTGAGTCTTCAGGAGCTGTATGTACGCAACACGCTCGTCGACGCGAACAGGCCGGGCGCGGCCTGGTTCTGGGACACCGTGGCGGCCAACGCCAGGTGGGCCCGCGCCAACCAGGGGTTGCTCAGCGACGTGCACTGGGTCGGCGGTGACCCGGCCGCGGGCTCCGTCTACGGCACGGCCGCCTGGAACTCCACGGCCGGCGCGTCAAAGGGGATGCTGATGCTGCGCAACCCGTCGGCTGCCGCGCAGACCTTCACTGTCAACCCGCAGACGGTCTTCGAGCTGCCCGCCGGGACCCATCAGCGGTACAGGTTCACCGAGCGCGACGGGCGCCGCT
This sequence comes from Micromonospora sp. NPDC047521, assembly GCF_055587305.1. Lineage (NCBI taxonomy): Bacteria > Bacillati > Actinomycetota > Actinomycetes > Micromonosporales > Micromonosporaceae > Micromonospora > Micromonospora sp. NPDC047521. The sequence goes on along the minus strand of NZ_JBVJGN010000005.1, from coordinate 396,632 downwards.
CCGGCTTCGTGTCGGGTCCGGCGGCACCGGTGACCATCACGCTGGCGCCGTTCGAGGTGGCCGTCTTCCAGGCCACGCCGACCGACGAGGCGATCGGCGGCGGCAGCAGCCCCCAACTGCCCCGTACCGGCTGGACCGCGACGGCGGACAGCGTGGAGACCGTCGGCGAGAACGGCGTCGCCGCGAACGCCATCGACGGCAACCCCGCCACCATCTGGCACACCCGCTACGTCGGCGGCGTCGCCGCCATGCCGCACCAGATCACCGTCGACCTGGGCGGCACCTTCCGTATCGACAGACTCGACTACCTGCCCCGCCAGGACGGTGGCACCAACGGCACCATCGCCGACTACCAGATCCAGACCAGTACCGACGGCACCACCTGGACCCAGGTCGCCGCCGGCACCTTCGGCTCCGGCAGCGCCCTGAAGTCGGCGGTCTTCGCGCCCACCACGGCCCGGCACGTACGCCTGCGCACCACCCGCGCCGCCAACGGCGCCGGGTACGCCTCCGCCGCCGAGATCAACCTGTACGGCTCGGCGGCCTGACGCCCTCGCCGTCCCGGGGCGCCCCTATCACCGCCCCGGGACGGCAGCACCTGTCGCCCTCAGCGGGCGAGGACGTGGGCGAGAATCGCCACACCGCCGACCGCCACCAGCGTTCCGGCAGCGGCCAGCAGTGCGGCGCCGTCGGAGCGCCCGAGCCCGGTGGGCAGCCGGACGGTGCGGTACCGGCGTCGAGCCAACGCGGCCACCGCGACGGCGAGCGGTGCGCAGGCCAGCACGATCGCCGCGGCGAACGGACGAGTGGGCAGCAGCTCCCGGCCGACGGCGAGCAGTACGGCCGCCGTCGCCAGCGCCGTCCGCAGCCACGCCAGCAGGGTGCGTTCGGCCTGCGCCCCCCGGTCGGCGAGACGCGGTGGCTCGGTCACCTCAGCGCCACGACATCAGATCAGCACCACGACGGCGATGGTCACGCCGGCCACGACCACCCCCACCGCCGACACGGCGACGACGGGGGTGGACGGCAGCGGCAGCTGGAGCCGCAGTGCCCGTTCGTTGCGGCTCCACCGGGGGAACGCCTCGGCGGCCACCCCGACGGCGAGCACCGCCAGCACGACCGCCGCCCACTGTGAGCCTTCCGTGCCGAAGGCCTTCACCGCCGCGGCGGCCACCATGAGACCCAGCGCGGTTCGCAGCCACGCGAGGAACGTGCGCTCGTTGGCGAGGGAGAACCGCGGGTCCGGCTCGGTGCCCACCCCGTAGACGCGGCGCGGCCAGCGACGGTCGGCTGGTTTCGTCGGCTCGCCCGGGCGGGCCGACCCGTCCGTCACCCGTGAACCGGCGTCGAGGGCTGCCACGGGGTGTCGCCGCACTCCTGCTGGACCCGGGCCAGTTCGTCGGTGAGCGCCGCCCGGATCGGCGCGTACGCCGGGTCGTCGTAGACGCTGCGCATCTCCCACGGGTCGGCCCGCAGGTCGAACAGCTCCCACTCCGGCTCCTGGGTGGTAGCCGAGGTGCCGGGCAGGCCGAGACCGTCCGCGTAGTAGTAGACGAGCTTGTGGTCGTGGGTGCGTACGCCGTAGTGGGCCCACACGTGGTGCTCGTCGTCGTCGTGCTCCCAGTAGCGGTAGTACACCGACTGCCGCCAGCCGTCGACGTCCTCTCCGCGCAGGAGTGGTCGCAGTGAGCGTCCCTGCATGCGGGGGTCGGCCGGCACGTCGGCGTAGTCGAGGAATGTCTGGGCGAAGTCGACGTTCATGGCAAGCGCGTTGGTGGTGGAGCCGGCCGGGATCTCCGCCGGGTAGCGGATCAGGAACGGCATCCGCAGCGACTCCTCGTACATGAACCGCTTGTCGTACCAGCCGTGGTCGCCGAGGAAGAAGCCCTGGTCGGACGTGTAGACGACGATGGTGTCATCGGTCAGGCCATGCTCGTCGAGGTAGTCGAGCAGGCGGCCGACGTTGTCGTCGACGCTGGCGACGCACCGCAGGTAGTCCTTGATGTAGCGCTGGTAGGTCCAGAGCGCTGCCTCGTCGGGGTCCAGGTGCGGCGGCAGCATCTCCTTGATGTCGTTGGCGGTCAGGTCCCGGTCCACCCGCATCCGGGCGGCTCGGGCGGCGGCGGCGTGCCCGGAGTGGTCGTCGTCGAACGAGCCCGGTACGGCCACGTCCTCGACGTACATGTCGCGGTGCTTCTCGTCGGGTTCCCAGTTGCGGTGTGGCGCCTTGTGGTGCACCAGCAGGCAGAAGGGCCGTTCCCGGTCGCGCTTGTCGAGCCAGTCGACGGCCAGGTCGGTGATGATGTTGGTGCAGTAGCCGGGACGGACGTGTTCGGTGCCGTCCATGGCGATGAAGACAGGATCGCGGTAGCGGCCCTGGCCGGGTACGACCTCCCAGTAGTCGAACCCGCGGGGGTCGTGCTCCGGACCGTGCCCGAGATGCCACTTGCCGACCAGTGCCGTCTGGTAGCCGGCGCGGCGCAGCAGTTCCGGGAAGACAAGCTGCCGGTTGTCGAACTCGGTGGACAACGTCTGCACGCCGTTGACGTGGTTGTAGGTGCCGGTGAGGATTGTCGCGCGGCTGGGCGCGCACAGCGAGTTGGTGCAGAAGCAGTTCTCCAGCAGCGCGCCGCCGGCCGCGATGCGGTCGATGTGCGGCGTCTCGTTGATCTTGCTTCCGTAGGCGCCCACCGCGTGCGCGGCGTGGTCGTCGGCCATGATGAAGACGATGTTGGGCCGCACCTGTTGATCCCTTCTCACGCTCAGGACGCGTACGCGGCGGCGTCGTAGTAGGTGCCCGGGTCGACCACGTCCGGCAGCTTGCCCAGGTCCTTGAAGAGGCCGTTGAGGCCGGTGAGCCAGCCCGCGACGGTGCCGTCGGTGGACTTGGCGGCGAGTTCGGCCGACGGCAGGAACCGGGCGTTTGTGGCCTCGGCGCGCAGTTGGTCCACCGGAGCCGACTTGAGGAACTTCGCGGTGACCTCGACCGCCCGGTCCACGTTTGCCGCCCGCTCGTCGTTGGCGGCACGCAGCACCGCGAGCACCTTCTTCACCAGTTCCGGCTTGCCGGTCACCACGTCGTTGCGCCCGACGTAGGCGGACGGGAAGCTGACGGCCGGGTAGAAGTCGTCGTTCTTGGCCAGCTCCGTCAGGTTCGGCACCCGCTTCTTGATGGTGCCGATGAGCGGATACCAGATGCCTGCCGCGTCGATCTGGCCCGACCCGAACGCGGTGACGACGGTGCTCGGGTCCATGGCGACCTTCTGGACGTCGTCGATGGAGAGCCCGGCGCGCTTCAGGGCCAGCCGCACGATCATGTCGCCGGAGGTGCCCTCGGGCACGCCCACCTTCTTGCCCTTGAGCGCGGCAATGGAGGTGATGCCCGGTTGGGCGATGACCCGGTCGGCGAAGCCGAGCGAGTTGATGGCGACGACCCGGGCCTTGCCGGACGCCGGCAGCCACAGGGCGCCCGGGCCCAGGTAGCCGAAGTCGAGGTCGCCCGCGCCGAGGGCCTGCACCTGCAGGGGCCCGTTGGTGAAGACCTTCAGGTCCGGCTTGAGGCCGTGGCGGGCCCACAGCTTCTTGTCGTCGGCGATCGCCATGAGGCTCGCGCCTGTGAAGTCGGCGATGTAGCCGAGCTTCACCGGTTCGCCGCCGGAACCGCCGGATCCGGAATCGTCGTCGTCGCCGCAGGCGGCGAGGGCCGCGGCGGTGCCGAGGCCGGCGATGCCGGCCAGCAGGGCGCGGCGGGAGAGAGTGCTCATTGGGATGCACCTTCCTGAGGGGTCTGGTGGTAGACGGCGCGCCAGACCCGATTGCGGATCCGGGAGAACTCTGGTGAGAGGCGGACGGCCTCGGTGCGCGGGTACGGCAGGTCGACGTCGATGACCTCGTGCACACGGCCCGGTCGGGCGGCCATGACGACTACCCGGTTGGCGAGGTAGACGGCCTCGTCGACGTCGTGGGTGATGAACATGACGGTGCGTCGCTCGGAGCCCCAGGTGGCCAGCAACTGGTCCTGCATCTGCACACGGGTGAGGGCGTCCAGGGCACCGAAGGGTTCGTCCATGAGCAGGACGCCGGGGTCGACGGCGTACGCGCGGGCGATGGCGCACCGCTGCCGCATACCGCCGGACAGCATTCGGGGCAGCGCGTCCGCGAAGTCGGTGAGGCCCACCAGGTCGATGAAGTGCTGCGCCCTTCGTCGCCGCTCGGCCCGCCCGACCTTGGCGATCTGGAGGCCGAACTCGACGTTCTGGCGCACGGTCAGCCAGGGGAACAGCGCGTACTGCTGGAAGATGACGCCGCGTTCCGGGCCGGGCCCGCGCACCGGCTGCGAGTCGACGAGCACCTCACCGGCGGTGGGTTCGACCAGGCCGGCCGCGATGTTCAGCAGTGTCGACTTGCCGCAGCCGGACGGGCCGACCACTGTGACGAACTCGCGGTCGGCGATGTCCAGGTCGACGTTGCGCAGCGCGTGGAAGGGTTTGCCGCCCACCTCGAAGGTGCGGGTGGTGGAGCGGAAGGAGATCTTCTCGGTCATCGGCGTTCCTGCCATCCGGTGAGGCGCTTCTCGGCGGCGAGCAGGAGCCGGTCCATGATCAGGCCGAGCACGCCGATGGTGATCAGGCCGACGAAGATGCTCGGCAGGTCGTAGTAGATCTGCGCCTGCTGCATGCGGTAGCCGAGGCCCTCCTGCGCGGCGATCAACTCGGCGGCCACCAGGGTGGCCCACGCCGCGCCGAGGCCGACGCGCATGCCGACCAGGATGAACGGCGTGGAGGCGGGGACGACGACCCGGCGGAACACCACGGCGTCGTTGGCTCCGAGCACCCGGGCGGCGTTGATCAGGGTGGTGTCGACGCTCACCACACCCTGGAACGTCGACACGACGCAGGACAGGAACGCGGCGAGGAAGATGACGAAGATCTTCGGGGTCTCCCCGATGCCCATGAGCAGGATGGCCAGCGGGATGACGGCCAGGGGCGGGATCGTGCGGAAGAACTGCACGTAGGGCTCGATCAGGCCGCGGGCCGTCCCGTACCAGCCCATGAGGAAGCCGACGGGCACCGCGAGGGCGCTACCGAGCGCGAAGCCGATGAGCACCCGGCGCAGGCTGGCGAGGCTGTCGTCGAGCAGGGTGCCGTCCATCGCCAGTTCGCCGGCGCGTACGGCTACGGCCCGTGGCCCGGGCAGGCCCGAGACGCCGGCCCGGGCGAGCACGGTCCAGATGGCGAGGCCGAGCACCACGGCGATCACGTTCCAGACCGGCAGTGGCACTGCGCGACGGGGCGGCGACGCCGCGCGGGTGGTGCCCGGCCCGCGGGTCCGGGGCTGTTGAACGTCTGTCGGCACGGTGGCCCTCCGTAGCCCAGGTCGGACGTGTGGCGCCCCCCTTTCCGGTGGGCGGCGCTCAAGGTAAGCGAATCCTTGGTGACGCGGCTAATCCTGTCAACCCTTCGGACTAAAAAGACCCAGGGTCGGCGGCACCGCCGACCCGCGCCCACCGCCTCCCCGCATCGCGCCGATTAATGTGTTGGCCATTGACTAAATTGAAGGTGATGACGAGACTTCGGCGTACCGAGCCACCCCAGTCGCCCGGCGACCCGGACGACGGACGAAGGAGTCCCATGTCGATTCCGCGCTCCCGCAATGCCACCCGACCGAGACGCCGACTGCTCGCGGCACACGCCGCAGTGGTCCTCGCCGCGACGCTCGCCGCACCTGTCACGTCCGGCACGCCGGCCGTGGCCGCTGCCGCGCCCGTGAACCTGGCCCGGACCGGCACCGCCACCGCGTCGAGCGTCGAACTCGACCGCGCCGACTTCGTCGCCGCGCACGTCAACGACGGCGACCGCGGCACCAGGTGGTCGTCGACATACCAGGACGACAACTGGGTGCAGGTACGCCTGGCATCCCCCGCCACTGTCGACCACGTCGTGCTCACCTGGCCCAACGCCTGCGCCCGTGACTTCACCCTGCAGACCTCGGCGGACGGCACCACCTGGACCGACGTCGCCCGCCTCCAGCGCGACACCTGCCCCCGGACGGACGTCATAGCGGTGAACTCGTCGCAGCCGGTGTCCCACGTACGGATGCAGGGGCACAGACGGTGGGCGGGCTACGGCTACTCGATCTCCGAGTTCGAGATCTGGAACGCCACCGCGCCGGCCCCGGCTCCCTCACTGGGTCTGCTGCCCAAGCCGGTGTCGCTCGTGGAGAACGGCGGCACGCCGTACACAGTGAACCGGAACACGCCAATCGTCGCGGTCGGGCAGCAGGCGACCGCACCGGCGACCTACCTCGCCGGCCTCCTGCGCCCGGCCACCGGGTACGCCCTGCCGGTGGTCAGCCAGAGCAGCGCGCCCGCGCCCATCGTCGTCGAGGTCGGCGCCGGCAAGGGTCCCGCCGGGCAGGCCGCCGAGGGGTACCGGCTCAGCGTCACCACCGGGAAGGTCCAGATCAGTGCCGACACGGCGAACGGCGCACTCAACGGGGTGCAGACGCTGCGTCAACTCCTGCCGCAGTGGGTGGAGTCGGACACCGTCGTCGGCGCCACCTGGACGGTGCCGGCCGTGACGATCTCCGACTACCCCCGCTTCGCCCACCGCGGGATGATGCTCGACGTCGCCCGCAGCTTCTACCCGATGAACGAGATCAAGGCGTACATCGACAGCGCGGCCCAATACAAGATCAACCGCCTGCACCTGCACCTGACCGACGACCAGGGCTGGCGGATCGCCATCGACAACCCGGCGAGCAATCCGGCGGGCATCGACTACGGCCTGCTCACCTCGGTCAGCGGACGCACCGCCATGACGTACAACGACAGCGGCCAGTTGATGGGCACCGAGCTGGGTGTCACAGGCTTCTACACCAGGGCCGACTATGCCGAGATCGTGCGCTACGCGGGCCTGAACGGCATGACCGTCGTACCGGAGATCGACATGCCGGGCCACACCAACGCGGCGCTGCACGCCATCCCCCAGCTGAACACGGCGGGCGCCCAGCCCAAGCCGGCGCCCGGCCAGCAGACCGCACCGGCCAACGGCACCGGCAACGTCGGCTACTCGACGTTCGACTCCGCCAGCCCCACGACGTACGAGTTCGTCACGCGGGTCCTGACCCAGATCGCCGCCATGACCCCGGGGCCCTACCTGCACATCGGTGGCGACGAGGCGCACGTCACCAGCCACGCGAACTACACCACCATGGTCGACGCCTTCACCGCGACCGTCGCCTCGCTCGGCAAGACGGTGGTCGGCTGGAACGAGTACGCGGGCACGGCGCTGCCGGCCAACAAGGCGGTCGTGCAGTACTGGAACGGCGACCGGACCGCAGTGGCCAACGCGGTGACCGGTCGCGGTGCCACTGTCGTCCTCTCCCCCGCCCCCCACACGTACGTGCCGCAGAAGCAGGACTCCCGCCAGCCGCTCGGCGGCACCTGGGCCTGCGGCGGGCCGTGCGGACTGGACCGGCACTACAACTGGGACCCGGGCACCTTCATCCCGAACATCGCCGAGACCAGTGTGCTCGGGGTCGAGTCGGCCCTCTGGGGCGAGTTCATCCGCCGGGTCGGCCAGGCGCAGTACTACAGTTTCCCGCGCCTCATCGCCACGGCCGAGGTGGGATGGACGCCGCAGGCGCAGCGCAGTTACGCCGACTTCACCACCCGCCTGTCCGTGGCCGGGGGCCGGTTGACAGTCGAGGGCGTCAACTTCTTCCCCACCGCCGACGTGCCGTGGCGCCAGCAGGCGATCGGTCGATCGGGCACCGTGGCCGTCGGCGCACCTGCCGGAGCCACCTGGACGGTCACCGCCCCGGGGCTGCGTTCCACCGACCTGGCCGCCACGGTCACCTGGAGTGACGGACGGGTGGAGGCGCTGACGCCTACCGCCACGCGCGAGCCGAGCATCCCGGCGATGCAGATCAACAGCGCGTTCACACTGGTGTCCCGGCGCGCGTTCGGTACGGCGGGAACGTACACCGGAACGCTGTCGGTGCGCGCGGCCGGACTGGCCCCCGTCCAGGCGGCACTGACAGTCACCGTCCGGGCCGCCTGACCACCGGCCGTCGCCGCCACCTGGCGAGGCGGCGGCGACGGTTGGTGGTTACCGGCCCGTACGCTGCGGGAACGACGGGTGAAAGCAGGTATCGGTCATGATGGTGCCGTGATCGAACGCCCGGATGCCATGCAACGCGTGCGGCTGGCGCACACCGAGGCCCTGCTGGCCCAGCTCCGCAGCGCCGGCCCGCTCAGCCGGGCCGAACTCATCCGGCTGACCGGGCTGTCGCGCACCACGCTGTTCGACATCATCGGCGACCTCATCGCCCGCGGTGTGGTCGTCGAGCGCGAGCCGGCGCTGTCCGGGCACCGGGGCCGGGGCCGGCCGTCAACGACCGTCAGCCTCAACCCGTCCGCCGGCCGCATCGTCGGAATCGACCTCGGCCGGGCGACGATCACCGTCATCGTCGCCACCCTGGGCCACGACATCCTGGCCCGGGGCAGCCGCGCCGTCGCGCTGACGGCGGGGCCGGCCCGACGCGCCAACGCGGCGATCAAGCTGATCGACGACCTCGTGCAGGAACACGACATCGACCTGCGTGCGCTGGAGGCGATCGGCCTCGGCCTGCCCGGCCTGGTGGCCGGTCGGGGTCGACCGGCCGGCGGCGGCAGCCCGTCGGTGGCCGCGAAGCAGGTGAGCGCGCGGATCCGGGACCGGTACGGGGTCGCCGTCGTCACCGACAACAACTCCCGGCTGGCCGCCCTCGCGGAAGGCACCTGGGGCGCGACCCGTGACGTACGGGACGCCATCTACGTCCGGTGGAGCGACGGTGTGGGCGGCGGGCTCATCGTGGACGGCCGGCTCGCCCGCGGCGCGAACGGCGCCGCCGGGGAGATCGGCCACGTCAGCGTCGATCCCGATGGCGACCTCTGCCCGTGCGGCGGCCGCGGCTGCCTGGAGCTGCTGATCCGCCCGTCGGCGCTCATCGAGCAGTGCGCCGGCCGTGGTGTGACAGTCGCGGACCCGTCCGATCTGGTGGCGCGGGCACGTGCCGGCGACCCGCCGGTCGTGGACGTGATGCGGCACGCCGCGCTACTGCTCGGCCGCGTCCTGTCCGGCATGGTGGTGCAGTTGGACCCGGGCAAGGTCGCCATCGGCGGCACCGTCGCCCATGCCGGCGACGTGGTGCTCGATCCGGTCCGGGCAGCTATCAGCCAGCTGGCGATCCCCCGACATCCCCGCCGCCTGGACGTGGTGACGGCCCAGTTCGGCGACGAGGGTGGCGCCCTGGGTGCCGTCGCGGCGGCCCTGCGGCTCAACGTGCCCGAGCCTCTGCCGGCCCTGCCGACGGCATAGGCCCAGCGCGCCCCGCCGGTGCGGGTCTCCGGTTACGGCACCGCCGGCAGGAGCGTGAGCAGCTGCTCGACCGCCCTCGTCACCGCGTCGCGTCCCGCTGCCAGGTACCGGCGCGGATCGCGGGACCGCGGCAGGGCGTCCCGGACCGCGTCGGTGAACGCCACGTTGAGGGCCGTACCGACGTTGATCTTCACCATGCCGTGGGCGACGGCGGCGCGGATCTGCTCCAGCGGCACCCCCGAGGAGCCGTGCAGGACCAGGGGCACGGGTACGGCGTCTCGGATCGCGGCCACCAGGTCGAGATCCAGCGAGGCGGTCCGGTCGGCCATCGCGTGGGAGCTGCCCACCGCCACGGCCAGGGCGTCGACGCCGGTCTCGGCGACGTACCGGGCGGCCTCGGACGGGTCGGTGCGGACACCTGCGGCGTGGGCGCTCGCCGGGGCGTCCGGTTTACCGCCGACGTAGCCGAGTTCCGCCTCCACCCACAGCCGGTGCTCGTGCGCCCAGTCGGTCGCCTTGCGGGTGGTGGACACGTTCGCGGCGTACGCGAGCGCGGACGCGTCGACCATCACCGAACTGAAGCCGGCGTCGGGTGCCTGCTCCAGCAGGCTGATGTCGTCGACGTGGTCCAGATGCAGCGACAGGTCGGCGCTGGACTTCCACGCGACTTCCGCCGTCGCCGCGGCGATGGCGGACACCCCGGAGTGGTAGCGCGCCGCGTTCTGGCTGATCTGCAGGATCGCGGGCCGGCGGGCACGCTGCGCGGCGGCGACGATCGCCTGGGCGTACTCGATGGTGATCACGTTGAACGCCAGCACGCCGGTGCCGGCGGCCCGGGCCGCCGCCACCAGGTCGGCCGTGGGAACGAGGGTCATCCGGCGCTCCTCAGACGGCCGGCGCGGTAAGGATGACGGCCCGGGTGAGCAGCCGGGGGTGGTCCGGGTCCAGGCCGCGACGCGTCGCCAGCTCGACCGCGAGCCGCTGCGCGGTGGTGAGGTGCGCCATCGCGTCGACGTCCTCGTGCACCACTGTCGCGCCCGTGGCGGCCAGATCGTCGAGGAGGCCGGGCACCACCGGCCCGAAGATCCAGACCACGGACCGGTCGCCCACCACGCTTATCGGCCCGTGCCGGAACTCCATCGCCGGGTACGACTCGGCCCACACCTGCGCCGCCTCGCGCAGCTTGAGGGCGGCCTCGTGCGCGAGGCCCACGGTCCAGCCGGTGCCGAGGAAGGTGAACTGGTCCCGGCCGGCCAGGGCCGGGTCGAGTGGCGTGCCGAGTTGGGCCCGCGCCTGGGCGATCGGCTCGGTCAGGTCCTGCCCGAGACCGGCGCGCCAGAGGGCAAGCGCGGTGGTGGCGAAGCGGGTCTGCACCACCGACTCCTCGTCGGCGAAGTCCAGGACGACGCAGTCGCTCACCAGCCGGGTCACCGGCCGGTCGGCGTCCGTCGTGAGCACGGTCGAGCGGCTGCCGGGCGGCAACTGTTCGAGGAGCGCGATCACCTCGGTGGTGGTGCCGGAGCGGGTGATGGCGACAACGCGGTCGTACCGCCGGCCGGCGGGGAACTCCGAGGCGGCGAAGGCGTCGGTCTCCCCCTGGCCCGCCGACTCCCGCAGCGCCGCGAAACTCTGCGCCATGAAGTACGACGTGCCACAGCCGACGACGGCTACCCGTTCGCCGGGCTTGGGCAGGGCCCGCGCCACCTCGGGTCGAGTGACCAGGTCCGCGGCGCGACGCCACGTCTCGGGTTGGGTGGCTATCTCGGAGGCGACGTGCGACACGGTTCCTGCTCTCTGTCGGTGTGGTGCTCTTCCAGGCTTTCCACTGTGGTTCCGGCGAGCAGCCGGGAAGCCATGCCGTCGTCGTACCCGCCCGCCCACGGGCAGGCCACGGCCGCCGCCGCGACGGCCGCCCCTCGGGCGAGGACGTCAGGCCACGGCGCGCGGGTGACGAGCCCGTACGCGAGCACGGCGGCGAGGGCGTCGCCGGCGCCTGTCGGGTTGCCGGCGATCCGTTCGGGCGCGCGGGCGGCGTGGACCGTTTCGCCGGTGACCGCCACGAACCCGTCCGCGCCACGGGAGACGACACCGGCGCTGGCACCGAGCCGGACGAGCAGGTGTGCCACCGCCACGGCGTCGTCGCGGGTGCGTACCGGGCGGCCGAGCAGCTCCGCCGCCTCGTGGGCGTTCGGTTTCGCGAGCGTCGGCGCGGCGGCCAGCGCGTGTCTGAGCGCCGGCCCTTCGGCGTCCACGATGGCCTCCGCGCCACCGGCCCGGGCGATGGTGACGAGATCGGCGTACGCGGTGTCGGGCACGCCCGGCGGCCGGCTGCCGGACAGCACCACCACCCGCGCCACGCGGACGCGCTCCGCGAACATGTCCCGGAACGCCGCCCACTGCGCCGGCGTGACGTGCGGGCCGGGTTCGTTGAGGACCGTCGCCGTGCCCTGCGCGAGGACTGTCACCGTGCGGCGGGTCTCACCCCCGAGATGGACGAACTGCGCCGGTATGCCGGCTGTCGCCAGTTCGGCCTCGATGTGCTCGCCCGCGGCGCCGCCGAGCAGGCCGAGGACGATGGTCTCGGCGCCCAGTTGACGCAGGACCCGTGCGACGTTGAGGCCCTTGCCTCCGGCCCGGGAGACCACGCTCGTCACCCGGTGCGACGTGTCGGGCACCAGCTCGGGCACGGCATAGGTGATGTCCAGGGCCGGATTGAGCGACACCGAGAGGATCAGGTCACCGCTGTCGCGGGTCTGCGGGGCACCGTCTGCGGTCATCCGGGTGATCCGCCCCTTCCGAAGGGTGCCGGCTGCACGAGCACTCATGATCTTTCATGACACGATGGCCACAGAATCAATCACGATGTTGCAGACCCTAGGATCTGACCCTGCCGGCGTCAAGGCCCACCCACCACGCTCGATCCCCTCCATGCGGACGAAAAGCCGGACGTGCCGTCGACCGACGACGGCAGCGGGAGCTCATTGCCGATCCGGCCTGCTGGTTGCAGAAAGTTGCAAGCGCGTCGGCGCGGTGCCCGGCCCCGTCGACCGATCCGCGACCCGGTCTTCACGACGGCACGGCTGACACCTTGACGGACGTCGATAACACTCGTAAGTTCGTCCGACATCTGACGTAGGACATTCGCAGCTGCTGTCCGAAGGGCCACCATGACCACACGAATCCCCCGCCGAGCGGTCACCGTGGCGGGTGCCGTCGGCGCCCTCGCCGCCGTCGTACCGCCCGGCCGGGCCGACGCCGCGATCGCATCGACGTCCCTGCCGGTCCTCGGTGTCTCCGACGACTGGAACGACGTCCTCGCCCGCACACCTCAGGTGCAGCTCGCACCCGGCGCCACGTACACCCTGTCGGCGACCGTCGCCCTGCCCGACCGCTGCCTCATCGTCGGCAACGGCGCGACTGTCACCGTCGCCAACGACCAGACCGGCGCGCTGTCCGTAGCGGGTCGCAGCAACGTGACCATCAGCGGCGTCCACTTCCTCGGACGCCAGACCAGCCCGGTCGACTCGGCGCCGCAGTTCGCGCACGTCGGCGTCCGGATCAGCCGCAGCACCGGCGTACGGATCCTGGACTGCGACTTCACGAACTGGCGCGGCGCCGGCCTGACGGTGACCGGATCGGCGGCGGACGACTACTTCGGCTACCGGCTCAAGGTGGGCGGCAACGCCTTTCACCGCTGCTACTTCGGTGTCTCCCTGGCCGACCGCAGCGAATACTCGCAGCTGACCGCGAACAGCTTCACGTCCTGCCGACTCGCGATCTGGAACTCGTCGGGAAACTGGACCGTCAACGACAACGTCGTCGTCGGCTGCTACGGCGCCTACTACTCGTACGCCCAGACCAGCCCGTACGGGACGCTCACCAGTGACAACTGGGGGCACGGCAGCCTGACCGGCAACACCATCAACCACTGCAACGGCGGCGTACCCGTGCGGTGGAGCACAGCGCTGTCCTTTCCGATCGGCGGCGTCGCTCGCAATCCGGGCACCGGTGTGGTCGTCGACGGCGTCCTGCCGCCGATCTTCACCGGCAACACCCTCTGGTACAGCGACATCCGCGCCACGAACCTTGTGGGCACCCGCTGGATGCTGTCCGGCTGCACCCTGTCGAATCTCACCGTCAGCTGCACCGGCACGGCTCCGGTGCACCTGGTGGGCACGCAGGCCAACAGCGGCGGCCTGCCCGTGCTCCAGGGAAACGTCAAGGATCTCCTGCCGCTCTGAGCGTTTCCCGACCGGAGGTACCCGACAGTGTTCTCCACCCACAAGAAACGACTTCTTCTCGCACTCGCCGCGCTGCTGGCGGGCATGGGGCTCCAGGTCCCGTCGGCGGCGCGCGCGGCCAACCCGGCACCCCAGGTCGCGCCGAGCGTCCGGGAATGGACCGGCGGGACGGGGACCTGGACGCTGACCACAGCGTCCCGGATCCTGGTGGACCCGGCACACACCACCCAGTTGTCGACGGCGGCGACGTCGTTACGCGTCGACCTCGGCGCGATGAGCGGAGTCGACGTACCCGTCATCTCGTCGGCGACGCCGGGCACCGGTGACATCCTGCTCAGCCTCGCCACAAGCGATGCCGGCATCGGTGATCAGGGCTACCTGATGACCATCGGTTCGCAGGTCGTGGTCCGTGGAAACGCCGCGGCCGGTGTGTACTACGGGACCCAGGCCCTCCTGCACATGCTCAAGCAGAGCGCGACGGCCACCACCGTGCCGGCGGGAACCATTCGCGACTATCCGCAGTACCGCGAGCGCGGGGTGATGCTCGACGTCGGCAGGCACTTCTACGAGATGGACTACCTGGAGAACCTGCTGCGCCGCATGGCGTGGCTGCGTCTGAACACGCTGCGCATGCACTTCACCGAGTGGAACGGGTTCCGTCTGCGCAGCGACAGGTACCCCGGTCTGGCCTCCGCCCAGTCCTACAGCAAGGCCGACCTGCGCCGGATGCAGGACGTCGCCAAGCGGTACCACATCACGATCGTTCCCGAGATCGACCTGCCCGGGCACGCGACCGCGATGACGACGTACGACCCGTCGATGCGGTTCTCCTGCCCGTCGATGGACAACGCGCCCTGGCCCGGTGGATCGAACGGCGGCTGGACGCTCAACCTGACAAAGGACTCCGCGCGAACGTTCGCCATGAACCTGCTGTCGGAGTTCGTGCCGCTCTTCGACGGTCCCTACTTTCACATCGGCGGCGACGAGTACCAGAACGACGCCGCCAAGAACAGCTGCCCCGAGCTGGTCAGCTACGCACAGGCGCGGGGCTTCCCGTACACCGGTGACGTCTTCACCGAGTTCATGAACCTGATGAACGACAAGGTGCGGTCGTACGGCAAGACGACCCAGCTGTGGAACTGGTGGGAGACGAACGGACAGCAGACCAGCATCAAGCCGTCGACCAGCATCGTCCTCACGCCGTACACCGGGTCGTTGAGCTACTTCTACAACCTGGGCTACACGGTGGTCGGCGTACCGGAGAGCACGTTGTACGTGACTCCCGGGCTCAATCTCCACGTCAACACGAAGAACGTCTACGAGAGCTGGACGCCGGACCAGAACGCCAAGGTCAACGGCTACCAGATGGCCCGCTGGTCGGACGCTGTGGAGCACCAGACGGACGAGTGGTTCGACCAGTACGCGAAGCGGCCGACCGAGGTCCTCGCCGAGCGTCTGTGGGGCGGCCCGCGATCGAGCACCGTTGAGGCGTTCTTCACCCGGGTGGACGCGATCGGGAACGCCCCTGGCGTACCGAGCGTGGTCCAGGTCAACGACAACACCACGGGAACCGGCGACAACCAGTTCAGCTACTCGGGCACCTGGCAGTACGGGACCAACGGCGCCCGGCAGTTCCAGGGCGACGACCACTACAGCAGCACGCTCGACAGCGCGTACCAGGTCCGGTTCACCGGAAACAAGATCAAGCTCTTCGCCGCCCGGGCGGCGAACCACGGGCGGGCCGGCGTCTCGATCGACGGCGGCCCGGAGACGGTGGTCGACCTGTACTCCCCCACGCGTGTGGACCAGGCGATGGTCTTCACCAGTGGACCGCTGGCGCAGGGCTCGCACGTCCTGCGGGTGCGGGTGTTGAACAGCAGGAACGCCAGTTCGTCCGGCACCGCGGTCACCGCGGACAAGGTTGAGGTGTCCCGGGCGGCGACCCCGGCCGCGGCCTTCGACCCGTCGACCGAGTACCGGGTCGTCAACCGCAACAGCACCAAGGTGCTCGAGGTGCCGGCGAGCAGCGGAGACGGCGCGAACGCCATCCAGTGGTCGAGCAACGGTGCGGCGCACCAACGGTGGACTCTCGTCGAGGCTGGCGGCGGCTACCACCGCATCGTCAACCGCAGCAGCGGCAAGGTGCTGGACGTGTCCGGCTCATCCACCGCCGAGGGAGCGAGCGTCGTCCAGTGGACGAGCCACGGCGGCGCGAACCAGCTGTGGAGCGTCATTCCGGTCGGAACGCAATACAAGATCATCAACCTGGGTTCCGGCAAGGCGCTCACCGTGGCCAGTGCCGCGACCGGTGACGGCGCCGCAGTCGTCCAGTCGACCTACCGCGGAGGTACCGAACAGCAATGGGCCATCACCCGATGAACGTCCGACCGGAGGCGGGACGCCGTCCGGCGGCCCGCGCCGGCACCGCCGCGACAGCCGCGCTGGTGCTCCTGCTGAGCCTGCTGATGCCGGCCTCCGCCGGGCACGCCGCGGCCACCATGACGCTGAACTACGCGGTCAATCAGGCCTTCAACGGCAGTAGCACCTTCGTCGACAGGTCCGGCGACGTGGCCAGCGTGGCGAACCTGACCCAGGGGGCGATCGCGGTCCGGTTCCGGTCCACGAGTCCCGCCGTCGCGAAGACCTTCTTCAGCGCGTCGCACACCGCCGACGAGTCCAGCAACCTGTCGTTCTCCCTCAACGGCGGATCGGTCTACTTCGAGAACCGGGAGAACGGGGCGTACGCCACCCAGGTGACGTCCACCGGCGGCCCCTACAACGACGGCGTCTGGCACACCGCCATCCTGACCGTCGGCACCGAGGGCACCCGCCTCTACGTCGACGGATCGGTGCGCGCCACGCATCCCTCCACCAGGTTCTTCGCGAACGTCCGTGACCTCGACGGCATGTGGATCGGCCGCAACGTCGACGCACAGGGAGCCCAGTGGCACTACAGCGGTGACCTGGACTACGTGCGCGTGTACGGCACCGCGCTGTCGGCGGGCGAGATCAACGACCTCAGCATGCGCATCGACTACACGATCCCGTTCCTGGACCTCAAGGACGACACGCGCCGTCAGGTGCTCACCGACCGCCAGGCCGGGCAGTACCTCGGGCACCCGGATTCCGTCCTGCTCGACGACGGGCGCACGATGTTCGCCGTCTACCCCATGGGCCACGGCACCGGTCAGATCATCCTGAAGCGCAGCGACGACGGCGGCCGCACCTGGACGGGTCGGCTCCCCACGCCGGCGAGCTGGGCCACCAGCAAGGAGACGCCCACCCTCTACAAGGTGGTCAAGCCGAACGGTACGACCCGACTGCTGCTGGTCAGCGGTCTTCCGGCGAGCCCGGGCGGGTTCAAGACCGCGTACTCCGACGACAGCGGCCGGTCCTGGTCGGAGTTCACCCACCACTTCGCCGACGCCGGCTTCGCCGGTTTCGTCGCCCACGCCACCCTGGTCCGCCTCAGGAAGGCCGACGGGTCTTGGGACTTCCGCTACCTGGGCGTCTTCCACGACGGCGGATACAACAACTGGAAGACCTACCTGACCTTCGACGCCGCCGGCAACGCCGTCTGGAGCACGCCGACCCGGCTCCTCGCCGCGCACAACACCATCGAGAAGTACGCAGGCCTCTGCGAGATCGAGATCATCCGCTCGCCGGACGGTCGCCAGCTCGCGCTGCTCGCCCGGGCACAGCACAAGCGCACCAACGCCATGGTCGCGTTCTCGAACGACGAGGGAAACACCTGGACCGAGCCGCGCGAGATGCAGGGCGCCCTCATGGGCGAACGACACGCCGCGACGTACGACCCGGCCTCCGGTCGGCTCGTCATCACCTTCCGCGACATCATCCGCAACAGCGTGAGCAACACCGGCGCGTGGGTGGCCGGCGACTGGGTGGCCTGGGTCGGGACCTACGACGATCTGGTCAACTCCCGCGAGGGGCAGTACCGGGTGCGGCTGTTGGAGGACTTCACGCCCTCGGTCAAGAGCGGCGACACGGGCTACGCGGGCAACGTGGTGCTTCCCGACGGCACGTTCGTGCTCACGTCGTACGGATACTTCGACCCGGCCGACACGAGCTATCCGTACATCATGACCGTCCGGTTCAGCCTGAAGGAACTCGACGCACTGAGCGGCTCGTTCGACCCGAACGCGAGCTACACGCTCACGAACCGGGCCAGCGGGAAGGTCATGGAGGTCGCGGTCGCCGCGCCAGGTGACGGCGGCGATGCCGTCCAGTGGGCCGACAACGGCGGCCAGCACCAGAGGTGGTCGATAGTCCCCCTCGGCAACGGGTACCACCGCATCGTCAACCGCCGTAGTGGCCGCGCCCTCGACGTGGCCGGCAGCTCGACAGCGGACGGCGCCGACGTGATCCAGTGGACGTACACCGGCGCGGCCAACCAGCAGTGGCGCATCACGCGGGTGGCACCCACTTCACCATCACGAACCGCAACAGCGGTCGCGTCCTCGATCTCGACGGAACGATCACGGACAACGGCGCGGACGTCGTCCAGCGGACCGCCAACGGTGCGGCCCGCCAGCAGTGGTCGCTGTCCTAGTCGGCACGTAGTTCCGGCTCGTGGTCCGTCGGACAGGGCGCCGCCCCGTCCGACGGACCACGGCCGTTCGGGCTCAGCCCCCCGACGCCAACGCCCTTCCGGTGATCGTCAGGTCGGCCACCGTCGTCCAGGGCCCCCGGGCGCCGGCCTCGGTCAACGCCCGCAGCCGCACGTACCGGCCGTTGCGGGCGGCGCCGAACGGCACCACCTTCTGCGTCGACGTGTCGACGAAGGTCCCCGACGCCACGGCCGTGCCCCAGTTGCTCGGGCTGTCCGAGACGTAGACCTCGTAGCGGCCGATGCGGCCGTTCACTCCCCCGTCCTGCCGTGGCAGGTACCGCAGCCCGTCCACCTGGTACGTGGCGCCCAGGTCGATCTGGATCTCGTGCGGCAGGGGGGCGGCGGTCGACGACCAGGCGGTGTGCCAGAACGTGGCCGGATCATCGTCGAAGGCGTTGGTGGCCGCGCCGTTCTCCGCGCTCGTCTCCGCGCTGTCGGCGTAGACGAGCCGCCAGTTGTCGTTCGGGATCGGTGGCGGCGTCGTGCTCGTGCCGGGGACCGGCAGCACGGCGCCGTCGATCCGGGTCTGGAACGCGGTGCTCCTCGCACCGGCCTTGATCCACAGGATCCCGTCCGCGTAGAACCAACCGCTGCTCGCCGAGTCGTACGCGGAGCGCGTGCTCAACCTCGGCAGCGTCTGGCCGGCGACCGTGACCGCCTGCGCGGCGGCCGACAGGTGCACGCTGAACTCGTAGGAGCGCGACGACGGCTTGCCTGCGTACGCACCTGTGGACGCGCCCACGTCCACGGTGACAGTTCCGGTGCCGGACGCCGGCGCCGCCATCCGTACCTGCTGGGTGGCGTAGGCGCCGTCCCGGTAGGCGCGGGTGATGCCGTCGTCCTCGTAGAGCGTGAAACTCGACGCGCCGCGCGGATACAGGTCGTAGGTGAGCGTGGAGACCGGCTTCTCGCCCGTGTAGTTCATCTGCGGCCACATCGGCACGATGGAGCCACCCTTGACGAACAGGGGCAGCCGATCGAGCGGTGCGGCGTACCCGTTCAGCGTGAGCGGCCCCTGGTACACCCGCCCGGTCCAGTAGTCGGTCCAGGTGCCGGCCGGCAGGTAGATGCCGTCGCGCAACTCGGTGTCGGAGACCACAGGCGCCACCAGGAACGCGTCGCCCGCCATGAACTCACCAGACGTGGCGTTGCCCCGGGCGACCGGGTCGTTCGGGTACTCCAGCACCAGTGCCCGCGTCGCCGGCACGCCTGTCACGCTTGCCACCCGGCTCATCGTGTAGTGGTACGGCATCAGCCGCATCTTGAGTTGCAGGTAACGGCGGTTGATCGACAGGTACGGCTCGGCGTAGCGCCAGGGCTGCTTGTCCTGGTAGCCGGGCGCCGGATTGGTCGCACCCCAGCCGGACATCGTCATGAACGCCGGTGTGAACGACTTCCACTGCAGGTCCCGCACGTAGGTGTTCGGGCTGCCACCGAAGATCCCGTCCACGTCGCCGGTTGCGTAGTTGAGGCCTGACAACCCGGCGCCCGCGACGGCAGGCACGGTCCACCGCATGTCGTCCCAACTGCCGTACGTGTCACCGGTCCAGACGACGGCGTTGCGCTGGGTGCCGGCCCAGCCGTCGACGGTCCACACGTAGCGGCGGGCGTCGGAGTTCCGCTCGATGCCGTCGACCGCCTGCTGGACACCACGGAACGCGTTCTGGTAGCCGCCGCCGACCCAGGCGACGTCGGTCTTCACGCCACGGGTGCCGGCGGTGCCCACCTCGTAGTCGATCGACGACAGGCCGGTGGAGGTCCACAGGCCGGTCTGGAATCCGAGCGCCTTGGCACTGGCGACTGTCGCCCCCAGGTCGGCGTAGCCGCAGCCGTACCCGTCGTTGGGCAGGAACCACCCCGACGGCATGTCCTTGGCCCGGGCCTCCCGGGCGTACGACAACACGTCGGGAGTCCGCTGGTGCCCGGCCCGGTTGTGGTCGCCCTGGTAGGCCGGGTTGGACGCGTTGAAGCAGTCGGCGTTGCCGAGTTCGAGGCCCCACATCGGGCTCAGGAACGGCTTGCCCGTCACGTCGGTGTACGCGCCGAGCACGGCCTTGAGCGAATCGCCCACGAAGTAGTACGCGTCGAAACGTTCCTCGTTGTGGGTGGTGGTGACCGGTGCGGTGAAGCCGTACGAGCCGGGCGCCCACGTGTTGCGCAGGACGCCGTAGCCGTTCGTGGACAGGTAGAAGGGCGCCGGACTGGCGTTCGTGTTCTCCCGCCACCTGTTGTCCACGGCGACCGGCACCGTCTTGTCGCGCAGCGCCCACTCCCCCAGGCGCAGGCCGGTGCCGTAGAACTGCTCGTCCGCGTCGCGCGCCAGGCGCTGCGTCGTACGGCCGGCGGACCAGTCGAGCGGTTGCGACTCCCGCCAGACCGGCCGCCCGTCCGGGCGCTGGACCTGCATCGTCAAGGGGTCCTTGTTGATCCGGATGACAACCGCCGCGGTGGCGATGCGGAAGGAGCTGCCGTCGTCGGTCACCGTGCTGGCGACGCTGCCGAAATCGGTGCGTACGGTGATCTCGTTCGCGGCCGGTTCGGTGAACGTGCCGTTGGGTGCGGCCCAGACGCGGAAGATGTCGGCGCGCGCCAGCGTGAGCCGGATGCGGGCGGCCGTGCTGGTGGTGATGGTGTACGTGTTCCCGGCTCGGGTGATGCCGGTGGCGCGCCCCGGTGTGGCCGCGCGGGCGGGTACGGCGTGCAGCATCGCGGCGAGCAGGGCGAGGACCACGATGGCGGCCCGGACGGTGGTACGGCGGCGAGGGGCGGGCAGCGGTGACCAGATCATCGTTTCTCCCGGTTGGTGAGGGACGATGCGGCCCAGACATTCACGAAGGCCGATAAGATGGGATGCTGCACCCGCTTGACTCAAGATGCAAGAATCAGCCCGAAATTTTGCATCGGGTTCCATCTTTGCCGAGCGCAGCGCCCGTCAGACCTGGAGCACCTTGACCCCGGCCTGCTCGATGAGGCCGACCTTCTCCGGGTCCGCCGACTTATCGGTGATCAGGGTGTCGATGTTGCCGAGCGGGCAGATCCGGTTGAAGCTCCGCCGGCCCAGTTTCGAGGCATCGGCCACCACGATCGTCCGCGCGGCGCTGGTCACCATGACGTGGTTGATCGCCGCCTCGCCGTCGTTGTGCGCGCTGGCGCCGTGCTGGTGGTCGATCGCGTCCACCCCGAGCACGACCACGTCCAGCGCCACCGACGCGAGCATCGTCTCGGCGATCCGGCCCACCAGCTCGTACGACTGCGGGCGGGCCGTCCCGCCGGTGAGCACCACCCGGATGTGTGGTCGCACGATCAGCTCGTTGGCGATGTTCAACGCGTTGGTCACCACAGTGACCTCCGGCAGCTGCCCGTCCGGGTCGGTACGCAGCGCGAGCGCCCTCCCCACCTCGGTCGTCGTGGTGCCACCGTTGAGCCCCACGGTGCTGCGCGGTGGGATCAGCGCGACGGCGGCGGCGGCGATGCGCTGTTTCTCCGAGGCCTGCCGCACCGCCTTGTAGCGCAGCGGCAGGTCGTAGGACACGTTTGTGACCACCACTCCGCCCCGGGTGCGCGTCACCAACTGCTGGGTGGCGAGCTCGTCGAAGTCACGTCGGATGGTCGCCGTGCTGACGCCCAGCTCACGGGCGGTGGACTCGATCTCGAGCTGGCCCTCGACCGCGACCATCTCCAGGAGCCGGTGCCACCGCTCGCGCTGGTTCACGTCGCACTCCGGTCGCTCGGCCCGCCCATACGGCCATCTTTGCATCTCTGATGCAACGTCCGTACCGCACCACGACCGAGGAGACAGCCCACGGGAACGACGAGGGCCGGTGGGCGATCCCGCGCGGCCGCCGCACCGCGACTGGTCGCCCACCGACCCGTACCGTCCCGGCCCGACCGGTGGCCGGGCCGGCATCATGTCGCCCCGCCGTCGTCAGGCCGGCGTGAGCCGCCAGTGCTGGGAGGCGCTGCCCGTGTCGCTCTGCTGCACGATCGCGGCCCCGTTCGTCGTCGCACCGCCGGCCACCGCGAGGACCTTGCCGGTCTGCACGTTCACGAGCTTCACGAACTCACCGGACGCGGTGACGACCCGCCACTGCTGGTTGCCCCCGCCGGTCGCGGTCCACTGGATGACCCGCGCCCCCTCCGCCGTGGAGCCGCCCTCGACGTCCGCGAGCAGATTCGAGCTGACGCTCGTCATGGTGGTGACGCCGCCCACCGCGCCGGCCATCAGCCACGCCTGGTTGGCTCCGCCGTTGGGGGTCCACTGGATCAGCTGCGTGCCGGTGACCCGGGACAGGTCCGGCACGTCGAGGGCCTTGCCGCTGGCCCGGTTGACAACCGTGTGGCGCACGGCGCCCGACTGGCCGCTCAGGGTGGCTTCGAAGGTGATCGGCTGCGCCTGCACCTGGTGCAGGTCGAAGACCACGATCTCGTTGGCGCCGACCCGCAGCCACGGCGCCGGGCAGTAGAGCCTCTGCTGCGGCCCCACCTTCCAGTAGCGGCCGAGGTTGCGCCCGTTGACCCAGACCACGCCCTTGGTCCACCGGGACATGTCGAGGTACGTGTCGCCGGTCTGGGTGAGGTTCACCGTGGCCTTGAAGAAGATGCCGGGCCGCGAGCTGTTGCCGATGACCGGCCGGAGCCCGGCCACGAACGCCTCGTCGATGGGCAGCAGATGGGTCTGCCAGTTGGTCAGCGTGCCAGTCAGGGCGCCCGCGTCGACAAGCGACACCCGCTCCGTGATGCCCTTGCGGTCCACCAGAGCCTGGCCGAAGTTCGTCCGGCCCATGCCCTCCACGAGGATGTCGAGCGTGGGGCTGCCACTCGCCGAGGTCCTCAACGGCAACGGAGCGTCCTGCACCGTCACCCCGAGCGGCGTCGTGTAGGCCGCCGGAAGGCTGCTGCGGGACAGCCCACCCTGGTAGACGCCGTCGAGGAACACCGTCGCGTAGTCGCGTACCGACCTGATGTCCAGCGTGCCCCTGGTGTAGCCGGGCAGGACGCGGCGGTAGAGCATGAAGCCGGAGTTCTGGCCGTACATTTCCATCGGTTGTGGATTCGTCTGCGTCGGCAGCGCGGCCGGCAGGTTGTCCCACAGCGAGGCGTACGGCGCCGGCAGGACGGCCTGGCTGCCGGTCCGCACGATGGTGGGGATCGGCGCGGGTACGGCCGGCAGCGTCACCCCGAGGGCGGTGCCGATGATCTCGCGGTAGGTCGGATACAGCCGCGACGGGCCGCCCTGTTCGTCGATCGGCGCGCCGTAGTCGTAGGTGGTGATGTCCGCCTGGTAGCCCGACCCGTTGTCGGCGGCGTTCGCGCCCGCGGAGTAACCGAAGTTCGTGCCACCGTGGATCATGTAGAGGTTGAACGACAGCCGGCCGGCCATCAGCCCCCGCAACTGGCCGGAGATGTCGGTGTTCGAGCCGGCGAAGCCGCCGTCGCCCCAGTGGGTCAACCAGCCCGGGTAGAGCTCGCCGGACATGGCCGGAACCGTCGGGAACGACTGTCGGGCCGCCGCGATTGCCGCCGCGTCACCGCCGCTGAGAGCGATCGCACCGCCGGTGACGACCGTCCGGTTGCCCTGCACCTGGCCGAGGCCGTCCTCGGTGTAGAAGGGTCCGGTGATCCCGGCCCGCAGCCACAGTTGCCGTAGCTCCTCGAGGTAGACGACGTCGTTGCCGTACGACCCGTACTCGTTCTCGATCTGGACCATCAGGATCGGTCCCCCGTTGCCGACCATGAGCGGCTTGACCAGAGCGGCGAGAGCGTTGACGTAGCGCGTGACGGCAGCCATGTAGTTCGGGTCGGCGGCGGTGCGGACACGCAGCCTGATGGTCGGGTTACGCAGCAGGTACGGCGGTAGGCCGCCGAGGTCCCATTCGCCGCAGACGTAGGGGCCGGGGCGCAGCAGCACGTACATGCCTTCGGCCTGGCACAGCCTGATGAAGCCGGCGATGTCGCGTCGGTCGGTGGTGAAGTCGAAGACACCGGGCCGCTCCTCGACGTGGTTCCACATCACGTAGATGGCGATCGTGTTCATGCCCATGGCCTTGGCCATCTGGATCCGGTGACGCCAGTACTGCACAGGGATGCGGGCCGGGTGCATCTCGCCGCTGCGGATCTGGAACGGCTGGCCGTCGAGCAGGAAGTTGCTGCCATCGGCGGAGAACCCGAAGGTCTGCGCGGCGGCGGCACTGGCCGGGCCGCCCGATGCCAGCATCGCCGCGAACGGACTGAGCACGCCCAGGGTGAGGAGTTGACGCCGTTGCATGGTGTCTCCTTCGGACAGGCATCGTCGGCACGCCGGCGGCGCTCACGGCCGGGGGCGGGCCGGATGCCGACGCGATGACAACGGTCGATGTGTGTCGAGCCTGCCAGACCACGCAACATGATGTAAATATCTGAGGCAACTTTGCATCTTTGATCAGAGTTGTCGGCTGACGGGTAGGTCCACTGCGGACCGGAGGGCGTTTGGCCACGCTCGCTCGTCGATCTATTGACGACCCGCGCGTCGCCCTTTACCGTCTCGACATCAGATATCCGACGTCTTATGCCCTGGGTTTCCCCTGCCCGACCCTCCGTCCCGGAAGGACATCCCCCGTGTCTCCTGTCCGAGCACTACCGCGCCGTGTGACAGCGGTCCTGGCCGCCGTCCTCGGCGTGGCCGCGATCCTGCCCGCCACACCAGCGCACGCCGCCCCCGCCGGTGTGAGCGCCACCGCCAGCGCCGACTGCACGACCGGCCGGCTCAACCTGCGGCTCACCAACGGCAGCACCACCGCGCAGACCTTCACCGTCACCTGGCCGGGCCGCACCAACTCCCCCTGGACCCGGACGGTCGCCGCCGGCAGTAGCAGCAACGAGCTGTACTGGACCCTCCCGGCGGGCACCGCGTACACCCTGCGCACGACCACCCCGACGGGCCTGGACGACACGTCGGCAGGCATCTTCCACTGCGGCACCGGCATGTCCGCGGTGGCCAGCTACGACTGCACCGCTGGGCGGCTCCAACTCGCGCTGGAGAACCGCACCACGACCGCCCGGGACTTCACAGTGGCCTGGGCCGGGCGCACCGGATCCCCGTGGGTCCGCACCATCGCCGCCGGCGGCAACTTCATGCACTACTGGACCGTCGGCGCCGGCACCGCGTACACCCTGCGGGTCACCGCCTCCGGTTTCGACACCACACTGCGCGGCACCGCCGGGTGCGGCCTGGCCGCCGGCACCCCGCAGATGAACGCCACCACGGTCATCAGCACCCAGTCCGTCATTCGCAACCTCAACGGCCCCAACGGTCGCTACGACGGCACTGTCGCCTCGGTCCGCATCCCGGGCATGGCCGTGACCAACAACGGCACCGTCATCGCGGTCGCGGACGCCCGGGTCAACGGCCAGTACGACCTGGGTGGCGGCACCAACAACATCCAGATCGCGATGACCCGCAGCACCGACGGCGGACGCACCTTCGACCAGCCGCGGATCATCCACGCCCCCGCCACCACGAGCGAGGGATCGGGCGACCCGAGCCTGCTGGTGGACCGCAACACCGGCGTCGTCTACTGCTTCTACACCTACTCCCCCAAGCCGGGCATCAGCTTCTGGTCCGGTGCCACCGGCCTGAACACCGCCGACGACCCGAACAGCCTGCACCTGCAATACATCACCAGCCGGGACAACGGCGCCACCTGGAGCGCCCCGGTCGAGCTGAACCCGACGATCAAGCTGCCGACCTGGCAGCAGGCGTTCTTCTCCTCCGGGCACGGCATCCAGACCAGTACCGGACGCCTGATCCAGCCGTTCGTCTACCGGGACGCGGCGGGTCTCACCCAGACCGCCAACGTCTACAGCGACGACCACGGCGTGACGTGGCGACGGGGTGGACCCGCCGGCGGGAACATCAACGAGAGCAAGGCCATCGAGCGCGGCACCGGGGCGATCGTGCAGAACATGCGGCACAACAGCACCCGTAGCCGGTTCTACTCGACGTCCACCGACGGCGGCGTGACGTTCGGTGCGGCCACCGCGAGCACCTTGCTGACCGACCCGCTGTGCAACGCCGACGAGGTGTCCTACCTGCGCCCGTCCGAGGTGGGTACGAACGGCGCTCCGGTACGCACCCGTACCGCCCTGTTCAGCAACAACGCGGCCCCGTCCGCCCGCAACGACCTCACCGTCCGGCTGTCCACCGATGACGGCGCCAGTTGGCCGGCCCGGGCGCTGGTCAAGCCGGGCGCCGCTGGTTACTCAACGATGGCCGTGCTGAACGACGGCACGATCGGCGACCTGTACGAGGTCGGCGGCACCGGAGGCATCTTCTTCGCCCGCTTCACCCTCGACTGGGTCAAGGGAGCCTGACCCGCAACCCCTCCGCCCCCGGTGCTGGCGCTACGCCGGCACCGGGGGCGATCCCGTTCCTCACTCAGTCGTCGAGGGTGCGGACCACCTCAGCGGTGTCCAGCCGGGGCAGACGCGCCGGCCCGGTGTGCGAGCCGGGGTGCCCGAGGTTGAGCAGGAGCAGCACCTCGTGCCGACCGTCGGGGAAGAACTCCCGCCGCACACCCGCGACGTCGAAGCCCGCCATCGGACCGGCGGCGAGACCGGCCGCGCGGACGCCGACGATCAGGTAGCCGATCTGCAGGGTCGCGCTGAAGCGGGCCTGCTCGACGCGCGCCGCCCGGTCCGCGAGCCACTCGCGGGCCTGTGGGCGGTGCGGATACAGCTCAGGCAGCCGATCGTGGAAGTCCACGTCGGCGGCGAGGATCGCGGTCAGCGGAGCGGCCGCCGTCTTGGCCCGGTTGCCGCTTGACAGGTACGGCAGCAGCCGGGCCCGGGACTCCGGCGAGCGCAGCAGCAGCACCCGCAGTGGCTGACCGTTGTACGCGGTCGGCCCGTACCGGATCAGGTCGTGGATCGCCGCGACCTGCTCGTCGGTGACCGGCTCGTCGGTGAACGCCTCGGCCGTACGGGCCTCTCGGAACAGCAGATCCTGCGCGGCCCGGTCCAGCGCGAGCAGCTCGGACGTGGTCGGTGCGCTCACGCTGGCACCGCCGTGGTGTAACCGCCCGAGTGGTGCACGAGAGGCGCGCCGTCGCCGCCGTCGCCGAGCGCCAGCGGTTCGGCGATCACCAGCGTGTGGTCACCGGCCGGGACCCGGTGCACCACCCGGCAGAGCAGCCGGGCCAGCACCCCGCCGAGCAGCGGCACCCCGAACGGTCCCGGCGTCCAGTCCGGGTACGCGGCGAAGCGGTCGATGCCGCTGGTGGCAAAGATGGTGGCTGCGTCCCGCTGCCCGTGGGCCAGCAGGTGCACCGCGACGTGCTCGGCGCGGGCCAGCACCGGCCAGCTCGACGACGCCACCCCGAGGCAGAACGAGACGAGCGGCGGGTCCAGTGACACCGAGGTGAACGACGTGGCGGTGAACCCGGCCCGCAGCGGCGCTCCGATCCCGCCCAGGCAGGCCGGGTCGGTTGCCCGCGCCACGGCGGTGACCACCGTGACGCTCGTGGCCTGCCGGCGCAGCAGCACGCGGAACAGGTCCCGGTCGACGGGGCGCAGCTCGGCGGCGTCCGCCGTCGGACGCTCCACGGTGGTCATGCCGGCACCAGGCTCGGCGCGGCGTACGTGCTTGCCGGTCGGGGCAGCCCGTAGTGCTCGCGCAGGGTCCGCCCGGTGTACTCGCTGCGGAACAGCCCTCGGGCCCGCAGCACCGGCACCACGTGGTCGACGAAGTCGGCCAGGCCGCCGGGCAGGTGCGGCGGCATGATGTTGAAGCCGTCGGCGGCGCCCTGGGTGAACCACACCTCGATCTGGTCGGCGATCTGTTCAGGGGTGCCGGCGACGACCCGGTGGCCCCGACCGCCGCCGAGCCGGCCGATCAACTGCCTGATGGTGAGCTGTTCCCGGCGCGCCAGCTCGGTGACGAGCTGGTATCGACTCTGGTGCGCCTGCACGGTGTCGGAGTCTGGCAGCTCCGGCAGCGGCCCGTCCAGTGGCAGGCCGGTGAGGTCGAGGCCGAGCATCCCGGAGAGCTGGGCGAGGGCGTACTCGGGGACGATCAGCTCCTCCAGCTCGGCCGCGAGCGCCAGTGCCTCTGCCTCGGTGCCGCCGATCACCGGCGCGATGCCGGGCAGGACCTTCACGAGGTCCGGGTCGCGGCCGGCGGCGGTGACCTGCCGGCGCAGCTCGGCGTAGAACCCCTGCCCGTCGGCGAGGGTCTGCTGGGCGGTGAAGACCGCCTCGGCGTAGCGGGCGGCGAAGGCGATCCCGTCCGGCGAGGAGCCGGCCTGCACCAGCAGCGGCCGGCCCTGTGGGCCGCGGGGGATGTTCAGCGGGCCCCGGATCTGGAACTCCGGCCCACGGTGGGCCACCTCGTGCACCCGCTCGGTGTCGGCGAACACGCCGGCGGCGGTGTCGAAGACCAGTGCGTCGTCCTCCCAGCTGTCCCAGAGCTTGATCGCCACGTCGACGAACTCGGCGGCCCGCCGGTAGCGGTCGGCGTGCTCGGGGTGGCTGTCCCGGTTGAAGTTGACCGCCTCGCGTTCCTGGGCGGAGGTGACGATGTTCCAGCCGGCGCGTCCGCCGCTGAGGTGGTCGAGCGAGGCGAACTTGCGGGCGACGTGGAACGGCTCGTTGTACGTGGTGGAGACCGTCGCGATGAGACCTATGTGTTCGGTCACCGCGGCGAGCGAGGCGAGCAGGGTCAGTGGCTCGAAGACGGCCTGGATGTTGTGCCGGGGGTTCGGCCCGACCGACAGCCCGTCGGCGAGGAACAGCGAGTCGAGGGTGCCGCGTTCGGCGATGCGGGCCAGTTCCTGGAAGTGCCGCACGTCGGTGACCCGGCGCGGGTCGGTGCGGGGGTGACGCCAGGCCGCCTCGTGGTGGCCGACGCCCATCAGGAACGCGTTGAGGTGCAGGGTTCGAGGCATGAGAGTGTCCTATCCGGCGGAGACGTCGACGCGCCACGTGGAGAAGCGACGTTCGAGGGCGACGAGGAGCTGGTTGACGACCAAGCCGATGGCGGAGATCGTGATGATTCCCGAGTACATGTCGGAGATCGCGAAGTTGTACTGCGCGTAGTTCACGAGGTAACCGAGGCCGGCCTTCGCGCCGACCATCTCGGCCGCGACGAGCACCAGGATCGAGTACGCCCCGGCCAGCCGTACGCCGGTGAAGATGGTCGGCACCGCGGCCGGCAGGATCACCTTCTGGAACAGCCGCAGGTGGTCCAGGCCCATCGAGCGGGCCGAACGGATCAGCAGCGGGTCGACGCCCTTCACGCCGGCGATGGTGTTCAGCAGGATCGGCCAGGAGCACGCGTACAGCACCAGCGCGATCTTGGAGGTCTCGCCCAGGCCGAGGATGAGCACGAAGACCGGCAGCAGGGCCAGCGCGGCGGTGTTGCGGAACACCTCCAGCAGCGGGCTGAGCAGCTCGGCGAGGGGCCGGTACCAGCCGATCAGCAGCCCGAGCGGTATCGCCGTGAGCACCGCCAGGCCGAGCCCGGTCAGCGACCGGGTCAGGCTCGCGCCGACGTGCTCGGCGAGCTGCCCGGTACGCAGCAGCTCCCACCAGGCCACCAGGACCTCGGACAGCGGGGGCAGGAAGACCCGGTCGACGAGCCCCAGCCGGGGCGCGCCCTCCCAGATCGCGGCCAGCGCGGCGATGGCGACGGTACGGTGCAGCACCCTCGCCCCGACGCCGAGCAGTCGACCGGCCCGCCCGGGGACGACACGGTCCGGCACGGCGGGTGCGGCCACCAGCCGGGTGGGACGTTCGGCGATGTCAACCAACGCGGGCCTCCTCGGTGACGCGGACACCGGTGCCCTCGGCCGCCTGGGCGGCCCGCACCTCGTCCCGCAGCAGGGTCCAGATCTGATGGCGGTGGTGGCGGAACGCGTCGGTGGAGCGCACGTCCTCGGCCGCGTCCCGGTCGCCGAGGTCGACGTCGATGACCTGCTTGAGCCGTCCGGGTCGGGACGTCAGGACCGCCACCCGCTGACCCAGGTACACGGCCTCGTCGATGCCGTGGGTGATGAACACGATCGTCTTGCCGGTACGCGCCCAGATGCGCACCAGCTCGTCCTGCAACGAGTCGCGGGTCTGCGCGTCCAGGGCGGCGAACGGCTCGTCCATGAGCAGCACGTCCGGGTCGTACGCGAGGCTGCGGGCGATGGCGACCCGCTGCTTCATCCCGCCGGACAGCTCGTGCGGGTAACGGTCGGCGAACCCGCGCAGACCCACCAGGTCGAGGTGGTGCTCGATCAGGGCGGCGCGTTCGGCGCGGGGCACCCCCTTGGCCTCCAGCCCGAACGCGACGTTGCCGGCGGCGGTGCGCCAGGGCAGCAGCGCGTACTGCTGGAAGACGATGCCCCGGTCGAGGCCGGGGCCGGTGACGGGCCGACCGTCGACGAGCACCTGCCCGCCGGTCGGCCGGGTGAGCCCACCGAGCAGGTCGAGCAGGGTGGACTTGCCGCAGCCGCTGGGGCCGACGACGACCAGGAACTCGCCGGGGCGTACGCCGAGGGTCACCTGGTCCAGCGCGGTGACCGCGCCGGCGCCGCCGCGTCGGGTGGCGCGGACCGGAAAGGTCTTGCTCACCCGGTCGAAGAGGATCTTGTCGGTGCTCACGCGCCGCCCCCGTCCACGAACGGGTTGAACCGGTTGGTGAAGATGTCCGTCGGTTTCGGGCGGTCGCCCCTGAGTTCACCCTCGGCGGCTAGCCAGTCGATCCAGGTGCCGAACTCCTGTTCGACGATCACCCCGCCACGGCCGGCGACGCCGCTGCTCTTCCAGTACGCGACGAGCGACGGGTCCTCGTTGCGGCCTCGCCCCGCGATGATGTCGCGCATCCGGGCGACCACCGTCTCCCGGGGCTGCGTGCGGGCCCACTCGATGGCTTTGCCGACCCCTGTGACGAACGCCTTCACGGTCTCCGGGTTGCGTTTGATGAAGTCGTCGCGGAAGACGTAGGTGCCGCCGCTGAACGCGCCGAGCAGCTCGTAGTCGGTGACGATGGTGCGCAGCCCACCGCCGGCGACGGCCTTGTCCCGGATGACTCCGCCGAGCACCGCGACGTCGATCTGTTTCTGCCGCAGCGACTGTTCGGTGTTGACAGGTGGCAGGGCGACCAGCTCGACCTGCTTGATCTCGGCGGGGGTGAGCCCGCCGCGGGCGAGCCAGGTCTTGAGGACCGCCTCGGCGTGCGCGCCGAGGGTGTTCATGCCGACCTTGTGACCGATCAGGTCGCGAGGGCCGCGGATCGGGCTGTCGTCGAGCACGTAGTAGCCCTGGAAGGTCTGCGCGTCGGAGCCGTAGTAGCTGACGACTGCGGTGATCGGTGCGTTGGCGGCGGCGAGCTTGACGATCGCGCCGTTGAACGCGCCACCGAAGTCGCTCTGCCCGGTTGCGGTGGCCTGGATGTCCTGCGGGCCACCTGTCACGTTGCCGATCCACTTGAGCCGGACGTCGCCGAGGTAGCCGAGGTCGGCGGCGAGTTCGGGGAGGGTGACCTGGCCGACGGAGCCCTGGTAGCGCAGCTCGGTGGCCTGCCCGCCGCCGGCCCGGGCGTCGCCGCCGCAGCCGGCAGCGCCGGCGAGCAGGGTCAACGTGGTGGCGGCGGCGAGGGCGTGCAGGAGGGTACGACGGGGTGGGGACATGGGGTGTCTCCTGATCTGTCCACGATGGGAACGGGTACGCCCGGATGTGGGGGCGTGGAGGCACGCCGCTCCGCGATGAGCGGGCGAGCGGTGTGAGGGCGGCGATTGCGGCCGAGCCGGATGGACCGGTCAGCTCAACAGAGCGCGCTCGCGTGCCGGACCAGGTCGACGTGCACGCGAGCGGTGAGAAGGAGC
Source organism: Micromonospora sp. NPDC047521 (assembly GCF_055587305.1). Taxonomy (NCBI): domain Bacteria; kingdom Bacillati; phylum Actinomycetota; class Actinomycetes; order Micromonosporales; family Micromonosporaceae; genus Micromonospora; species Micromonospora sp. NPDC047521. The sequence goes on along the minus strand of NZ_JBVJGN010000005.1, from coordinate 364,555 downwards.
TCGTCCCGCTGCGACATGACCTCATGCTGCCGGCGGCGGGATCGACAGGTCAACGCTCTTCCAGAAGGTGAGACTTGTATCGCTGCCGATGTTACGAACCGCTCCCAGCAGCGTTTACCTTCGCGCAACACCTATCTGTTGACTAGAGATTGCGGCACCGCGCCGGGCCATCGTCCACCCGGGACGGCGCGGGGGTTTCGGAATTCGCCGGTTCGGGAATGTTCGATCTCGACACGGCAGGGAACGGTGACGAGGGGAGTCCTCCGATGGGCCTCATGTTTCGCAAGCGCAAGAAGTACGGTCCGATCATCCTGAACTTCACCGAGAACGGTTTCTCCTCCTGGAGCATCAAGATCGGGCGCTGGTCCTGGAACTCCAAGGCACGGGCTCACCGGGTCGACCTGCCGGGTCCGCTGTCCTGGAAGCAGGACAAGTCCCGGTCGTAGCGTCCCGGGGGTCGAGCGGGGTGCCGGTGATCCACCGGCGCCCCGCTCGGCGTCTGCGGGGCCGGCCCCGCCCCGCTCCCCTCCCGCCGATCTCGCAGTTTCGGTCGCCGTTACGCCCAGGATCGACGGACCCGGGACGCGAGGGCGCGAGGCGGGGATCAGGGAGTTGGGGTGATGGTTTCGTCTCCGGCCAGGCGGCCGGTGGGGCGGTCGCGGGCGGCGTCGCCTGCGTTGATCAGGTTTTCCAGGGCGCGGTTGGCGTCGGTAGCGCGGTAGACGGTCGCGGTGAGGGTGTGCCGGCGCAGTTCGCTTACCGTTCGGGGGCCGCGCCGGCGCAGCTCGGCCAGTAGAGCGCGGGCCAGCGGTTCGAGGTCGGGATCGCCTGCCACGTCGACTGTCGCGCCCGTCGGGTCGGCCGGGTCGCGGTAGCGCACGTCGAGGTCTGCGCCGACCGCCCACAGAGCGTCGCGTACGGCCTCCAGGCTGCGGTCCGAGCGACTGCCGAACGCGACCACACCCGCCGCCCCGTCGTCGGGCAGCACCGGCGCCACCTCGGCGACCAGCGGGAATCCGGTCGCGACGAGCGCGTCGCGGGCACTGCTGCCCGCGTGCAGCAGGACCTCGCCGGTACGCCCGTTGGCGGCGGCGGTGAGCACGTCGGCGCTCACCGCGCCGGGCACGGCCACGACAGTGAACAGCGGCGAGCCGGCCGCGCCTGCCGCCTTCACCGCGACCGGCAGCCGGTCCGGGGCGCCCGGCAGCAGGTGCACTGTCACCTCGGCGGGCAGGTCCGCCTCGACCGGTCCGAGTCGGGCCGGCAGGTCGGCGGCGCTGTCGGCCAGCACCAGCACGGTCACCTGACGGCCGCGTACCTGCGCGGCGTGGCCGGCGACCACCCGCAGCGCGGCCTCCGCGCCGCCCCCGTCGACGCCGGCCAGCGCGACAGTTGCTCGCCGGGAGCGTTGCAGGGCCGTGGGCAGCCAGGTCGTCAACTGGCGGACCAGCAGCTCGCGGAGGAAGTCGGTGGTCCGGTCGGTAGGCATCGGTCCGTTCTACCGCATGGCGGGTCAGGCCGGGACGGAGATCCCCACCCCGCCGCGGGTCTGGCCGCCGTAGCGCCGCCGCTCGGCGTCCAGGTCGAGCCGGCCGATCTGCTTGCGGGCGGCGAGCGCGGCGTCGTCGAGCAGGTCGGCCGGGATCAGCCAGACCACCTCGAACTCCAGGCCGTCCGGATCCCTGCCGTAGAGGCTCTTGGTGGTGCCGTGGTCGGAGGTGCCGACCAGCGCGCCCGCGGCGGCGAGCCGCTCGGCGGTGGCGGCCAGCTCGTCGAGGGTGTCGACCTCCCAGGCCAGGTGGTAGAGGCCGACGGTGGCCCGGCCGGCGGTCGAGCGCCCGGCGCCCGCGCCGATCTCGAACAGGCCGAGGTCGTGGTCGTTCGTCGAGTCGGGGGCCTGGAGGAAGGTGGCGCCCCGGAAGCCGTCCGGGGTCATCGCCACCTGACGGAAGCCCAGCACGTCCCGGTAGAAGGCGACGCTGCGGGCGAGATCGCTGACGTACAGGACCGCGTGGTTGAGCCGGTGGATACCCATGACCCCAGAGTAACGCCATTTAGTTGAGCGCTCAACTATCGCGGGTATGATGGTCGTCATGACCCGCTGGTTGAACCCCGACGAGCAGCGCACCTGGCGGGCGTACCTCACCGCCTCCCGGGCGCTGATGGACACGCTCGACCGTGAACTGCAACGCGACGCGGGAATGCCGCACGCCTACTACGAGATCCTGGTCCGGCTCTCCGAGGCCCCCGGCCGCCAACTCCGGATGAGCGACCTGGCCGAGGCGGCAGGCTCGTCGCGCAGCCGACTCTCGCACGCGGTGGCCCGGCTGGAGGCCGCCGGCTGGGTACGTCGCGAGGACTGCCCCACCGACCGGCGCGGGCAGGTCGCGGTGCTCACCGACGACGGTTTCGCCACCCTCGCGGCCGCCGCACCCGGCCACGTCGAGGGGGTACGCCGGCACCTGTTCGACGCGTTGAGCCCGGCCCAGGTCGACCAGCTACGCCGCATCAGCGAGACGTTGGCCGAGCACCTGACAGGATCCTGACCGATCGACACCGCCGTGGGTCTTGTACTTACCGTCGTCGGTTGAGCACGATGGGGCGTGCCCTCCGGCTTCGGCGACCTCACTGATCAGGCGCACCACCTCGTGTCCTCAGGTGATCTGGTGGGCGCGCAGCGGCTGCTCTCCGACGCGCTCACCGACGCCGACCCCCGCCCGGCCAACGCCACAGCCGAGCTGGCCGAGGCCGCCAGCCTCCAGGCGCGGGTCCTGGTCGCCCTCGGCGAACCGCACTCCGCCCGGGGGTGGGCCGCCTTCGCGTACGCGGCCACCACCCGGCTGCACGGCCGCTCCGACCCGCGCACAGTGGCCGCCGCGGCGACGCTGGCCGCGGTGCTGCACCGGGTCGGCAGCCACTCCCGGGCCGCCCGGCTCTACCAGGAAGTCATCATCGAGCTGACCGCGCAGGACGGCCCGGAGTCGCTGCGGGTGCTCGCCGCGCACGCCGACCTGGCCACCGTCGAGTACGCGCGTGGCCAGTGCACCGTGGCACGGGACCGGCTCCAGGACGCCTGGGAGCTGCACCGCGAGGTGTACGGCGACGGCCACCCCAGCGGCATCAAGATGCTGGCCCGGCTCGGCGCGATGCAGCGCGACTGTGGACAGTTCACCGAGGCCCACGACAATCTGGCGCTGGCCCGCGAGCTGTGCCGGCAGCACCTCGCGGCCGACGACCCGTTGGCGGCGCAGGTGGCGGCTCTGGCGCGGGCGGCGGCGAATCCGGATCATGTCTGCGCCGACGAGACGTCCGCTGCCGAGGGCTCCCCGACGGTGCCCGCCGCCCGCGTCCCACCTCTCGACGACGGGCCGGTCGAGGCCGGCTACCACCCGCCGCACCAGGCCGGGGCGACCGCGACCGGCGGGGCCGTTCCGACCCCCCGGGCACCGGCCGACGAGCCGGGTGGCAGCGCCGCCTGGCCGCCCGAGCCGGTCGAGGAGCCCGTCCCCCACGTCACCGAGACGCCGGTCCCCCCGTCGGTCGTGGGGCTGGCCGGCGCGACGGAGGAGCAGTCCGGGGTGTACCGGCTGCGCCGGCCGCCGGGCGACCCGTACGCGCCGCTGGAGCCGTACACGCCGTCACGACTGCTTCCGGTACCCGTGCACCGGGCTCCGCCGGCGCCGCGCAACCGCCTGGTGCCGGTGCTGGTGGCCGGCGTGGTCGTGGTGCTGCTCGGGGCCGCAGCGGTGATCGCCGGGGTGGCGCGCGTCGACGGCGACGACGACCCGACCCCGCCACCGGCCAGCGGCTCCCCCACCGCCGGCCCACCGGCGACGACCGCGCCGGCGCCGGGCGCCGCGCCGACCTCGGCCGAGGCCGCGCCCGCCGCGGCCCCACCCGGCAGTCCGCCGAGCGCGGTGACCCTGGGCGACACGCGGGACAGCATCACCCTGCGCTGGACCTACCCGCCGGGCGGCGAGGGTCCGGTGGTCATCGCCGGCGGCCGTGCCGGCCAGGAGCGCAACGTCTTCGCGACACTGCCGGCCGGCACCAGCAGCTACGTCATCTACGCCCTCAACCGCACCAACGACTACTGCTTCACGGTGGCCGTCGTCTGGTCCACCGACACGGTGGCCAGCTCCGAGCAGGTCTGCACCCGCCGGCGCTGAGCACCGCGACGGTCAGCGCCCGTCGGCGCCCTCCTCGGCCGGCAGCGCGGGCAGCAGGAGGCACACCCGCAGACCCGACGGCTGGCCGTCGGCGTCGGTCAGGGCGATGCTGCCGCCGGCACGTCGTACCAGCTCCCGCACGATGGCCAGGCCGAGGCCGGCGCCGCCGTCGTCGCGGGCCCGGCCGTCGTCGAGCCTCGTGAACCGGCCGAAGACCCGCTCCCGGTCGGCCACCGGAATGCCGGGGCCGTCGTCGGTCACCGTCACCAGGTGGTACGTCACTCCCCCGGTCCCGACCTCGGCATCGGCCTCGGCCGCGAGCAGCACGCTGCCGCGCGCGTGCCGGACCGCGTTGTCGACCAGGTTCGCCAGTACACGGCGCAGCTCGTCGGCGTTCCCGGTAGTCCACATTGGCCCGGTCGCCGGGGCCACGGACACGGGCGGCGACGGATACCGCGCGGCGACCTCGGTCAGCAGCCCGCCCAGCTCCACCGGGCCGCTGCCGCGCGCCTGCGGCGCCTCGTCCAGGCGGGCCAGCAGCAGCAGGTCGTCGACCAGCCGGCTCAGCCTTTCGGTGTCGGCGAGCAGGTTGCCGGTCACCGCCGTCCAGTCGGTCCGGTCGGCGAGCCGCTGGGCGACCTCCAGCTCGGTGCGGATGTTCGTCAGCGGGCTGCGCAGCTCGTGCGCGGCGTCGGAGACGAACGCCCGCTGCCGGACCCGGGCCGACTCCAACCGGTCAAGCATGCCGTTGAGGGTGACCGCCAGCCGGTGGATCTCGTCGGCCGAGGCGGGCACCGGCAGCCGGCCTGTCCCGGCGCGTCCGGTGATCTCCTCGGCGCCCCGGCGCAGCGCCTCGACCGGCCGCAGCGTCGCGCCCACCACCCGCCACGCCACCGCGGCGAGCACCGCCACCAGCAGCGGGAACGCCACCAGCAGGATGGTCCGGACCACGTGCGTGCTGTGCCGCACGTCGGCCATCGACCGGGCGACAAGCACGGTCAGCGGATCGGCGGCCGTACCGGCGGGCACGGTGACCACCCGCACCGGGCCGGCGAGCCCGACCCGCTCCGCCGGCACCTCCAGCCGTTGCCGCCGTCCCGGGTCCAGTCGCTGCGGCCGGACCATCGGCACCAGCCGGTCCGCGTCGATGGAGGCGGCCCGGATCCGCCCCTGCGCGTCGATGACCTGGACGCGGACCTGCCCACCGGCCACCGGCAGCGGATCGGGCAGCGCGTCCTCGGCGGCGAGCAGCGCGACGGCGTCCGCGGTCCGGAACGCCTCGGTGTCCACGGTGCGTTGCAGCACGAACCCGAGCGCACCGAGCAGCACCACCCCGCCGAGCGCCAAACCGACGGTGAGGCCGAACACGCCGATCGCCATGAGCCGCCCCCGCAGCCCCAGCGCCGGCAGCCGGCTCCGCCACGGCCGGCCGACCCCTGTCACGTGGCCAGCCGGTAGCCGGCGCCCCGCACGGTCTCCAGCCGGTCCCGGCCGAGCTTGCGGCGCAGGTAGCCGACGTAGACCTCGACGGCGTTCGGCGCGGTCTGGACGCTGGCGTCCCAGACATGGTCCAACAACTCGATCTTGGAGACGACCTGGCCGGGCCGGCGCATCAGGTAGTCCAGCAATGCGTACTCCCGTGCGGTGAGCGTCACCTCGGCGTCCGCCCGGGTGACCCGCCGGCGGGCCGGGTCCAGCCTCAGGTCGCCGACCGTGAGCACGGCCGGACGTTCCGGCGCTCCCCGGCGCAGCAACGCCCGCAGACGGGCCAGCAGCACGACGTACGAGAAGGGCTTGGTCAGATAGTCGTCCGCCCCGCAGTCCAGGCCGTCGGCCTGGTCGTACTCGCCGTCCTTGGCCGAGAGCATCAGCACCGGCAGCCAGTGCTGCTCCGCGCGCAACCGCCGGACCAGCTCGTAGCCGGACAGCCCCGGCAGCATCACGTCGAGGATCATCGCGTCGTACCCGCCGTGCCGGGCCGCGTCCAGGCCGGCCGGGCCGGTCGCCGCCACGTCCACCGCGAACCCCTCCGCCTGCAGACCGCGCTGCAGGGCGGCCGCCAACCGGGCCTCGTCCTCCACCACCAGCAACCGCACAGTCCAAGGGTGCCACCCGGGTCAACGGCGGCGGATCGGCGTCCTCAGCCCGTTCACAGGCGGGACCGGGCAGGATGGTGCGCAGGAGGTGCCCACCATGTCCGTCCTGAGAAGCCGTCCCGTCCTGCGCTGGCTGGTCCCCGCGACCGCCGCCGTCGCCGTCATCGGCGGTGGCGCGGCCGTCGGCACGTTGGCCGCCGAGGCCGAACCGAGCCTGCCACCCCGTACCGCCGCCCAACTCCTCGTCGATCTTCAGACCTCCCGGCTGGAGGGGTTGTCCGGCACCGTCGTGCAACGCGCCGACCTCGGCCTGCCGCCCCTTCTCGGCCTGGTGCCCGGCAACGACGTGACCACCCTGCTGACCGGTACGCACACGCTGCGGGTCTGGTACTCGGGGCCGGAGCAGCAGCGGGTTGCGCTGCTGGACACCCTCGGCGAGCAGGATGTGATCCGCAACGGCCGGGACCTGTGGACCTGGCAGAGCCGCACCAACACCGCCAGCCACCGCACCCTGGGCGACGGCACCGCCGAGAAGGCCGCCCCGCAGGCCACGCCGAGTCTGCCGGCCACCCCGCAGGAGGCGGCCGACCTGGCACTGGGCGCCATCGACCCCAGCACCGAGGTAAGCGTCGGCCGGGCGGCCACCGTGGCCGGCCACGATGCGTACGAGCTGGTGCTCCAGCCGCGCGACCGCGACTCGCTCGTGCACCAGCTGCGTATCGCCATCGACGCCGAGCAGCACGTTCCGCTGCGCTTCGAGGTGCTGGCGAAGGGCAGTGACCAGCCGGCCTTCGAGGTGGCGTTCACCCAGGTCGACTACCGGCGTCCCGACGCGGACCAGTTCACGTTCAACCCGCCGCCCGGGGTGACCGTGAAGGAGGAGGCCGCCGAGCGGCCGGCCGCCGGCGGCCGGCCCGAGCACGCCGCGCCGACGGGTGACCCAGGTGTACGGGCCGTCGGCTCCGGCTGGACGACCGTTCTGGTCGCGAAGCTCGACGATGCGGTCGGCGGCAAGCCGGCCGACGCCAAGCCGGCCGTGCCGCCAGCCGGCGCCGCGCCTGACGTCGACGTGTCGAAGCTGCTGGGCGGGTTGCCGGCGGTCAGCGGCGACTGGGGCAGCGGTCGACTGCTCACCAGCAAGCTGTTCAGTGTGCTGCTGACCGACGACGGCCGGGTGCTGGCCGGAGCGGTCACGCCGGAACGGCTCTACCAGGCCGCTCGCGGCTGATCTCTCCTCGGGCACGTGCCGGGTCGACCACTGGTCGGCCCGGCGCTTCGTTGTGCGGATCACGCCGGGCCGTGCGGCTTGATGGGAGCCGACGGAACGCGCTATCTTCGACAATTCGAGGGCACAAAAAAAAGAACGGCTCAAAGCCGTTCCTGCAAAAGATTCTAATCTTTAGGAGACGGCTTGTCAAGGCACTCCGGCGGTTCCGGTGAATTGCCGCTCGACGACGAGATCGGCCGCGAGCAGGAGTACGTCTCGATGCTCTACGACCGGCTCGACGGGCTCCGTGAGCAGGCCGCCGACCGGCTCACCGATGCGCTGCGCAGCACCGGCGGCACCCTTCAGGACCGCTCCCAGCGCGACAGCTCGGTGGCCATGTACGCCGACCAGGTCGAGCAGTTCTCCGCAGTGGAGAACGGTCTCTGTTTCGGCAGGCTCGACGGCGACGACGACTCGCGCCGCTACATCGGCCGAATCGGCATCTTCGACACCAGCGGCGACTACGACCCGCTGCTGATGGACTGGCGGGCACCCGCCGCCCGCCCGTTCTACCTCGCCACCGCCGCCAACCCGCAGGGCGTACGCCGCCGCCGTCATCTGCGTACGCGCCAGCGCAAGGTCACCGGGCTCAACGACGAGGTGCTCGACATCGACACCGCCTCCCCCGGCGCGCACGAGGAGCTGACCGGCGAGGCGTCGCTGCTGGCCGCGCTGAACGCCGGACGCACCGGCCGGATGCGCGACATCGTGGAGACCATCCAGGCCGAGCAGGACCGGATCATCCGCGCCGAACTGCCGGGCGTCATGGTGGTGCAGGGCGGCCCGGGCACCGGCAAGACAGCCGTCGCGCTGCACCGGGCGGCGTACCTGCTCTACACGCACCGACGGGAACTCTCCAGCCGGGGCGTGCTGCTGGTCGGCCCGAACGCGACCTTCCTGCGCTACATCTCCCAGGTGCTGCCGACTCTCGCCGAGACCGGCGTGCTGCTGCGCACCCAGGGCGACCTGTTCCCCGGGGTGAGCGCGCAACGGACCGAACCTGCCGAGACCGCCGCGCTCAAGGGCCGGGCGGTGCTCGCCGAGGTGCTGGCGCTCGCCGTACGGGACCGGCAGTGGGTGCCGGACGAGCCGCTGGAGATCGAGGTCGAGCGCGAGGCGCTGATCCTCGACCCGGAGACCGTACGGGCCGCCCGGGACCGGGTACGTCGCACCGAGCGCCCGCACAACCTGGCCCGGGCGCTGTTCGACGTGGAGATCGTGCACGCGCTCGCCGAGCAGGTGGCCGAACGGATCGGCGCCGACCCGCTGGGCGGGGACAACCTGCTCGACGAGGCCGACCGGGCCGAGATCCGCCGGGAGCTGAACGACGAGCCGGAGGTCAAGGCCACCCTCGACCGGCTCTGGCCGGTGCTCACCCCGCAGCGCCTGCTCGCCGACCTGTACGCCGACCCGGACCGGATCGCCGCCGCCACGCCGATGTTCACCGACGAGGAACGGGCGTCGCTGCACCGCGAGCCGGGTGGCTGGACGCCCGCCGACGTGCCGTTGCTGGACGAGGCCGCCGAACTGCTCGGCGAGGACGAGCGGGCCGCCGCCGCCCGGCGGGACCGCATCCGCCGGATGGAACGCGAGTACGCCGAGGGCGTGCTGGAGATCGCCAGGGGTTCCCGCTCGATCGACGTCGAGGACGAGGCCGAGGGTGGCGAGATCCTCGGCGTCACCGACCTGATCGACGCCGACCGGCTGCTGGAACGGCAGGAGGAGGCCGACCGGCTGACCACCGCGCAGCGTGCCGCCGCCGACCGGAAGTGGGCGTTCGGCCACGTGATCATCGACGAGGCGCAGGAGTTGTCGCCGATGGCGTGGCGACTGCTGATGCGCCGCTGCCCCAGCCGGTCGATGACCATCGTCGGGGACGTCGCGCAGACCGGCGCGCTCACCGGCACGCCGTCCTGGGCCGAGGCGCTCGCGCCGTACGTGGCGCAGCGGTGGCGGCTGACCGAGCTGACCGTCAGCTACCGCACACCCGCCGAGATCATGGCGGTAGCCGCCGACGTCCTGGCCGAGATCGACCCGGGGCTGCGGCCGCCGCGCTCGGTGCGGGAGAGCGGCGTACCCCCGTGGGACCGGGCGGTGCCCGACGGGCAGTTGTCGGCGGAGCTGGTGGCGGCGGCCACGCGGGAGGCGGCCGGGCTGGCCGAGGGCCGGCTGGGCGTGATCGTGCCGGCCAGCCGGGTGGACGAGCTGGGCGCCGCGCTTACCGCGGCGCTGCCCGAGGCTGCCGTGGGCGAGCACCCGGAGCTGGAGAGCGCTGTCGTCGTCCTGACCGTCGCGCAGGCCAAGGGGCTGGAGTTCGACTCGGTGCTCGTGGTCGACCCCGACCGGATGGTCGCCGAGTCGCCCCGCGGGCGCAGCGACCTGTACGTCGCGCTCACCCGCGCCACCCAACGCCTCGGCGTCCTGCGCCCCCAGCCCGACCCCAGTTGATCATGAGGTTGACGTGGCCTGTGGTCTCTGACAGCCACGTCAACCTCATGATCACGCGTCGGTAAGTTGGCGCCTGGTCGTCAGTCGCGGGTTTTGTCCTGGGTGGACTTGGCCGGGCCGGTCGCCGACGTGGACTGGTCGCTGGTGCCACCACCCGTCGGGGTGCTCAGACCGCCTGTGGTGGCATCGCCGGTCGTGGTCGGTGCGACAGTGCCCGGGTGCCGCTCGGGCTGCCGGGCCACCCGACGTACGCTCGCCGGCCCGGCGGTGCCACCGGTGGTGGTGACCGCACCCTGCCCGGCGACGGGACCACCGTCGCGCAGCACGGTCGGGTCGATCGGCTGGTGCGCCGGATCGTACGGGTCCTCCTCCTGGATGACCCGTTCCACGTCCGTGCGGGGCAGCGTCACCTCTTCGACAGCTCCCTTGCCGTACACGCCTCCGGCGATCCGATCCTCGGCCTGGCGGGCGGCGTCCTGCCGCATGTCGTCCTCACGCACGATCATCACCTCGCAGAAGCTGTGGAACTGACTGCGTGCCCGGCCACCGGCCGGGCAAACCGGCGCGACCGGAGGTCGTCCACGACGGTTCACCGTCGCGCCGTCCACTGGCCGTCTGCCCGCAGTCCGAGATGTCCATGCTGTCCGGCGACCGGGGGGAGACGCCCGCCGGCAGGAGGGGAAGACAGCGTGCGCACAGTACGCCGTACCGCCGTCGCGGCCCTGGTGGCCGCGACGGTGACGACCGGGCTCGCGGTGCCCGCCCAGGCGAAACCGCGACCGGACCGGACATTCGACGTGCAGGCCCACCGCGGCGGCCTCGGGTTGCGGGTGGAGAACACCCTCGCCTCGTTCGGCAACGCCCTCCAACTCGGGGTGAGCACCCTCGAACTGGACGTGCAGATCACCGAGGACGGTCAGGCGGTCGTCACCCACGACCGCAGGATCAGCGGCGCCAAGTGCGTCGACACCGCCCCTGTGACGCCCGGCGACCCGGAGTTCCCGTACGTCGGGAAGTACGTCAACACGCTCACCGTGGCCCAGGTGCGCGCTCTCGACTGTGGTGCGAAGACGCTGCCGGACAAGCCCGGCCAGCTCGCCGTGCCGGGTGCCCGGATGCCGCTGCTGCGTGAGGTGTTCGCCCTGGTGAACCGCTACCGGGCGAACGACGTGACGCTCAACGTCGAGACCAAGGTGGAGGCCGGCGCACCGACCGAGACCGCGCCCCGCGAGCAGTTCGTGCGGGTCACCGCGGCCGAGATCCGCGCGGCCGGGCTGCTCAGGCAGGTCACCATCCAGAGCTTCGACTGGGGCGCGCTGATGCGCATGCGCCAGGTCGAACCGAAGCTCCCGCTTGTCGCCCTCACCAACTACGACTTCCTCCAGACCGGTCAGCCGGGCGCCTCGCCGTGGCTGGGCGGACTGGACATCGACGACTTCGGCGGCGACCCGATCAGGGCGATCCGCAGCTTCGGCGCGAGCGCCTTCTCACCTGTGCACGGCATGCCGCAGAACGGCACTGTCACCGACCCGGGCTACCAGCCGTACGTCACCAAGGACATGGTCGCCCGGGCCCACCGCTACGGGATCAAGGTGATCCCGTGGACAGTCGACGACGTGCCGACCATGACCAAGCTGATCGACGACGGCGTGGACGGCATCATCACCGACTACCCGGACCGGCTGCGCGGCGTGCTGGCGCAGCGCGGCTACCGGCTGCCCAAGGCGTACGCGGCGCCGTTCGACATCCAGGCGCACCGGGGCGGACGGGCCACCCGGCCGGAGAACACCCTGCCGGCGTTCGCCAACGCGCTGTCCAACCGGGCCATCTCCACCCTCGAACTGGACACCGGCGTCACCGCCGACGGCACGCTCGTCGTGCTGCACGACCGCACGGTCAACCGGTCGCACTGCGTCGACACCGCCCCGGTACGCCGCGGCGACCCGATGTTCCCGTACGTGGGCAAGGGAGTGCACGAGCTGACCCTGGCGCAGCTCAAGACCGTCGACTGCGGCACGAGGACGCTGCCCGAGCTGCCCGCCCAGGTGCCCGCGCCCGGTGCCCGGATCCCGACCCTGGACGAGGTTTTCGCCCTGGTGAAGGCGAGTGGCCGTACCGACGTCGGGATGAACATCGAGACGAAGATCAGCCCGGTGGTGAACGACACCGAGCCGTACCGCAGCTTCACCCGCAAGCTCGTCGACGCCATCCAGCGGGCCGGCTTCACCAGCCGGGCCACCATCCAGTCGTTCGACTGGCGCACCATCACGTACGCCAAGCAGCTCGACAAGCGGATCGGCACGGTCGGCCTGGTCTGGCAGTACGGCCCGACCGAGTGCGCCACAGTCGCCGACGAGTGCTCGCTGGAGGCCGTGTACGGCGACCCGTCGGTGAAGAGCCCGTGGACCGGTGGGCTGGACTGGTGGAAGTACCGGGACCTGGGCAGGCTGACCCGCGCCGCGGGGGCGGGCACGGTGTCCGCCAACTGGCAGGTGCACGACCCGAAGCAGGGCACTGTCGCCTCGGCCGACTGGTACCTGCGGGAGAACCCGGCGTACTTCCACGGACCGGACGTACGGACCCTTCAGAAGCGGTACGACCTGAAGGTGATTCCGTACACCGTCGACGACGCGACTGTCATGCAGCGGGTCATCGACCTCGGTGTCGACGGCATCATCACCGACGACCCGGACCTGCTGGTGAGCGTGGCCGTCCGCAACGGCCTGCGCTGACGTGCGCCGACCCGACCGCCGGCCGGAATTTCCGCCGGCGGTCGGTGTTACCTGCTCACCGGCCTCGGGTAGTCGGGGGGCGTCCCCGCCGTGAACACGAACCGCGCCGTGACCGAAACGCGGTAGCGGGGCGAGGGAAGGCAGGTACGACTCATCGCATCCTGAGGAGGACCAGATGAGCACGCAGGCTGCTTCCACCCGGCCGATGAACCGGCCGATGAACGACCCGCAGAACCCCGCTGCCATGCGGGACACGCAGCAGATGCCGGTCATGCACGACGGGCATCGGAACGACATGCGGGCACCCGGTACGGAGACCAAGCAGGCGTTCAAGACCACCGAGTTCTGGATCTACCTGATCGCGGTGGCCGCCGTACTGGGCGCGTCGCAGGTCGTTGGGCAGAACTCTGCCGGGGTGGACATCTTCCGGGCCGACAACGCCTGGTTCCTGATCACCCTGCTGACGCTGGGCTACCTCGGTAGCCGTGGTCTGGCCAAGGCCGGCAGCGCCTGGCGCAGCGGCGAAGAGCGCAAGACCCGGCACTGACCGGATCACGGCGCACAGTGGCCTCCGGGAGAATCTCCCGGAGGCCACTGCCGTGTGTGGACGGAACTACTCGTCGCCACCGAAGTCGCCGAAGTCGCCCTCGAAGGCGTCCTCGATCATCTCGCCGGCGATCATGCCGCCGGCGACGCCGAGCGCCGCGCCGGCCACCATGCCACCCATACCGGGGCCACGGCCGTGTCCGTGACCGCGCCCGTGGCTCGGGCCGTACTGCGAGAGCAGGTTGCCGTAGCGGGAGGTCGTTTCGCGCAGCCAGCCGTCGACGACCTGTGCCCAGTCGACGCGGTCGACGTCGGCGTGCGACACCTGGAAGCGGCCGAAGGCGTCGTGCCCGGCGCTGAGGAAACCGCCGCGCTTGTCGCACTCCAGGATCACCTCGACGCCACGCTGGCTGGTCACGAAGGTCAGCTCGACCTCCCTGATGGTGCTCGCGTACTGCGGGGCGGCGAAGAACTCGATCTCCTGGTAGAACGGCAGCGTCTGCTGCACGCCGCGGATGTGACCGCGCTCCAGGTCGGCGTGCTTGAACCGGAAGCCGAGCCGCTGGAACGCCTCCAGGATCCGCTCGTGCACCGGCAGCGGGTGCACCGCCACGTGGTCCAGGTCGCTCTTGTCGACCGCGCGCGCCACGGCCAGCTCGGTACGCAGGCCCATCGTCATGCCGTGCAGGCGCTGGCCGTACACGTCGGTGATCGGGGTTTCCCACGGCACCGGCATCTGGAACGGGATCGACAGCTGCTGCTTCGGGGCGAGCTCGAACGCGCCACTGACGGCCATCCGGTGGAACTCGAGGGTGCCCGAGTATTCGGCGTCGTGCCCCTCGACCTCGACCCGGGTGACCAGACCGATCACCACCTGCTCGATGGCCGCCGGGGCGTCACCACCGACGAGGTTCACCTGCCCGTCGAGGGTCAGGCCGGGCCGGGTGTTGGGGTTGGTCAGCACGGTGTCCACACTGGGACCACCCACGCCGAACGCGCTCAACATCTTCTTGAAGACCATCGGAACTCCTGTGCGACGCCGACCGCTCCAGGCTGGAGTCGGACGTTGACTCGACCGGCACCCTATCCAGGACCCCTGTGAGATGGCTGTGAAGCGCCCCGTTCCACGGCGGGTCTCGTGGCGGGTCGGGTGGCATGGGTGGAGAGCCTTTGGAGTTGATGTCGCAAACGAATCAGACGAGACCAGACGTTCGACCGGGGCGCCGGGGCGTTGCTCGACTCCTAGCTGAACGCACCGTCCTTGACGCCGAGGACGAACGCCGTCCACCCGTCGGCGGGGTAGACGAGGGTCGCCCCCGCACGGTCCTTGCTGTCCCGTACCGCCACGCGACCGGAGCCGTCGAGGACGGGTCCCGCCTCAACGCAGCTACCGCCGTTGCTGTCGCTCCTGCTACTGATGTGCCAAGCAACGTCGGACACACTCTCGCTCATCACAAATCCTCCGCGATTCTCGTGATCAACTTCGTTGACTCGCTCTCGTCAAGCGCAGAATCCAGCAGACGACCGTAAGCGCGTACGAAGCGCTCAGCCTTCGGCGACTCAAGGTAGAGCCGCCCTCCCAAAGACTCCACGTAGGCAACCGCAGGATACGGCTCCGGCAGACGGAATATCCAGAACGTACCGTCGAGCCCTTGGTGCAGGGCCATGCCGAACGGCATGACTCGGATTGCCACATTGCCCAGCCGCTGGGACTGCGCGAGGTGGTGTAGTTGCCGACGCCACACCTCCGGCCCACCGACCATCCTGCGCAGCGCAGCTTCGTCGATCACCGTGGAAATCATGAGCGGGCGGCGTCGCCGCAGAACTCCTTGGCGGGTCATCCGAAGCTCGACCCAGCGGTTGATCGTCGCCTCGGAAACCTCCGGTTCTGCAGCATTGCGAATCACGGCCTCGGCGTACTCCCGGGTCTGAAGGAGCCCCGGTACCAGGGTGAGGTGGAAGCAGCAGACCTGCTCCGCGCGACCTTCGAGCCAGGGATATTCGATGAAGGAGGCGTCCACGACGTCGCCGTAGTCCTCGTCCCACCGGTCGGTGCGCCAGACCTCCTCGGCGAGCGCCAGCAGGCGGGCCCGCTCGGCCGCGTGATGAAAGCCGTAGAGATCCAGCAGCGCGATCACATCGCCCTTGCGGATCGGCCAGTCCGCGCGTTCGTAACGACCAAGGGCGGACATGTCCCGTTGCAGATGCTCGGCGACCAACTTCAAGGTCATCCCCCGTTCCTCCCGGAGGGTCCGCAGTTGCTGACCGAGCCACTGCGCACGGAGGGTCCGGATGAACGGCTTGTGCGGCATGGTCCACCTCTCAATTCACTGGCGACGCCCGCGTAGGAACCATTGCTCCAGCTCCGAGCGACTGGAAACGTGGCCTTCGGGTGAGGGTGATCGCCGGTCCCCGGGGACGCCCGGTGCAAACACGACAACCGCGGCTGTGCCAACAGCCGAGAAGGTGACGAGAGACGGCCTCGCGAGTGGCAGTCGCATACCGGCTCTCGTCGGGTCTCAACTGGAGCGTCGGGATGTGCGAATCCCGGCTCCGAACCGACTTGACGAATAAGTACCACGGCAAAGGGCGCCTTGCGACCCTGACCCGCCCATCGGTCGACGACGCGTGAGGTGATGAATGACCCGAGGCACGCTCTACGACGGCACGTTCCACGGCGCCGCCCGGTTGGCCCGGCTGCACCCGAGCCAGGTCCGCGACCGGCAGTTCACCGTCGTCGGCTTCGGCCGGCGCGGGTTGGACCCCCGGGAGGTACGACGGTTCCTGCACCGGGTCGCGCTCGACCTGGCGACGTTGCACCACGACGTGGCCCGGCTCAGCGAGGAGAACGCCCGGGTGAAGCGGGCGCTGCGCGACTGGCACAGTGCCTGGTCCGAGCGGCGTCAGCCGTGAGCCCGGGATGGGAGCACCAGTACAGCGGGCTCTTCACGCCGCTGCCGAGGTTCGCCGTCGAGGCGTACACCGGGAGAGCCCGGCATGTGATCCACCTGCCGGTGGCGGTCGCCGACCTGGCCGGGGCATTGGACCTGGCGCGGACGCTGGCCCGTTCGTTGGCCTCGACGCCGCAGGTCGACGTCGGCGGCACCACCGTCTCGGTCGAGGACGCGCAGCACGTACGACACTGGGTGTTCTGCGACCGGATCATGCCCGATCGCCGGCGGTGCGGGCTGCCGGCCGACCACCCCGCATCCTGCCGGCCCGCCGATGACCTCTGAGCCCGCGCGCCCGGTCAAGATCCGCACAACTTCCGGGAAACTCCTGCCTCCGCGACGCTCGAAGGGCCAGTTTCCGTGTTCTTGTTCGGATCTTGGCCCGGGCTCGACGGCGACCCGGCGACCCGGCGACCGGGCGACCCGGCGACCCGGCGACCCCGACCGGTCTACCGGACCGGTCAGGAATCGAGAAGCCCCGCCCAGCGAACCGCAACTAGCGTCACCGCCATCGACGTTCCGACCGGCAGATCGCCAGGATCTGGATTCGCAGGAGGTTGTCATGGGCAGGAACACCTGGGTACGGCAGGTTCACCGCTGGCTGGCCATCGCCTTCACGGTGACCGTCGTCGTCACCTTCGTCGCGCTGGCACAGGACGATCCCATCGTCTGGGTGTCCTACGTGCCGCTGCTCCCCCTTGCCCTGCTCCTGTTCACCGGGCTGTACCTGTTCACGTTGCCGTACCTCGCCAAGCGGCGGCGAGCCGGGCGGCCGGGCTGAGTGGCGTCAGGGCTCCACGACTACCAGTTCGCCGACCTGCTCGCCGATCGCGGTCCGCGCCTCGGTCGGAAGCCCACGGTCGGTGATCAGTACGTCGGCGGCCTCCAGCGGGGCGATGGTGGCGATGCCGATGGTCTCCCACTTGGTGTGGTCGGCGAGCACCACGAGCCGGCGGGCGGCGCCGATGAGGCACCTGTTGACGCCGGCCTCCAGCAGGTTGGGCGTGGTGAAGCCGGTACGGGGGCTGAGCCCGTGCACACCCAGGAACAGCAGGTCGACGTTGAGGGCGCTGATGGCCGCCTCGGCAACCGGCCCGGTCAACGCGTCCGACGGGGTGCGGATCCCACCGGTCAGCACGACTGTCTGGTCGGCGCGCGGGTTCTGGTAGAGCGCGTCGGCCACCGGGATCGAGTTGGTCACGACGGTCAGCCCGCGTACATCGGAGAGCAGCGTGGCCAGCGCGGCGGTGGTGGTGCCGGCGGACAGCGCGATGGCCATTCCCGGCTCCACCAGCGTCGCCGCCCGTTCGGCGATGGCCCGCTTCTCCTCCTGCTGGCGGATCGACTTCGCGGCGAAGCCGGGCTCCTCGGCCGATCCCGGACCGGCGAGCGTGGCGCCGCCGTGCACCTTGTCGACCAGGCCGCGCTCGGCGAGCACCTCCAGGTCGCGCCGGATCGTCATGTCGGACACGCCGAACCGGCTGACGAGCTGACTCACCCGCACCCCGCCGCGCTGGCGGATCAGATCGAGGATGGCGGTCTGCCGCTGCTGGGCGAGCATGTGGGGAACCTCCTTCGCGCCGTGGCCGTCGTGCGGATCAGGCCCGATCCTCACGGACGACCGCCACCTCCCCGGCGGGCACCGTCAGCTCACCGGCACACCGCTCGCCGGTCAACAACTCGACGCCGGCCACCGGGAGCCGGACCTGCGCCCCTGTGTGGTTGAGGACGAACAGCCAGGTCCGTTCACCGTCGCGCCGTCGTACCACCTCCACGCCGGTTGGCGCCGGCACCGCCGGGCGGACGCCGGCCTCGTCGAGGAGCCGGGCGACCAGCCGGTCGGTGGCCGGCTCGTCCAGCCGGGTGGCGACGTACCACGCGGCGCCGTCGCCGACCCGGTGCCGGGTCAGCGCCGGCACGCCCGGCAGGGGCCCGTCGGTGTACGACGACAGCACCTCGGCGCCGTCGGGGTGCACCCATTCGGTCCACACGTCGGCGGTGCTGCCGTCGTCGAGGCGCACCTGTTCGCCCGCGCGCAGTGGGAAGAACTCCTCGGTGCGTACGCCGAGCAGGTCACGGAACGCGCCCGGGTAGCCGCCCAGCCGGATGTGGTCGTTCTCGTCGACGATGCCACTGAAGTAGGTGACCGCGACCGTGCCGCCGGCCTCGACGTACCTGTGCAGTGCCTCGACATCGGCGTCGCGGACCAGGTAGAGGGTGGGCACCAGGACCAGCCGGTAGCCGCTGAGATCGGCCGACGGGTGCACGACGTCGGCGGTCACGCCGGCCCGCCACAGCGCGCCGTACAGGGCGTCGAGCCCGTCGGTGTAGGTGACGTCGACGCTGGGGTGCGAATCCAACTCGACAGCCCACCCCGCCTCCCAGTCGAACAGGATCGCCACGTCGGCGTCCACCCGGCTGCCGCGTACCTCGGCGATCGCCTTCAGGTCCGCGCCGAGCTGGCACACCTCACGGAACACCTTCGTGTCCGGGCCGGCGTGCGGCACCAGGGCGGAGTGGAACTTCTCCGCCCCGGCCCGGGAGGCCCGCCATTGGAAGAACAGCACACCGTCCGCGCCGCGGGCGACGTGCGCGAGACTGTTGCGGCGCATCTGCCCGGGAAGCTTGGCCACGTTGCGCGGCTGCCAGTTGACGGCACTCGTGGAGTGCTCCATCAGCAGCCACGGGTCACCCCCGGCGACGCCCCGCGTGTGGTCGGCGGCGAGCGCCAACCCGAGGTGCGCCAAGGGGTCGGCGGCGGTCAGGTAGTGGTCGTTGGAGACGAGGTCCACGTCGGGCGCCCAGGAGTGGTAGTCCATGTGCTTGACGTCCATGCCGATCATGAAGTTGGTCGTGACCGGCTGCTGGACCAGCGTCCTGAGCAGCGCGCGTTCGGCGCGCAGTTGGGCGCGCTGCTCGTCGGAGGAGAAGCGCAGGAAGTCCAACTGCTGCGTGGGGTTGGCGAAGGTCGGCGCGGTGCGCGGCGGGTTGATCTCGGCCCAGTCGCCGTAGCGCTGACTCCAGAAGGCAGTGCCCCAGGCGTCGTTGAGCCGGTCCAGGTCGCCGTAGCGCTCGCGCAGCCAGCCTCGGAACGCCTCGGCGCTGACGTCGCAGTAGCAGTGCACGTTGTGGCAGCCCAGCTCGTTGGAGACGTGCCACATCACCACGGCGGGATGCGCGGCGTACCGGCTGGCGACCGCGCGTACGAGCTCCAGTGACCGCTCGCGGAACACCTGCGAGCTGGGGCAGTACGCCTGCCGGCCGCCCGGCCAGAGGATCGCGCCGTCAGCCCGGCGGGGCAGGGTCTCCGGGTGCGCGCGGGCCAGCCAGGGTGGCGGGCTGGCGGTGGCGGTGGCCAGGTCGACCTGGATGCCGCCGTCGTGCAGCAGGTCCAGGACGCGGTCCAGCCAGCCGAACTCGAACCGGCCCGGGTCGGGCTCCAGCAGCGCCCAGGAGAAGATGCCGACCGAGACCAGGTTGACCCCGGCTCGGCGCATCAGCTCGACGTCCTCGGACCAGGTCTCCTCGGGCCACTGCTCAGGGTTGTAGTCGCCGCCGAAATAGATGCCGTCGCCCTGCCATCGCCGCATGACAGCTGAGGGTGCACCCGGCGATCCACGCAAGTCAACAGGTTCCAACATCGATTTTCTTTTCAACGTTTACCACGTAATGGCCGCGTCACGGCTGGGTTATCAGAGGCGAACAGCCCTCTTGACAGCGCCCTGCGGAAGGGTAACTTGAGGCCCCAATGGCCGTTCGTGTTCGCCAATGTGGATTCTCGGTGGATCCCGATGTGTCATCACGACGGCGGCTCCGCAGTCACCACCTCTGATGGCCCTTGGACTAGCACCTCTTCATCCGCAGGAGGCACAGATGTCCCGTCCCCGATCCCAAGCCGAGTACCTGGCTCGGCTCGTACCGCCCTCAGTCGCCGGCATCAACCGACGATCGTTGCTGGCCGGCGCGGCCGGCACGGGCGCGCTGCTCGGCACCGGCCTGCTCGCCGGCTGCGGCGACGACTCCGGTTCCGGCGGGTCCAGCAAGGACGTGTCGCTCGGGTCCAACCAGTCCGACCCGAAGCCCAAGGACGTCCTCGTCAAGGTCACCGACGGCTTCAAGACCTCGTCCGGTGTCCAGGTCGCGGTGAACACGGTCGACCACAACACGTTCCAGGAGAACATCAACAACTACCTCCAGGGCAAGCCGGACGACGTGTTCACCTGGTTCGCCGGCTACCGGATGCGCTTCTTCGCGCAGAAGGGGCTGGCCAGCGACATCAGCGACGTGTGGAGCAAGCTGTCCGGCTACTCCGACGCGTTCAAGAAGGCATCCACAGGCGACGACGGCAAGCAGTACTTCGTCCCGGCGTCGTACTACCCGTGGGCCGTCTTCTACCGCAAGTCGGTCTGGAAGCAGTACGGCTACCAGGTGCCCACGACCCTGGACCAGTTCACCGCGCTCGGCACGCAGATGAAGAGGGACGGCCTGACCCCTATCGCCTTCGCCGACAAGGACGGCTGGCCGGCGATGGGCACCTTCGACATCCTCAACCTGCGGATCAACGGCTACCAGTTCCACATCGACCTGATGGCCGGCAAGGAGGCCTGGACCTCCGACAAGGTCAAGAAGGTGTTCGACACCTGGGCCGGTCTGCTCCCCCTGCACCAGCCGGACAGCCTCGGACGCACCTGGCAGGAGGCCGCCCAGTCGTTGCAGCAGAAGAAGAGCGGCATGTACCTGCTCGGCCTCTTCGTCGGTCAGCAGTTCACCAACGAGGAGCAGGACGACCTCGACTTCTTCACCTTCCCCGAGATCGACCCCTCGATCGGCGCCAAGGCGCTCGACGCGCCGATCGACGGCTACATGATGGCCCGCAAGCCCAAGAACGAGGACAACGCCCGCAAGCTGCTTGAGTACTTCGGTGGCAAGGACGCGGCGGACATCACCGTCAAGAACGACCCGGCCACCCTGGTCGCCAACACCGGCGCGGACGTCAGCGGCTACACCGCCCTGCAGAAGAAGGCCGCGGAGCTGGTCGGGTCGGCCACCGAGATCGCCCAGTTCCTCGACCGGGACACCCGACCGGACTTCGCCTCCACGGTGATCATTCCGGCGATCCAGCAGTTCATCAAGGACCCCAAGGACATCGGCGGGCTCACCTCGTCCATCGAGAACCAGAAGAAGTCGATCTTCACCGACTGACGGCGGAAGGGGGAGGACATCGTGTCCGACCTGCCCCTGATCCAAGCGGATCGCGCCGTGCCGCCGCCGGCCGCGACCACCTCCACGGGTGGTCGTCGCCGGCGGCTACGGCTCCTGTCCCGCACCGACCGCGTGGTCATCACGCTGATGGTGCTCGTCCCGCTGCTGCTCGTCACCGGATTCGTCTGGCTGCCGGCGGCGGCCACCGTGCTGCTCTCCGGCACCAACTGGGACGGCATCGGCCCACTCAACGAAATCGAGTTCGTCGGCGCGCGCAACTACAGCGACGTGGTGAACATCTACCCGCCGTTCGTGCCGGCGATCCAGCACAACCTGCTCTGGCTGGCGGTGCTGTTCGTGGTCGCCACCCCGTTCGGCATGTTCCTGGCCGTGCTGCTGGACAAGGAGTTGCGGGGGAGCCGCTTCTACCAGACCGCGCTCTACCTGCCGGTGGTGCTCTCGCTGGCGCTCATCGGCTTCGTCTGGCAGCTGCTCTACTCCCGCGACCAGGGGCTGATCAACGCCGTCTTCGGCAGCAACATCGACTGGTACGGCGACTCGAACGTCAACATCTGGGCGGTCATGATCGCCTCCGGGTGGCGGCACGTCGGCTACATCATGCTGCTCTACCTGGCCGGGCTCAAGGGCGTCGACCCGTCGCTGCGGGAGGCCGCCGCGGTCGACGGCGCCTCGGAGAGACGGACGTTCTTCCGGGTCGTCTTCCCGGTGATGCGGCCGATCAACATCATCGTGCTGGTGGTGACGGTGATCGAGTCGCTGCGCGCGTTCGACCTGGTCTGGGTGGTCAACAAGGGCCGCAACGGGTTGGAGCTGATCTCCGCGCTGGTCACCCAGAACGTGGTGGGTGAGGCGAGCCGGATCGGGTTCGGCTCGGCACTGGCCACGATCATGCTTGTCGTCTCGCTGGTCTTCATCACCATCTACCTGGCGACAGTGATGAGGGAGAACCGGCAATGAGCACCGACATCCCGGTCCGTCGTCGCAGGCCGACCCCGCTGCGGCTGCTACTGCACGGCTTCCTCATCGTCGTCGCGCTGGTCTGGCTCTTCCCGATCGCCTGGGCGGTGCTGACCTCGCTGCGCTCGTACGAGTACACGGCAGTCAACGGCTACGTCTCGTTCGGCGGCTGGACCTTCGACAACTACGTCACCGCCTGGCGGACGGCGGAGTTCGGCAAGCACTTCCTCAACTCGGTGTACATCACGGTGCCCGCGGTGCTGCTGACGCTCTTCCTCGCCTCCTGCGTGGCGTTCGTCATCGCCCGGTTCAGCTGGAAACTCAACCTGGTCCTGCTCGGCATCTTCACCGCGGCCAACCTGCTGCCCCAGCAGGCGCTGCTCATCCCCCTGTTCCGGCTGTTCACCGAGGTGCCGCTGCCGGAGTTCATGAGCGACTCGGAGCTGCTCTACGACAGCTACTGGGGCCTGATCCTGATCAACGTCGCCTTCCAGTGCGGGTTCTGCGTCTTCGTGCTCAGCAACTACATGAAGGCGCTCCCCCACGACCTGTACGAGGCGGCGATGGTCGACGGCGCGAGCATCTGGCGGCAGTACTGGCAGATCACCATGCCGCTGTGCCGGCCGGCCCTGGCCGCGCTGGCCACCCTGGAGGTGACCTGGATCTACAACGAGTTCTTCTGGGCCACGGTCCTGATGCGTACCGGCGACAAGTTCCCGGTGACCAGCTCGCTCAACAACCTGCGCGGCGAGTTCTTCACCGACAACAACCTGGTCTCGGCGGGCAGCGTGCTCGTCGCGATCCCCACCCTGGTGATCTTCTTTATGCTCCAGCGGCACTTCGTCCGGGGCCTGACCTTGGGAGCCTCGAAGGGATGACGATCCTGCACCTGCGCCGCGCGCGGACCAGCCTGGTGCTCGACGCGCGCGGCCCGGGGCTGCCCCGGGTCGTGCACTGGGGTGGCGACGTGGGCGACCTCGACGACGAGGGCCTGCGCCAGCTCACCGACGCGACGGTACCGCCTGTGGTGCCGAGCAGCTTCGACGAGCCCGCCGTGCTGTCCCTGCTGCCGGAGGCGAGCGCCGGCTGGAGCGGCAGGCCTGGTCTGGCCGGGCACCGTGGCGGGCGGGACTGGTCCACGGCGTTCCGCTTGGACAGTGTCGACGTGGACCAGCCCGCCGACGCCCCGGCGCGGGTGGTCGTGCGCGCGTCGGACGCGGCCGCCGGACTGTCCCTGACCATCGAGCTGACGCTTGACCAGCGCGGCCTGCTGACCCTCCGCCACCGGCTGCGCAACGACGGCGAAGGCGCGTACGAGCTGCGGGAGCTGACGCCCGTGCTGCCGGTGCCGGCGGTCGCCACCGAGCTGCTCGACCTGACCGGCCGCTGGTGCCGGGAACGGTCTCCGCAGCGGCACCCGTGGCAGCACGGCGCCTGGGTCCGCGAGGGCCGGCACGGCCGTACCGGGCACGACGCCACCCTGCTGCTGGTGGCTGGCACCGCCGGGTTCGACTTCGGCCACGGCGAGGTGTGGGCGGTGCACACCGCGTGGAGCGGTGACCACGTCACGTTCGCCGAGCGCCGTCCCACGGGCGAGTCGACAGTCGGCGGCGGCGAACTGCTGGCCCCCGGCGAGATCCGGCTCGGCCCCGGCGAGTCGTACGACACTCCCCTGCTCTACGCCATCTGGTCCGATGCCGGGCTGGACGGGCTCAGCGACGTACTCCATTCCCACCTGCGGGCCCGGGCCGGGCACCCGCGCTCCCCGCGCCCGGTCACGCTGAACGTCTGGGAGGCCGTCTACTTCGACCACGACCTGGACCGGCTGCGGGCGCTCGCCGACCGGGCGGCGCAGATCGGGGTGGAGCGGTTCGTGCTCGACGACGGCTGGTTCCGCGGCCGGCGCGACGACACGGCAGGGCTCGGCGACTGGTACGTCGACGAGGACGTCTGGCCCGACGGCCTGCAACCGCTCATCGACCACGTGACCGGTCGGGGCCTGCAGTTCGGTCTCTGGGTGGAGCCGGAGATGGTCAACCCGGACTCGGACCTGTACCGCGCGCACCGTGACTGGCTGCTGGCCGTACCGGGGCGGCTGCCGCCGGCCTGGCGCAACCAGCAGGTGCTCGACCTGGGCCGCCCCGAGGCGTACGACCACCTGCTGGAACGGCTCGACGCACTGCTCAACGCCCATCCCGGAATCAGCTACCTCAAGTGGGACCAGAACCGGGACCTCACCGAGGCCGGGCACCATGGCCGACCCGGCGTGCACGGGCAGACGCTTGCGGTCTACCGGCTCCTCGACGAGTTGCGCCGACGGCACCCCGGCGTGGAGATCGAGAGCTGCTCGTCCGGCGGCGCCCGGGTGGACCTGGCCATCCTGGCCCGCACCGACCGGGTCTGGGCCAGCGACTGCAACGACGCCCTAGAACGGCTCGCCATCCAGCGCTGGACCGGGCTGCTGCTGCCACCGGAGCTGATCGGCACCCACGTCGGCCCGGAACGCTCGCACACCACCCACCGCGTGCACGACCTGGGCTTCCGGGCGGCCACCGCACTGTTCGGCCACCACGGCATCGAGTGGGACATCGCGTCGATCAGCGCCGCCGAGCAGGCCGAGCTGGCCGCCTGGGTGGCGCTGCACAAGCGGCTGCGCCCGCTGCTGCACGCCGGCCGGGTGGTCCGGGTCGACCACCCGGACCCGGCCGTCTGGGCGCACGGCGTGGTCGCGGGCGACAAGACCCGGGCGGTGTATGCGGTGGCGCGGCTGGCCACCTCGGTGGCGCAGGTCCCGGGCGCGGTACGACTGCCCGGCCTCGACCCCGAGCGGCGTTACCGGGTACGGCCGGCGGACGGTGTCCCGGCCCCGGCGACAATGAACAGGTCCGCGCCGATCTGGCTGGCGACGGGCGTCACGCTCAGCGGCGCGGCGCTGGCCCGGGTGGGGGTGCAGATGCCCGCGTTGCACCCGGAGCAGAGCCTGGTCCTGGAGGTCGACACCGTCGACTGAGCGGTCCGGAGGCGCGTGTGCTTCGCGCCGCCCCTTGTCGACGGCGGGCGGTACGGGTGCCGGCGCTAGCCTGGGCAGCGACGTGTCACCGACCACGAGGGGCTGAGGGCGCATGGCGTACGTGCTGCTGGGGATCGCCATCGCCGCCGAGGTACTGGCGACCAGCCTGATCAAGAGCACTGCCGGGTTCAGCCGACTGTGGCCGACTGTGGGTTGCCTCGCCGGCTACGGCGTGGCGTTCCTGCTGCTGGCCCAGGCGGTCAAGGAAATACCTGTGGGTGTGGCGTACGCGCTCTGGTCGGGTCTGGGAACCGCCGCCATCGTGGCGATCGGGGCGGTGTTCCTCGGCGAGTCGGTCGGGCCGGTGAAGCTCGCAGGCATCGCTCTGATCATCGCGGGAGTGGTGATCGTGAACCTGGTCGGCGAGCACTGACCAGAACGGGCGTGGTGGCCGGGCCCGGCGTGGGGCTCGGCCACCAGCCCGTCGTTCAGCTCGCCGTGCAGCTCACGACAGGCGCGGCGTTCGTGCCTGTCCAACCGCCGATGAAGCCGAAGCTGGTGCTGGCACCGGCGGCCAGCCGTCCGTTGTAGTCCACGTTGCGCGCGGTCACCGTGGTGCCGCTGCTGGTCAGGGCCACGTTCCAGGACTGGGTGACGCTCTGCCCGTTGGCGAAGGTCCACCCGGCGGTCCAGCCGGTGATCGCCCTCGCGCCGGCGGTCACCCGTACCTCACCCTGGAAGCCACCCTGCCAGGAGTTGGTGATCGTGTACGTCGCGGTGCAGCCACCGTTGGGCGGGGGCGTGGTCGGCGGCGGGGTGGTCGGTGGGGGCGTCGTCGGCGGCGGGGTGGTCGGCGGGGGGATGCTGGCGTAGACGCTTGCCTCCCGGGCGGTCTGCCGGATGCCGTTGGCGCCGTTGAAGAGCCGCTGACCCCAGCTGGTCAGGTTGGCCGGGTTGAAGGACGTGGACAGGTCGAGGTATTCGACGCCACCGCCGTTGCCGCTCCACGACCAGCCCAACCAGCCGATCCCGTTGGCCTGACTGTAGGCGAGGATGGTGTCCTCGTCGGGGTCGCCGTCGGAGTGGTTGAATCCGAACTCACCGACCACGATGGGCAGCCCGGCGGCCCGGAACCGACCCAGGTAGTCGCTGATCTCCGCCGCGGTGTCGAACACCCCGTACATGTGGATGGAGAAGACCGTGTTGCGGGCCGGGTCGGCGGCGAAGACCGATGCCGCGTTGTCGCGCATGGTGAACGGCCAGTCCTGCCCCCAGTTCGGCGCGTCCACCATGATCGTGTGGGTCAGGCCGGCGGTGCGCAACCGCTTGATCGCGGCCGCGTTGTCGGTGGCCCAGGAGCCGTAGTTCTGGTTGCCGTACGGCTCGTTGCCGATGTTGACGATGACGTACTTCTCCTGGCCGGCGAGGACGTCGGCCAGGCTGATCCAGTAGTCGACCGCTCGGGCGAGGGTGATCGCGCCGCTCTGCTCGCCGTACCCGGTGGTGTCATGCACCTCGAGCACGCAGATCAACCGGTTGGCCTTGCACAGCGAGATGACGTTCGCGACGTCCGCGTTGGTGTTGCGGGTCCACCTGTCGCCGCTGGAGAGCACCACCCGCACGGTGTTCGCGCCGAGCGCCTTCACGTCGGCGAACGAGCTGGTCTGCTGCGGGTACCAGGTGTGCGCGTGGTTGACCCCGCGCATGATGAATTCGGTGCCGTTGGCGTCGTACAACTTGCCGTTGGCGACTGTGAAACCGGCGGCGGCGCGGGCCGGCTGGCCGAACGCCAGCACCGCGACGAGCAGCGCCAGCAGCGCGGCGCCGGCGGCGGAGAGTCGAGTCTTCATGGCCTTCCTCAGGCAGGACCCCCGGTGCCCGACAGGGGTGGGACGTGACAGGGAAGGCGGCTGCAGCCCGGCAGCCACCGCTCGGCTCCCGGCGGCGCAGGCATCAGCGTAGGACGATGGATCGGCGGGCGCAACCGGTTCAGTGGCCGCAGCCGACCCCGCACAGCCGTGACGGCCCACGCGAGCGCAGGCCGTCACGGGGCGAACATCCCCACCACAGGATGCGCGCGACACCGAATCTTAACCGGTTAATCCCGCCACGCACCACCGCCCGCGAACCGGACGGGAGGGTTGAGGGCTGCCGACCTGGGTATCCCGGGAACGATACGTCGGTGGAAGGGGAAACCAGGATGGTCAGCGTCGGCTACACCCTGATGGGCGAACAGGCCGGTCCCAAGCAGTTGGTCGACCACGCGATCCGGGCCGAGGCCGCCGGCTTCGACCAGCTGGTGATGTCCGACCACTACTACCCCTGGCTGGACTCCCAGGGCCACTCCCCGTACGCCTGGTCGGTGCTCGGCGCGGTCGCCCACGCCACCTCCCGCGCGGAGCTGATGTCCTTCGTGACCTGTCCGATCCGCCGCTACCACCCGGCAGTGGTCGCGCAGAAGGCAAGCACGATCGGCGCCCTCTCGGACGGACGCTTCACCCTCGGCCTGGGCGCGGGCGAGAACCTCAACGAGCACGTGGTCGGCGGTTGGCCGCACGTGCAGCAGCGGCACGAGATGTTCGAGGAGGCGTTGCAGATCATCCGGCCGCTGCTCAACGGCGAGACGCTCACCTTCTCCGGCAACCACTTCGACGTGCCCGACGCGTACGTCTGGGACCGCCCCGAGCGTCCGGTGCCGATGGCCGTCGCCGCGTCCGGTCGGCAGTCCGCGACGCTTGCCGCCGAGTACGGCAACGGCATCATCGCCACCGAACCCGACCGGCACATCATCGAGATGTACGACGACGCCGGCGGCGCCGGCCAGCCCCGCTACGGGCAGGTGGCCATCTGCTACGGGCCGGACGAGGCGGAGTGCCGCAAGATCGTGCACGACCAGTTCCGCTGGTTCGGGCTGGGCTGGAAGGTCAACGCCGACCTGCCCGGGCCGGATTCCTTCGCCGCCGCCACCCAGTTCGTCAGGGAGGACGACGTCGCCCAGGGCGTCCCCTGCGGCCCGGACATCGACGCGCACGTCGAGGCGTTCCGCAAGTTCGTCGACGCCGGCTTCACCCACGTGGCGATCATCCAGGTCGGCGGGGAGACCCAGCCGATGTTCCTGGACTGGGCGCAGGAGCAACTGCTGCCCCGGCTGCGGCAACTGTGAGGTCCACCCCCGCCGGCCGGTTCGGGAGGACCGAGCTGCGCCTCGCGATGGCCGCGCCCCGGCCGGCCGCCGGTCTGGTCAGCGAATCGCGGCTCGTCGACGGCCTGCGCACCCACACCCGGCGAAGCGAGGACCCAGGCACCGGGGCGCCACCTGTGGTCCTGGTGCACGGGCTCGCAGTCTCCCACCGCTACCTGACCCCGCTTGCCGTCGCGCTCGCCGCCACCCATCAGGTGTACGTGCCGGACCTGCCCGGCTTCGGGCTGTCCGAGCGCCCCCGGGGCGCGTACAACGTGCGCCGGCACGCCGAGCACCTGGCCACCTGGCTGGCCGCGTACCGGCTGCCGCCGGTGTGCCTGCTCGGGCACTCGTTCGGTGCGGAGGTGGCCGCCTCGCTCGCCGCCACCCACCCGGACGCGGTACGCGCGCTGGTCCTGGCCGGGCCGACCAGCGACCCGGCTGCCCGGTCCCGTCGAGGGCTGTTCGGCAGATGGTTGGTGGACACGGCGCGGGAGGCGCCGTTGCAGGCGCCGATCCTGGTGCGGGACGTGTGGAACGCCAGGCCCTGGCGGGTCTTCGCCACCCTGTCGCACTCGGCCCACAACGCCATCGAGGCTGATCTGGTCCGGGTCACCGCGCCGACCCTCGTCGTCGCCGGACGTCGTGACCCGATCGCACCGGCCGGCTGGCGGGACGAGGCGGCCCGGCTGGTCGACGGCGACCTGGTTGTCGTCCCCCGCGCCGCGCACAACGTGGCAACCACTGCCCCGACGGCGGTCGCCGAGGCGATCCGCCACCTCCTCAGCTCCACCCTGACGAAAAGGTGAACCCATGCGCTTCGGAAACACGGAGATCCGCCCGCTCGGCGGCGGACTCGGCTGCCTCCTGATGATCCTCTTCTCGATCGTCGCCTCGGTGGTGCTGACAGTCCTGCTCAACCTGGTGCTCTGAGGCCCGACCGCCTCAGCGGCGCAAACCCAGTGCGGTGAGCACCTCACGGGAGGCCAACCGGGCCGGGTCGAACACCGACCGGCGGATCCAGCGGGCCACCGGCGCGACGGTGGCCCGCCAGGCCGCCCCGACGCCGCGCGCCACCGGCACCACCGTCACCGACCAGACCCACCGGGCTCCGAGCAGCAGCGGGCGCAGCAGCAGGCGGTAGAGCAGCCGCAACACCCGTCCGGCCGTCCGCCACGCGCCGAGGACGGCGGCGGCGAGCAGGCGACCGAGGCCACGAACCCCCCACCACCAGATCCCGCTGGCCAGCCAGGCCAGCGCACCGCCGAGCAGCTCCACACCCCGCCAGAGGACCTGGCCGACGGGTGCGAGCACCGCGCCCAGCCACACCAACGGCCTCCAGAACAGCCAGTGGGCAGCACGCCCCACCGCCGTCCCCACCACCGCCAGCAGGCCGCCGAGGGCGACCAGCGGAGCCCAGATCAGCACGCGGGCCAGCCACGCGAGGCCCCGCCCCGACCACACCAGCGGAACCCGGATCAGCGTGCGGGCCGCCCACACCAGCGAAAGCCACAGCAGGTGGCGGACGCACCAGACCAGCGGCGCCAGCAGCCAGCGGCACAGGAACCGGCCGGCCGGGGTGAGCAGGTGCCGGTGCACCAGCCGCCCGGCAGCCTCGATCAGCTCCCAGAGCAGGCGTACCGGCAGCACCACGACCAGCGCCACACCGCGCGCGACCGCCGCGACGAGCGGAAGCGCGACGGCGGCCGGCTCTCCCCCGTGCCCGGCCGTACGTGCCGTGGTGGGAGAGCCCGGACGACCGGGCAGCGGCGGGTGGTCGGTGGGTCGGTCGGTCACGGTGGGCACGATAACGGTCCCGTGCCACGGCTCACGGTCCTGGCCGTTCAGTGTGGAGCGTTGTCGAGGTCCAGGTCGGCAAGCAGCGGATAGTGGTCCGAGGCCGTGTCGGCCGCACCGCCACGGATCACCCGACAGTCGCTGACGCGTTCGGCAAGCGCGGGGCTGCCGAACAGGTAGTCAAGGCGCATTCCGGCGAACTCGGCCCCGCCGAACCGGGTGGGCACGGTGAGCCCCTCGGCCTCCGGCGCCCCGGGGGCGGACGCGGGCCAGAGATCGACAAGCCCGGCGGCCAGCAACCGGGCGATGGCACGGGTGTCCACGGTCCCGCCAGCCCGTCGCAGGTGCCGCCGCCGGTACATCGCGGGCATCCCGGCCAGCCGTGCGGTGTGGTCGACGGTCGGGTCGAGCGAGTTGAGATCGCCGGTGACCAGCGTCAGGGGTCCGGGCGCGCGTCGCACTGCCGAGACCAGCCAGTCGACCTCCATCCGCCGGCGCCCACCGGAGTACGGGTAGAGGTGGGCGCCCACCACGCTGAGCGGGCCGGCGGAGGTGGCCACCACGACGCGGGCGGCGGCGTGGTGGAACGGGCGGCGCACCGGGCCCGCGTCGACGACCCGGTACGGCGGCCGGACCAGCACCGCCACCGGCTGCCCGAAGCAGGACCGGGCCAGGTGGGGCGTCATCCCCACCCGGCCCGCCACAGTGGCCATCAGCCCGTCGCGGTCGAAGCCGCGCAGCTCCTCCAGGGCCAGCACGTCCGGCGCCTGCTCGGTGACGACCCGGACCACCTGATCCAACCGGTCGGGACCACCGCGGTCCCGCCCGCCGGTGCGGATGTTCCAGGTCATCACGCGCAGCACGGCGCCGCGCTCAGTCGGCCCGGCCGGCCCGCGCCAGCTCGTCGTCGAGGGTGTGCACGTCCTCCGACTCGATGGCCGGCTGGTTGCCTTCCTTCAGGTCGGCGTTCGGGCGGACGACCAGGTAGAGCAGCCCGATCCAGAGCGCGGAGAGCAGGATCGCACCCATGAAGTCGGTCGGGTGGTGCATGCCCCGGTACATCCGCGAGGTGGCCACGCCGACCGGCATGATCACGGCCAGCGCCACGAAGATCCACCGCCACCAGCGGTCGGTACGGGGGAACACGATGAGGGTGATGGCCAGCCAGACGCAGATCGTCGCCGCGATGTGCCCGGACGGGAACGACGAGGTGGGCATCTGCCCGTCCAGGTTCTCCACAGGCGGACGCGGACGGTCGACCGCCCGCGCCGAGGCGAGGAAGAGGGTCAGCTCGCCGATCATCGCCAGCGCCACGAACAGCACCGGCCGCCAGCGCCGCCACACCGCGAGCACCAGCGGGCAGAACACCAGCGAGATGAGCAGGATCGCGTGGGTGTCGCCGAACTTGCTCCACCACCAGCTCACGTCGGTGAGCATCTCGGTGTGCCGCTCGGCGAACCAGCGCGGCACCTCCGTGTCCAGCGTGTCGAAGAAGGTGCCCTTGGCGTGGTAGCTGACGTACGTGCCGAAGCCGTACAGCGCGCCGAACACGAGGACCCAGCCGACCAGCAGCTCGGCCACCGCCGAGCGCGGATGGGCCAGCACGTGCTCCTCGGCCGGGGCGGGGGCGATGTCGTGCCCGGCCTCCGGCTCCAGACCCTCGCTCAGCGGCGGCACCGGCCGGCCCCGCTCGCGCCGCCAGAGCCGGAAGGCGTACGCGGTGACGCCCAGCCACGCCGCGCCGAGCAGCCAGCCGCCGAACACGTCGGAGACGAAGTGCACGCCCAGCGCGATCCGGGTCAGGCCGATCAGTGCCACCAGCACGCCGACGCCGACGATCGCCGGCTTGCGCCAGCGCGGCGCCATCGCCGGCAGGAACACCAGCAGCAGCGCCCCGTACGCGACGAACGAGCCGAGCGCGTGCCCGCTGGGGAAGCTGTTGCCCGGGGCGCTGGCGACCGGCACGTCCACGATCGGGCGGAGCCGGCCGACGAGCGTCTTGAGTGACGGGTCGAGGATCAGACCGCCGACCCCTGTGATGATCAGGTAGACGGCCAGTCGGGGCTGCCGCCGGATCAGCAGACCGACCACCGCGATGGTGACCAGCCAGATGAGAATCGGCCGGCCGCCCAGGTCGGTCACCGCCTGGAGCACTGTGACGAGTGCGTGGTGCGGGGCGACGAGCCCGTTGAACCACTCGGCGACGGCGTGGTCCGCGTCCTGCAACGGGCTCCAGCGCACCCGCACGAGCAGCAACAGCAGCCCGAAGGCCACCCCGGCGCCGGTGACGGCCGCCAGGCCGGCGACGCTCCGTTCGGCGAAATGACCGATCGGACGCCGCGCCACCTCTTTGACCGCGGTCACCCCGCACCTCCCTTGTCGTCTCTGGCGAGGCGCTTTACCCGATCCGCGTCGTGCGTACACGCGGGGGCCGCTACAGGGCGGACATGTCCCCGGTGTCGAGCAGCTCGCCGCGGTCGGTGTCGGGCTCCCACAGGTCCGGTTGGGCGGGCTCCTGCACGCCGATGCGCAGCGCCTCCAACTGGGCGGCGAACGACAGCCCGCCGAAGAGGGCCATCCCGGTCAGATTGGCCCAGAGCAGCAGCGCCATCATGCCTGTCAACGCGCCGTAGGTCTGCCCGAAGCCGTCACTGAACCGCACGTACGCGGCCAGCAGCAGGCTGGCCATCCACCACAGGGCGGTGGCGATCCCGGCGCCGAAGAGCAGCCAGGACAGGCCGGGTTGCCGGCGACGCGGCGCGTGCCGGAACAGCACGGCCACCGCGAGCACGGTCAGCCCGAGGCTCAGCGGGAAGCGGACGGCGTCCCAGATGCCGTGCGCGACCTCGCCCCACTCGTAGTGCTCGCGCACCGAGTCACCCATCGCGCCGCCACCGACCAGGATGAGGAACCCGGCGAGCGCGGGCAGGCCCGCGGTGACGGCCAGGACGGCGGCGCGCACGTACTTCCACAGGGCGGGGCGGTCCCGTTCGACGCCGTAGATGCGGTTGGCGCCCCGCTCGATCTGGGCCATCGTGGTGGTAAGCGCGATCAGGCCGGTGAGCAGACCGAGGGTGAGCGCCACCTCGCCGGCGTCCTCGACGCGCTCGCCCTCGCCGAGCAGCTCGCCGACCACCTGGGCGCTCTGACCGGGGGTGAGCGCCAGGACGGTGTCGGCGACCACCTGACCGCCCTCCGCGACGCCCAGCTCGCTGACCAGCCCGGTGAGGGCGATCAGGAACGGCACGACGGCCAGGCAGAGTTGCAGCGCGAAGGCCCGCGAGTGGCTGAACCCGTCGCCGTAGCGGAACCGGATGAATGCGTCCCGCAGCAGGTGCCAGCCGCCCTGCCGGCGCAGTGTGTGCCAGGCGTCGTCGGCGGACAGCTCCGCGTCGGCCATCAGCCGGGTCTCCGGCACGATCCGGGTGCTACTCACGGCGCGCTTCCTCGATCAGCTGCTCGCCCCGCTCCCCGGCGCCCTGTGCGTCGACGGCCAGGTCGGGGGCGTCCTCGGGCTGCGGGACGCAGAGCCAGAGCGACTCGGGCCGGATGTCCGCCCGCAGTTCCCGGCCCGGGGAGATGAGGTCGCCGTCGAGCTCCCGGGGCTGCGCCCGGTTGCTGGTGACCACCACGCGCCGGCCCCGGAACACCTCCATCTGCGGCACCCGGCCGCTGCGGCGGATGACCGCCCAGCCCAGTGCGAGCCAGTGCCGCAGGCTGCGCGGGGTGAGCACCGCGACGTCGAGCCAGCCGTCGTCCGGCTCGGCCTCGGTGAGCAGCCGTACGCCGCCCTGGAGCCGGCCGACGTTGGCGATCAGGACCGAGCGGGCCCGGCGGCGTAGCGGTGGCCGGTCGTCGATGCGGATCTGCACCCGCATCGGCCTGTCGCGCAGGTGCCGGGCCGCGCCCACCACGTACGCGGGCCAGCCGATGCGGGCCTTGGTGGTCTCGTTCGTGGCTTCGAGCATCTGGGCGTCGAAGCCCATGCCGGCCATCACGGTGAAGTACTGATCCTCGACGGCGCCCACGTCGAGCAGCCGACGGCCCCGCTCGACGGCGACCTGGAGGCCTGCGGCCAGGTCGGTGGAGAGGCCCAGGTTGGCGGCGAGCAGGTTGCCGGTGCCCTGCGGCAGCACGGCGAGGGCCACGTCGGTGCCGACGAGCGCGCTGACGCAGGACATCACGGTGCCGTCGCCACCGCAGGCGAAGACCAGGTCGACCCCGGCCTTGACGGCCTGCTCGGTCTGGCCGCGGCCCGGGTCGTCGACCGTCGTCTCGTACCACTGCGGCGCTGGCCAGCCGGCGGCGGCCAGTGCGTCGTCGACGGTGCGTCGCAGCTCGTCGAGATCGTCGACCTTCACCGGGTTGACCACCACGGCGGAGCGCAGCCCGCCGTCGCCACCCGAGGGTCGTCTGTCCTGTCCAGGATCCACGGCGCCAGTGTGCAGCACCCGGACGGCTTCAGCGAGCCCGTGAACGCCAGGCGTCGGAAGTGCCACAGACAGGTTTCAACGCGTGCCGGCCCGTCAGGCGGCGGTCCGCAGGGCGTTCTCCACCCGCTGGCGCAGATCGTCGAGGTCGACGCCGGATTCGGTGAGCACCTGCGCGCCCAGCCCGTGGCCCTCGCGGAGCACGCCCAGCAGGATGTGCTCGGTGCCGATGTGCTTGTGGCGCAGGCGCAGCGCCTCCCGCAGGGACAGCTCCAGGACCTTCTTGGACCGGGGTGAGAACGGCCCGCCCAGGTACCTCCTGCGCCTCCAGCGGCGGCGCGGCGCGGGTACGGCCTCGCGCAGCGCGTCCGGGCCGAAGGACTCCTCGATGCGGGCCACTATCGCGGCCAGGTCGATGCCGATCTCCCGCAGGGCTGCCGCGTCGGCGTCGCCGAGGCCGGCGCCGCCGCTGGCGGTGTGCCGGCGTACCCGCTCGCGAAGGTCGTCGGCGCGCACGCCGGCGTCGGTCAGTACGCGGCTGGCCAGCCCGGCCTCGTCGGCGAGCAGGGCGAGCAGCAGGTGCTCGGTGCCGACCGGTCGTTGCCCCTCGGCCCGTGCCTCCTCCAGCGCCCGCCGCACCACGTCGCGCGCCCGGTCGGTGAACCGTTCGAACATCACGCCTCCCAGGATGAGTTGACCGCCGGTCGTCCGGCGTGCTTCTTGTGCACCGCCTGCCGGCTGACCTCGAGCGCGTCGGCGATGTCCTGCCAGGACCAGCCCTGTCGACGGGCGTTGTCCACCTGGACCACCTCGAGCCGCTCGAGCAGCCGGCGCAGCGCGCGGACGGCGCGCAGCCCGACCCGGGGGTCGGTGCTGCCGGCTGCCGCCGCGAGTTCCGTCGCCTGACTCATGCCGTCAACATACGTTGACAGCGCCACTCATGTCAACCCCGGTTGACGAGGCGTGGGTGAACCGACCCCGCTTCCGCACCCGCCCGACTACCCTCGGTGAGGGACAGCGTGGTCGTGCCGGGCGCGACGCCCGGGAGGTGATGTCGGATGACCGCATCCGCCGATGCGGAGGTGATCGTCGGCCTCGGCTCGGAGCGCGATCTCCCGGTCGTCCAGCAGGCGGCCCTGGAGGCCGCCGGGCACGGCCGGGCACTGCGCCTGCTGCACACCTTCGACTGGCACGCGGCCTTCGCCGCCGACACCGTCGCCGCGCCCCGGGACCGGGCCGAGCAGCTGATCGCACAGGCCGCCCAACTCGCCCACCGGACCGAACCGGGGCTCACCGTACGCGGCGAGATCGTCGAGAGCGCCATGCTGATGACCCTCATCCGGCGCTCGGAGGCGGCCTTCCTGCTGGCGGTCGGCGACAGCGGCATGGCCGGCAGCGGTAAGTGCGTACCGGCCGAGACGCCCGCGGTGCAGTTGGCGGCGCGGGCCGGCTGCCCACTGCTGGCGGTCCGCAGCGAGCCACCGCCGCAGGGCCCCGTGCTTGTCGGCGTGGACGGCTCACCCAGCTCCCACCTCGCCCTGCGCTGGGCCCTGGAGTGCGCGGCCCAGCGCGGCGCACGACTCCTGGCCCTGCGGGTGGCGGAGTACGACGAGGACACCGACGCGGTCACCGAGCAGCTCACCGAGGCGCTGGCCCGGCACACCGCCGACCGCCCAGGGGTGGTGACCGAGTGCCGTGTCGAGCGCGGCGATCCCGGCGAGGTGCTCGTCGAGACGTCCCGCTCGGCGCAGGTGGCCGTGGTCGCGGCCCGGGGTGACGAACCAGGTCGAGCCATGTTGGGCGCCGTCGCCCAGTCCCTGCTCTACCACTCCCCGGCCCCGGTGGTCGTCGTGCGAGGCCTCGCCACGAAGCCGCTCGCCGGGCCCGCCGCCCGCCCGACGCGGGACCAATGGCCCTGATCCGGGGCGCCGCCAGCCGCGAAGCTGGAAGCCGGACGCCCCATCCGACCCGCGAGAGGCAGCATCATGGACACCGCTCTCGACGTGCACGGCGCCCTCACCGACGACGAGCTGCGCCGGTTGGACGCCTACTGGCGCGCCGCGAACTACCTCAGCGTGGGGCAGATCTACCTGCTGGGCAATCCCCTGCTGCGCGACCCGCTGACCCCTGACGACATCAAGCCGCGGCTGCTCGGCCACTGGGGCACCAGCCCCGGGCTCAACCTGATCTACGCCCACCTCAACCGGGTGATCGTGGCGCGCGACCTGAACGCCATGCTTGTCACCGGCCCCGGGCACGGCGGCCCGGCCATCGTGGCCAACACCTGGCTGGAGGGCACCTGGTCGGAGCGCTACCACGACGTGGCGCGCGACGAGACAGGGATGGCCCGGCTGTTCCGGCAGTTCTCGTTCCCCGGCGGCATCCCCAGCCACGTCGCGGCAGACGTGCCGGGTTCGATCCACGAGGGCGGCGAGCTGGGGTACGCGTTGAGTCACGCGTACGGCGCCGCGTTCGACCACCCGGACCTCGTGGTGGCGTGCGTCATCGGTGACGGCGAGGCGGAGACCGGTCCGCTGGCCGGCAGCTGGCTCTCCAACGTGTTCCTCAATCCGGCCCGCGACGGCGCGGTGCTGCCCATCCTGCACCTCAACGGCTACAAGATCGCGAATCCGACCGTGCTGTCCCGGATCCCCGAGACCGACCTGCTCGACCTGATGCACGGGTCGGGCTACCAGCCGTACGTGGTGGCCGGCGACGACCCGGCCGAGGTGCACCGCACCCTCGCCGCGACGATGGACCGGGCGCTTGACGAGATCGCGGCGATCCAGAGCCGGGCGCGTACCGGGGGCGTCGTCGAACGCCCCCGCTGGCCGATGATCATCCTGCGGACGCCGAAGGGCTGGACCGGCCCCGGCGAGGTCGACGGCAAGCAGGTGGAGGGCACCTACCGGGCCCACCAGGTGCCGCTGTCGGAGGTTCGCGACAACCCGGGGCACCTGGCCGAGCTGGAGCAGTGGCTGCGCAGCTACCGGCCCGAGGAGCTGTTCGACGCCACCGGCGCGCCGGTGGACGAGTTGCGTACGCTGCCGCCGCGCGGCGATCGGCGGATGAGCGCCAACCCGGTCACCAACGGCGGAGTGGTGCTGCGCGACCTGACCCTGCCCGACTTCCGTGACTACGGCGTGGAGGTCCCCGAGCCGGGCCAGCCGATGGCCGGCGCGACGGGGGTGCTCGGCCCGTGGATCCGCGACGTCATCGCCGCCAACCCGGAGACGTTCCGGCTGTTCGGCCCCGACGAGGTCGCCTCCAACCGGTTGGGTGCCGCCTTCGAGGTGACCGACCGGGCCTGGGTGGCCGAGACGGTGCCCGGCGACGACCACCTCTCCCCCGACGGCCGGGTGATGGAGGTGCTCTCCGAGCACCTGTGCCAGGGCTGGCTGGAGGGCTACCTGCTGACCGGTCGGCACGGCGTGTTCACCAGCTACGAGGCGTTCATCCACATCGTCGACTCGATGCTCAACCAGCACGCCAAGTGGCTGAAGGTGACCCGGGCCATCCCGTGGCGGCAGCCGATCTCCTCGCTGAACTACCTGCTGTCCAGCCACGTCTGGCGCCAGGACCACAACGGCTTCTCGCACCAGGACCCCGGCTTCATCGACCACGTGGTCAACAAGAAGGCCGAGGTGGTCAGGGTCTACCTGCCGCCGGACGCGAACACCTTGCTCGCCACGATGGACCACTGCCTGCGCAGCAGGCACTACATCAACGTGGTGGTGGCCGGTAAGCAGCCGGCGCCGAACTGGCTGACGATGACCGAGGCCATCCAGCACACCCGGCGCGGCCTGGGCATCTGGGAGTGGGCCAGCAGCGACGCGGGCACCGAACCGGACGTGGTGCTCGCCTGCTGCGGCGACGTGCCCACCCTGGAGACCCTCGCTGCCGTGGAACTGCTGCGCCGGCACCTGCCGGAGTTGAAGGTGCGGCTGGTGAACGTGGTCGACCTGATGCGGCTCCAACCGGACACCGAGCATCCGCACGGGCTGCCCGACAAGGAGTTCGACACCATCTTCACCGCGGACCGGCCGATCATCTTCGCCTACCACGGCTACCCGTGGCTGATCCACCGGCTCACCTACCGCCGTACCAACCACGAGAACCTGCACGTACGCGGCTACAAGGAGGAGGGCACCACCACCACCCCGTTCGACATGGTGATGCTCAACGACCTGGACCGCTTCCACCTGGTCATCGACGTCATCGACCGGGTGCCCGGGCTGGGCGCGCGCGCCGCGCACCTGCGGCAGGAGATGGTCGACGCCCGGCAGGCCGCCCGCGACTACACCCGCCGGTACGGCGAGGACGACCCCCAGGTCGCGGAGTGGCGCTGGGTCCGCGAGACCGACCCGACGAACCGCTGAAGGAGGACGACGTGCGTGACGCGGAGATCCTGGTTGGCTACGACGGCTCCACCGACGCGTCGAGGGCCCTGGACTGGGCGCTGGACGAGGCTCGGCGCAGTGGGCAGCCGGTGCGACTGGCGTACGTGTTCGAGTGGCTGACGGTGGCCGGCTGGGTGGGCCCGGGCGTGGCGCCCGGCGTCTGGCCTGACGACACCGCCCGGCGGCAGGTCGAGGACCTGGTCCGCAGGGCAGCGGCGGACGCCACGGCCGCGAACCCCGGGCTGACGATCACCGGCCAGGTGTACGACGGGCCGCCGGCCCTTGTGTTGCAGGAGCGCTCCGCCGAGGCCGGGATCCTGGTGCTCGGCAGCCGGGGCCACGGCGGTTTCGGTGGCCTGCTGGCCGGGTCGACGGCGGTGGCGGTCGCCGCGCACGCGCGCTGCCCGGTCGTCGTGGTCCGCGACGGTGACGTCCCGAGCGGCGCGTCGGCGGGCCCGGTGGCGGTGGGCGTGGACGGCTCGGAGCCGTCGCAGGTGGCGCTGGGTTTCGCGGCGGAGCGGGCCGCGCAACGGCAGGTTCCGCTGCGCGTGCTGCACGCCTGGACGCCGGGCCCCGGCGGGGCGGCCGGGGTGCCCGACGAGCGGGCCGCGATCGAGGAGTTGGTGGAGCCGTGGCGGCGCACGTTCGCCGGCCTGGACGTCACTGTCGACCTGGTGCCGGGCAGCCCGGCGGCGATGATGATCGAGGCGAGCCGCGACGCGCGGCTGGTGGTGGTCGGCACCCGGGGCCGGGGCGGGCTGGCCGGCATGTTGCTCGGCTCGGTCAGCCAGCAGCTGATCCAGCACGCCCACTGCCCGGTGGCGGTGGTCCGGGAACGCTGAGACCGGCCAGGGCTCGCGGTTCACCGCCGCTCGGCCGCCGGCTCGGACGGGTCCAGGGAGAAGAACTCCTCCTCTTCCTGGACCAGGTGCAGGCGCAGCACGGCGTCCAGGCCGTACAGGGTGGCCAGCAGGTCGGGCACCTGGTCCGGGCGCAACCGACCGTCGGCGCTCTGCGCGAGCTGGGCGCCGAGCAGGTCGACCTGGCGGCGGATCTCCACGTGCGCCCGGCTCATCGTCGAGGTCGCCTCGTCGCTGCCCAGCGGCTCGGCCAGCGCCGGATAGAGCTGCCGTTCCTCGGCGGCCTCGTGCGGCAGCACCTGCTCGGTCAACAGGTGGTGCGTCTCGCGCAGCGCCGGCAGGCACCTCGGCGAGGCCGGGTCCGTGGCGACCAGGTCGGCGGTGTCGCGCAGCCCGGCCAGCACACCCCGGACCGGCTCGTGCTCCGCGTCGAACCGGGCGACCAGCTCGCGCGTACGCGGCGCGATGTCGCCTCGGCGCAGTCCGCCCCGCAGCGCCCGCAACGCGTTGAGGATGACAAGCACGTCGATGCCCTCCTGGAGGAACGCGCCGACCACCGGGGGCAGTCGACCGGCCGCCGCCGCGACCATCGCCAGCACGGCCAGCCCCATGCCGACTGTGGCGCTCTGCACGGCGATGCGACGGGCGTACCTGGCGATCTCCACCGCGTCGGCGAGCCGGTCCAGCCGGTCCACCGTGAGCACCGCGTCGGCCACGTCCGCCGAGGCGGTCGCGCCTGTCGCGCCCATGGCCACGCCCACGTGGGCCTCGGCGAGCGCCGGGGCGTCGTTCACCCCGTCGCCCACCATGACGGTGACCGCGCGCTCGGCCTCCGCCCGGACCCGGGCCACCTTCTCCCCTGGCGTGCAGCGGGCCAGCACGTCGTCCACGCCTACAGTCGCGGCGACCTGCGCGGCGGTGGAGGGGCGGTCACCGGTGACCAGCACGATCCGTCGCAGCCCCGCCGCACGCAGCCGGCGCACGGTCCGGCGGGCGTCGGGGCGGACCGGATCCTCCAGCAGGATCGCCCCGATCGGCCCGTCGTCGTCGCTCACCCACACCGCCGACCAGCCGGCCAACTCGGTGCGGGCGCGCGCCCGGTCCGCCCACACCGGCGACTCGCCGGCGAGCTGCCCGACCCGGATCAGCCGCCCGTCGACCCGGCCGCTGACCCCCCGGCCCGGTTCCTCGGTCACGTCGGTCGGCTCGGTAAGCGCCAACCCCCGCTCGCGGGCCTGCCGGACCAGCGCGGCGGCCAGCACGTGCGGTGACAACTGCTCCACCGACGCCGCCAGCCGCAGCACCTCGTCCCGGTCGCTCCCCGGCGCGACGACCGTCTCCGCGGCACGGGGGTGGCCGGCGGTGAGCGTGCCGGTCTTGTCCACCAGCAGCGTGCGGGCCCGGCCCAGCAGCTCCAGCGAGCCACCGTCGCGGACCAGCACCCCACGCCGGGCCACCCGGGACAGCCCGGAGACGATCGCGATCGGGGTGGCCAGCAGCAGCGGACAGGGGGTGGCCACCACCAGCACCGCCACCGCCCGCACCACGTCACCGGAGAGCAGCCACGCCAACCCGGCCAGGACCAGCGTGAACGGGACGAAGGCGGCGGCGTACCGGTCGGCCAACCGCACCATCGGCGCCTTGTGGGCGGTCGCCTCCTCGGCCAGTCGCACGATCCCCGCGTACGTGCTCTGCGCCGCGTTCTTCGTCGCCCGCATCCCGAACCCGGCGCCGGCGTTTACCACGCCGCTGGCCACCGACTCCCCGGCGGCGCGCTGGATGAGGCGTGACTCCCCGGTCACCACCGACTCGTCGAGGGTGACCGCCTCGTCGACCGTCCCGTCGACCGGCACCACGTCACCCGGCCCGACGAGCAGCCGGTCCGCCGCCGCCACCTGGTCCAACGGCACCACCTCGATCGCGCCGCCGGGGCCACGCCGACGGGCGGTACGCGGGGCGCGCGCCAGCAACGCCCGCAGGTCACGGGTGGCGCGGCGCTGGGCGTACGACTCCAGGGACCGGCCGGTGGCCAGCATCACCGCGATCACCGCGCCGGCCAGGTACTCACCAACCGCGAGCGCGCCGGCCAGGGCCAGTACGGCGATCACGTCCACCCCGAACTGCCGGTGCCAGAGCGCCCGCAGCATCGACCAGGCGGCGGGCAGCAGCGCGGCCACCGTGACGGCCGCCCAGATCAGGTCGGCCGCGTCCGGCCGGTCGGCGATCCGCAGTGCCGCGCCGGCCAGCACCGCGATCCCGAGCGCGACCAGCGGCGCCCACGCCCACCACCGCCGGAGGCGGACCCGGACCGGCCGCTCCGGCACACACTCGGTCGACTCCACCGCCCCCACCTGCGCATCGTCGCAGCCCGGGGCCGGGCGGTGGCCCCACACCGCTGTTTCGGCGGCCGGGTGGGCAGGCGCAACGTCCCGACCGGGTCGGGACCTGCGACCCCTGCGGGTTGACGCCCGATGGCACAGGATGGTGCGGCAAGTCCCGCACGGCATCGTGTCGTGAGGCACGATGAGCAGAGACGGAAAGGTCGTGACCATGAGTCAGGAGAGCCAGCTGACCACCGCGCTGGCGGAGGCCGCCGCCACCGCCGGCCACGCCCCCTCGGTGCACAACACGCAGCCGTGGCGGTGGCGAGTGCTGCCCGACGCGTTGGAGCTGCGCTCGGTCGCCGACCGCAAGCTGGCCGCCACCGATCCGGAGGGTCGGCTCCTCGCGATCAGCTGCGGCGCCGCCCTGCACCACGCCCGGGTGGCGCTTGCCGCCCAGGGGTGGCGCGCCGTCGTGGAGCGGCTGCCCGACCCGGGCGACCGCGAGCTGCTGGCCCGGCTGACCGACCTGAGCCGCACCGACGCCG
This sequence comes from Micromonospora sp. NPDC047521, assembly GCF_055587305.1. NCBI lineage: Bacteria > Bacillati > Actinomycetota > Actinomycetes > Micromonosporales > Micromonosporaceae > Micromonospora > Micromonospora sp. NPDC047521. Next base: position 321,619 of record NZ_JBVJGN010000005.1, on the reverse strand, counting down.
ACCCGGACGCCATGCACATGGTGCAGTGCATGCAGGTCCGGCACACCGACCGGCGGCCGGTGAGCGACGAGCCGGTGCCGACCGACGCGATCACGCAGATCAGCCGGGCGGTCACCGCCGAGGGCTGCCGGATGCAGATCCTCGACCGCGACCAGGTGCTGGAGCTGGCCGCCACGGCCGGGCACGCCGACACGGTCGAGTCCGAAGACCCGGAGTTGCGTGCCGAACTGGCGTACTGGACGGGCCGGGCCGGCACCGGCACCGGGCTGCCGGCGGAGGTGCTGCCCGAGCAGCTCCCGCAGACCACGGTGCCGGCCCGCGACTTCGGCCGCCCCGGCAGCCTGCCGATGGGTCCGGGCCACGACCGCGCCGCAGTGTACGCGCTGCTACACGGCGACGAGGACGAACCGGACAGCTGGCTGCGTGCCGGCGAGGCGCTCTCCGCCGGTTGGCTGACCGCCACCCGCCTCGGTGTGTCGGTGGTGCCGCTCAGCGCCGTGGTGGAGGTGCCGGGCACCCGGCAGACGCTGCGTCAGCTGCTCGCGGGGCTCAGCTACCCGTACCTGGTGCTGCGCCTGGGGATCGCCGACCCGGCACACGCCGGCCCGCCGCACACCCCGCGACTGACCACCGAGCAGGTGGTCGACACCTCAGCGGTCCGCGGTGAGCCGGGCTGAGGAGGCCGGCCGGAAAATTCACGGCGCTACCATCGCCGGGTGACGAGCAGCCCTTCGCATCCCCGCCACGAATCGCCGGTGACCCCGTCGCTGGGGTTGAGCCCCCTGTCCCGGGTACGCCTCGACGAACTGCTCCAGGAGATGCTGGACCGGGTCGGTGAGGTGGTCACCAGTCGGGAGCGGCTGCGTGCCCTGCTCGACGCGGTGGTCGGCATAGGCACCAACCTGGATCTGCGTACCACCCTGCAACGGATCGTGCAGTCCGCCTCGGAGCTGGTGGGCGCCCGGTACGGCGCGCTCGGGGTGATCGGCCCGGACCGGCTGCTGCACGACTTCATCGTGCACGGCATCACAGCCGAGCAGCACGCGCGGATCGGTGACCTGCCGCACGGGCGGGGCGTGCTGGGCCTGCTCATCGACGAGCCCCGGCCGCTGCGGATGCCGGACATCACCCAGCACCCCCGTTCCTACGGCTTCCCGGCGAACCACCCGCCGATGCACAGCTTCCTGGGCGTGCCGGTGCGCATCCGGGACCAGGTGTTCGGCAACCTCTACCTGGCCGAGAAGCAGGGCGGCGCGCAGTTCACCGAGGACGACGAGGAGATCGTCGTCGCGCTCGCCGCCGCCGCCGGCGTGGCCATCGAGAACGCCCGCCTGTACGCGCTGGCGCACCGACGGGAACGCTGGCTCGCCGCGACCGCCGAGATCACCTCGGTGCTGCTCGGTGAGGTGCGCCGTACCGACGCTCTGGCCCTGGTGGCGCGGCGCGCCCGCGAGGTGGCCGAGGCGGAGCTGGCGCTGGTGCTGCTCTACGACACCGACGCCGAGCAGTTCACAGTCGAGGTGGTCGACGGTGTCGACGAGCAGGCCCGCGGGTTGGTCGGCACGGTCCTGCCGGCGGCCGACACCAGCTTCGGGAGGGCCATCGCCGCGGGCCGCCACGATCAGGTGGACGACCTCGGCCACGCCGCGCCGTGGCCGGCGCTGCTGCACACCGGCCCGGCGGTGATCTCACCGCTGGCCACCGCGGAGACGCTGCACGGCGTGCTCGTCGTCGCGCACCCGCCGGAGCGCGGCGGCGGCGCCAGCGACGACGAGATGGCCCTGCTGGGCAGCTTCGCCGGGCAGGCGGCGCTGGCCATGGAGCGGGCGCGCGGTCAGGAGGAACGGGAGTTGCTGGTGGTCCTGGAGGACCGCGAGCGGATCGCCCGCGACCTGCACGACGTGGTGATCCAGCGGCTCTTCGCCACCGGCCTGCAACTGCAGAGCGCCGCGCCGATGATGACCCGACCCGAGGTCGCCAAACGGATCAACGCGGCCGTCGACGACCTGGACGCCACCATCCGCGACATCAGGCGGACCATCTTCGAGCTGCGCACACCGATGACCGCCGCGCTGCGAACCGAGATCCGCGAGGCGGTCGAGCTGGCCGCCGAGTCGCTGGGCTTCAGGCCGCACCTGGAGCTGACCGGCCCGGTGGACAGCGCCGTCCCGGACGCCATCCGCCCGGACCTCACCGCCGTGCTGCGCGAGGCATTGTCGAACGCGGTCCGCCACGCGCAGGCCAGCCGGGTCACCGTCGCCGTCCGGGTCGACGGCGGGCAGGTCAGCCTGACGGTCACCGACGACGGGGTGGGCTGCGACCCGGCCACCGCCCGGGGCGGCCTGGTCAACCTGCGGGAACGCGCCGAGGGCCACGGGGGCACCTTCACCGTCGGCCGGGTCGAGCCGCACGGCACCGAGCTGTGCTGGACAGTTCCGCTGCGCGACTGACCGGGTCGGGTCAGGGAGTCTTGCCGAGCAGGCGGGTCGCCAGGACGGCGGCCTGCGTACGGCGTTCCAGGCCCAGCTTGGCCAGCACGCTCGACACGTAGTTCTTCACCGTCTTCTCGGCCAGGAACATCTTCCCGGCGATCTCCCGGTTGGTCAGCCCCTCCGCCACGTACTCCAGGATCCGCCGCTCCTGCTCGGTGAGGGACTTCAGCTCGCGCGGCTGCTCGACACCGTTGCGGATGCGCTCCAGCACCCGGGTGGTGATCGCCGGGTCGAGCAGCGACTGCCCGGCCGCCACCCGGCGCACCGCGTCGACCAGGTCGGTGCCGCGGATCTGCTTGAGCACGTACCCGGCGGCACCCGCCATGATCGCGGCGAACAGCGCCTCGTCGTCCTCGTACGAGGTGAGGATGAGGCCCTTGATGGACGAGTCGACGGCCCGGACGTCGCGGCACACGTCGATGCCGTTGCCGTCGGGCAGTCGGGCGTCGAGGATCGCCACGTCGGGCCGCAGTGCGGGGATGCGGCGGGCCGCCTCCTGCGCGGAGCCGGACTCGCCGACCACCTCGATGTCGCCGCTGCTCTGCAGCAGGTCGGCCAGGCCACGGCGGACGACCTCATGGTCGTCGAGGAGGAAGACGCGGATCATCCCTCGTTTCTACCCCGTTGCCGCGCCCCACCGCACGGGCCGAAGGTCCCGATCAGGACGGGCCGGAGTTCGCGGGCGGTCGGACCCGGCTGGTCGGGACGTCCGGCCCTGCTCGTCACCCGCCCGTAGGGCGGACCGTGGGGGTGCGTCGGCCGCACGTCTCGGCGACCGGCCGGACCGAGAGGAGCACCGCCATGGACGTCGGCTACAGCCCGGCCCACCTGCGCGCCGCCGCCGTGGACGCGGTCCGGGCGCCGTCGTTGCACAACACCCAGCCGTGGCGGCTGCGCCTGCGCGACGGTGGGATCGAGGTGCTGGCCGACCAGACCCGCCGGCTGCCGGCGACCGACCCGAACGGGTGGGGGGTCCGGATCGCCTGCGGTGCGGCCCTGTTCAACCTGCGCGTCGCGCTGGCCGTGGCAGGTCTCCCGGCCCGGGTACGACTGCGTCCCGACCCGGCCGAGCCGGACCTGCTGGCACGGCTGGTGCCGGACGTTCCGCGTCGGCCCACCCCCACCGAGCAGAGCCTGTACGCGGCCATCCCCCGCCGGTTCAGCAACCGGATGCCGTTCTGGCCGGACCCGGTGCCGGCCGACGCGCGGTGGCGGCTCGGCGAGGCGGCCCGTGCCGAGGACTGCTGGCTGGAGCTGCTGGTCGGGGTCAGCGCGGTCACGGCGTTCGGCGAGATCGCCCACAGCGCGCACCGGGTGCTGGAGCGCGACCCGGCCTACCGGGCCGAACGCGAGGAGTGGCTGCGCCGGGAGCCCGCGCCGGACGGCGTACCCGCCTCGGCTGGTGGCCCGCAGGGCGAACCGCAGGACCTGCTGCCGACGCGCGGCTTCGGTGGCCGCGACCGGGCGCCCGGGCGGGACTTCGAACCGGAGCCGCTGGTGGGCGTGCTCGGGTCGATGGGCAACACCGCCGTGGACCAGGTCGTCGCCGGGCAGGCGCTGCAACGGCTGCTGCTCACCGCCACCGACGCCGGGCTCAGCGTGTCGATGCTCTCCCAACCGATCGAGGTGCCCGCCGCCCGGGACCAGTTGCGGCTGGCGCTGGGCCGGTTCGGCACCCCGCAGATGGTGCTGCGGATCGGGTACGGCCAGCCGGGCCGGCCCACCCCACGCCGCTCGGTCGACGAGGTGTTGGAGCTGCCGGTGGTGCCGGCCTGACCCCGGCACACCGGCGACAACGCTCAGGCGAGCAGCGCCGCCTCCCGCTGCGCGTCCAGGCCCACCGCCACCCGCGCCGGACGTCCGGCGCGCGGCGGCACCGACCCGACCGACCGCAGCCACCGCCAGGTGTCGGCGACCGTGTCGGCCACCGGGCGGCAGGTCAGCCCCGCCGCGTACGCCTTCTCCACGCCGCGCTCCTGCAACCACCGGAACTCGTGACCTGGTGGAACCCAGATCGGCAGGTCGTTCCACGGCACGACGCCGGCGGCCAGGATCGGCTCCGGGTCGGTCCACCGCAGCCGGGCGTCGGAGCCGGTCACCGCGACGGCCGACGCCAGCAGCTCCCCCATCGTGCTGTGCCCGGAGCGGCTGATGACGTTGAACGCGCCGCCGACGCCCTCGGCGGCCCGGTCGAGCGTCCACCCGGCGAGGTCCCGCACGTCGATGTACTGCACCGGCAGGTCCGCCGGGCCGGGTGCGAGCACGTCGCCGCCGCGCGCGACCCGCTGCAACCACCACGGCAGGCGGCCGATGTCCTCCCCCGGGCCGAGGATCAGCCCGGCGCGGACCAGCAACGTCCGCTCGCCGTGGACCTCCGTCGCGGCCAGCTCACCGCCCGCCTTGCACCGCGCGTAGTCCCCGTCGGCGGCGTCGGCGGAGCCGTCCACAGTGGGCGCCGCCTCGCCGACGTGCGCCGGCACGGGTGGGGCGTACACCGAGCCGCTGGAGATGTAGGTGTAGTGCCCGACCCTCCCAGCCAGTGCGCCTGCCGCGTCCCGCACCGCCCGCGGGGCGCCGTCCCAGGTGTCGACCACCAGATCCCACTCGCCGCCCGCCAGCGCCGCGAGGCCGTCCGGCGCGGTCCGGTCACCCCGCAACCGGTGTACGCCGGCCGGCACCGCACCGTGCAGACCACGGTTGAACACGGTCACCGACCAGCCCCGGCGGACCGCCTCGGCGACCGTCGCGCCGCCCACGAAACCCGTCCCACCCATCATCAGCAGTCGCATGCGGTCCACCCTTCCCGCTCCCCACGGCGGGCGGCACCCCGGTTCACCAGCAGCGGATCTGCCCTGGGCAGAACCATCGTCAGAGGTCCGCGAGCCAGGGATGCCCCGGATGCGCGCGGGCGAGCAGATCGGCCAGGCTACTGCGCTGAGTCGACCTCAGATGGGGGACGGTGGCGTCGAAATCTGCCTGGTCCTTGCGCCGTACGTGTCTGGCCTTGAACAGCAGGACCAGTTCGGGCGCCAGATACGGGATGCCGTCCCGGGTGTGGTGGATGATGTCGCGGTAGGGGAACCGGATCCCACCATCGCGTCGGCAGATCCAGATGTCGCCGTCGTGCGGCTCGCGGAACACGTCCAGCAGGTAGTTGCCGGTGGCCGGATCCCGCAGCCAGGTCTGGTGAACGGCGGCCAGCACCTCCGGTGCGGCGTCCTCCCAGATCCGGCCGCTGCCTGCCGCGTCGAAGACGTATCCGGGGAAGCGATCGACAACCTGGGAGAAGTTTCCGGCGGGAATCGCGATCTCGATGTCCCCGTGCGGGCGCGTCTGCCCGCCGCGGAACAGGTCCAGTGCCCAGCCCGCGGCCACGTACCAGGGCGTCTCGATCCCCGCCAACCGCTGCGCGACCTCTGTCGGTGTCCAGCAGGACGACCATCTGCTGGGGAGGGCTTCGATCTCGTCGGGTGACAGCTCGACGCCGCCGCCGGGCAGTCGCTCACTCACCGCCGGAACCTACCAGCGGTCAGGGCGTCGCAGCGGCCGGCCGGAACGGCCACCGGGTCGTTCAGGGATGGTGGGCGATACTGGGTTTGAACCAGTGACCTCTTCCGTGTCAAGGAAGCGCGCTCCCACTGCGCCAATCGCCCGTGGTCTCCGCCGGAACCAGCTGGCGGATCGAGAGCGGACGACGGGATTCGAACCCGCGACCCTCACCTTGGCAAGGTGATGCGCTACCAGCTGCGCTACGTCCGCACGCCCCCGGCGAGCGCCGGCGACTGGTGAGACTCTACCCGATGCCAAGATCGGCGGGCGCGGCACCCTGCGGCGGTGGCGGTTGCGCTGCCTGACGATGGGGTACTGAAGGACCTCGACAGCACACCACATCCCCCTAAGGAGGCTGTCGTGGGTATCGGCACCAGCATCTTTCTGATCGCCCTAGGCGCGATCCTCACCTTCGCGCTCGACGCCAGCGTCGGCGGCATCAACCTCGACGTGGTCGGCTGGATCCTGATGGGGGCCGGTGTGCTCGGCCTGATCATGACCACGCTGATCTGGGGTCGTCGCCGCAACGCGGTGGTCACCAGCACCGAGCAGCCGGTCGAGTACCGCCGGGTCGAGGAGCGGCGGGACATCGCCCCGCCGCTGTGAGGCTTCCGCCTGCCGAGCCGGCCACCTCCCCCCGAGGCGGCCGGCTCGTCGCACCCCGTTTTGCGCCGGGTGACGGCGCAGCTCATCCCATCAGCGAATTGAGCGTGCCGTAGTCGAGGGCGTCCGCCAGCGCGCCGTACGTGCCCGCGCCGAGGGTCTCGTCGGCCGCCCGGCGGGCCACCGTGTACGCGGCCTCCGCCACCGACGAGCCGAGGCTCACCCGCGCCACGCCCGACCGGGCCAGCTCCCCCACCGTGGGCGCACCAGGCCCGGCGAGCACGTTCAGCGGCGCCGGCACCGCCTCCACCAGTGCGCTGATGGTCTCCGGGGCGACCACCCCGGGCACGAAGATGCCGTCCGCGCCGGCGGCGAGGTAGGCGTTGGCCCGCGCCACCGTCTCGTCGACGTCCCCGGCACCGGCGAGGAACGTGTCGATCCGGGCGTTGACGAAGAGCGGCAGTCCCGCCGCGTCGGCAGCGCCCCGCACCGCCGCGATCCGCGCGCACTGGTCGGGTACGTCGCGCAACGGCGGGCCGGCCGCACGTCGGGCGTCCTCGACGTTCACGCCTACGGCACCGGCGTCGAGCACCGCGCGGGTGGTCACGCCTACCTCCGCCGGTGTCGCCCCGTACCCGGACTCGATGTCCGCGGTGACCGGCAGCGACACGGAGGCGGTGATCCGGCCGATCAGGTCGACGGCCGCGTCGCGGCCGAGGACGTCGCCGTCGGCCGCGCCGAGGCTCCAGGCGACGCCGGCGCTGGTGGTGGCCACCGCGCGGACGCCGGCGGCCGCCACGATGCGGGCGCTCGCGGCGTCCCAGGCGTTGACCAGGACCAGCGGGGTGCCGGGGATGTGCAGGGATCGGAAGAGGGCAGCTCGGGTGTGGTGTTCGCTCACCCGGCAAGTCTCGGGCGGGACCGACGCCGCCGGTAATGTTTCAGTCCCAGCTGAATCCACCGGGGGTGCCGTGGTCGCCATCAGCATGTCGGCGGGCGCCGTCGCCCGCATCCGGTTCGCCGTCTCCTGCCTCTGGGAGGTCGTCGCGAGCGTCCGGGTGCTGCGCGACCCCGGGGACCACGCGGTCCACCTGCCCTGGGTACGGCGGGTGCGTCGACCCCTGATCGAGGCGGGTCTGATCGAGGCGGACGGCGCACTGCTCTGGCAGCTCGTACCGGCCCCGCCCGGTTACCTGGCCGACTTCCTCACCCCGCCTCCCGCCGGCCTCAACCCCGACCTGACCGCCGAACTGGACGCCCTGCGCGCCACCCCGGCCGACACCGTCCGCGCCCACCTGGACCTGTATCCGGACGACCGGCCACCGGCGCTCGCCACCCTGTACGCCGATCCGCCGGCCGGGCTGCGCCAGCTGTGCGAGGAGATCGAGGCGTACTGGCGGATCGCCCTGGCACCGCACTGGCCACGGCTGCGGCTGCTGCTCGACGCCGACGTCACCGCCCGCGCCCGCCTAGTCGCCGAGGACGGCGCGGCGGTGCTCCTGAACGACCTGCACCGGCAGGTCCGGTGGGAGGACGACACGCTTGTCGTCGCGCAGCGGCACTGCCTCGCCCCGGACGTCGCGGACGGCCCCGGCCTGGTGCTGGTCCCGTCGGTCTTCGTCTGGCCGTCGGTGGCGAGCGTGTCCGCCGGCGACGCGCCCCAGCTCGCCTACCCCGCCCGCGGGCTCGGCACCCTGTGGGAGCCCTCGAACGGCGTCCCGGACGCACTGGCCGTCGTGCTCGGTCGCGGACGGGCCCGGCTGCTCACCGAGCTGACCGGGCCGGTCAGCAACACCGAGCTGGCCCGACGCAGCGGGATGTCACCCGCCGGGGTCTCCCAGCACCTCACGGCGCTGCGCGCGGCAGGCCTGGTGGTGACCCACCGCCGGGGCCGGACCCTGCTCAGCGCCCGCACCGACCTCGCGGAGGCACTGCTGTCCGCCACCGCGTAGGCGACGTCCGGGCGGCTGGCCCGACCACGTTCGCGCTGGTGAGGCGCACCGGCAGCGCGCGTTACCCAGAAAAGCCGCCCCGGGGCATGGTCAACGAAGCCGCCGATTGCGAAACTGCTGGGAATGTCCAGCAACCCGCTGTCCCTGCCGCGGCCGTCCGCGCGGGCACCCGAGTTCGGCCGGGACTCGCTCATCGTCTGCGAGAACCTGGTGCGGATCTACCAGACCGGGTCGGTCGAGGTACAGGCACTGCAGGGACTGGACCTGGCCGTGCAGAGCGGTGAGATGGTCGCCGTCGTCGGCGCCTCCGGGTCGGGCAAGTCGACGCTGCTCTCCATCCTGGCCGGCATCGACGCCCCCACCGCCGGGCGGGTCCGGGTCGACAGGTGGAACCTGCTGGCGATGTCCCGCGCGGACCGGGTGGACTACCGGCGGCACACCGTCGGGTTCGTACGGCAGCAGACGGCGAGCAACCTGATCCCCTACCTGACCGCGCGGGAGATGGTGGACCTGCCGATGACGGCGGCCCGTACCGCGAAGAAGGAACGCCGGGAGCGCGCGGCCGAGCTGCTGGAGAGCCTCGGCGTCGCCGACTGCGCCGACCGCCGCCCCGGGCAACTCTCCGGCGGGCAGCAGATGCGGGTCGCGATCGCCGTGGCACTGGCCAACCAGCCGCAGGTCCTGCTCGCCGACGAGCCGACAGGTGAGCTGGACGCCGCCACGTCCGCGGAGGTCTTCGGTGTGCTGCGGGACGTCAACAGGCGGTACGGCGTCACAGTCGTCGTGGTGACCCACGACCCGGAGGTCAGCGGCCAGGTCGAACGGACCGTCGCGATCCGGGACGGTCGCACCAGCAGCGAGATGCTGCGCCGCGCCACCACCGACGCGGAGGGCGACACGCACATGACAGCCGAGGAGTACGCCGTGATGGACCGGGCCGGGCGGGTCCAGGTGCCCCGCGAGTTCCGCGAGGCGCTGTCACTGACCCGACGGGTCCGGCTGGCCCTGGAATCCGACCACATCACGATCCGCTCCGACTCGCGAAGCGGCGAATGAGCGGCGAGCCCCTGCTGCGCGTGCGCGGCGTACACAGGCGCTTCCGCACCGGGCCGACAGTCGTCCACGCCCTGCGCGGCGTGTCGTTCGACGTGGCCGCCGGTTCCATGGTGGCGCTCGTCGGCAGGTCCGGTTCGGGCAAGACCACCCTGCTCAACGTCATCGGCGGCCTGGACCGCCCGGACGCCGGCACCGTGCACATCGACGGCACCGACGTCACGGCGCTCGACGAGGACGGCCTGTCCCGGCTGCGACGCGAGAAGGTGTCGTACGTCTTTCAGAGCTTCGGGTTGATCCCGGTGCTGTCGGCAACGGAGAACGTCGCCGCGCCGCTGCGGCTGGCCCGCGTCGCCCCGGCCGAGCGCGAACGGCGGGTCGAGCTGCTGCTGGACCTGGTCGGCCTGGCCGACCACGCCCGGCAGCGGCCGGCCGAGCTGTCCGGCGGCCAGCAGCAGCGGGTGGCGATCGCCCGCGCGCTGGCCGCCTCGCCCCGGCTCCTGCTCGCCGACGAACCCACCGGGCAACTGGACGCCGAGACAGGCCTGTCGGTGATGGCCCTGCTGCGCGGGATAGCGGAGTCCGAAGGCGTCACCGTCCTGGTGTCGACGCACGACGCGGTGATGATGGCCCTGGCCGACCGGGTGATCCGCCTGCACGACGGGCACCTCGACGACCAGGCGGCCGGGCAGCCGTGCGAGCCCGCACCGGACGCCAGGTGACCCGACGATGCTGAGGCTGGTCAGCCGGCGTGCCCGCGCGCAGTGGCCGTTGCTGGCAGCCCTCCTCGGTGTCGTCACGATAGGCGCGACAGTGCTCGGGACCTGCACCCTGCTGGTCACCCGCACCGCCGAGCGGGCACTGGAGGTCGCCATGGCCCGCGCCGCCCCCGCCGCCGTCGACGCGACCGTCTACACCGGAACCGTCGAGGGCCCGGACGTCCCGTCCGTCGCCGCCGACACCCGTTCCGTCGTGGCCTCCGCGTTCGCACCGTTCCCGGTGACGACGACCGCGCGGGCCTCGACGGTGTTGCGGGCGCTGCCGCCCACCCTCGCCCCGGGCACCACGGTCGGGGCCCAGGCGTACCTGTCCGGGATGGACGACCTGCCGGCCCGCGCCGAGCTGCTCACCGGGCGCTGGCCGCAGCACCCCGGCGACGCGGTGCTGCTGGAGTCCACCGCCCACCTGCTCGGCCTCACCCCCGGCCAGCGGGTGCGCCTCGGCGCCGAGTTGGCCCACCCGCCCGTCCCGGCCATCGACGTGACAGTCGTCGGTGTCGTACGCCCGCTGCCGGGACGCGGCTGGGAGCGCGACCCGCTCGCCGCGGCCGGCTCCGCCACCGGCTACCGGGACGGCCGCTTCCTGCAGCCGGTGAACGCCTACGGCCCGTTCCTCGTGGACCTCGCCGACCTGGTCACCACCGGAGCCACAGTCGACCGGATGGAGATCAGCGCCCATCCGGACCTGTCCCACGCCAACCGCAGTGACCTGGAGGCGATGGCCGGAGGCTTCCGCGACGCCGACCGCCGGCTGGCCGGCACCCTCGGCGACCGTGTCACGCTCGCCCGTGTCGCCTCCGACCTGCCGCTGACCCTGCGGTCCGCCGACGACCAGCGACACGTCACCGCCGCCGTCGTGCTCGCCATCGCCGTCCTCGGCGGTGCCCTGACCGCGACGGCACTCGTCCTCGCCGGCCGGCTGACAGCGGGCATACGCGCCGACGAGACCGCCCTGCGGTCCGCCGTGGGCACCAGCCGTCGCCAACTCGCCGCCACCGCGACACTCGAGGCCGGAATCGTCGCCGCCGTCGCCGCCGCGCTCGCGACACCTGCCTCGTCGGCAGTGCACGCCGGCCTGACCCGTCTGCCACCACTTGACGACGCCGGCCTGACCGTCCGGCCTGCCATCGTCGGCGCCCAGGTCCTCGCGGTCGCCGGTGGCGCGCTGGTGCTCGCCGCCGTTCTCACAGTCCTGGCGATCCGGCCCGTCCCGGCAGCCGGCGACCGGGGCACCCGCCGCGAACTGCTGGCCCGCTCCGGCGCCGACCTGCTGCTAGCGGTGTTCGCCGCCGCCGGGTGGTGGCAGCTGTACGCGCAGCCCACCGCCGCCAGCCCCCGCGCCGACGCGGTCCGGGTGCTCGCGCCGGCGCTGCTGCTCACCGCAGGCGCCGCCCTGGCGCTCCGGGTGGTACTGCCCGCCCTGCGCGGCGTCGACCGGCTGGCGTACCGCGCCCGCGGGCTGGCGCTCCCGCTGGCGGTCGCCGAGGCCGCCCGCCGACCCCAGGCGGTCGCCGCCGGGCTGCTGGTCGGGCTGGCCTGCGCGTCCGCGACCTTCGGCCTCGCCTTCGACACCACGTGGCACCAGTCGCAGCGCGACCAGGCCGCGCTCGCCGTCGGCACCGACCTCGCACTCACCCTCGGCACGGCGCCGGTGGCCGGAGACGGCGCGCTGGTCGACGCGGCCACCGGCGGGGCGGTGAGCCCGGCCCTCGACCGTGGTACCACAGTCGGTCAGTGGCTCGGCACCGCAGGCGACGCGCCGCGCCTGGTCGCCGTCGACACCACCCGCGCCGACGCGCTGCTGCGCGGGCGGGTGGACAGCGACCGAGGATGGGCCGACGTCGCCGCCACGCTGGCGCCACGCACCCGGGTCACCGGCCTCGCCGTTCCGGCCGGCGCCCCACTCGTCCTGAGCGGAACCGCGGCCGGCGACACCCCGCTGACCGTGACGCCCCGGCTGCTGTTGCAGGACGCCGCCGGCCTCCGCACGTCCTGCACCGGTCCCCCCGTACCGCTCGACGGCCGGGAGGTCCACCTGCCCACCTGCGCGACGGCCGACGGGCTGCGCCTCGTCGCCGTCGCTCTGCCGGTCACCACCGACGCGGTCGGCGGCCCGGTGGCCGTAGCCGTCACGCTCACCGTGCCGCCCGCCGGGTCGGCGGAGAGGGCCACTGACGGATCGCACTGGACCGCCACGTCCGCGCCACCGGTCCCGAGCAGGGTGAGCGACCCGGCCGTCACGGTGTCCGCCACGCCGACGGGAACCGCGCTGCGGATGGCCGCGACAGTCGAGCTCGGCGGCGCCGACGACGCCGCCCGAACCCTCGTCGCCAGCGCCTTCCCGGACCCCGGACCGGTGCCCGTCGCCGTCTCCGCCCGCTTCGCCGACGAGGTCGGCGCCGACAGCGGCAGCAAGCTCAGTGTCACGATCGGCATCACGCCCGTCCCGATCGTCGTCACCCAGGTCGTGCCGACCGTACCGTCCGCCCCCGGCGCCGTCGCCATCCTGGCCGACCTGGACACGCTGTCCCGCGCACGCGTCGTCACCGGCGATCTGTCGTTCCCGGTCGACGCCTGGTGGGTCGGCCACCCCGCCGGTCCCGGTGCCGCCGAACGGGCCGCCGCCCTGCACCTGGGCACCGTCACGACCCGCGAGGCGGAGACCGCCCGCCTCACCGGCGGCCCGCTGCGCGCCGGGCTGCCGGGCGCGCTCCGGCTCATCGTCCCGGCCGCGGCCCTGCTCCTGCTCGCCGGCGTCGTCCTGCACGTCACCTGCGATCTCCAGGTCCGCGCCGTCGAGGTGGCGCGGCTGCGCGGCCTGGGAATGTCCCGACGCGACATCCGGGCCGTGCTGCTCGGCCAGCACGCCGGCGTCCTGCTGCCCCTGCTCGCGGCGGGCGCGGCCGTCGGCGCGCTCGCCACCCACGTCGTCGCTCCCCTGCTCGTACGCTCCGACACCGGCGCCGCACCCGTTCCGGCCGCCCAGCCACAGTGGCCGTGGCCGGCCGAGGCCGCACTGCTCGCCGCCCTGCTGGCCGGATGCCTGCTGGCGGTCGCCGTCGTGGTCACCGTCCAGGTCCGCCGGGCCGACGCCGCGCACCTGCGGGTGGCGCCGTGAAGCGGTGGCTGGCCCGCCGGTGGCCGACGCCGCACTGGCCCAGCATCCGCGGCCGGGGCCGGACCGACGCCGGACCGCTGCTGCTCACCGCCGCCGTCATCGCGGCCGTCGCGCTGCTCGCCGGTGCCGTGCCGGCGCTGCTGCGCGCCGCCGCCGACGACGCGGTCCGGGACGAGGTCCGCCGCGCCGGCCACGACTCGAACGTCCTCGCACACGCCGACTGGGAACGGGACGACGGCCCGACCGGCGGGCGGGTACGGACAGCCCGCCTCGCCGAGGACGTCGACGACTTCCGCGCCCGGGCGACAGACGCGCTCGGGCCCGACCTGGACGCCGCACTGCTTCCGCCCATCGCCGTCGTCAACGGCCCGATCCTGAGCATCACCGACGGCGACGTGCCGCGTACCTTCCAGTTCACCTACCTGGCCGGTGACGCCGGCGGCCCGGACGTGACCTGGGTGGCCGGCAGCGCGCCCGGCTCCGCCGTCCCCGACGAGTACCTGGAGACCCCCTACGACGGACCGCCCTGGCCGGTGCAGGTGGGCCTCTGCGAGGCGGACGCGGCCGCGCTCCACCTCGGCCCCGGCGATCGGATCCCGGTCAGGGACGGCCGGGGTCGCGACAGGGACGTCCGGATCAGCGGGATCTACCGACCCGCGGACAGCGGCGATCCCGCCTGGCTCCTGGCTCCGGCGCTCCTGCGCCCCGTGCCCGGCGCCGACGGCGTGGGCGTCACCCGGTTCGCCGGCCTGCTGTCGCGCGAGTCGTTACCGGACGCCCGGCTCGCCGTGGACGAGGACCAACTGCGACGCACGGTCCACTTCGCCCCCGAAGCCGACGCGCTCACCTGGGACACCACCGCGACGCTCGCCGGTCAGGTGGTCAAACTCAAGGCGGCCTCCGGCTCGTCAGGCGCCCGCGACGAGTCCCTGAAGTGGGAGTCGCAGCTCGACACCACCCTGCGCACCGCCCGTACGCGGATCAGCGCCGTGTCCGCACAGGCCGCTGTCCTGCTCGCCGGGGTCCTCACCGCCACGGTGCTGGTCCTGCTGCTCGCCGCCGACCTGCTGGTGCGCCGCCGCACCCCGGCGCTGAGCGCCGCCCGGCAGCGTGGGGCGGCGCTACCCGACCTCGGCGCCGAACTGATCGCCGAGTCCACAGTGGTGTCCCTGTCGGCCGCCGCCGTCGGGCTCGCGCTCGCCCGCGCGGTTGCTCCGGGCGTCTCCTGGTCCTGGGTCGTTCCCGTGATCCTGGCCGGTGTCGTCGCCGGGCCGGCGATCGGCACCCTCGCCGCCGCCCGCGCCAGCCGCGACCGGCGGCAACCCGCCAACCCGGCCGCCCGGCGCTGGGTCCGGGCGACCGGCCAGCTGCGCCGCGCCGCCGTGGAGGCCGCGGTCCTCGTCGCCGCGGTCGCCGCCCTCGTCACACTGCGCCAGCGCGGGCTCCTGCCCGCCGCCTCCGGCGGTGACACCGGTGAGCTGACCGGCGACCAGACCCTGCCGATCAGCGCACCCGCTCTGGGCGTGCTCGTCGGCGCGCTCGTCCTGCTCCGGCTGCTGCCCCTCGGGACGCGGTTCGCGCTCCGGCAGGCTCTGCGCTCGCGCCGCCCGCTTGCCGTGTTCGGTGCCGCTCGGGCGGCGACCACGGCCGGGCGGGCGCTGCCGCTGCTGGTTCTGGTGAGCACCACGGCGCTCGCGTCGTTCGCGCTCATCCTCGGCGCCACGGTCACCCGGGGCCTGGCCGACGGCGCGTGGAGCGCCGTCGGCGCCGACGCCCGCCTCGACGTGGGCGCCGACGCCGAGGCCGCCACGCCCGCACTCGCCGAGCGCATCGCCGCCGCGCCCGGGGTGGAGCAGGTCGTCGTCGCGCAGGTGACGGACTCGGCGCGCGTCTTCACCGATTCGACACTGTCCACCCCACGCCTGGTCATCGTGGACGCCGCCGCGTTCGGGCGCCTGCTGGCAACCACCCCGCTGCCCGACGCGCCGGCGCTGGTCCGGCTCACGGCACCCGGCCCCGGGGACGTCCCGGCGCTGGTCCGGTCGAGCGACGGCGATGTGCGGCCCGGCACGCGGTTGCAGCTTCCCCGCGACGGCGGTCCGGCGATCCGCCTCGTCGCGGTCGGTGCCGCGCCCTCCGTCGGGGGCGCCGGTGACGTCGTCATCGTGGACGCCGCGGCCCTCGCCGACGCCGGGCTGCCCGCCGTTCCGAACACCGTCTGGGTGACCGGTCCCGGCGCGGCGCGGGCCGTGTCGAACAGCGGCGTCGCGGCCGACGTCGTCCTGCGCCCGGACGTCCTGCGGGCGCAGCGGGTGGCTCCGTTGACCGCAGGGCTCCTCCGGCTGGCGTGGACGGCCGCCGCGGTGCTGCTGGCGCTGGGGTTGCTCGGTCTCGCGCTCGCGGCCGCCGCGGGCGCGTCGGAGCGGTGGCAGACCCTGACCCGGCTGCGGACCCTCGGCCTGCGGCCACGCGACGCCCGCTGGGTCGCCGCCGGAGAGCTGCTGCCGCCGGTCGTGGTAGCCGCGGTGTGCGGCCCGCTGCTCGGGGCCCTTCTCGCACGGCTGACGCTCGGCCCACTCGACCTGCGGCTGCTCACCGGCCAGGCCGTCGACCCGGCGGCGGTCCTGCCGTGGTGGCTGCTCGGCGTGGTGAGCGTGGCGTTGCTCGCGGCGGCCGCCACTGTCGTACCTGTCGAGTCGGCGTTGCGGCGACGCGACCGGCTGAGCGAGGTACTCCGCGCTGGCGGGTAACCGGCTACTGGCAGAGCCGAGCGGTGCCCGGCGGCCAGGTTGGTGGACCATAGTTGGCGGAATAAGAACCGCATACCCACAGCTCAGGGGCCAGTCGTCACGCTACGGGCCGTCCGGCACCGCACATCCTGACCGTTTCAGCGACCGCCACCAGCCGTAGCGCCGCCGTCCTGGTCCAACCCATCGGCAACGGCGCTCCGGCCCTGGTCACCCGACCACCACTCGCCGATCATGACGGCGAGCGCGACGACCGCCTGCTGCCGGTTCTCCTCCGACATAGGCGCCGTCCTGGGCTCCTTCACCACCACCAGCGGCGTACGACGCTTCGTTCCCGGCATACCTATGCCAACGAGCAACCCGCCCGACCAGCGACGAGCCCAATCCACTCTCATGCCGATGAGCGTGCACCCGATCGTGGCCGGTGGCGGTGTTCGCCGCTGGGGAGCGTGCCGGACGGCGCGGGGACCCCGCTCGGCGCGTAGCCCGCGACACTCCCGCCCGGTGATGCGGGTCTGCCGTGGCAGCACACCGTGGCGGGACGCCAGCAGCTCGGCCGCTGCGGACTCGGGCAGGCCGCGCAGGTCCACTGTCAGCGGCACGCCCTTGACCGGAACGTCCCCGCGCACGGCGAACAACATCGCGATCCGTTCCGTCCTCAGCCGCCTGGCGGCGAACAGCAGCGCGTCGGCCGAGGCCCGGTCGACCCACTGGAAGTCGTCGACCACGCAGATCAGCCCGTCCGGCGCGGCGGCCTCAGCCAGCAGCGAGAGCACGCCTGCGCCCAGCAGGAACCGGTCCCCGACACTGCCCGTGGCAAGCCCCAGGGCCGCGCTCACAGCGTCACGTTGCGGTTCGGGCAGCGCGTCGAGCGAGCCGGTCACCGGCCACAGCACCTGGTGCAGCGCCGCGAACGCGAGGTCGGACTCGGGCTCGACGCCGGTGGTCCGTAGCACACGCATCGCACCGCCTCGCGCGGCCGCCGCATCGAGAAGGGCGGTCTTGCCCACGCCGGCCTCGCCCCGCAACACCACCGCGCCGCCGGAGCCGTCGCGGGCCCGCGCGATCACCTCGTCGAGCGCCCTATTCTCCGCAGATCTGCCGTAAAGCACAAGCACCCACTGTAGGAGGGCCTGCTCGGGACCGCCGGGATGCCCAGCACTGAGCTTCATCGAGGACTTCAGCGGGGGGAAGGGCGCCTGCGCTGCGGCGCCTTCGACGACTACGTAGCGATGGCCAAGATCGAGTGCGCGCTCATGCCGCCGAGCGCGTGCAGCGGCCGACTGATGGCCGTTACGTCGCGTGATGCAGGCTGGGTCGGTCCGGCGCACGCTCGTGCCGAAAGTAGTGCGGCGGTCAGGCCAAGAGAGTCAATGCCGCCCTTGCCGACGCCTTACGTGGTCCCATTCCGTTCTCCTGGCCAAGGCCTCGATTTGCCACAGGCCTGCATGGTGCTCACCGCTCGTCGAACTGAGGTGTTGGCCGATCTCGACCAACACCGACAACGCCGTGGCGTTCAACCAGGCACGCTAGGTGAAGGTCGACACGAGCCGAATCCGTCGTCAGACTCCATCGCCAGTTCGTCCAGCAGTGGGAGGCCCTTGCGTGTGATCCAAGCGATCTGCGTGTCGGCTTCCAGCGCAAGCACGGCGACACAACCGCACCCATGAGGCGTGCCTCCAGTGGTGTTTCCTAGGGGGGCGCTAGATAGTCTTGATGTAGCGGCAACGTTCGGGGCTCTCGTCCGTCGCGCTCAGCATGGATCCCACCGGTGGCCGGTGCTCGGATGGGATGCTCCTCAAGACATGACCGGTGCGCAGAGAGGACTCGACTATGCCGACGGCGACGTGGGAACGGCTTCCCGAGTCTCGTCGCGCTGCAGTGCTCGCGGCGGCCGAGGCGGAGTTCGCCGAGCACGGGTTCTCGGCGGGCAGCCTGAACGTCGTTGCCCGCAACGCCGGCGTATCGAAGGGCAGCCTTTTCCAGTACTTCCACGACAAGGTCGACCTCTACGCCTACCTCTCGGAGCTGGCAAGCCAGCGAATCCGGGCTGCGATGGAGGAGCAGATCCCCCACCTGCCGTGGGATACAGGCTTCTTCGCGGCCTTCCGTGAGTGGGCCCGGGTCTGGGTCGCCTACTTCGATGACCACCCTCTCGACCTCGCCTTCACCGCCGCGGTCAACCTCGAACCGGAGGGCACCGCCCGGGTCGCGGTCCGGGCAGTCGCTAACCGGCACTACGTCGAGGTCCTCACGCCGTTGCTGGAGTTGGCCCATGAGCGCGGCGAACTGCGGGCCGACGCCGACCTGGACGCGATCCAGGCGTGGCTGCTCCTGCTGCTGCCACACCTTGCCCTCGCCCCGCATCACCCGGGGCTGGATCCCGTACTCGATCTCGCCTCGTCAGACCTCGCCGAACGGCAGGCCTCCATCGAGCGGCTGCTTGCGCCGCTGGAGGCGGCCTACGGGACCTCCGACCAGGCTCACCCGATCAGTACGGGGCCGGCGCTCGCCGAAGCCAGGTGAGCATCGCCTCCGCGGGCCGCTCCCAGCCCGCGTCGAGCATCAGGTCGTGGCCCATGCCGGGGAACTCCTGCACTTCGGCGTGGTAGCGACGGGCCGTTGCCCGGATGCCGCCGAGGGGGACGAGGCGGTCGTCCGGGGTGGCGAGGACCAGCACGGGCGGCTTGCCGCGCGGGAGCGGCGACGGTCGATGGAACAGCAGTTGATACTGGGCCAGAGACGATTCCGGACCGCACCGCGCTGAGTTGCGTGTCGCGTCGGCGGTGGAGAGGCCGGTGAAGAGGTAGTCGGGGCGCAGGGGCAGGCTTGCCCCCAGCATCAGACGCAGCGCGTCAACGGGATGGCGCCGGGCGATGCTGACGAGGGACCCGACGGCTGGCCGAGCCGGGACCGGCGCGACCAGCACGGCTGCCCGGGCCGCGTAACGGGCGAGCGCCCGCTGCACCACCAGCCCTCCCATCGAATGGCCGATCAGGACGACCCGGCGCGGGAACGTCGCCGCGACCCGGACCACGTCGTCGACGTAGGAGCCAAGCGTCGCCCATCGCAGCGACCCGCCGCTTGCGGCGTGGCCCCGCAATGACACGGCGGCGGCGGGGTAACCGGCATCCACGGCGGCGTCGAGCCAGTGTTCCCAGCACCAGGCGCCGTGGCCGAGGCCGTGCACGAACAGCAACGGCGGGCGGTTCTCGGCGTCGACCGGGGCGCGTCGGATCACCTCCAGGGCAGGCCGCCGGCCAGAGGACGGTGTTGGGGGAGCGTTGCGCGCCACAGGACGGGACCTTACAGTGACCACCAGTCATATGACCACCGGTCACAATCGTGTGGAGGCTCGACGATGTCGTCCGTTCCGGTCCGTACGTGCATCATCGGCGCCGGTTCCTCGGGGATCGCCACCGCGAAGGTGCTGCACGAGCGCGGCATCGCCTTCGACTGCTACGAGCTCTCCGACCGTGTCGGCGGGAACTGGGTGTGGGGCAACAAGAACGGTGTCTCTGCCGCGTACCGTTCGTTGCACATCAACACGTCCAGGGAACGCATGCAGTTCAGCGACTTCCCGATGCTCGACCATCTGCCGGACTTCGCCCGCCACGACCAGATCGCGGCCTACTTCGACGCCTACGTCGACCACTTCAGCTTCCGTGACCGGATCGTGTTCGGCACCGGGGTGAGCCACGTCGAGCCGTTGGCCGGCGGCGGCTTCGAGGTCACCCTTACCACGGGTGAGCGTCGCTACTACGACGCCGTCTGCGTAGCCAACGGACACCATTGGGACCCGCGCTGGCCCGAACCCGCCTTTCCCGGCTCCGACACGACGAGCATCGAACAGATCCACTCGCACAGCTACTCCAGCGAGACCCAGCTCGCCGGCAAACGGGTCGTCGTCCTCGGGATGGGCAACAGCGCCATGGACATCGCCGTCGACGCCAGCTACCACGCACGAGCAACCTACCTGGCAGCCCGCAGTGGAGTGCACATCATCCCCAAATACGTCTTCGGCCGGCCTTACGACCAGATCGCCGGCAAGGAGTGGATCCCCGGCGCCGTTCGCTGGCCGTTGGCGCGGCTTCTCTTCAAGGCGGCAACCGGCCCCATGAACCGGTACGGACTGCCGGCACCCGACCACAAGTTCGCCCAGGCCCACCCCACGATGTCGAGCCGGATCCTAGACCGCCTGGCCCACGGCGAGATCACCCCGAAGCCCACCATCGAGCGGTTCGAACGCGATGCTGTCCTGTTCACCGACGGCAGCCGGGTCGAAGCGGACCTCGTCGTCTACTGCACTGGGTACAAGCTGAGCTTCCCGTTCTTCGATCCGGCGTTCCTGGACCCCGGCGACAGCAACGACATCCGCCTCTACAAGAGGATGTTCTCCACCACCACGCAACACCTGTACTTCGTCGGACTGATCCAGCCCCTCGGCGCGATCATGCCGATCGCCGAACGCCAGTCCGAGATCCTCGCCGACCACCTGCAAGGCCTCTACGCCCTCCCGGGCACCCCCGAAATGGAGACCGAGATCAACCACTACCGCGCCTCACTCGCGAAACGCTACGTCCGCAGCAAGCGACACACCATCCAGGTGGACTTCGACGACTACATGCGAACCTTGCGGGTCGAGCGAGCCCGGGGCTCAAAACGAGCCCGCGGAGGCGCCGAGAAACGGCTTCCGCTGGTTGGTGAGATCCGATGAACCCGGAGCCCACCACACCTGCCGACGCTCGACGATCGGATGTCACGTTCTCGGTAGGCCGAGAACTTTGCGCCGCCTGGCTTTACCGGCCCGAGAACGTTGAACGGCCACCGGTCATCGTGATGGCGCATGGCTTCGGCGCGATCCGGACACTGCGGCTTGACGCCTACGCGCAGCGCTTCGCCGAAGCCGGGTACGCCGTCCTCGTCTTCGACTACCGGCACTTCGGTGACAGCACTGGCCGGCCCCGCGAACTGCTGAGCCTGTCCCGCCAACAGCAAGACTGGCGGGCAGCCATCGCCTACGCACGCGCGCTGCCCGGGGTCGACACCGGACGGGTCATCGCCTGGGGCTCCTCGCTCAGTGGCGGGCACGTCCTGCACACCGCGGCCGGCGACCACGACCTCGCCGCAGTCATCGCCCAGGTCCCCCACGTCTCCGGACCGCACGCCACGATCGCGATGGGAGCCCGCCACGTCACCCGCCTCGGAGTCGCGGCCGTCAAGGACCTGACACGGCAGCTCACCGGTCGCTCGCCCTACTACCTACCGTCGATCGGAGACACCGGCACCCTCGCCGTCATGCTCGAGGACGACGGCACGGGAATCCTGCGACGACTCGCCGAGGGCCTGGATGTCGACAGCTTCCTACCTCGCAACCGCGTCGCAGCCCGCATCCTGCTGCACATGCCGCGCTACTCTCCCGGCCTGCGCGCGCACCGCATCACCGCCCCGACACTGATTCAGGCTGGGGAGCGAGACGAACTCACCCCGACGAAGGCGTCACGCTGGGTCGCCGGGAGAATCCCGGACTCGGAGTTCAAGACCTATCCCTGCGGCCATTTCGATCCTTACGTCGACCCTCACTTCGAGGGCGTGGTCGCCGACCAGATCGCGTTCCTCAACAGCCGCGTACCCGTCCGGCAGTGAGTACCTTCGATGACACGGTCGCCGTCTTGCCCGGAGCCGGGTCGTGGATCGGTCGTGCGGTGGCCATCGAGCTGAGCCGAACGGGCGCACACGTGACGGCTACGTCCTCGACACCATTGGACTCGCCGCCGCTGCCAGCTCGTCGAACGCCTCTTGCACAGTAGTCGCCGACCATGGAGCGATCGAAGAGACAGCGCCGGGGAGCCCCGCCGACTTCTGAGCATCGCCCGGCACACGAGGCCTGGCGCGCCGCGATTCGCTCACGTGCGCGCGACCCTAACTTCACCGGCGTCGTGGCGGGCCAGCTCGCGCTCCTACGAACGGCCGTTTCCTTGGCCGAGCACCGCTGACGGCGGCCCTCGTCCCGGCACCGATCCCGCGTGCACCATCCGGACGCGACGCGACGTCCCACCCGTATCTCCGGGTCGCGACTGAGGTGTATCAAGGATTTTGGACAGGGGTTCTCTTCTGAGAGGCCTATGTCCGAGCAGCGTCGTGGCTCAGTCCGCAGGTCAAGGCTGAGGCGGTGCAGTTGGTGATCGAAACCGGCCGTCCGGTTGCGGAGGTCGCCCGCGATCTTGCTATCCACGACGGACCTTTGGCAGCTGGGTCAACGCGTGGCGGCGGGCGAACCCGGCACCCGAGCCTGCACTGTCGCCTGCGGATCACGCCCGCGTGCAAGAGTGGGAAGACGAGGTCCGCCGGCTGCGGATGGAGAACGAGTTCCCGTAAAAGCCGCTGCCTTCTTAGCCCGGACGCACCCGTAGCGGCGCGCTGCGCGGTGATTGAGGCGGAGAAGGCCACCTACCCGATCGTGTTCATGTGCCGGCTGCTGGCCGTGCCCCGCTCGACGTTCTCCGCGTGGCAGGCCCGCGCCCGTGCGGAGACAGCCACCGTTGGCCGTGGCCGAGTACATCGAAGTGTTCTACAACCGGCAACGCCTGCACTCCCGGCTGGGCTACCGCACCCCCGCCGAAGTCCTTACCGAGCCACCGGCAACAGCGACCAGCAGCCTGATCAGCAACCCGAATCACTGTCCAAGATCCTTGACACGCATCGAACGAGAGCGATCGACGGGTCTTGTCGCCCCTACCGGAGAGGGCTAATGTGACCACTGGTCATGTGACCAATGGTCACATGACGGAAACATTGGCGTGCAGTTGCGTTGACCCGCGCCGAGAAAGCGCGCGCCTGCCCGCCACCTCCCGTCTCACCCGCAGGGTTTAGCGTCTCGGACGTCGAAGCACCCCTGCGGTCATGTCAATCACCCTCATCAATGGAGGTCCACCGCATGTCCGCACGCACTCTCGCCCGCACTGCGGCACTCGCCGCCGTGGTCGGACTCGGTCTGGCAGCGCTCCCAGGAGCCGCAGCGAGTGCCAACACCGTGTCCCGGGGCATCACGATTCCCGCGTTCTACTCCCCGCCCGCCCAGTTGCCCGCCGAGAACGGGGCTCTGGTACGCAGCGAACCGCTGCCGCTGTCGCTGTCGCTACCGGGCCTGGACGGCAGACCCCTTCCGGGACGGGCAACCCGGATCATGTACAAGACCACCGACTCGAACGGCCAGCCCGCCGCCGTGACCGGTGCGTACATCGAGCCATCGGCGAGGTGGTCGGGCAGCGGCCCGCGCCCGTTGGTCGTCGTCGCGCCGGGAACGATGGGTCAGGGCGATCAGTGTTCCGCCTCCCTGGGACTGCAGAACGTGGTCGCCTTTGGTGACAGCACCCTCTCGATCGGGGTCGAAAATCTGTCGATGTACCGGCTGCTGAGCAAGGGCATCGCGGTCGCCGTCACCGATTACATCGGCCTGGGAACCACGGATCGGGTGCACACCTACGTCAACCGGCTCGACGAGGGTCACGCGGTGCTCGACGCCGCGCGGGCTGCACGATCCCTGCCCGGTGCGTCCGTCACCGTCGACTCACCGACCGGTCTGTACGGGTTCAGCCAGGGCGGCGGGGCGGTCGGCGCGGCACTCGAGCTCCAGCCGACCTACGCGCCGGACGTCCCCGTGCGCGCGAGCTATGTGGGCGCGGCACCGGCCGACCTCGCTGCGGTCGGGGCGGGTATCGATGGCACCGAACTGGTCGGTGCCATCGGCTGGAACTTGAACGGGTTCGTGCAGTCCGACCCGTCCTTCCAGGCCCTGCTGGATAAGCACCTCAGCTTCATCGGCAGGGCGGTCCTCAAGGACCTCTCCACCAGGTGCCTGTGGGACGCGATGTTCACCTACTCCTACCAGCGCAGCACGGCCTGGACGAAGACCGGGCAGTCCATCTCGGCGATATTCGCGGCCGACCCCCAGTTCCGGGTGCCCTTCGAGCAGCAGCGGATCGGAACGCAGAAGCCGGCCGGGATCGTGCGTGTCGCCACCGGCGTGCACGACAACCTCGTCCAGCACGCGCAGGCCCGCCAGCTGGCCCTCGACTGGTGCCTGCGCGGCGGCAACGTCGTCTACGCCCCGATCTCGGGCATCGATGGCCCCAGCCCGATGCTGAACCACGTCGACTCCCTGCTCGTCGACCAGGGCACCGCGGTCACCTGGCTTAGCGACCGCCTGAACGGCATGCCCGAGGTCTCCAACTGCGCGACTGTCTCGCAGCAGCCCTGACCCCGGGCGGAGCGAATCCTCAGCGGTATCGAACAATCCGAGGGTCCCGGGTCTCGACCGACGCCCGGGACCCTCGGTCACGCGAACGAACGGCCGGGAGTTCCTGACGCCTCCGCAGGCACGATCCCGGGCGGAAGGAGAGCCGGTTCAGCGTCCGGAGCATTGAGCGTTGTCCAACCAGGCTCACCTGGTGCTATGCGCGCCCGAAGGGATTCGAACCCTAACCTTCTGTTCCGCAGACGAGTCTTGGGTTGATACTTGTCGAGACCTGTCGCCCCGGTCAGGTCGGTTCCGGCCCATCCAATACGCCCCGTCCGTGCCCGGAAGTTCGCTTGCAATCAGGTGAGTTGGCGGTACCTGACCAGCCACCTGATGGCGAGCGCAACGATTGATCGGCCGGGGGAACCGGCTCGGTCCCACCAGAGCCCAGGCCGCCAGGGCGCCGCGACCGCCGACTCCGCATCAGCTGGACTCGATCGCTGCCTACTCAGGGGTTGAGAGGGTCATAAGTCCGGAAGGTTCTTGGCGCGCCGCGAATCAAGCGTTCAGACAGCGCTGTCTTTCACTGGCCCTGGGGAGGTACAACAGTGATCGACGATGTGTCCCTCGTATTCTGCGTGACCGCCGACGTGTCGGTGCGCGAGCGGATGGTGCGGCGCCTGAACGGCCTCGGCACCCTGGTGATCTGCACCGACCTAGCGGAGTTGCAGGCGATGATCGGCCCGCTGGCCAGCAGCCGGCCGGCGCGGCTCTCCACCTCCGCAGCCGTTCCCACTCCCGCCGCAGCCGCTCCCGCCGTCACCGCCGGCCGGACCAGTCTCGGTGACCTCACGATCGACCCGCTCGGCCATCTGGTGACGTGGCGTGGACAACCGCTGGCCCTGACCCGACTCGAGCGTCGCCTGCTCACCCAACTCGCCACCGCACCGCTCGGAGTCTGGACGTACGAGAGGCTCTGCGAGTCGGTCCGGGGCTGCGCGTACCTCGGCGACACGTCGATCCTGCACTCGGCCGTCAAGCGGTTACGCCGCAAACTGCGCGCCGCCGACGACACCCTGCACGTGCACACCGTTCGCGGGATCGGTTACCGGCTCAGCGTCGGATGAGCCCAGGGATAAGCAGAACGGCTCGTCACCGGGCTTTCGGTGACGAGCCGTTCTCTGTGGTGGGCGATACTGGGTTTGAACCAGTGACCTCTTCCGTGTCAAGGAAGCGCGCTCCCACTGCGCCAATCGCCCGTGCTTGTTGCCGAGGTGGGGACGGGATTTGAACCCGCGTAGACGGCTTTGCAGGCCGTTGCCTCGCCTCTCGGCCACCCCACCGAGGTTGCCCCCGTCATGCGTGGCGGCAGCTCCGAGCGGACGACGGGATTCGAACCCGCGACCCTCACCTTGGCAAGGTGATGCGCTACCAGCTGCGCTACGTCCGCACGCCCCCGGACGTTCCCGGGTGACGGATGAAAACTTTAGCCGAGCCGGTGAACGACTGCCAACTCGGGGTCGCCTCGGCGCGTCTCACCCTCGGCGCGGGTGGGACCAGCGACATCCCGCGGGGCTTCCTAGGGGGCTGGCCTGATGCCGCAATTCGTTGCGGACGGTCACCCTCCGAAACCATCAGGCAATCATCGTCATCATCGTGTCGCAGGTCGCGAGAAGGGTGTACGCGCGCATCAGCTCGTGCCGGCGGACCTCGACGGACACTCCTTGGAGAACGACCGAAGAGGGCCTGAGCAAGTGTCCGGCTTCCGACTGTCGCAGCGCGGATCAGGGTGCGGTGGTAACTGTTCGTGTTCACTCGGATGGGCTACGGTAACGGTCGTGACGAGACGTGCGGCCGAGATCCGCCTGGATGCCCTGCTGCGCACCGCCTGTGACGTGATCGTGGAGCGCGGGCTGGCCAATACCCGAACGGCGGATGTGGCGCAGGCCGCCGGCGTGAGTCAGGCACTGGTTTTCTACCACTTCGCCACCAAGGAGCGGTTGCTCTCACAAGCCTTCGCGTACGCGGTCGAGCAGGATCTCGCCCGACTGGACGTGGTGACCCGGTCCTCGGCCCCACCGCTGACAAAGCTCCGCCGAATCCTCAAGCTCTACACACCGGCCGGGCGGGCCACCTCCTGGTCGATGTGGATCGACGGCTGGTCCGAGTCGCTGCGTACCCCTGAGCTGGAGAAGGTCTCCCGCCGGCTCGACCTGCGCTGGCGACAGGACCTGGCCGCGGTCATCGCCGCCGGCGTGGCCGACGGCACCTTCCAGTGCGCCGACCCGGACGGGGCGGCCTGGCGGATCAGCGCGGTGATGGACGGCCTGGCCGTGCAGCTCGCCGTGCACGACCGGGTGATCTCCCGCCGGCAGTTCGGCGAATGGGTCCGGCTGGTCACCGCCCGGGAACTGGGCCTCGACCCGACCGAGCTGGACTGACCCGCTCCGGCGACCGGCCGCCGGCCGAATGGCGGGCCGACGACATTGCACAGGCTCCGGACCTTGCCCCGCCCCCGGCCGACTGATATCCACAGATGCGCATGCGTCACCGCGCAGCGTCGGTCGGCAGCCGCCGGCCATCCCGCTCCCACGAGGAGGTCCCGTGCCACAACCGGAGTGGTCACCCCCGATGAGCCGGCGTCGACGCCGGCTCATCGCCATCCTGGCGACGACGGCCACGGCCGCCGCGTTGCTCCCCACCGGCGTGAGCACCGCGGCCCCCAGCGCGAACCCACCGTCCGCCGAGAGCAGGTCCGGCCCGTTCGCCGAGGGCCACCAACCCGCCGACGTCGACAACCGCACCGGTACGGCGGCACCCGACGCCCGCCAGCGCGGCCTGGCCCGCGCCGCGGACCCCGACGTGCGGTGGAACCGCCTCGGCACCCCGCAGGCGCTCGGCCCCGGCCGCACCCCCCTCGCCACCGGGCTGCCCACCGACCCGGAGGCCGCCGCCCGCGCCTACCTGACCGCCAACCGCGACCTTTACGGCATGGACGCCCCCACCGTCGCCGCCATGGAACGGGTGCTGGTACGCCCCATCGGCAGCGGCGCCGTGGTCACCCTCCGGCAACGCTTCGGCGACCTGCCCGCCGGGCCGGACGGGCTCGTCACAGTCGCCGTCGCCGGCGGGTCGGTGCTCTCGGTCAGCTCCTCGCTGGCGCGTGACACCGGCACGCCGGCGCCGGCCACCCGCACCGCCGAGCAGGCGTACGCCGCCGCGCTCGCCGACGCGGGACTCGACGCCGGCGCGGTCGCCAGCCACACCGTGCGGGCCGTTGCGGTACCCACCCCGGTGGACGGCCCCCGGTCCGCGTACGAGGTGACACTCATCGGCGCCGACAGCGACCACCCGGCCGCGTTCACCACCTACGTGGACGGCATCACCGGGAAGGTGCTCGTCCGCGAGGACCTCGTCGACTTCGACTCCGACAACCCGAGTTGGGCGGTCTTCCCGGCCACCCCGCCCCGCGACCTCGGCCCCGGGCAGGACCCCCGGGTGCGCTGGTGCGGCGACCCGGCACCCGGTTGCCAGGCCGCCTTCCGTGACCCGGCCACCGGCCAGCCGTGGGACGTCGACGCGGCCACCGGCACGCCCACCTTCACCTCGCGCGGCAACTCGGCCAACACGGTGCTGTCCTGGGGCAACAACACCCCTGTCGTCCCGGCGCCCACCAGTCCGGAGCGCCGCTACGAGTACCCGTTCACGGACCAGTGGCACCAGGCGAAGTGCAACCCGGAGGTGTTCACCTCCGCGCAGCGCAACGACGCGGACGCGTCGATCGCCAACCTCTTCGCCATGCACAACCGGATGCACGACTGGGCGTACCAGCTCGGCTTCACCGAGTCGGCGTGGAACCTCCAGGCGGTCAACCTCACCCCGGCCGGTCTGGGCGGTGACGCCGAGCAGGGCCGCGCCCAGCAGGGCGCGTTGACCGGCAACCGGAACAACGCCAACCAGGGCACCCCGCGCGACGGGCTGCCGCCGACCACCAACATGTACCTGTGGCAGCCGCAGGCGGGCGGACCGTACCCGCCGTGCGTCGACGGCGACTACGACATGACGGTGATCGGCCACGAGTACACCCACGCGATCACCAACCGGATGATCGCCGGCCCGGACAGCGGGATCGGCGGCCACCAGGGCGGGGCGATGGGCGAGTCCTGGGGCGATCTGCTCGCCGCCGAGTACCTCTACCAGAACGGCCTGCGCGCGCCCGGCGAGACGCCCTTCGTCACCGGCGGCTACGTGACAGGCAACCTGGTCAGCGGCATCCGCAACTACGACCTGAGCCGCAGTCCGCTGAACTACTCGGACATCGGCTACAACACCGGAGGCCCGGCGGTGCACGCCGACGGGGAGATCTGGGGCGCCACCAACTTCCGGGTCCGCTCCGCACTCGTCAAGCGGTACGGCCTCGGCACGCCCCAGCGGCAGGCGGAGTGCGCGCAGGGCAAGGTCGCCGCCGACAGGTGCCCCGGCAACCGGCGCTGGTCGCAGCTGGTCTTCGACTCGTTCCTGCTCCAGGCGGCCAGCCAGGTCAGCATGCTCGACATGCGGGACAACATGCTCACCGCCGACCTGCTGCGCTTCGGCGGGGCGAACCAGGACCTGATCTGGGCGGAGTTCGCCCGCTCCGGGATGGGCCGCGACGCCGTCACCAACGGCGCCGCCGACACCGACCCGACGCCGAGCTTCGCGTCACCGCGCGGCGGCAACGCGACGCTCACCCTGCGCCCGCGCGGCGACAGCGCCGACGCGCCGATCCGGGTGTACGTCGGGGCGTACGAGGCCCGGGCGACGCCGATCGCGGACACCGACCCGGCGACCCCGATCCCGGACACGGTGGAGATGGTCGCCGGCACGTACGACCTGCTGGCGGTGGCGCCCGGCTTCGGGCACCAGCGACTCAGCGTGGTCGCCGACGCCGGGCGGAGCGGAATTGTCGACCTGTCGCTGAGCCGCAACCTCGCGTCCACCACGTCCGGGGCCACGATCAGCGGCGACGGGGTCAACCTGGACCGGATCGCCGACGACACCGAGGCCACGAACTGGGCCTCGGTGGACGGGGTGGCCGGGCGGCAGGTCACCGTGGCGCTGCCGGGCGGCGTGCCGCAGACCGTCAAGCGGGTGAACGTCAGCGCGATGCTGCGTCCCGCGGTGGCCGGGGACGTCGACGCCGGCAGTCAGAACGCGCTGAGCGCGCTGCGCTCGTTCGCGGTGTCCGCGTGCAACGCCCGGACCACCGACTGCGCGGACCCGTCGCGCTGGCAGCGGATCTACACGAGTGCTGCCGACGCGTTCCCCGGCGGGGCGTACCGGGCGTACAGCCGGGACATCAACCTGCGGACGTTCACGGTGCCCAGCACCGTCGCCACCCACCTGCGGCTGGAGGTGCTGGCCAGCCAGTGCACAGGCGGCCCGAACTACGCGGGTGAGCAGGACGACGACCCGGCCACGACGACCGACTGCGCGACCGCCAGCCCGGCGCGCAACCAGGTCCGGATCGCCGAGTTCCAGGCGTTCACCAGGTGACACCGTGGGGGCCGGCGGCGATCCGCCGGCCCCCACGGCTGGCGGCCCGCCGCCGGCGTACCCGATCGTCAGCGGCGGGCGGTCACCAGCGGCCGGCGGGTGCCGGCCGTTCCCAGAGCCGGTCCACAGGCGGCTCCTCGGCCTCGCTGGCAGCGGCCCGGGTCAGGTGGCGCAGTCGCAGCAGCAGCCCCACCCCGAGCGAGAGCAGCAGGCCGCCGAGCAGGAACGCGGCGTGCACCAGGCCGAACCCGCCGGCCTGCGAGACCGGACGGCCGGCAGCGGGCGGTGCGGCATCGACCGGCTGGTCCGCGACGGGCTCGTCGGCAGGCGTGCTCGCCGCCTCCTCCGGCTCGCCAGTCGGCTCGCTCGACGTCGGCGTCGCGCTCGGCTTTGGCGAAGCGGTGGCTGTGGCGCCCACCCCCACCACCGAACGGGTGGCGGTCTGCCGGGCCAGCAGCCGCAGGTTCGCGTCGTACGCCTCGGCGGCGAGGGTGATCCGCCCCTGGGTGACGTCCTCGTCGAAGGCCACCCGGTAGCGGGCCGTGACCGTGCGGCCCGGGCAGAGGGTGCCCGGGTCGAGCTGCCGGTCGGTCAGCCGGGCCACGTCTCCCTCGGTCCGGATCTCCAACGGGAAGTCGCCGTTCTCCTCCACCCGGTCCATCTTCACCTGGTCGAGTCGGATGCCCCGCACGGTGAGCACCATCGACCAGCGCACCTTCGCGCAGCCGGCGCGCCGGTCCGTCTGCGAGACCACGGCGGAGATCGTGCGTACCTGGTCGCCGGCCGTGAACCGGGCCGGCAGGCCACTCATCTCGGTCGCGAAGGCCGCCTGTGCCGGTGCGGCCAGGGTCAGCAACGCCCCGGTCAGGCCGGCCAGCACCACCCCGGCCCTCAGCGCGTTCCGCCACACCGTCACCACCGCCGCCTCCGTTCGGTCGTCTCCACCTGGCAACGCTAGGAGCGGGCCGGTGCCCCGACCAGACGGGTGTGTTCGCACCGGGCGGCAAGCACGGGGTGGGTTTTCACCGACGGTGGTGAACCGGTCACCACTCCCCCGCGACACGCCGGGCGGCGGGTCGCTGGAACAATCGGGCAGGTGTCCGAGCTCTCCAGCACCTTCGTCCGGCTGCACGCGCGGCTGGCCCCGGTCCCGTTCGTTCCCGAGGTGCGGCTGCACCAGGCGGACGAGCCGATCGGGCTCTGGGAGCTGACCGAGGGCGAGTTCAGCACCGACCGTCCGCCCCCGTTCTGGGCGTTCGCCTGGGCCGGCGGGCAGGCCCTCGCCCGCTACGTGACCGACCACCCGCAGGTGGTCGCCGGCCGCCGGGTGCTCGACCTGGCCTCCGGCTCCGGCCTGGTGGCCATCGCCGCCGCCCGGGCCGGCGCCGCGTCCGTGCGGGCCGTCGAGGTGGACGAGCTGGCCGTCGCGGCCGTCGCGCTCAACGCCGAGGCCAACGGGGTACGCGTCGACGCCGAGTTCGGCGACATCCTCGACGGCGACGCCGGGGACGCCGAGGTGGTGCTCGCCGGTGACGTCTTCTACAGCGACGCGATGGCCCGTCGGGTGCTGCGGTTCCTGCTGCGCGCCGCCCGGGGCGGTGCGCCGGCGCTTGTCGGTGACCCCGGTCGGGCGTTCCTGCCCCGGGACCGCTTCGACGAGTTGGCCCACTACGACGTGCCGGTGCCGGAGGCGCTGGAGAGCGTGCGGGTGAAGCGCACCACCGTCTGGCAGTTGCGCGCCGGGCTGCCGGGAGCCGCCCGCTAGCGTGTCGGCGTGCTGTTCCGGAGCTGGGAGTCCGCGGTCGAGGCACCCGGGCCGGACGTCGTCGAGGTGACCGACCACGTCGGCGTACGCCATCTGGTCGTCACCAGGCACGCGCTGGTCCGGCAGGTCCTCGCGGATCCGCTCAGCTACCGGCCGGACAACGCGCTGGACGCGGTGACGCCGATGCCTGTGACGGCGCTGCGGATGCTCGCCGGGCACCGGTTCCGGCTGCCGCCGACCCTCGCGAACAACTCGGGCGCCAGCCATCCGGCGATCCGGGCGATCGTGGCGGACGCGCTGCATCCCGCGCGGGTCGCCGCGCAGCGGCAGTGGCTCACCGCGCTGGTGCGGGACCGGGTCGCCCGGCTCGGCGCCACGCTCGACGCCGGCCGGCCCGTCGACCTGTACGCCGATCTCGCCGCCGACCTGCCGCTGCTGGTGCTGGCCCGGCTGGTGGAGCTGCCGGACGCGCCGGTCGGTGCGGTCAAGGAGTTCGCCCGGGCCGCGCTGGAGTTGTTCTGGGCGCCGCTGGACGCCGACCGGCAGGTGGCGCTCGCCGACGAGGTGGGCAGGTTCCACGGCGTCCTGCGCGACTTCGCGGCCACCGGCGGTGGGCTTGCCGGCGACCTGCGCGCCGCCGGGCATCCACCGGACGTGGTGGTAGGTGCGCTCTTCTTCCTGCTGGTCGCCGGGCAGGAGACGACCTCGCAGTTCCTCACCCTGCTGCTGCACCGGCTCGCCGGCGAACCGGCGGTACGGGACGGGCTGCGGACCGGCGAGGTCGCGGTCGCCGACGTGGTGGAGGAGGGCCTGCGGCTGGAACCGCCGATCGTCACGTGGCGGCGGGTGGCGGCGGTGGACGGCACGCTTGGCGGGACGGACGTGCCGGCGGGCACCAGCCTCGTGCTGTGGCTGGGCCGCGCCGGGCGCGATCCGGCGGTCGTCGAGTCGCCCGACGAGTTCCGCCCCGGCCAGCGCGGATCGCGCCGGCACCTGGCGTTCGGGGCGGGCGCGCACCGCTGCGTCGGTGACGTGCTGGCCCGGATGGAGGCGGCA
The DNA here is from genome assembly GCF_055587305.1 of Micromonospora sp. NPDC047521. Classification (NCBI taxonomy): domain Bacteria; kingdom Bacillati; phylum Actinomycetota; class Actinomycetes; order Micromonosporales; family Micromonosporaceae; genus Micromonospora; species Micromonospora sp. NPDC047521. The sequence goes on along the minus strand of NZ_JBVJGN010000005.1, from coordinate 288,731 downwards.
GTCGTGGTGGCCGAGGCCGCGCCGCTGCTGGACGGGATCCGGGTCGTCCGCCCGCCCTGGTGTCCGGACAATCTCACCTTCCGGATGCCTGACGCCTTCGTGGTGCGGCGGCCCCCGGGCTGATCTCCACTCGGTATGTTTCCGGGCGTGTCCGCCACCCCTTCCCGTCGGATCCGTGTCGTAACAACGCTTCTGGCTCTGTTGGCGCTGAGTGCCTGCACAGCCGGGCCGACGTTCCACGCGCGCCGGATCGCCACGACCCCGCTGCCGACCCCGTCCGCCCCGACGCCGTCGGCCTCGCCGTCGCCCACGGCAAAGCCCACACCGGGGAGCCTGGCCTGGTACGTGTCCCAGGTGCCGACGTTCCCGCCCGCGCCGCCACCGCAGCCGGTGCCGCTGCCGGCGACCGGGCCGGCCCCGTTCTGGCACCGACTGCCGACCGAGCAGCCTGTCGCCTTCATCACCATCGACGACGGCGGGCTGGCCCGACCACCCGCCGTGATCGACTTCATCCGGGAGGCGCGCATCCCGGTCACGATGTTCCTCAACTCGCCTGCGGCGCAGGAGCACACCGACTACTTCCGGCAGATCGAGGCGGCCGGTGGGGTCGTCGAGAACCACACGATCACGCACACCTCGCTGGCCGGCCGGTCGTACGCCTTCCAGAGGCAGGAGATCTGCGGGGCGGCGGACCGGTTGGAGACCCTGTTCGGCAGGCGACCCACCCTGTTCCGCCCGCCGTTCGGCAACCGCGACGCCAGCACCCTGCGGGCGGCGCACGACTGCGGCATGAGGGCGGTCTTCCACTGGTCCGAGACCGTCCACGAGGGGAAGGTGCGCTACCAGACCCCGGAGAAGGTCGTACGCCCCGGCGACGTGCTGCTCATGCACTTCCGGCCGGCACTCATGGATGACCTGCTGGGAGCGTTGAAGGCGATCCACCGGGCCGGGCTCACGCCGGCGCTGCTGGAGGACTACCTGCCGCTGACCTGACCAAAGTAAGGGTCGGGTGGTGCCGTTCGGGCGCGGTGGGACGACCTCCCGCACGCCTACCGTCACCGCATGATCACATTACGTGGGTTGACGAAACGGTTCGGTGCGACAGTCGCTGTCGACGCCCTGACCGTCGACGTCGCACCCGGCCGGGTCACCGGGTTCCTCGGCCCCAACGGCGCCGGCAAGTCCACCACCATGCGGATGATCCTCGGACTGGACCGGCCCACCGCCGGGCAGGCCCTCGTCGGCGGACGGCCGTACCGGGAGCTGCGCCGGCCGCTGCGCGAGGTGGGCGCGCTTCTCGACGCCCGCGCCATCCACCCGGCCCGGTCCGGACGGGCGCACCTGCTGGCCATGGCCCGCAGCAACGGGATCCCGGCCGGGCGGGTCGACGAGGTGCTGGACATCGTCGGGCTGGACGGACCGGCCGCCGGGAAACCCGGCCGGACCCTGTCGCTCGGCATGGGCCAACGGCTCGGCATCGCCGGCGCGCTGCTCGGCGACCCGCCGGTGCTGATGTTCGACGAGCCGGTCAACGGCCTCGACCCGGACGGGGTGCGCTGGGTCCGTCAGCTCACCCGCTCGCTGGCCGACGAGGGACGTACCGTCTTCGTCTCCAGCCATTTGATGAGCGAGATGCAGCTCACCGCCGACCAGCTCGTGGTGATCGGCCGGGGCCGGCTGCTCGCCGACGCCCCGGTCGCCGAGGTGATCGCGGGCAGCGGGGTGGCGGTCCGCGTCCGCAGCCCGCACCCGGACGGCCTGGCCACCCTGGCCGCGCACCTCACCGCCGCCGGGGCCACCGTCGAGCCGGCCGGCCCGGACGAGCTGACCGTCACCGGCACCACCGCCGACCGCGTCGGCGACCTGGCACACGAGCTGGGGGTACGACTGCACGAGCTGAGCGCGCACGGCGCCTCGCTGGAGCAGGCGTTCATGGAGCTGACCGCCGACAGCGTCGAGTACGCGGGCGGCCCGACCGGAGGTGGCACCCGATGAACGGCTCTCTGCGCGGCGCGGTGGCCGCCGAGTGGACCAAGCTCTCCTCGGTCCGGAGCACCTGGTGGACCGTCCTGGCCGGGCTGCTGCTGATGGCGGCGAGCGCCGGGCAGCTGGCCATCTACGTCGCCAACGGCAACACCAACGACGACCTCACCGACAACGCGGGTGTCGTCACCGTCGGCAGTGTGGTGATCGACGCGGTCGAGCTGACCCAGTACGCGGTGCTGGCGCTGGGCCTGCTGGCGGTCACCGCCGAGTTCACCAGCGGCACCATCCGGACCACCCTGCAGTGCACCCCGTCGCGCGGTCGCGTACTGCTGGCCAAGGCCGTGGTCGCCGGTGCGGTGACCTTCGTGCTCGGGCTGCTGCTGGGCGGTGTCGGCACAGTGGTCGCCCGGCCGGTCCTCGGCGAGTGGGGCACCGCGCCGGCCGCCGACACGATCGGCGACATCGTGGCGGTGGCGACCTACCTGGCGCTTGTCGGCGTCCTCGCGTTGGGTCTCGGTGCGGCGCTGCGCAGCGCGGTGCTCACGATCATCGTGCTCCTCGCCACGCTGATGATCGTGCCGCTGTCCCTGCAGGAGCCGGACATCGCCGTGCTCAACCGGATCGCCGACGTGTTCCCCGGGATGGCCGGCGGGCACTTCCTGGCCGGCGACACCGACCCGTACCCCGGCGCGGTCGGGCTGCTCCTGCTCGCCGGCTGGGCCGCGGCGGCGCTGCTGCTGGGCCGTGCCGCGCTGCGCCGGCGCGACGCCTGAGTCGCTGAGCGGGGGCCGGACCAGCCCCCGCTCAGCCGTCGACCAGCCCCGCCTCGTACGCGAGGATCGCCGCCTGCACCCGGTTCCGCACGTCCAGCCGGGTGAAGATGCTTGTCAGGTAGCTCTTCACGGTGCCCTCCACCAGATGCAGCCGGCGGGCGATCTCCGCGTTGGACAGCCCCGCCCCGACCAGCGCCAGCACCTCCCGTTCCCGCTCGGTCAACCCGGCGGTCCGGTCCCGCGCGGCCGGTCGACGGGCCAACCGCCCCGCGCCCAGCTCGATCACCCGCCGGGCCACCCGCGGCGACAGGTACGCCCCACCGTCGGCGACCGCGTGCACGCCGGCGATCAGCTCACGCGGGTCGCCGGCCTTGAGCAGGAACCCGTTGGCGCCGTGCCCGAGCGCCCGGGCCACGTGGTCGTCCTCGCCGAACGTGGTCAGCATGATCGTCGCGGTCTCCGGCACGACCCGGCGGATCTCGGCGGCGGCGGCCAGCCCGTCCATCCTCGGCATCCGGATGTCCAGCAACGCCACCCGGGGCCGGTGCGCACGGACCAGCTCCACCGCCGTGTGCCCGTCGCCGGCCTCGGCGACCACCTCGATGCCGGGATCGGTGGCGAGGATGGCCCGGACACCCGCCCGGATCATCGCCTCGTCGTCGGCGAGGACCACCCGCACCTGTCCGCTCGTTTCGGTGATCACTGCGTGATCCGCTCCTTGCTGGCCAGCCGGCCGTCGGTGAAGCAGAGCCGCCACGTCGGCGCGGCGAGCGGGAAATTGCCGTCGGTGTAGTACTCGCAGCCCGGCTCCGACGTCCCGAGCGGCCCGGTGAGCTGTCGGCGGGGCAATCCGGGCAGGTCGGCGCGCGGGGTCCCGGGCCGCATCCGGTCGTACACCGACTCGCTCAGCACCGTGCCGGCCGTGGCGAACGGGTAGTAGACGAGCGACAGCACCAGCGCCAGACCGGCCGGGGCGGCGAGCGCGGTCACCAGGCTGCGCCGGACCCGGCGGCGGGCCTCACCGAGCCGCCGCTCGACCCCACCGTCGTCGTCACCCGCGTCCGGGTCGAGGGGAGCCGCGGACCACCCTCCGGCCGGCACGCCTGTGGACGGGTCGGCGGGCAGGGGCAGCCGGGCCCGCACCTGGAAACCACCGTCGGGGCACGGGCCGGTGTCCAGCACGCCGCCGGCCAGCCGTACCCGCTCGGCGAGGGCGAGCAGCCCGCTGCCCGAGGACGCCGGTACGGGCGGCCGGTCGGCGGGCGACGGCCCGTTGCGTACCCGCACCTCGATCCCGTCCCCTTCGGGGGCGAGGGTGACGGTGACCGGGGCGCCCGGGGCGTACCGGGCCGCGTTGGTGAGCGCCTCCCGGACCACCCGGTGCGCGGCGGCCCCGGTCATCCCGGGCGGCTCGGCGGCGCCGGCCTCGACATCCAACCGGACCGCCATCCCGGCCTCCCGCGCCCCGTCGACCAGGTCGACGACTGTCTCCCCCACCGGCGCGACGCCGGCCGGGCGGCCCTCCTCGCGCAGCACCCCGATGATGTCGTGCAGCCGCTCGGTCGCCGCCGCCACACTGGCCCGCAGCTCACCCACCGCCGCCCGGTGCGCCGGCGGCAGGTCGTCGGCCAGCTCCAGGGCGGCGGCCCGCAACGCGATCAGGCTGAGGTCGTGGCCCAGCGAGTCGTGCATCTCCTCGGCGATGCGGGCCCGCTCCCGCAACCGGATCCGCTCGGCGGCGCCCCGCCGCTCGCGGGTCGACGCCTCGACGTGGCGGCGGGCGGCGTCGGTCAGCTCCCGCTGCTGGCGACGGTACCGGCCCACCAGCCAGGGGAACACGCCTGCGAACAGCAGCACCGAGGCCAGCAGGAACCAGGTGGCCGCGCCGGTGCCGAGCAGCCCCAGGTTCAGCACCGTGCCGCCGACCGCGATCACACCGAAGACCACCGCGGCCGGCGTCGCGCCAGCGCTGCGGCGGCCGGTCAGATAGCTGAACACCGGGATCGCGAAGACGAAGTTGCCGTCCACCAACGAGCCGAGCACCGCCAGCAGCAGTCCGACAAGCGGCCAGCGCCGCGCCGACACCACGGCCACCGCCAGCACCGACAGCGAACCGACAAGCATCGCGACGTCCCACGGCGGGGACGGCGGGCTCAACCTGGCGCCGGCTATCGGGGCGGCGACCACCGCCCAGAGCAGCACGTCCAGCAGTGGACGCCGCCACCGGGACACCCGCCGCGGCGCACCGGGCGCCGGGCGGTCCAGAATCCTCACGGCGGTCAGGCTACCCACGCCCGACCTGCCCGGACACCGACGAAAGTCAGGTGTTCAGCTGCTCTCCTCGGCCCAGGTCCGCCAGTCGTCGAGCACCCCGTGCAGGGCCGGGGTGAGCCAGCCCGGCGCCGACCGCCGGAACACGCCCGGGTCCATGGCGCCGGCGCCGTCGGGCACCGCGCCGAGCAGGTTCGGCACCAGGTCGGTGAGGTTCGTCCAGTGCACCAGCTCCGGCGTGGCCGGCCAGGCGCCGATCACCACGCCCGCCGGCACCGCCCGCCGGTCCAGCGCCTCCAGGGTCAGCGCGGTGTGGTTGAGCGTGCCCAGGCCGGCGCGGGCGACCACCACCGCTGGCGCGCCGAGCGACACCGCCAGGTCGGCCATCGTCCACGGCTCGCCCGACGGGCGCAGGCCCATCGGCACCAGCAGCCCACCGGCGCCCTCCACCAGCACCAGGTCGTGCTTGTCGGTCTCGTCGCGTACGGCGTCCACCGCCGTGTACAGCTCCAGCGGCGGCAGGTCGGCCACCCGGGCGGCGGCCAGCGGCGCCAGCGGATCCGGGTAGCTGGCCAGCGTACGGCCGGTCAGCGGCGCGGCGAGCCGGTTCACCGCGTCCACGTCACCCGGTTCGCCGCTGGCCGTACCCGTCTGGCCCGGTTTGACCACTGCCACCCGCAGTCCGGCGGCCTGCGCGGCTGCCGTGATCGCCGCGGTCACCACGGTCTTGCCGACCTCGGTGTCGGTGCCGGTGACCAGCACCACTCCCTGCCAGGCACTCACGCGACCACCTCGGTATCCCTCGCCGGCACTGGCGCACACTCCACGACGACGTCCAGGGCCCGCTCGAAGGCCGCCCGGGGCACCCCGGCGCTGACCGTGAGCCGCAGGCGGGACCGGCTGTCCGGGGTGGACGGCGGCCGGAAGCAACCCACCGCGACGCCCCGGTCCCGGCAGGCGGCGGCCCAGGCGGTCGCCGCGTCCGGACCGGGGGCGGTCACCGAGATCACCGCCGCGTCCGGAGCGGACACGGCCAACCCGGCGGCGCGCAGCCGACCGACCGCCAGCGCCACCCGGCCGGCCAGCTCGGCACGCCCGTCGTCCCCGGCCCGGGCCAGCCGCAACGCGGCGTGCACCCCGGCGGCGACCGCCGGCGGCAGCGCCGTGTCGAAGATGAACGTACGCCCGGTCTCGACCAGGTGCCTGACGAACTCGGCCGGGCCGGCGACCACTCCCCCCGCACCGCCCAGCGCCTTGGACAGGGTGGCGGTGACCACCACGTCCGGTTCGCCGGCCAGCCCGGCGGCGGCGACCGCGCCGGCGCCTGACGGACCTGTCACGCCGAGCGCGTGCGCGTCGTCGACGAGCAGCAGCGCGCCGTGGCGGCGGGCCACCGCGTGCAGCCGGGTCAGCGGGGCGAGGTCACCGTCGACCGAGAAGACCGACTCGGTCACCACGACCGCCGGGCGGCCCGGGGCCGCCGCGAGCGCCGCGGCGACCGCAGCCACGTCGGCGTGCGCGGTGACCACTGTCTCCGCGCCCGAGATGCGACACCCGTCGATCAGGGACGCGTGGTTGTGCGCGTCGGAGACGAGCAGCGTCCGGGGTTGCACGAGGGCCCGCAGCGCGCCGAGGTTGGCCAGGTAGCCGGAGGAGAAGACGAGAGCGCCGTCGGTGCCCAGCCACCCCGCCAGGTCGGCCTCCAGCGCGTGGTGCGCGTCGGTCGAGCCGCGTACCAGCCGAGACCCGGTGGCCCCCAGCCCGTACGCCGACAGGGCCGCCGCGGCGGCACCGGTGACCTCCGGGTGGGTGGCCAGGCCGAGATAGTCGTTGCCGGCCAGGTCGGTCATGCCGTCGTCGGCGGGACGCGGGTGCAGCCGCCGGGTCAGCCCGGCCTTCGCCCGCAGGTCCGCGCGGCGGTCGAGCGCCGCCAGCCAGTCCGCCACCGTCACCCCTTCGCCGCTGTCCGCGCCGGTCACGCCGACACCCGCCGGGCGAAATTACCACCCGCCGCCAGCGGCCCGACGGATCCACTCGGTGCGAGGGCCTGGGGACGGCGGGTCATTCCGGCTGATCGGGAGGCCTTGTAGGGTACGAGCCATGCCAGAGATCCTCGACCAGGCCCGGACCCAGGTCCTGGGTGACGGTGTCGGCCTCAACCAGGCCGGCATTCTCGCCGTGCTCAGTCTGCCCGACGAGCACCTGCCCGCAGCCCTCCAACTCGCCCACGACGTGCGGATGCGCTGGTGCGGCCCGGAGGTCGAGGTCGAGGGGATCGTCTCGCTGAAGACCGGCGGTTGCCCGGAGGACTGCCACTTCTGCTCCCAGTCCGGGCTGTTCACCTCGCCGGTGCGGTCGGTCTGGCTGGACATCCCGTCGCTTGTCGAGGCGGCGAAGCAGACCGCGAAGACCGGGGCGACCGAGTTCTGCATCGTGGCGGCGGTACGCGGCCCGGACGCGCGGCTGATGAAGCAGATGCGCGAGGGCGTGGCCGCCATCAAGGCCGAGGTGGACATCCAGGTCGCCGCGTCGCTGGGCATGCTCTCCCAGGAGCAGGTCGACGACCTGGTCGACATGGGCGTGCACCGCTACAACCACAACCTGGAGACCTGCCGGTCGTACTTCCCCAACGTGGTCACCACGCACTCCTGGGAGGAGCGCTGGGAGACGTTGCGGATGGTCCGCGACTCCGGCATGGAGGTGTGCTGCGGGGGCATCCTCGGCCTCGGTGAGACCGTCGAGCAGCGGGCGGAGTTCGCCGCGCAGCTCGCCGAGTTGAACCCGCACGAGGTGCCGCTCAACTTCCTCAACCCCCGCCCCGGCACGCCGCTGGGCGACCGTCCGGTGGTGGAGGGCAAGGACGCGCTGCGGGCCATCGCCGCGTTCCGGCTGGCCATGCCGCGCACCATCCTGCGGTACGCGGGCGGCCGGGAGATCACCCTCGGTGACCTGGGCACCCGCGACGGTCTGCTCGGTGGCATCAACGCGGTGATCGTCGGTAACTACCTCACCACGCTGGGTCGGCCGGCGACAGCCGACCTGGACCTGCTCGACGAGCTGAAGATGCCTGTCAAGGCCCTCTCCGCCACGCTGTGACGACCATGACGACGACGCAGGTGTGGTGCGACAGGTGCGGTGAGCCGGCGACCGACGGCGCCCATCCGGGCTGCGCGTCGGCCCGCCGGTTGGAGCCGCCCCGGTACTGCCATTCGTGTCGTCGTCGGATGAAGGTGCAGGTGCTGCCGGTCGGCTGGTCGGCGATCTGCGTCGAGCACGGCGAGATCCGGGGCTGAGCCGATGCTGCGAGGGCGGGCGGTGACCCTGCGACCGGCGACGGACGAGGACGTGCCGGCCCTCGCGGCGATCCGGGCGGCCCCGGAGGTACGCCGGTGGTGGCGCGGCGGCGACGACCTGGCCGACTCGGTCCGCGCCGACCTCGGCGACGACGACCTGGCCCTGTACGCCATCGAGCACGACGGCCGGGTGGTCGGCGCGATCCAGTGGTACGCCGAGTCCGACCCGGACTACCGCCACGCCAGCCTGGACATCTTCCTCGACCCGGCGGTCCGCGGCGAGGGCCTCGGTGGGGACGCCATCCGCACCCTGGCCCGGCACCTCGTCGACGAGTACGGCCACCACCGGTTCACAGTCGACCCGGCGGCGGCGAACAGCGCCGCCATCCGCGCGTACGCCAAGGCGGGTTTCCGTCCGGTAGGTGTGCTGCGGCGCTACGAGCGCGGCGAGGACGGCCGCTGGCACGACGGCCTGCTGATGGACCTGCTCGCCGACGATCTCGTGGAGTGAGCGGGCGCGTCAGCCGTCCCAGCACAGGTGGCCGTCGGGGAGCCGGCGGGCACCCTCGGCGGGCTGGTGGGAGCTGATCCGGCCCTCCGGCATGAGGTGCGCGACAGGCATTCCCCGGCCGAGGGCTGTGACGTCGGCGATGAGTCGACGGTGGCAGCGCCACCAGAGGCTCTCGCTGCACATCACGGCGGTGGTCCGCCGGGTCGCGTCGGCCAGCACCTCGGTGAGCGCCACGTCGAACTCCGGCGTGCGCGTGTAGGCGGCGTATGCCCGGAACGCTGCGACGTTCCACCAGGTGTCCGGCTCCGGCTCGCCGGAGGGGATGTGCCGCCGCCCGCCCAGGCGTGGGTCCCAGCGGTAGTCGATCCCGAACTCGGGGAGCCACCGCTCCAACTCCTCGCGGCGGACGTCCGGGTTGGTGCGGCTGGCCGGGTACCTGCGCACGTCCACGACCAGGGCCACCCCGGCCCCGGTCAGCAGGTCCCCCAGCCGCACCCGGTCGGCCGTACCGTGCCCCACGGTCAGCAGCTCCACCACACTGGTGCCTTGCCCCGAATCCCGCGTGCTTATCCCGGGGCCGTGGCGAGATCTTGGGTACAGGCGAGCGATGCCACCCCATGGCAGATCCCGGGCGGGCGTGCCCGGCACCGTGCGGTGCCGGGCACGCCCCTGTTCTCCGAATCCAGTGACGCCTAGCGCTGGAGGGTCAACACACCCGGCCGCCACGGCAGCAGGTTGTAGTCGCCTCCCGCACTGGGGTTCTTGCCCTGGTACAGCATCTGCAGGTTGCAGGCGTCGACGGTCTTGGTCTGGTCGGGGTTGGTGCGGACCAGGTCGCCGTGACTGATGTCGTTGGTCCACGTCGCGCCGCTGTTGGCCTTGCCGGCGAAGGGGTTGCTCTCGGTGGCGGCCTGCGGGGTCCACGAGCCGCTCAGGCTGTTGGACGTGAACGACCGGAAGTAGCGGCCGTTCGCGCCGATCGCCTCGACGATCATGAGGTACTGGTTCTGGCCCTGCACCTTGTAGACCTCGACGCCCTCGAACAGGTTGTTCGTCGAGTCCGACATGATCGTCGTGTAGGTCGAGCCGAAGCTGCCCGGGAAGTTCCCCAGCGGCATGCTCGACCGGTAGATCTTGCCGTTGTCCCCGGCGAAGAACAGGTACATGTTCTGGTCGTCGCCGATGAGGGTCTGGTCGATCACGCCGTAGGGCGCGTCCGAGAGGGTGGCGGTGGACAGCGTCTGCGCCGAGGACCAGCCGTTGGCGTTCGTCGGGTCACTCGACGTCTTGTAGCTGAACGAGGTCGGTCCCCACTGGTACGCCAGCACCCAGATGTTCTTCGGGGCGAAGTACAGCAGCGTGGGCGCCACCGTGCCCTGGCTCATCCCGGTCTGGCTGGCCGAGGCCATGTCGGACCAGTTGGTGAACAACCCGAAGTTCATCGAGCCGTACTGGCCGCTGCTGTTGACGTTGGACGCGTAGACCAGGTGCTTGCCGTTGTAGACCACGTTTGTGAAGTCCTTGACCGACACCCACCCGTTCTGCGGGTTCGCCAGCGCGCCTGTCGACGACCACCGGTAGGTCGACGGCAGCGCGCAGCCACCCGTCGGCGGCGGCGTGGTGGTCGGCGGGGTGGACGTCGGCGGGGTCGACGTCGGCGGCGTGGTGCCACCGAAGTCGGTCCGCCACTGCTGGTTGGACTGCCCGTGGCAGTCGTACAGCTGGACCTGCTGGCCGTTGCCGGTGCCCCAGACGTCCAGGCACCGGCCGGACTGGACGCCGCTGATGGTGCCGTTGGAGTTGATGTTCCACTGCTGGTTCGCCCCGCTGTTGCAGTCCCAGATGATGATTCCGGTGCCGTTGGCGGTGGCCGCGCCGTTCGCGTCCAGGCACTTGCTGCCGTAGACCCGCAGCTGCTTGTTGCTGGTGTACGTCCACTGCTGGTTCGTCTGACCGTTGCAGTCGTAGAGCTGCACCCGGGTGCCGTTGTTCTGGGTGGCGTTCGGTACGTCGATGCAGCGGCCCGACTGCACGCCGACGATCCGCCCGGCACCGCCGCTCGGCGGCGGGGTCGCGGTCGGGGTCGCGGTTGGCGTCGCGGTCGGGGTCGTGGTCGGGGGGGCCGCGTTGAGCGCGTTGAGGACCGAGTTGTACGCGGCCTTCTTGTTGCCGCCACCGTCGAAGAGCAGCGGGCTCTCGTTGGAGCGCCAGGAGTCACTGTCGCGTACGCCCCACACGGTGATGCCGATGCAGCGCGGCACGTTCAGGCACGCCTGGGTCAGCCCGGCGTACTGGGTGGTGGAGGAGTTGGTGACGTCGACCTCGGTCAGCGCGACGTCCACGCCGAGTGCGGCGAAGCTGGACAGCGTGGTCTGGAAGTTGCTCGGCAGCGAGCTGCCGCCGGTGAAGTGGGTCTGCAGTCCGACGCAGTCAATCGGCACGCCACGGGACTTGAAGTCCTGGATCATGCGGTAGACGCCCTGCGTCTTGCCGTACGACCAGTTCTCGATGTTGTAGTCGTTGTAGCAGAGCTTCACGTTCGGGTCGGCGGCCCGCGCGGTCCGGAACGCCACCTCGATCCAGTCGTTGCCGGTGCCCTGGAGGTTCGACGACCGCCGACTGCCGTCCTCGTTGAACGCTTCGTTGACCACGTCCCAGGCGGCGAGCTTGCCCCGGTAGTGGCCCATCACGCCGTTGATGTGGTCGATCATCGCCTGGCGCAGGTTGCTGCCGTTGAGGCTCTGCATCCACCCCGGCTGTTGCGCGTGCCAGGCCAGGGTGTGCCCACGGACCTTCAGGCCACGCTGGGTCGCCCAGTTGTAGATCTGGTCACCGGAGCTGAAGTTGAACTGGCCCCGCTGGGGCTGCGTCGCCTCCGGCTTCATCTCGTTCTCGGCCGTGATCATGTTGAACTCACGCGCCGCGATCGTGCTGTACGTGGAATCGCCTAGCCGGCCCGCCGCGATGGCGGTGCCGAAGTACCGGCCCGACTGCGCGGCGGCCGCGCCGAGCGTGGTCGCGGCGGCGTTCGCCGAGGGCATCATCACCGCGACGGCGGCCACGGTCACGACGCTGAACGCGCCGGCGAGCAGTGCTCGGACGACGGGCGATCGCCGTCGCCAAGTTCCGCCGTACTGAACGGATGGGCTCGTTTCCATCTTGGCCTCCCTACTTGGCCAACACCCGGAACGCCGAGGCGGGACGACCGGACGTCTCAGTCAGATATTTATCTTGGTCAATGTTCATACCACGCGACCGGTTCCGGTAGCGGAGGTTTCGGAAAAGTTTCGGAAATGTTGGCGCTACGCGGCGTGGCCTGGCCGGTCGCGAGACCGGCCACGCCACGCCCGTCGTCGAGTCAGGCGACCGCGCAGGTGGTGGTGTTGACGGCGAACGCCGTCGGCTTCGGGTTACCGCCGGTGTGGTTGCCGTTGAAGCCGAAGCTCACCGACGCGCCCGGCGCGATGGTGCCGTTGTAGGACAGGTTGGTGGCCGTGACCGCCGCGCCACTCTGGCTGACCGTCGCCGACCAGCCCTGGCTGACGGTCTGCCCGGCCGCGAAGCTGAACCGCAGCGTCCAGCCGTTGATCGCGGTGGTGCCGGTGTTGGTTATCGTGACGGTGGCGGTGAAGCCGGTGCTCCAGTCGGTGGTGGCGTACCCCACCGAGCAGGTGCCGCCGACCGGCGGCGCCGCGGTGGTCACCGCGACCGGCGCGGACGCCGCGGAGGTGTTGCCGGCGGCGTCGACGGCCACCACGTAGAACTGGTACGCCGTGGACGCCGTCAGACCGGTCACCGCGACTGTGGTGCCGGTCGGTGAGCCGACGAGCGCGTCGGTGGCACCTGCCTCGCGGTAGACCCGGTACCCGGTGACGCCCACGTTGTCGGTGGACGCCGCCCAGCTCAGGGTGAACCCGGTGGCGGTGACGGCCGAGGCGACAGGGGTGCCGGGCGTGCTCGGCGCTGTGGTGTCGGCGGTGCCGGCCGGTGGCGTGGTCACGCTGAGCTTCGGCGACGCGGCCGACGTGTTGCCCGCGCCGTCGCGCGCGACGATCGTGTACTCGTACGTCCGCTCGGGCAGCAGCGTCGAAATGGTGATCGAGTTCCCGGTGACGCGTCGGGTCGCCACCACGTCGTTGCCGACCATGAACTCGTTGACGTCGTACCCGGCCAGGCCGCTGCCGCCGCTGTCGGTCGACGGCGTCCAGGTCAGGGTGACCGTGCGGGGGCCGAGGTTCGACGCCACCGGGGTGCCCGGGACGGTGGGCGCCGTGGTGTCCGGAACCACCGGGCCGGGCTCCTCGCCCCAGACGCGGGTGCTGCCGGCGTAGAGCGGCACCTTGCGGTTGGGCCCGGCGGTTGCCTGGTACGACGGGTCGTTTGTCGGGTCCCAGGTGCCGCCCTCCGGCACACCGATCTTGAACTGGACCTCCATCCGGTGCTGCGACTGCCCGGCCGGCGCGATGGTGTAGCCGGTGCAGTCCACCTCGACGAACCAGATGTCGCCGCTGAACTGCCTGGCGGTGGTTGGGGACGGGCAGCCCTGCGTGTACCCGGCGGTGACCTGCACCGGACCGGTGCCGTCGGGCCGGAAGTAGTACCGGAACCTCCCGTTCGTCAGGGCGCGGGCCGGGAACGCGGACTTGTTGTAGACCATCACCTTGAGCCCGGTGGCCCGCGGCTCGGCCTGGGTCACAGTGGTCTCCACCGTCAGCTCGTCCATGTCCGGCGTCTCGACGACCGGGAAGTTGGCAAGCGGCGTGCCGCCGTACTCGGAGGTCAGCCGGACCAGCGCGGACGTGAAGCCGGCGTTGTAGTCGGTGGCGACCTCGTTCATCACGTAGTCCGAGCGGCTGTCGCTGTACGCGTCGTTTGCCGAGGACGGGCCGCCGACAAGCGCGCCGTAGAGGGTGTGCCGGGTCTCGACGGGCACGGTCTGGCTGTCCCACCAGGAGCCGTGCGCGGTGCGGTGGTGCGGGTTCTTCGGTGCGTTGGCCCCGAACCCGATGACGTAGCTGGAGTTGCGCGGGTTGTCGCCGAGCGCGTAGTTGATCTGCCGGACGGCGAAGTCGTGGTAGCGCGCCTTGCGTGTGGTGTCGGTGGTCCTGTCGCTGTAGACCAGCGCCGCGAAGGAGGTGTTGGCCGCGTAGCGCAGCGCACCCCAGGAGTCGAGCACCGCCATCCCGCCCGGCGAGTACGGCACCCGCTGCCCGTCCACCCCGACGGTCCAGTAGTCCAGCCAGCGGTTGGCGTCGTCGACGTACTTCTGCTTGCCCGTCAGGTTGGCCAGCAGCACGTACGCGCCGAACTGCTTGTTGTCCCAGGCGATCGTCCACTTGTAGGAGCGGGTGGTGCTCTGGTTCTCGGTGCCGAGCTTGTCGTACTCACTCTCGGCCTTGGCCAGGTAGCTGGCCTCGCCGGTGGCCCGGTACAGCCAGATCGCGCCCCAGACCAGCTCGTCCTGCCAGCCGCTCCACGACTTGTAGAACGACGCCGCGTCGGTGATGCACTCGCTGTAGGCCTTCCGCACGGTGTCGGCGAACGTGTAGAGCTGCCGGGCGTGGCCGAGCAGCTTGTCCGCGTAGGCCGCGTCGGTGGGCCGGAACACCATCGAGGACGCGGCCATCGCGGCTGCCGTCTCCCCCGCCAGGTCCGCGCCGCCACAGCTCGCATCGATCTTGTACGCGGGCCGCGCCATCGGCATCACCTCGGCCGGACCCCACCACTTGTGGTCGTCGTCGCCCTTGCCGACCTGCCCGTAGAGGACGTTCGCCGACGGGTGCGCCCTGATGAAGTAGTCGTTGACGAAGCGCAGGTTGTTGAGCAGGTGCGGCAGTTGGCCGGAGGCGGTGTAGCCGCTGCGGTACTCCACCGCTCCCCAGGCGAGCATCGTGGCGCTGAACGCCATCGGGAAGCCGAACTTGACGTGGTCACCGGCGTCGTACCAACCGCCGGTGAGGTCCAGCCCGGCGTCCCGGCCGTCGGTGAGGGCACTGTCGCCGCGCCAGGAGACCCGGTTCCAGTCGGGCAGTTCGCCGGACTGCTGGGCCTCGTAGAAGAGCAGCGACTTCTGCAACGCCTCGGCGTAGTTGAAGGACGCCGCCGCGGACGCCGGACCGGACGGCGGTGCGGTGACGGCGAGGGACAGGCCGGTGAGCAGGGCGATGCCGGCGGCCAGCATTCGCCTGGGCCAGGGCTGGTCGGCGACCGGCGACCGGCCGGGTCGGCCGGGAACCGGCCGGGTCAGATGGCGCATGGCGGGCTCCTGTCGGAGGCGCCGCCGGTGGTCGCACCGACGCGGGACGGCGTGGGGGCGGCGTGGCCACCGGCGACGGTGGGGTGGCGGTGTCACCAGGGCAGCCGTGGAAGCGCTCCCATGGATAGTCGACAATGTATCGGCCGTGACGTCGCTTGGGAAGCCCGCAACCGCCGACACCATCTCGGCGCCGGCGTACTCGCGGGTAACCCCGGTGGACGACATCACACCATCGATGCTTTTCTATGCATCGACCATCGTGGCCGCAGCTCAGCCGCTCGCCACCCGAGCGGCCGTCGGGCATAACGGTGCCAACGACGTCCAGCCAGACAAACGTACTGTTGCTGACCCGCTACCGCGCGCGAGACAGTACCGACCATCAGCGGTGCCATCGACGCCGCCGCTCCCCGGTCGACCCTGAGGAGGACGCGATGGCACTACGACTCGCCGAGGGCACCGCCTGGTCCGAGGTCCTCGCCCGCGCGGTGGCTGCCGCGCCGGAGGCGTTCGGCGCCGACGTGGACGGCGTCACCACACTGCACAACCTCGTCGAGGGCGAGTGGCGGGCCGTGGGCCGCCCCGCCCCGGTCCGCACCCCGGTGGACAACACGGTCATCATCAACCTGCCCCGGCTCGACGCCGACACTGCCCGCGCCGCCGTCACGCACGCCACTGCCGCGCACCACGCCTGGGCCCGTACCCCGCTGGCCGACCGCAAGGCCCGGGTCGCCGACGCGCTGGACGCCCTCACCGCCCACCGCGACCTGCTCGCGCTGCTGCTGGTCTGGGAGATCGGCAAGCCGTGGCGGCTCGCCTGCGCCGACGTGGACCGCGCGCTCGACGGCGTCCGCTGGTACGCCGACGAGATCGACCGGATGCTCGCCGACGGCCGCGAGCCCCTGCCCGGCCCGGTCAGCAACATCGCTTCGTGGAACTACCCGATGAGCGTCCTCGTGCACGCCGAACTGGTCCAACTGCTGGCCGGCAACGCGGTCATCGCCAAGACGCCGTCGCAGGGCGGCGCGGTCTGCCTGACCGTCGCGCACGCGCTGATGCGCCGCGCCGGACTGCCCGCCACCCTCGTCTCCGGCGGCGGCGAGGAGCTGTCCGAGGTGCTGGTCCGCGCACCCGAGATCGGCGCGGTGGCGTTCGTCGGCGGCCGCTCCAACGGCGGCAAGGTGGCCGCCGCGCTACTCGACAGCGACAAGCGGCACTTCATCGAGCAGGAGGGCCTCAACGCCTGGGGCATCTGGAACTTCTCCCAGTGGGACCTGCTCGCCGCGCACCTGAAGAAGGGCTTCGAGTACGGCAAACAGCGCTGCACCGCGTACCCCCGGTTCGTCGTGCAACGCGACCTGGTCGACGAGTTCCTCGACATGTACCTGCCGGTGGTGCGCTCGGTCCGCTTCGGCCACCCGCTCGCCGTCGACGAGAACTGGACCGCCGGCGACCCGCTGCCCGAGCTGGACTTCGGGCCGCTGATCAGTGCCGCCAAGGCCGACGAACTGCACCGCAAGGTCGACGAGGCGGTCCGCGGCGGCGCGGTGCCCCTGCACCGGGGCAAGCTGACCGGCGCGCCGTTCCTGCCCGGGCAGGACACCTCGGCGTACGTGGCGCCGTCGGTGCTGCTCGCCCCGCCCGGCCGGTCCCGCCTCATGCACGCCGAACCGTTCGGCCCCGTCGACACGATCGTCGTGGTGGACACCACCGACGAGCTGCTGGCCGCGATGAACGCCTCGAACGGCGCGCTTGTCGCGTCCCTGGCCTGCGACGACGAGGAACTGGCAGGCAAGCTCGCGGTGGACCTTCAGGCGTTCAAGGTGGGCATCAACAAGCCGCGCTCGCGGGGTGACCGCGACGAGGCGTTCGGCGGCCGGGGCGCCTCGTGGAAGGGCGCGTTCGTCGGCGGCGACCTGCTGGTGCACGCCGTCACCGTCGGCGGCCAGGGCCGGCTGTACGGCAACTTCCCCGACTACAGCAGCTACCCCGCCACCTGACCGACACCCCGGTCCCCGCCACGGTGGCGGGGACCGGGACCGCGTACGGTCGACCGATGGCGATGATCGCGCAGCTTTCCCTGGGCGTGTCCGACGCTGAACGAGCCGGAGCGTTCTGGGCCGCCACCCTCGGCTACCGCCGGCGGGGACCCCGCTTCGACAACGACGAGTGGATCGTGCTGGAACCGCCGCCGGGGGCACCCGGCACGGCGATCGCGATGGACCTCAGCGAAAGCCCGGTGCAGGAGTTCCCCCGGCTCCACCTGGACCTGGACGCCGGTGAGCGCCCGCTCGACGAGGAGATCGACAGGCTGCTCGCCCTCGGTGCCCAGCGGGTGCAGTGGCAGCACTACCCCACCGACCCGCACCCGACGGAACCGCCGTACGTGGTGCTCGCCGACCCCGAGGGCAACCGGTTCTGCGTGTCGGGCCGCCGCGAACCGCCCGAGGACTCCCGCTAGCCGCCAGGCGTCAGGACGGCCCCCGGCACGGTCGCCCCGGCCGGGGCGGCGAGCGGGACGGTGAGAGTGAGCAGAGCACCGTCGCGCTCCGCCGTGCCGGGCCGGTCCAGCCGGCGCAGCGTCCGCAGCATCGGCGTGTTCTCGGCGTGGACGTGCAGCACCAGCGCCGCGTACCCTGCCGCGTCGGCGTGCCGGATCAGCCGGCGCAGCAACGCCGAGCCGAGCCCCCGGCGCTGCCAGTCGTCGCGCACCAGCAGCGCCACCTCGGCCTCGTCACCCTCGCCGAGCAGGTTGGCCATGGCGACCACGGACTCCGACGCAGCGCCGGCGGCAGCCGTCGTGGCCAGCAGGGTCAACCCCCGGGCCGGCTCCAGCAGACGGCGCAGCCGGGCCGGCTGGGGCAGCGACGCTCCGCCCAGGTAACGCCGCTGCCGGCTCCGCGGGGAACAACCCTCGTGCAACTCCAGCACGCCCGACAGGTCGTCCGCGCAGGCCGGCCGTACGGCCACCTCGGCGCTGTCGGACAGCACCAGAGTTACCTGTTCGGCCGCCCGCCGCGCCACTGTGGCGCCCAGCTCGACAAGGGCCTGCGCCCGGGCGTACTCCGCCGGGGTGAACGCGGGCGCCGCCCGGCGCAGCGCGAACGAGCCGCCCGCCGGGTCGGCGAGCGACATGCTGGTGCCGGTGACACCCCGCTCGACGCCTGTCGACGCCGGCCGCCAGCTGACCGAGTCGGCGCCGAGCAGCGCGCGCAGCGCCTCGCCCGTCGCGTCCGGGTCACGCACCAGCCGGTTGGCCAGACCGAGCACCCGGGTGGGCTGGTCGACCAGGCCGCGCGCCTCGCTGCGCGCCACCCAGCAGTCCCGTCCACGACCACGCTCGACGGCAGCGACCAGCTCGGCCTCGGCGAGCGTGTCAGGCGCGTCGACCAGGAAGTCGTCCACCGCACCCTGCTCGGTCGGCTGCACCTGCACGGTGAGGATGTTGACCCCGCGCAGCGCGAGGCTCGCGGTGAGCACCGACAGGTAGCCCGGACGGTCGTCCACGGTCGCTCGGATCCGCCACAACGTCATGGTTGGCTCCCTTCCCCGGGTACCACCCTGACCCCCCGCTGTTGCCGCGCGATTGCCCGGCGGTGACGGGTTGCGCTCGGGCCGATGGCCCCGCCCGGGTCCGCTGCTACGCGGGGCGGCCGCGGTAGCCGATGGGGCCCTCCCCGACCCGCTGGTAGGTGCCCAGGAACCCACGGTCGCCGAAGGCGACAGTGCCGTTGTTGCCGCGCAGGTGCCGCCAGGCCAGCCTGGTGGCCGGGCGGCCGGCCACGGTCACCGAGACGAGCAGGTCACCCGAGCGGTGCCACCCACCGGCCCAGCCCTCCTGGGTGGAGAACCGCCACGCCTCCTTGGCGACGGTGCCGCGCTGGGTCAGCCGGCCGCGGAACTCCTTCGGCTCCCCACCCGGCTGCCGCCGCCAGCCGTAGAAGGCTGCCTGCTGCTTCTCGAACGTGATCGCGTACTCGGCGCCGGACTCGTCGGCCCAGGCCACCTGCTCGAGGACGGCCTGCTCGCCGCGGTCGATGAAGATGGTGATGTCGCCGGCGTCGCTGGCGTACCGCAGCACCGGCTCGGCGATCGCCTGCCGTTCGAGGGCCAGTCCCGCCTGGTCGTGCGCGTGCATCGGGTCGATCGTCACCCGGTACAGCCACAGCATGCTGCGGGCGTCGACACCACTCTCGATGCGCAGCGTGTTCCGGCCGGCCGTCAACTCCTCGGCCGGCACCGCGAAGACCAGCCGTTGCGGGAGCCCACCGCCGTTGGGGATCCGCAGCCGGTTGGCCAGCGGCCTGCCGTTGAGGCGTACGGTGAGCGGGGCGTACCCGGGCGCCCGGGAGAGCATCGACGCGAGCGCCCGGATGGCGACGCAGGCCTCGCCGACGACGGCCGGGTCGGGCACGTCGAACTCCAGCTCGACCGACCCGCCGGCGCCGATGGCCAGGTGGTCGCCGGCGGCAGAGGAACGGTCGACGCCGGTGATCGCGACGTTCCCGACGCGGGGCGGCTCGGTGCCGAAGTCGGCGTAGGTGGGGTCCATCTGGATCCCGGACCGCCGCCCGCTCACCGGCGCGGCGGCCGGCGGCCGCAGCAGCACCTCGTAGGACCGGGCGGTACGTTCGGCGTCGTCGTATCCGATGTTGGCGGCGCGAAAGGCCCGCCGCACCTTGCCGATGCGCAGGGCGCCCGGCGCGACCGCTGCCCGGGCGACGTAGAGCGGTTCGCCGTCACTCTCGCGGCCCGCCGGCAACGCGTCCCCGGGCACCGCGCCACCGGACGCGATGCCCCAGACGCCGCGGTCCATCAGCACCTCGTACTCGTCGACGCGGACCTCCTCGCCGGCCCAGGTGGTCCGGGCCGCGCCCAAGGCCGGACGGACCTGGCCCGGGTGCACGCCGCCGTGCATCCGGACGCGGCACACCCACAGAGGCTCACCGTCCTCCTCGTACCCGTGCGGTACCGCGCCTGCCGGGATCGAGCCACCGCGGGCTGCCTCCCAGCGATATCCATCGAAAATGACGTCCACATCGGAGAGACTAGATCAACAGGTTCGGGCCTCGCGGACCACCGACCCCGGCGGGTGGCGGCTCAGGGGTTGGCGCTGACCGGGGGTGCGCCCACCAGGTCCAGCCGGTCCCCGAGGATCACCGCGCTGGCCCGGACGAGCTGGCTGAGCCGGTCCACCTCGGTGCTGTGGAAACCGGCGGCGTAGAGCGTGTCGCTGTGCTCGCGGGCCACCACGAGCACCAAACCGGCCCGGCCGAACGGCGCTATCGCGTGGTGGGTGCCGTCGGGGGTGGTCATCGACCGGCCCCGCAGCGGGGTCACCTCCGGCAACCGCAGGGGTACGGGGGTGCGCCAGCTCGCGTGCCCGACTGTGGCTCCACCGCTCCCGGTGCGCGACGCCCAGTCCACCGGGACCACGGCGGCCACCGCCCAGTCGGCCGCCAGCAGCCCGGGCACCGCGTCGACGAGGGTGGCCAGCCCGTCGGCCGGGTTGGCCGCGACCTGGGCCAGCAACTCCGCGTCCTGGCCGGTGGTGGTGGGCGCGCCGATCGCCCGCCACACGCCGTCCACCCGCACGCCCGGAATCGCCGCGAGGCCGGCCAGCAGACGCTCGACCCGAGCCGCGCCCGGCCACACCACTGTGAAGTCGTCCACCGCGCGCCCGCCGAGACGTTCGAGGACCACCACCTGGACGATGTCCGCGCCGGACACGCCAAGCGTGCGGGCGACCTGGCCGAGGGTGCCCGGACGGTCCGGCAGGGTGACCCGAACTCGCAGCAACATGTCTGTCCCTCCGCTCGGCGGGCCGGCGACGGCCGGCAGGCTGGTCACAGCCTGGTCGTTGACCATTTCGTCCCTGTTGCAGGGGCATGTCCCGAGCGGAAAATCTGACCTTGACAACGTGAGCGGGCTGCCATCAACTAGTCGGATGACTGATCCGGCCGTCGACGCACTCCGGCCCGGAGCAGTCCCGGCCGGCCTGGACCTGGCCCGGCTCGCCGACCACCTCGCGACACACCGGCCGGAGCTGGCCGCCGGGCCGCTGCGGGCCGAGTTGATCGCCGGCGGCAAGTCCAACCTCACCTACCTGCTGCGCGCCGGCGACCAGGAGGTCGTGCTGCGCCGGCCACCGCTCGGGCACGTTCTGGCGACCGCGCACGACATGGCCCGCGAGTTCCGGGTCATCTCGGCGCTGGCGCCGACCGACGTGCCGGTCCCGCGGGCGCTGCTGCTCTGCGCCGACCCGGACGTGATCGGCGCCCCGTTCTACCTGATGGAACGCGTACCCGGGGAGGTGTTCCGCACCCGGGCGCAGACCGACCCGCTGGGCGACGAGCGGCGCCGGGCACTCGCCATGGCGATGATGGACACCCTCGCCGCGCTGCACACAGTCGACCCGGCAGCGGTCGGGCTGAGCGACTTCGGCCGCCCCGAGGGCTACCTGGCCCGGCAGGTACGCCGCTGGGCCGGGCAGCTCGACCGCTCCCGCAGCCGCGATCTGCCCGGCATCGACGAGCTGCGCGACAGGCTCGCCGCGACCGCCCCGGAGGGCGCGAACGCCGGCCGGATCGTGCACGGCGACTACCGCCTCGACAACCTCCTCGCCTCCGCCGACCCGGTGGCCGTGCACGCGGTGCTCGACTGGGAGATGGCCACCCTCGGCGACCCCCTCGCCGACCTGGGGCTGCTCCTGACGTACTGGGACGTGCTCGGCGGCAGCGAGACGGCAGCCGGCAACCCGGTCGCCGACGGCCTCGGCCCGCGCGCCGGCTTCCCCAGCGGCGCCGAGCTGATCGACAGGTACGCCGGGCGCAGCGACGTCGACGTGGGGCCGCTGCACTGGCACGTGGCACTCGGCTGTTTCAAGCTCGCGGTCATCTGCGAGGGCATCCACTACCGGCACACCCTGGGGCAGACCCTCGGTGCGGGCTTCGACCGGATCGGCGACATGGTGGCACCGCTGGTCGTACACGGACTGACCGCCGCCGGGGAGCGGTGATGGACTTCGCGTACGACAACCGGACCGAGGAGCTGCGCGACGAGCTGACCCGGTTCCTGACCGAGCACGTCTACCCGGCCGAGCCGGTGCACGCCGAGCAGGTGGCCGCCGGCGACCCGTGGTCGCGTACCCCGGTTCTGGCCGAGCTGAAGGCCGAGGCCCGCAAGCGCGGCCTGTGGAACCTGTTCCTACCCGACAGGCGCTACGGCGCCGGCCTGACCAACCTCCAGTACGCGCCCCTGGCCGAGCTGACCGGGCGCAGCCCGCACCTGGCGCCGGAGGCGGTCAACTGCGCGGCACCGGACACCGGCAACATGGAGCTGCTTGCCGAGTTCGGCTCGGACGCGCAGCGGGAGCGCTGGCTCATGCCGCTGCTGGAGGGGGAGATCCGCTCCGCGTTCTGCATGACCGAGCCGGACGTCGCCTCGTCCGACGCCACGAACATCGCCACCCGGATCACCCGCGACGGCGACGAGTACGTCATCAACGGCCGCAAGTGGTGGTCGTCCGGCGCGATGGATCCGCGCTGCGAGATCTTCATCGTGATGGGCAAGACCGATCCGGACGCCGACCGGCACCGCCAGCAGAGCATGGTGCTGGTGCCCCGGGACACCCCGGGCGTGCACGTCCGTCGGGGCATGACGGTGTTCGGCTACACCGACGGGTCGCACGGCGGGCACGCCGAGATCGACTTCATCGACGTCCGGGTGCCCGCGGAGAACCTGATCGGCGCCGAGGGCGGCGGCTTCGCCATCGCCCAGGCCCGGCTCGGTCCGGGCCGGATCCACCACTGCATGCGATTGATCGGAATGGCTGAGCGAGCATTGGAGCTGCTCTGCAAGCGGGCGCTCGGGCGGGTCGCGTTCGGCAGGCCCCTCGCCGAGCAGGGCGTGGTCCGCGAGTGGATCGCCGAGTCCCGGGTGCGCATCGAGCAGGCCCGGCTGCTGGTGCTCAAGACGGCCTGGCTGATGGACACCGTCGGCAACAAGGGCGCGCACACCGAGATCCAGGCCATCAAGATCGGCACGCCGGCCATGGCGGAGTGGGTGATCGACAAGGCCATCCAGGGGTACGGCGGCGCCGGCGTCAGCCAGGACACCCCGCTCGCCGCCCTGTGGGCACAGACCCGCACCCTGCGCCTCGCCGACGGCCCCGACGAGGTCCACCGCAACTCCCTCGCCAAGCGCGAGCTCCGCCGCTGGGCCTCGTAACGCCCGTCCCGGAGCCTCCGCCCGCCCCCGGACGAGGGTCAGGCGGAGGCTCGGTGGACCAGTTGGGTGTCCAGGAGGATGTGCGGGGCGGGCAGGTCGTCGCCGCGGATGCGGGCCACCAGCAGACGGGCCATCTGCCGGCCCATCTCCTCCACCGGCTGGAAGACAGTGGTCAGCGGCGGTTCCGCCTGCCGGGCGATCGTCGCGTCGTCGAAGCCGATCACCGCCACGTCCTCGGGCACCCGCCGGCCGGCCTCGCGCAGGGTACGCAGCGCGCCGAACGCCATCAGGTCGGACGCGACGAAGACCGCGTCCAGGTCGGGGCAGGCGTCCAGGAGCCGGCGCATGGCGCTCGCGCCGCTGCCCTCGCTGAAGTCGCCGTACGCGATCAGGTCGGGGTTGACGCCGCCCCCGGTGGCCTTGACGGCCTCGGTGTAGCCGGCCAGACGGGCCAGGCCGGCGCCCATGTCCTGCGGCCCGGCGATGGTGGCGATGCGGCGCCGCCCCAGCCCGGTCAGGTACTCCACCGCCTGCCGGGCCCCGCCAACGTTGTCCACGTCGACGAACCAGGCCGGCTGAGCGCCGGGTTGCAGCATCCGGGCGGGCCGACCGCCGAGCACGGCGGGCAGGCCGCGCTCCTCCAGCAGCGTCGGCAGCGGATCGGAGTCGTGCAGCGACAGCAGCAGGACGCCGTCGACGTGCTGGTTGGTCAGGTGGTGCTCGACCCGCTCCCGCTCCACGGGCGACTGGGCCATGGCCAGCCAGAGCTGCATCGGTGTCTCGAGCAGCGCGGAGCTGATCCCCCGCACGATCGAGGCGAAGAACGGCTCGGTGAAGACCCGCTCGCCGGATTCGGACACCACAAGCGCGACGGAGTCGGTCCGCTGGGTGACGAGCGCTCGGGCGGCCCGGTTCGGCACGTACCCCAGCTCGGCGATGGCCTGTTGGACCGCGGCCCGGGCCTCCGGGCTGACCTGGGGCGAGCCGTTGACGACGCGGGAGACCGTGCCCCGGCCGACGCCGGCGCGCGCCGCGACCGCGTCGAGGGTCGGGCGCCCGAGCGACCGGGTGCGCTGCGTTGTCATCGTCTGCTCCTCCGACGGCGGGCGGGCCCGGTGCCACCAGCGGAAGGTGGACACCAGGACCGCCCTGATGGCTGGCCCGAGCCTATTGTGCGGCCAGACCGTTGCGTCGGATCACCGAGGCGTACCACCTGGCGCTGGACTTGGGAATGCGGACCTGACTGTCGTAATCGACATGGATCATGCCGAATCGCTTGGTGTAACCCCAGGCCCACTCGAAATTATCCATCAACGACCAGGCGAAGTAGCCCCGCAGGGGCACCCCCGCGTTGATCGCTTCGTGCGCGGCCCGCAGGTGGGCGTCGAAGTAGGCGAGCCGGTCGACGTCGTCGACCTGCCCGTCGACGACCTCGTCCACGAAGGCGGAGCCGTTCTCGGTGACGTACAGCGGCAGGTCCGTGTAGTCGTGGTGCACCCGGCGCAGCGTCTCGGTCAGGCCGGGGGCGTCGATCTCCCAGCCCATGTCGGTGACCGGGACGCCCCTGGTGACGAAGCGGACGTCCTCGCTGCCCGGCCAGCACGACGGGGCCGGGTCGGCCTCGACGCCCTCGACCGCCGCGGCGACCACGTGCCTGCTGTAGTAGTTGACGCCGACCATGTCCAGCGGCGTGGCGATGGTCGCCAGGTCACCGTCGCGCACGTGGTCGAAGTCGGTCACCGTGCGCAGGTCGGCCACCAGATCCCGGGGGTACGACCCACGCAGCAGCGGGTCGAGGAAGAAGCGGTTGGCCAACCCGTCGATGCGCCGGGCCGCGTCCACGTCCGCCGGCGCGTCACTGGCCGGGTCGACCGGGTAGAGGTTGACCGTCACACCCACCTCGGCGTCCGGCCGGGTGGCCCGCAACGCCTGCACGGCCAGGCCGTGGCCGAGCATCAGGTGGTGCCCGGCACGGACCGCGTCCGCGCCGTCGGTACGACCCGGCGCGTGCACGCCCGAGCCGTAGCCGAGGAACGCCGAGCACCACGGCTCGTTGAGCGTGGTCCAGTAGCGCACCCGGTCGCCGAGCGCGTCGACGACAAGCGTCGTGTAGTCGGCGAACCGCGCCGCGGTGTCCCGGGCCGGCCAGCCACCGGCGTCCTCAAGCGGCTGCGGCAGGTCCCAGTGGTAGAGGGTCAGCCACGGCTCGATGCCCTTGGCCAGCAGCTCGTCGACCAACCGCCGGTAGAAGTCCAGGCCGCGCTGGTTGGCCGCGTCGGTGCCGCCGGGCTGCACCCGCGGCCAGGAGACCGAGAAACGGTACGACTTCAGGCCCAGCTCGGCCATCAGCGCGACGTCGTCACCGACCCGGTGGTAGTGGTCGCAGGCCACGTCGCCGGTGTGCCCGGCGACGACCCGGCCGTCGGTGTGGCTGAAGGTGTCCCAGATCGACTTGGTACGGCCGTCCTCGGCCGCCGCCCCCTCGATCTGGTACGCGGCGGTCGCGGCGCCCCACAGGAAGCCGGGTGGAAAGGTCAACCCGGGCCGGTCGTCGAGGACACCGACGGCGGGCGGGCTGGCGGGGTTGCTCACGACTTGACGGCACCTTCCATGATCCCGCCGATGATCTGGCGGCCGAACAGGACGAACACGATGAACAGCGGAAGGGTGGCGATCAACGTACCCGCGAAGATCTGGGAGTTGTCCGCGAAGTACGCGGTGTTCAGACTGCGCAGCGAGATCTGCACTGTCGGGTTGGCCGGGTCGGCCAGCACCACGAACGGCCAGAAGAACTGGTTCCACTGCTCCATGAAGGTGAGCAGGCCGAGCACCGCCGCGGCGGGTCGCAGCGCCGGCACCACCACGTGCCAGTAGACGCGCCAGGTGGAGCAGCCGTCGACCCGGGCCGCCTCGATCAGTTCGTTGGGCACGGCCTGTTCGGCGTACTGGCGCATCATGAAGATGCCGAAACCGCCGATCAGGAACGGCACCGTCACCGACGGCATGGTGTTCAGCCATTCCAGCTTGGCCATCAGGATGTACAACGGCAGCACGCCGAGCTGGATGGGGATCATCATCGAGGCGAGGATGATGAGCAGCAGCGCGTTCTTGCCCCGGAACTTCAGTTTCGCGAACGCGAACCCGGCGAGCGAGCCGAAGAAGACTGTCGCCACGGTGATCGTGCCGGACACGAGGAACGAGTTCATCAGGCCCTTGACGATGTTCGCGTCGCCGTTGTCGAGCACCCGCTGGATGTTCTCGCCAAGCTTGCCGCCGGGCAGGAACGGCGGCGGCCAGGAGTTGGCCGCGTCGCTGGTCCGCGAGGCGATGACGATCATCCAGTAGAACGGGAACAGCGACAGGATCACGCCGAGGACGAGCCCGACCCAGGTCAGGGGGCTGGCCGTCCAGAGCTTCTCCGCCCGGTGGCGGATGCCGGTACGTCCGGTCGGCGGCAGCGCCGCCGGTGGTCGCAGAGTGGTCATGGTCATGGGTGCGCCACCCTCACTTGTCGGAGCTGATTCGGCGGGCCAGCAGGTAGTTGAGCAGTGAGACGGATGCGATCAGCACGAAGAGCACCAGGGCGACGGCGCCCGCGTACCCCCAGCGGAACCGCTGGTTCATCACGTCCAGCAGGTACATCGTGATCGTCTGGAACTGCCCCTCCGAGCCACCGGAGAGTGCGCCCGAGCCACTTGTGAACATGAGCGGCTCGGTGAAGAGCTGCAGACCGCCGATCGTCGAGATGATCAGCGTGAAGATGATGGTGGGGCGCAGCTGGGGAATGGTGATCGACCAGAACTGCCGGCGCCGGGAGGCGCCGTCGAGGGCCGCGGCCTCGTACATGTCCTTGCTGATCGACTGCATCGCCGCGAGGTAGATCAGGGCGTTGTAGCCCACCCACCGCCAGTCGACCATCGTGGAGATGGCGAACCAGGACGCGAACCGGTTGGCCCGCCAGTCGATGGGGCCGAGGCCGACGAGGTCGAGCAGCCAGTTCACCAGGCCGAACTCGCGGGCGTAGATCATCGAGAAGATGAGCGCCACCACGGCGGTCGAGGTGATGATCGGCATGGCGATGGCCAGCCGGAAGAACATCTGCCCCCGGATACGCCGGTTCAGGGCGTTGGCCAGCAGCAGGGCGATGAGCAGCTGCGGAATCGTGGACATGAGGAACATCCCGAAGGTGTTCACCACGGCGTTCCAGAACTGCGGGTCGTTCGTGAACAGCTCGACGAAGTTGTCCACGCCGACGAAGCTGATCGTGGCGTTCAGCGGTGACCTGTCGGTCATCGCGATCCAGAACGTGTAGATGATCGGGTAGACGCCGAAGATCGCGAAGAGCACGAAGAACGGCAGCACGAAGACGTACGGGGTCAGGCGCAGGTCCAGCCGGTTCAGTAGCCGGCCACGCTGCGAGGAGTGCCGCGGGGCGGGCCGCGGCCCGCGGGGCGGTGCGGCCGGCGGCGCGGTGGTCTTCAGAGAGCTCATGAACGGTCCTTCACACTTGGCGGCACCGTCGCGGGCGCCGCGGCAGGGCGTTCCGACGCGGGTTCACGGGTGGTGCCGGAGTCCGGCACCACCCGTGAGCGCGTCGACAGCCGGTTACTTGCCTGCTGCCTCGCCGTTCTTCACCGCGTCCTGCCAGGCCGCGTCGGCGGCCTTGCCCTGCTCGACGCTGCGCAGCGCGTTCTCCACCGCGTCGCGGACCGCCTGGTTCTTCGGGCCGAGGTAGACCGGCTTCAGCTCCTTCGCGCCGGCGGCGAAGATCTTGCCGATCGGCGCCCCGCTGAAGTACTCGTTGGTCGCGGCGAGCACGGCCGGGTCCTCGAGGGCCTGCGGCGACGAGGGCAGGTTACCGACCTTCTTGAACGCCTCGGTCTGGCTCTTGGCGCTGGTCAGGAACTTGGCCAGCTCCGCGGCCTCCTTCTGGTGCTTGCTCGACTTCGGCACCGCCAGCCAGGAGCCGCCCCAGTTGCCGCCGTTGCCGGGTGCCTTGGCCACGTCCCACTTGCCGGCCGCCGCGTCACCGGCCTGGCCCTTGATGACACCGGTCATCCACGCCGGGCAGCCGATGGTGGCGAAGCTGCCGTTCTTGAAGCCGGCGTTCCACTCGTTGGAGAAGCTCTTGAGGTTGTTCGACAGACCGGCGGCGGTCATCTTGGTGGTCAGCTCGAACGCGGCCCGCACGTCCGGGTTCTCTCCGACGGTGAGCTTGTTGCTCTTGTCGAAGTAGGTGTAGCCCGTGCCCGCGCCGGCCTTCTGCATGAGCACGATGTTGTAGAAGTTCGTGGCCGAGTCGACGAACTTGTGCTTCTTGTCGGCGGCGGTGAACTTCTGCCCCTGGGCGATGAACTCCTCCCAGGTCGGCCAGAGCGCGCCCACCTGCTCGCGGTCGGTCGGCAGGCCGGCGGCCTTGAACAGGTCGCTGCGGTAGCAGACGGCCATGCCGCCGACGTCGGTGCCGAGGCCGAGCACCTTGCCGTCCGGCGTGAGGCCACCCTCCCACTTCCAGGGCAGGAAGTTGCTCTTCAGGTCGTTGGCGCCGTGGTCGGCCAGGTTCACGAACTTGTCGGCCTGCGCGAAGAACTGCACGATCGTGCCCTCTTCGAGGGCTACGACGTCGCCGGCGCCCGCGCCGGCGGTGATCTGCTGCGTCAGCCGGGTGTTGTAGTCGCCCAGGCCCAGGCCCTTGCCGCGCTCCTGGATGGTGACGTTCGGGTGCTCCGACTGGTACTGCTTGTAGAGCTCCTCGTACCCGAAGCCCTGGTCGCCGAAGACGTCGACGACCAGAGTGACCTTGCCGCCGTCCGATCCGGACGACGAGTCGCTGTCGCCGCAGGCGGTCGCCGCGGCGAGCACGGCGACGGACGCGAGCGCGACCGCCGCAAAGCGGCGGCGTGAGGTGACGCTCATCCTGACCCCTCTCAAGTGGTGAGGCTTGGTGTCGTGTGTGGCGGGGGATGCTGCAACGCCCCTGCTGTCGCCCTGCCGGTGGCCGGGGCGTCGTGGGGGGAGCCGTGAAGGAGATGTCCGCCACTCCCCCCGGGAGCGCTCCCATGAGATTGCCGGGGCACCCCCGGGGTGTCAATAGACCAATGGGAG
Source organism: Micromonospora sp. NPDC047521 (assembly GCF_055587305.1). Lineage (NCBI taxonomy): Bacteria > Bacillati > Actinomycetota > Actinomycetes > Micromonosporales > Micromonosporaceae > Micromonospora > Micromonospora sp. NPDC047521. The sequence continues at coordinate 259,310 of NZ_JBVJGN010000005.1, read as the reverse complement.
CGTTCCCAGATCGTTACCGCCCTGTTTCGGGCTTATGCCCTGGGCGAGCGCTGCCTGGTGGAACCGGCCGAGCCGGCTCAGCAGAAGCGGCGCAGCAACGTGGTCGTACGGCCGGGGTCGAAGCGGGACGGGTCGTAGCCGGCACCCGCCCAGTCACGCAGCAGGGCGTACCGCGGATCGGCCAGGACATCGGGATCGTCGAGCGCGACAAGCAGCGCCTGGTGGCCCGCCGGCCCGCCGATCCCCTCCGGCGGGCAGGCCCGCTCACCGTCCAGGCAGACCGGGTACCGCTCGTCCGGGTCCGCGGTCAGCGCGTCCTCGACGACCAGGTCGTGCTCCCACCAGTCACCGAAGTCGTACGTGTAGGAGAAGCGGCTCCCCTTGCCGAGCACCGCGTCCAGCCGGACGTCCAGCTCGTCGTCGAGCGCCAACTCGCCGTCCGGATCGGGTTCGCCGTACTGCACGGCGCCGATCTCGAACGAGTGCAGGTGACAGTCGTGCCAGCCCATGGCGTGCTGCACCACCCGGTGCAGCCGGTCCAGCGTGTAACCGGCCGGCACGAGCACCCGCCGCCACACCGGCGGACGGACACCGGCGAGGGACATCTTCAGCTGGAAGATCTGACGCGGCATGCTGTCCTGTCCTCCCGCGGCTTAGGCTGCCAGCATGATCTGCCGAGCGTGCCGGGCCCGGCGACACGGTGACTGCCCGGGCCGGAACTGGTGCGACTGCCAGCACCGTACCGCCCAGCCGACCCCTCCCGTCACCGGTCCGGCCGGCGAATGACGGTCGGAATCCCGATTCGACGGCTCTGGCCCGAGCCGTCGACCGAGCCGCTCGACGACGCCACGCTGACCAGCCTGTACGCCCGCGCGGGCCGCCCCCGGCTGCGGGTCAACTTCGTCTCCAGCCTGGACGGCGCGGTCACCGTCGACGGCTACTCCGCCGGGCTCTCCGGCGAGCCGGACAAGCGGGTGTTCGGGCTGCTGCGGATGGCCTGCGACGCCCTCGTCGTGGCCGCCGGCACGCTGCGCCACGAGGGGTACCGAGCGGTCCGGCTCGACGAGCGCCGTCGCGCCTGGCGCCGCGAACACGGGCTCGCCGCGTACCCGACGCTCGTGGTCGTCTCCGGCTCGCTCGACCTGGACCCGGCGCAGGCGGCCTTCGCCGACGCGCCGGTCCGCCCGATCGTGCTCACCCACGCCGACGCCGACCCGCCGCCCGGGCTTACCGACGTCGCCGACCTGCTGCGCTGCGGCACCGGGCGGGTCGACCTGGCCGCAGGCCTCACCGAGCTGCACGGTCGCGGGCTGACCCAACTGCTCTGCGAGGGTGGCCCGCACCTGCTCGGCGCGCTCACCGCCGCCGACCTGGTCGACGAGCTGTGCCTGACCGTCTCGCCGCTGCTCGCCGGCCCCGGCCCGGGCCGGATCACCGCCGGCGACGCGGCACCGCCCCGGCACCTGCCGCTGCGGCACGTGCTCGCCGCCGACGACGGCGTCCTCATGCTCCGCCACGCCCGCCCGTGACGCGCCGTCACCCGTTCACACACTGAGCGTCGTGAGTGTGACGCCGCCTGGTGTCGTCCGCCGCGTCGCGTGGCGACCTGTCGTACTCCTCGGGCAGGATGCACGTCATGCGCGCCGACTGTGATGCCCGAGCGACCCGGGTCGCCCGATGACCGACCCCGACCTCGACAGCCCTGGCGAGGCGGTCGGGCGGGTGCTGGGCACCGCCGACGCGACCCCGTTGCAGTTCTGGACGGCCGTGGCGCCCGGCAGCTACCTCCAGCTCGACGACGTGGTGGTCACCCGACGGGAGCTGCCCGAGCGGGAGCCGGTGACGATCGCCGGGGTGGTCACCCAGGTCCGCGCCCGCCACGAGGGCGCGCAGTTCGACTCGGACGTGTTCGCCATCGCCGACGGCACGCTGCCCGCGCAGGTGCAGGAGGCAGCCGAGATCACCACCACGCGTGTCGACCCGGAGTTGTACGTGCCGCCGACCCCTGGCGCGGTGGTGCACCGGGCCGAGGGCGACGCCCGCGCACGCGCGCTGCACTTCGACCGGATGGAGCGGCGCATCCCGATGGGCATGGGCCGCGACGGGGTGCCCGTCTACCTCAACGCCGACTTCCTCGACGGCAGCCGGGGCGCGCACGTGTCGATCTCCGGCATCTCCGGGGTGGCCACCAAGACCAGCTTCGCCACGTTCCTGCTCTACTCGGTGTTCCGCTCCGGGGTGCTGGGCGGCGACGCGGTGAACGCCAAGGCGCTGATCTTCAACGTCAAGGGTGAGGACCTGCTGTTCCTCGACCACCCCAACACCCGCCTGGACGAGCCCACCCGCGCGGCGTACGCGAAGCTCGGGTTGAGCGCCGGAGCGTTCCCCGACGTGCGGGTGTACGCCCCTCCGCGCCCCGGCGACTCGTCGGGCACTCCCGACGTGAGCAGCCGGCTCACCGGCGTCGACAGCTTCTACTGGACGCTCGCCGAGTTCTGCGCCGACCGCCTCCTGCCGTACGTGTTCGCCGACGCCGACGACGAACGCCAGCAGTACACGATGGTGGTCCACTCGGTCACCGCCCACCTGGCCCGGTACGCCCAGCCGGCCGACGGCGGAGTGAGCATCGACGGGGTGCGGCTCGGCTCGTACGGCGACCTGGTCGACCACATCGTCGATCAGCTCAACGACGACGAGACCCGCTCGGACTGGGCGGGCAGCGCGGTGGGTCTGGGCACCGTCAACGCGTTCGCCAGGCGGTTGATCGGCAGTAAGAAGGACCTGGCCCGGCTGATCCGTGGCGACCTGGCCACCCGCCGCCCGCACTCGATCAACACCAGCGAGTCGGCGCAGGTGACAGTCGTCGACCTGCACAACCTGCCGGACCGAGCGCAGCGGTTCGTGGTCGGTGTGACGCTCAAGAGCGAGTTCGAGCGCAAGGAGAAGTCCGGCACCGCCAAGCCGCTGCTCTTCGTCGTCCTCGACGAACTCAACAAGTACGCCCCCCGGGAGGGCTCCTCCCCCATCAAGGAGGTCCTGCTCGACATCGCCGAGCGGGGCCGCTCGCTGGGCGTGATCCTGATCGGCGCGCAGCAGACGGCGAGCGAGGTGGAACGCCGCATCGTCACCAACTCGGCGATCCGGGTGGTCGGCCGGCTCGACCCGGCCGAGGCGTCCCGACCGGAGTACGGTTTCCTGCCGCCCGCGCAGCGGCAGCGGGCGCTGCTGGCCAAGCCGGGCACCATGTTCGTCAACCAGCCGGACATCCCGGTGCCGCTCTGCCTGGAGTTCCCGTTCCCGGCGTGGGCGACCCGGGTTTCCGAGGCGGGCCGGGCACCATCGGAGACGCTGCGTTCGATCACCCAGTCCGCCGACCCGTTCGCCGTGGTGGGCTCCGGCGGCGGCACCGACGACGACATCCCGTTCTAGGCAGAGGCACCGGAACAGCCATGAAGATCCTGCACACCTCCGACTGGCACGTGGGAAAGGTGCTCAAGGGGCAGTCCCGGGCCGAGGAACACAAGGCCGTACTGGCCGGGGTGATCGACATCGCCCGCGCCGAGCAGCCGGACCTGGTGATCGTCGCCGGTGACCTCTACGACACCGCCGCGCCCACCTCGGAGGCGACACGTCTGGTCACCCGGGCGTTGACCGCGTTGCGGCGTACCGGCGCGGACGTGGTGGCGATCGGCGGCAACCACGACAACGGCCCGGCGCTCGACGCGCTGCGCCCGTGGGCCGACGCCGCGGGCATCACCCTGCGCGGCGGGGTGCGGGAAAACCCCGACGAGCACGTCATCGACGGCACCACCGCCGACGGGGAGCGGTGGCGGTTGGCCGCGCTGCCGTTCCTGTCCCAGCGGTACGCGATCCGCGCGCTGGAGATGTACGAGCTGACCGCCGCCGAGACCAACCAGACGTACGCCGACCACCTGGGTCGGGTGCTGGGGCGACTCACCGAGGGTTTCACCGAACCGGACCGGGTGCACCTGGTCACCGCGCACCTGACGGTGACCGGCGCGGCCACCGGCGGCGGTGAGCGCGACGCGCACACGGTGCTCGGTTACGCCGTGCCGGCCACGGTCTTCCCGGCGACCGCGCACTACGTGGCGCTGGGTCACCTGCACCGGGCGCAGCGCGTCGAGGGCCCGTGCCCGGTGCGCTACAGCGGCAGCCCGCTCGCTGTCGACTTCGGCGAGCAGGAGAACGTCCCGTCGGTGACGATCGTCGAGGTGACGGCCAGCACCGCCGCGCGGGTACGGGAGGTGCCGGTGACCGCGGCGAGTGCGCTGCGGACGGTGCGGGGCACAGTGGCCCAGCTCGCCGAGATCGAGGCGCCGGACGCCTGGCTGCGGGTGTTCGTGCGGGAACAGCCGCGCGCCGGCCTGCGCGAGGAGGTCCAGGAGCTGCTGCCCCGGGCGCTGGAGATCCGGATCGACCCGGAACTGGTGGCCGCGTCGGGCAGTGGCACGCGCATCGCGCAGCGGTCCGGGCGGTCGCCGCGGGAGCTGTTCGCCGACTACCTGGACAGCCGGGGCCACGCCGACGAGGGTGTCCGGGAACTCTTCGACGAGCTCTTCGAGGAGGTCGATCACTGATGCGTCCGATGCGGCTGGACATGGCCGGGTTCACTGTCTTCCGGGACGAGACCACTGTCGACTTCACCGACGCCGACTTCTTCGCCCTGATCGGCCCGACGGGTTCGGGCAAGTCCACGGTGTTGGACGCCATCTGTTTCGCCCTCTACGGCACGGTGCCCCGCTGGGGTGGCGCCAGGGGGTTGGCGAACGCGCTCGCGCCGTCGGCGGCCGAGGCCCGGGTGCGGCTCGTCTTCGAGTCCGGCGGCGCCCGGTACGTGGCGACCCGGGTGGTCCGCCGGGACGGCCGGGGCAACGTGAAGACGGCGAACGCCGGGTTGCAGCTGATGCCTGCCGGTTTCGACGTGACCAAACTGGACACCGGGTTGAGCCCGGACGATCTCGGTGAGGTGGTGGCCGGCACCCCCGCCGAGATGGAGCAGGCGGTGCTGGAGGCGGTGGGGCTGCCGTACGAGCAGTTCACCAGCTGTGTGGTGCTGCCGCAGGGGCAGTTCGCCGATTTCCTGCACGCCAAGCCGGCGACCCGGCAGCAGATCCTGGTCAACCTGCTCGGCCTGGGCGTCTACGAGGACGTGCAGAAGCGGGCGACGGCGCGCGCGGCGCAGGCGGAGGCGCGCCTCGAGGCGGTCGACCAGGTGCTCGCCGGGCTGTCCGATGTGGACGACGAGGCGCTGGCCGAGGCGGACGCCCGGGTCGACCGGATGGTCGAGTTGTCCGCCGCGGTGACCGAGGCGGTGCCGCTCCTGGCGGCGGCCCGGTCCGCCGCACGGGAGGCCGCGGCGGCGCTCACCGCACTCGACGACGAGCTGGCGGTGCTCTCCGACGTGTTCGCGCCGGGCGGCGTGGCCGAGGTGGCGCTCGCGGTGACGACGGCACGGACCGAGGCCGAGGCGGCGGCCACCGCCGTGTCCCTGGCCGAGGAGCGCGAGGAGAAGCTGCGGGGCGAGCTGGCGAGCGCCGGCGACGAGAGCGCGCTGCGACTGCTGCTGCGGGCGTACGACGATCGGGACCGGCTGACCGGCGAGGCCGAGACGGTCCGCGCGGCGGTGCGCGCGGCGGACGAGGAGCACGCCGAGGCGGTGGCCGCGCTGGCGGCTGCCCGCGCGGACGCCGAGCGGGCCGACGCCGAGTTGGAGGCGGCCTTCCGGGCGCACGAGGAGGCGAAAGCCACCGACCTGGCGGTGAGCCTGCGGGTGCACCTGCACCAGGGTGCGCCCTGCCCGGTGTGCGAGCAGCCGGTGGCGCGGGTGCCGGCGGTGCCCGCCGATTCGGCGGTGGCCGCGGCGACGGCGGCCGGCAAGGCGGCGCGGGCCGCCACCAAGGCAGCGCAGGCGGCGGTGCAGCAGCGCGACGCGGCGGCACGGGACCTGGAGCGGCTGCTGGTGCAGGCCCGCGCCCGGCAGGAGCAGGTGGACGCCCGGCTGGCCGAGTTGGCCGGGCAGCTCGCCGGCGCGGCCGAGCCGGCGGTGCTGCGCCGGGAGTTGGCCGAGCACGCCCGGCTGCGGCGCGCGTTGGAGGAGGCGGCAGCCGCGGTACGCGCCGGGCGGGACACCGCCCGTCGGGCCCGGGCCGGGGTGGACGCCGCCGAGGAGCGGCTGCGGGCGGCGTGGCGGGGCTTCGACACCACCCGGGACGGGTTGGCCCGGTTCGGTCCACCCGCGACGGACCGGGGCGACGTGGCCACCGCCTGGGCGGCGTTGACCGGTTGGGCGGCGGCCGAGGCGGACCGGCGCCGCGCCGACCGGGCGGGCCGGGCGACTGCTGTCGCCGAGGCCGAGGCGGCGGCCGACGCGGTACAGCGGCAGATCGCCTACCGCTTCGCCACTGCCGACGTGCCGGTCGGCGATGACCCGGTGCACGCCGCGACGGTGGCGGTGGAGCGGGCCGAGGCGGACCGCCGCCGGCTGCGGGAGCGCCGCGAGCAGGCCGGGACGCTGCGCGAGCAGCGCGTCGGCCACGAGCGGGAGGCGCAGGTCGCCCGCGCCCTCGCCGGGCACCTGCGCGCCAACAACTTCGAACGGTGGCTGCTGGCCGAGGCGTTGGACCTGCTTGTCGACGGGGCGTCGGGGATCCTGCGGGAGCTGTCCGCCGGGCAGTACGAGCTGGTGCACGACAAGGGCGAGTTCTTCGTGGTCGACCACCACGACGCGGGGCTGCGGCGGGGCGTGCGCACCCTCTCCGGTGGTGAGACGTTCCAGGCGTCGCTGGCGTTGGCGCTGGCGCTCTCCGAGCAGCTGGCAGGCATGTCGACAACCGCGGCGAGCCTGGAGTCGATCGTCCTGGACGAGGGTTTCGGCACCCTGGACGCCGCCACACTGGACACGGTGGCGGCCACCCTGGAGAACCTGGCCGCCCGGGGTGACCGGATGGTCGGCGTGGTCACCCACGTGTCGGCGCTGGCCGAACGCATCCCGGTGCGCTTCGAGGTGCGCAAGGACGCCCGGTCCGCGCGGGTCGAGCGGACGGGCCGGTGAGCGACGCGGCGTTCTTCGTCGACTCCTGGGATCCGGCGTACGGGGCGTCGTTCGAGGCGTCCGCCGCCGGGCCGGCCGCGCCGAGCAGCGCGCAGGTCGACGCGGACGTGGAGCTGCCCGCCGCGGAGTGGCGGGCGATCGGGGTACGCCCCGGAGTGCGGGCGCCCGACGTGGTGCTGATGGTCGACGGGGTCCGCCGGATCGACGCGAGCATCTGGACGGCCGAGGACGACGGCGGGTCGTTCCCCGGGTTGGCCGCCTCGTACGCGGCGGGCGTGGTCCGCTGCGACCTGGGGGCGGGTGCGGCCCAGTTGGCGGGTACCCGCGTCGGGCGGGGGTTGTTCACGGCGAGCCCGTCGGCGCAGGACGTGGTGGCGGGCGCGATCCGTTACCCGGTGCACCGGGTGGGCGGCACCGGTGAGCTGGCGAAGTTGCCGGCCGCCGTGCAGGGCCCGCTGACCGCACTGGAGGTGGCGGTGTCGGACGCGGCCCGCGTCGACGGTGACCTGCTGGTGGTGGACGGCCCGTTGCGCAGTCGGCGGCAGTTGCCGCGCACACTCGGCTACATCAAGACCCAGCACAGCCAGTACCTTGATGCCCGGCTGACGGCAGTGGTGACCGCGCTGGCGTCGGGTGAGCGGTCGCCTGTGTTCCGGCTGGGCACCGCCTGGGGCGGCTGGTCGTGGTACGTGCGGCTGCCGGTGGCCGTGGGAGCGCCGTGGGCGGGCATCGTGCGGGTGGAGTGTTCGGCCGACCTGCCGGTCGAGGCGGCGATCGAGCTTGCCGACCTGTCGCTCGTCACACTGCCCCGGTTCGCCTCGACGCCGTACAAGGATCCCCGGGCTCCGCAGAATCTGATTCCGATCGCCGGGCTGGAGCGCCGGCTCCGCGCCCTGCTCGGTGATTCCCGGCTGCTGCACCGCGCGTTGACCACCGCGTCGCGCGCCGCGGCCCGTTGAGCAGGGACGCCTGTCGTCGTGGGCCGTAAGCGGGCGGGTGACCGGGTGGTCGAGCAGGTGGACACCGGGCTGGCCGAGTTGGTGCCGTCACCGGACCGGGCCGGCTCGTGGACGTTGCTGTTGGACGGCGCGCCGCAGTCGCACGTCGACCTGACCGATCCCACCCACCTGGAGTTCGAGTACGTCAGGCGGCTGGCCGCCGCGGTGGATCTGCTCGCGCCGCCGGGTGAGCCGTTGCGGGTGCTGCATCTCGGCGGCGGCGCGTTGACCCTGCCCAGGTACGTGTCGGCGACCCGGCCCGGCTCCACCCAGCGGGTGTCCGAGGTGGACGGCGCGCTGGTGGAGCTGGTCCGGCGGGCGTTGCCCTGGCCGACGGACACGCGGCTGCGCGTGCGGGTCGAGGACGCCCGTGCCGTGCTGGCCGCCACCCGGGACGCCAGTTACGACGTGGTGGTAGCCGACGTCTTCGCCGGTGCCCGCACCCCGGCGCACCTCACCTCTGTGGAGTACGCGACGGAGGTGGCCCGGGTGCTGCGCCCGGCGGGCTGGTACCTGGCGAACCTGGCCGACGGTCCGCCACTGCGGCACGCCCGGGGGCAGGTCGCCACTGTCCGTTCGGTGCTGCCGCGGGCCTGCCTGATCGGGGACGCGGCGGTGCTGCGGGGCCGCCGGTACGGCAACCTGGTGCTGGTGGCGGGGCGTACGACGCCTCCGGTGCCGGAGTTGACCCGGCGGGCGGCCGGCGACTGGTTCCCCGGGCGGGTGGTCGCAGGTGACGAGCTGGACCGTTTCGTCGGTGGCGCGGCGGTGGTGCGGGACGCGGACGCCACCGGTTCGGATCCGCCGCCGCCGGGCCTTTTCTCCGTACGCCGCTGACCGTCGCGCAGAAGTTTTTTCGCGCTTTGTTGATCCGCTCGCGGCGGTGCTGCGTACCACCGGGCGGCCCACCTCGTGGGCCGGCGTTGGTCACGGACATCCCGGAGGTCTGCATGCATGCGGTGGCGGCCGGTTGGCATGGCGACGCGGTACGTGCGGACTGGATGTCCGCGCGGTCCTCGTCACGGCCGACCTCGTCTGCCCGTGGGGTCGACGCCCGCGCGACGGCTCGCCAGAATGGTCCGGTGACGCCGCGACCGGCGCCCGGGCGCCATCAGGCGACGTCAACCGAGGCGAGCCACTCCGACCAGTTGATCCGGCTGCTCTACGCGGAGCACGCCGGTCCGTTGCTGATGTTCGTCATGCGGCTCACCGGGGGGGACCGGCAGCGCGCGGAGGACATCGTGCAGGAGACGCTGCTGCGGGCCTGGCGCAACGCGCACCGGCTCGGCGCGCAGGGGCAGGGTTCGTTGCGACCGTGGCTGGTCACGGTGGCCCGTCGGATCGCCATCGACGAGCACCGCAGCCAGGAGGCCCGCCCGCCGGAGACGTACGACCGGGACCTGACGGCGTTCGCCGAGGCGGACAGCACGGACCGGGTGCTGCGCACCATGACGGTGGCGGACGCGCTGCGTACGCTGAGTCAGTCACACCGGGAGATCCTGGTGGCGACGTACTTCCGGGGACGGACTGTCCCCGAGGCCGCCGAGGAGTTGGGGCTTCCTCTCGGCACCGCGAAGTCGCGGGTCTACTACGCGCTGCGCGCGCTGCGCACGGCTCTGCAGGAGCGGGGGGTGACAGAATGAGCCGGCCAGACCACATGGACGTCGCCGCGTACGCGCTCGGCGTGCTCGACGAGCAGGACACCGAGCGGTTCGAGGAGCATCTCGCCGCCTGCTGGGCGTGTGCGGCCGAGTTGGAGACCATGGTGCCGGTGGTCGGGCTGCTCTCCGACATCGACGGCGAGACGATGATGGCGTTGGAGCAGACCGCGACGGATCCGGCGCTGCTGGACCGGACGTTGGGCGCTGTTCGCGCCGACCGTCGGCGTACCCGGTTTCGTCAGCTCCTCGCCACCGCCGCGGCGGTGGTGGTGTTCGGCGGGTTGACCGGGTACGGGTTCGTCAGCGTGGCAGGCGACGAGGCGCCGGGGGTGCTCGCCGACCCGACGGCGACGGCGGCGGTGAACGACCCGCCGACGAGCGTGCCGACGGCGCCGCCGAGCGGCCCGGGTGTGGGCGGCACCGAGGAGGAGGGTGACCAGGTCGACGCGACCGACCCGACCACAGGTGTGCAGACGACCATGTTCCTGGTGAAGCGGGACTACGGCACCCGGATCAATTTCAGTCTCCGCAAGTTGCCCGGCCCGCGTACCTGCCGGTTGGTGGTGGTACGCAAGAACGCCGACACCGAGGTGATTTCCACGTGGTCGGTGCCGGAGGGCGGCTACGGCACGAACACCAGGCCGCAGGGTCTCGAGTTGAGTGCCTCCACGGCGGCCCCGACGAACGACATCAAGCAGATCCAGGTGCAGTCGGTGGACGCCAATGGGGTGGCGAGTCCCCTGGTCACGGTCCCCATGTAGGTCGCTTCGACACGTCGGCGCCGGTCATTGTGACAATGGCCGGCGCTGATCTGTCGTGGCACCGGAAAGGTCCCGTACCGGGGCGTACGAGCGGCAGCCCCGATCGGTTCAATCAATCAAAGTGAAATTGACCACTGTTGCTTTTTCAACCTTGACAGCCTTCCCCCCGTACCTATGGGTGAACTGCCAAGAATGAGGAGGGCACGTGGCACAGATGAAGCGGACCGTCATCGTCGCGAGCGCGATGGTCGCACTAACGGCCTGCGCTCCCGCGGGTTACGACGGGGCGAACCCGGGCGCGGCTGAGCCGGTCGCCGTCGCCGCGGCCGAGCCCACCGCATCGGCGGAACCCGAGGCGTCGGCGGCGCCGGAGGCGCCGGTCGCCGACGCGCCGCCCGCGAACGTCGACCTGACCGAGCAGTTGATCGGCAAGAGCGTCGCCCGGATGGGCAAGGTCGTCACCGACCAGGACGGTTGGATCCTGTACCGCTTCGACAAGGACACCGCCGACCCGCCGGCGTCGAACTGCGTCGACAAGTGCGCCGAGGTGTGGCCCCCCGCGCTGACCGACGGCAACCCGCAGCTCACCGGCGTCTCGGACGACAAGGTCGGCAGCGTGACCCGGCAGGACGGCACCCGCCAGCTCACCGTCGGCGGCTGGCCGGTGTACCGCTACATCGGTGACAAGAAGCCCGGGCAGTGGAAGGGCCAGGCCGTCGGCGGCACCTGGTTCGTGGTGCAGCCGGACGGCAAGAAGAACCTGAGCTGCCTGCCCAAGGGCACCCCGAAGGCGGTCGCCCCGCCGGCGGACAGCGGGTCGAACGACGCCGGAGGCTCGGGCTACTCGTACTGAGCCAGCGGGACACGGTGGTCGGTCGCAGCCGGGGAGGGCGCGGCCGGCCATCGTCGTACCCGGGATGCCGACGCCACGGCGGTGCCGGCGTCCCGTCTGGCACCTGGCACAGTGGCGGGGTGACCGGAACCGGGCCCGCCGCGACGCGGGTGCTGCACCCGCCGGCCGGCTACCGGCTGGCGGCGTCGGTCCGCGCGCTCACCTTCAGCCCGTACGACCCGTGCGCGCGCGTCGCCGCCGGCACCTTCTGGTGGGCCACCCGCACCCCGGACGGGCCGGCCACCCTGGCCCTGCGGCCCGGTGGCGGCACGCTGCTGGCCGAGGGCTACGGGCCGGGCGCCGAGCACGTCCTGGCCCGCGCCGACGCGATCGCCGGGCTCCGCGACGACCAGAGCGGCTTCGCCGAGCTGGCGGCGGCACATCCGCTGGTCGCCCGGCTGGCCCGGGAGCACCGGGGGTTGCGGATGCCGGCGACCGGGCAGGTCTTCCCCCGGCTGCTGCGCGCGGTCTTCGAGCAGAAGGTCACCGGCAAGGAGGCCTACCGGGCGTACGCGGCGACCGTGCGGCACTTCCGCGAACCGGCGCCGAGCCCCCTGCAACCGCTGCTGCTGCCGCCCGAACCGGCGGCGGTGGCGGCGACCCCGTACTGGGTGTTCCACCCGTTCGGGGTGGAGCAGCGGCGCGCGGACACGTTGCGCCGCGCCGCCGCGCTCGCCGACCGGTTGGAGCGCTGCGCCGACGCCACCGAGGCGACCCGCCGGTTGACCGCCATCGCCGGCATCGGGCCGTGGACGGCCGCCGAGGTGGTCCGGATCGCGTACGGCGACCCGGACGCGGTGAGCGTCGGCGACTTCCACATCCCGAACACGGTGGCCTGGGCGCTGGCCGGCGAACCCCGGGGCGACGACGCCCGGATGCTGGCCCTGCTGGAGCCCTTCCGGGGTCACCGGGGCCGGGTGTGCCTGCTGCTGGAGGCCGCCGGCATCCAGGCGCCGAAGTACGGGCCGCGCGCCCCGATCCGTTCCTTCGCCAGGTACTGAGCGCTGCGGCGGTCAGCGCTCGACGCAGAGCCGGCGCAGGGTGCGACCGAGCCACCAGGCGTACGCGTGCTGCACCGCCCGGACGGCCGGGCCGGCGGCGCGGGTGAACCAGCGGTCGGCGAGGCTGAACGCGCGTACCTCGAACCAGACCGCGCCGGTGTCGTCCCGGCCGACCACGAACGCCTCCTCGCCCCGCTCCGGATGTCCGGGCAGGGTGCCGTAGCCGAAGCCGGCGAGCGTGGGCGAATCCTCGCTCCAGACCACCCGGCAGGGTCCCAGACGCGGGCCGGGCCGACACCGAGCCCGGCCGTCACCAGCACGCCGGCGGTGGCGCGCGGCGAGTCGGTGCGCATCCGGACCCCGGCGGCGCGGTGCAGCCGCCAGCTCAGCACCGCCTCGGCCGCGCTCGCGAAGGAGCCGGCCGGCAGCGGGGTCCGGTGGCGCAGGTGGTGGTATCCGCCGGGCAGCGGGCCGTGCCGGGTCTCCCCCACCTCCGGGTAGGTCAGCTCGGCCACCGCTCCCCCTCGCCGTCGTCGGACCCCGCAAGGGTACGGCCGGTGCGGGCGGGCCACCCATCGACGAGGTGAACGGCTGTGGTGTGCTGCCCGGATGAGCACCGAGGCGAGCATCGTCCCGGCCGGCGTCGCGGACGCCGGCGAGATCCTCACCGTGCAACGCGCCGCCTACCTGACCGAGGCGCAGCACTACCGCGACCCGTTCCTCCCGCCGTTGACCGAGACCCTGGACGAGGTCGTGGCGGCGTTGACCGGCCCGGCGATCGTGCTCGCGGCCCGGCTGGGTCACCGGCTGGTCGGATCGGTGCGGGCCCAGCTGGACGGGGACACCGCGCGGATCGGCCGACTGTCGGTCGCACCGGACCAGCAGGGACGGGGGGTCGGGGCGCGACTGCTCACGGCGATCGAGGACGCCTGCGCGGGCCGGGTCGCCCGGTTCACCCTGTTCACCGGTGCGGACAGCGCGACCAACCTGCGGCTGTACGAGCGCCACGGCTACCGGATCACGGCGCACCGGCCGGACCCGAACGGCGTCCCGCTTGTCGTGCTGGAGAAGCCGGCGGTCAGCCCCGCTCGCACCGACGCCTGAGCCCGTCGGCCTCGGTGCGCACATAGCGGCGCAGCAGCCCGCCGTACAGCCAGCCGACCGGCCCCGCCAGCGGTCCGGTCTGGACGACTGCCAGCTCGACCCGGGTACGTCCGTCGGGCAGCCGCAGCAGCCGGTGCTCGCCCCGGGTGTGCACCCCCGGGGTCGCGGAGACCCAGGTGAACTCCCGTCCCTCGGTCAGCTCGGTGACCCGCCACACCGCCGGCCGCAGCCGGGGCTGGGTCAGTCGGGCGGTCGCACCGACGGTCAGCGGCCCCGACTCGCCCCGCTCCGCCCGACTCACCGAGGCCGTCCACTCCGGCCAGCGCCGCACGTCGGTGAGCACCGCCCAGACCTCCTCGGGGGTGGCGTCGATCTCCGTACCGGCCTCGAACCGCATCGTGTCCCCTCCCCGGCGGTGCCACCCGGCGCCGCCGGAGAGGACGACGAGACAACCGGGGAGATCGTGACGGCCGGGTGCCGGGCGGTCGGTATCAGGCGGCTTCGCGCAGGTCGGCGAGGCTCAGCGGGGTACGACGGCGCAGCAGTTCCTCAAGCTCGGGCACCGAACCGACCTCGCCGAGCACGTTCCGGCCGCCGCCGAACCGCTCCGGGTAGCGGCGGGTCAGCCGGTACCGGTAGCGGCCCCGGATCAACTCGACGCTGACCCGCCACCGCCCGCAGCAGTCACAGACCCACTCGGACACCTCGCGAAAGTAGCTCTGACCTGCGGTTATCTGATTCGCCCGGCGGGGACGAGCGGCGCGGCGCAGGACACCTCGCCCGCGTACCCCCGGTGATCTGCCTCACGGCTGTCGGTGCCGTCTGATTGACTGGTCGCCGTGGACCTGCCGATCAACCCTCCGGTCGAGCCGATGTTGGCCAAGAGCGTCGCCAAGCTACCCACCACCCCCGGGGTGACCTACGAGCCCAAGTGGGACGGGTTCCGGTGCATCGTGTTCCGCGACGGCAACGAGGTCGAGCTGGCCAGTCGCGGCGGCAAGTCGATGACCCGCTACTTCCCCGAGGTCGTCGAGCAGGCCCGCCAACAGTTGCCCGAGCGGTGCGCCGTCGACGGTGAGCTGATCGTGATCCGGCGGGACGGCCCGGGTGGCCAGCCGCGGCTGGACTTCGAGCTGCTGGGTCAGCGCATCCATCCGGCCGCGTCCCGGGTGAAGCTGCTGGCCGAGACCACTCCGGCGGATTTCGTCGCGTTCGACCTGCTGGCCATCGGTGACGAGTCGTTGCTCGACGAGCCCTATCCCCGTCGCCGGGAACGGCTGGTCGAGGCGCTGGCAGGGGTGCGGCCGCCGGTGCACGTCACCCAGGTCACCACCGACGCCGAGACGGCCCGCCGCTGGTTCGACGTCTTCGAGGGCGCCGGGCTGGACGGGCTGATCGTCAAGCCGGCCGACCTGCCGTACGAGCCGGGCAAGCGGCTGATGTTCAAGGTCAAGCACGCCCGTACCGCCGACGTGGTGGTGGCGGGTTTCCGCTGGCACAAGTCCGGTCCGGTGGTCGGCTCGCTCCTGCTCGGCCTGTACGACGACGCGGGGGTCCTGCACCATGTGGGGGTGAGCGCGTCGTTCACCATGGCGCGCCGGGCCGAGCTGCTCGACGAGTTGGCCCCCTACCGGGACATCGGCGGTGAGCACCCGTGGGTGCACGGTGATCACGAGCGCGGCCAGCGCATCCCGGGTGGGGTGAGCCGGTGGACCGGTACGAAGAACCTGGAGTGGGAGCCGCTGCGCCCCGAGCTGGTGGTCGAGGTGGGTTACGACGCGATGGAGGGTGAGCGGTTCCGGCACACCGCGCGGTTCGTCAGGTGGCGACCGGATCGCGATCCCCGCTCCTGCCGTTACGACCAGCTCGACCGTCCGATCCGCTTCGACGTGGACCAGGTGCTGCGCGGCGATCCGGCGGCCACCGTGGACCGGGCAGCCACGTGACCCGCACCGTTGACCTGGCACATCGTGTCCGGCGTACTCTCGTGGCCTTCGGCGTCGCGGCTCTGCTCACCGCCGGCTGCACCCTGCCGGCGTTCGCGCCGCGCACCGAGGTGGAGGGCGCGGCCGCGCCGACGGGCAGCACGCCGACCTGGCGGGCCTGCCCGGAGGTCGCCGACGAGCTGGTCGGGCGCGGCGCACCGGACATGCGGTACGAGTGCACCCGGATCGCGGTTCCCCGTGACTGGGGCACCGGTGGCGGGGCGGCCGCCGGTCCGGGCGCCGGGCAGACCTTCGAGATCGCCCTGCTGCGCGCGCGCTCCACGAAGCAGCGCGACCGGATCGGCTCGCTGGTGGTGAACCCGGGCGGCCCCGGCGGGTCCGGCGTCGACACCGCCGTCTACCTCTCCTTCGGCACGCAGTTCGGCGGGCTTCCCCCCTCGGTCACCGAACGCTTCGACATCGTCGGCTTCGACCCGCGCGGGGTGTCCCGGTCCAGCCCGGTGAAGTGCATCTCCGACGCCGACCTGGACGCCAGTTTCGGCTACGACCCGGATCCGGCAAGCCAGTCGGCGTTCGACGGTTTCGTCGGGCTGAGCCAGCGGATCGGGCGTGGCTGCGGAGACAGGTACGGCGATCAGTTGCCGCTGTACGGCAGCGAGCAGGCGGCCCGCGACATGGACGCGGTGCGCGCCGCCGTCGGCGACGACAAGCTGACCTACCTGGGTTACTCGTACGGCACCCTGCTCGGCGCCATCTACGCGCAGCTCTACCCGCAGCGGGTGCGGGCGCTGGTGCTCGACGGCGCGGTCGACCCGCAGCAGCGGCTGGTGGCCGGGTCGGAGAGTCAGGCCCGCGGCTTCGAGCGGGCCTTCGACAACTTCGCCCGCTGGTGCGCGGCGAACGCCGACCGCTGCCCGATCGCCCCGGACGCCCGCGCCGCGGTCACCTCGGCCATCGACAAGGCCAAGGTGTCGCCGGTACGCGGCGCCGACGGCCGGGAGGCCACCGCCGGGTGGGTGTTCTACGCGGTCATCTCCTCGCTGTACACGGAGTCTGGCTGGCAGGAGCTGGCCCGGGCGATCGACCGACTGGCCGAGGGTGATCCGAAGGACGTGTTCCGGCTCGCCGACTCGTACGCCGGCCGGGAGAGCGACGGGCACTATTCGAACCTGTTCGACGCCAACCTGGCCATCAACTGCGCTGACGAGACCGAGAAGCCGAGCCGGGAGCAGATCCGCCAGTTGCAGTCCCAGTGGCGCACGAAATATCCGCTGTTCGGGCCGGCGCTCGCGGTGGGCATGGTGAGTTGCGTCGAGTGGCCGGGCGGGCGTGACCCGTACCCGACCGGGAAGGCGAACGGCGCACCGCCGATCGTGGTGGTCGGCACCACAGGCGACCCGGCGACGCCGTACGAGCAGACTCCCCGGCTCGCCTCCATGCTGGGCGTCGGTCGGGTGCTCACCTGGGAGGGTGAGGGGCACACCGCGTACCCGCAGACGTCCTGCATCACCGACGCGGTCGACGCCTACCTGATCGACCTGACCGTGCCACGGGAGGGCCTGCGCTGCCCGGCTCGCTGACCGGCTGGACCGGCGGCAGGGGCGGCACCTCGATCCCCTGCCGGGCGGCCAACTCCTCCACCAGCGCCCGCATCCGGCGCACGTCGGCCTTGAGCTGCTCCTGCTCCTCGTGCTCGAACGCGTCGTCGTCGACGATGAGCCGGCTCGCGAAGTGCGCGGTGATCAGCGGGATGACCAGCAGCACCATTGTCGAGATGAGCAGCGCGGCGAGCGTACGACCCGCCCAGGTCGTCGGCGAGATGTCGCCGTACCCGACGGTCGAGGCGGTGACCACCGCCCACCAGACGGCGTCCGCCGGGCTGCGCTGCTCGACCTCCCCGTAGATGACCCCGGCCACGACGATCATCAGCAGGTACGAGGTGATCAGCGTGCGGGGTGAGTTCGCGAACCACACCAACGCCCGGTAGATCCACCGGAACGGCAGCAGCAAGACTTCCATGCCGCTCATGCTGCGCCCTGCCGGCAACCGCCACCGACCCACTCGTCGACGTCGCTGTGTCAGGCTCATCGGCATGACCGACGTGATCTTCCGGGAGGCGGTCCGGGCCGACCTGCCCGCCGTCATCGCCCTGCTCGCCGACGACGTGCTGGGCAAGGCCCGCGACTTCACAGTGGTCGACGAGGCCTACGAGAGGGCGTTCGCGGACATCAGCGCGGATCCGCGCAACCAGCTGATCGTCGCCGAGCAGGACGGCGAGCTGGTCGGCTGCCTCCAGATCACCTACATTCCCGGGCTGGGCCGGCACGGTGCCGAACGGTCGCTTATCGAGTCGGTCCGCGTCCGCTCCGACCGGCGCGGCCAGGGGTTGGGCCGGGAGCTGATGACCTGGGCGGTCGACCAGGCCCGCCAGCGGAGCTGCGCGCTCGTGCAGCTCACCACCGACAAGACCCGCGACGACGCGCACCGCTTCTATCTGAGCCTCGGCTTCGTGGCCAGCCACGAGGGCATGAAGTTGGCGCTCTGACGCCGTGCCCCCAGCCCGGGGATGTGGTCGTCGCTCAGCCTGCGGCTGGCGGCGTCCAGCCGACCGGCAGGTGCCCGACGCGGACCCGCTGCGGGTGGTCGCCGACCGGGACGCTTGTCACCTTCTGCCCGGTGGCGAAGTTGATCGCGGTGACCTGGTCCGCGCCGGATTCGGAGATCACGCAGTCCCGGCCGTCCCCGCTGACCGTGGCCCAGTACGGCTTGCTGGCCGGCACGAGCGGGCCCGGGTTCAGGGTGGCCCGGTCCATGACGGTGGTGTAGTCGTCCATGGTGCCGGCGACGCAGAGCCGGGTGCCGTCCGGGCTGATCGACAGGCCGTGGTGCCGAGAGTCGTTGACCCAGGTGGTGCGGTCCTCGCTGGTGGCAGGGTTCTTCGGCAGCGTGGCTACCCGGGTGATCCGGTCGGTGGCCACGTCGTACTCGATCAGGCCGTTGAAGAAGGACACCTGGAAGTAGAGCTTGCCGCCGTCCGGGGTGAACACGGCCGGGCGCACGGCGTCGGAGAGGTCACGCCGGCCTGCGGCGTCCAGGCGGTCACGCATGTCGATCACCTTGACCACCTGGTACGTGCTGGCGTCCGCAATCGTGATCTTGCGGTCTCCCTTGGTGAAGTCGAGCCAGGGCGAGTCCAGGTCGGTGTTGACCTCGCCGATGGACGAGTTCCACAGTCGACCGTCGCCTGTGAAGATGTTCTCGTGCGGCTTGTCGCCGGTGCCGAACGAGCCGAGCTGCGCTCCGGTGCGGATGTCCAGCACGTGCACGGTGTTCGAGGTGGACGCGGAGACCGCGACCCGGGTGCCGTCGGGCGAGATGGCCATGTGGTCGGCGCGGTAGCCGGAGACCGGGAACCGCCAGCGGATCGCAGCGGTGGCCAGGTCGACCGAGACCACGTCGGCGAAGCTGGGCCGAGACACCACAAGCGCGGTGCCGTCCGGGGTGGTGTACATGTCGTCGATCAACTGGTCGTGCCCCTCCCCCGGCCCCTGCCGGATGCCGAGGAAGAACGCCAGCTTGATCGGGTTGAGGTAGATCTCGCGCAGTCGCGCGGCACGGTCCGGGATCACGTTGATCCGGCCGAGCTTCGCGTAGTCGCCGCGGGACCGGATGACGTCGGCGGTGCCGTCCCAGTTGTTGCCGACGAACATCACCTCCTGGAGGGCGACTGCGGCGGCCGCCGGCCTGGGCGCCGACACCAGCGGGGTGGGCGCGACGAGCGCGAGCGCAGCCAGCACGGCGAGGCCGGCGCGGCGGCGGGAGCGGGACGGGTGGGGTGGCACGGGGGTCATGGACGCCTCCTGACAGCCGGCAGGACATTGATGTTTCTCGGTGCCTCGATCGGTGTTACCTTGCGGTAACAACCAGGAGAGCAACCGGCCGGTCGCCACGACTAGGGACCGGGTGCCAACGCACGACCGGTCCGGTTGTGCCGCGGCGACAACGGGAGGCGGCGGGCGCCGATGACCCGGACCGGAAAGGCCCCCACGTTCGGCGGGCTGCTGCGCGACCTGGCCGCCGACGCGGCAGTCGTGGACGAGGTGGCGCGGGCCGCCCGCGCGAACTCCCCGGAGGTGGCCCGCCTCCCCGCCGGCGAGGTCCGCCGGCAGGTGGTCCTGCTGCTCAGCAGCGGCCTCGGCGCGCTGGAACGCCACGAGGACCCCGCCGGGCGGGACTTCACCGAGGCCCGCCGGCTCGGCGCTGACCGGGCGGCGCAGGGCATCTCCGTCGCCGACCTGCTGGACGGCGTGCAGGCCGGCCGGGACCGGGCGGTCGAACTCGTGGTCCGACACGGGCGGGCGGCCGGCATCGCCGACGAGGTGCTGCTGGAGGGGGTGCTCACCATCGGCCGGTACGCCGCGGCGGTGGAGCGGGCGGTGGTGACCGGACACCGGGCCGCCGAGCGGGAGCTTATCGGTACCGGCGCGGCGGCCCGGGCACGCCTGCTGCGCCGGCTCCTGCTCGACGGACCCACCAGCACGTCACCTGCCGAGCTGACCCGGTTCGGCCTCCGGCCCGACGGGCGCTACCACTGTCTGGTCGGCACCGAGCCCGACCCGGCGCGGACGCACGCCCTGCACCGGCAGCTCATCCGGCACGGCGGCCTGCTCGGCACCGTCGAGAACCGGTTGGCCGGCCTGCTGCCGCGGTGTCCGGGCACCGTGCCGGTCGACCTGCTGGTGCTGGTGGCGCCTGCGCAACCGCTGGAGCGGGCCCCGGCGATGTACCCGCTCTGCCTGGCGGCGCTGCGGACCGCGGCGCGGCGGCGGCTGCGCGGTCTGCGCCGGGTGACCGACCTGGCCGGGGAGACGGCGCTGGCCGCCCAGCCGGCCCTGGCCGAGCTGCTGCGGGACGCGCTGCTCGGCGCGCTGGACCCGGCCGACGAGTTCCACCGGGAGCTGGCCACCACGGCGCTCGCCTGGCTCGACCACGGCCAGCGGCTGGACCAGACCGCCGCCGCCCTGCACGTGCACCCGAACACGGTCCGCTACCGGTTGCGCCGGCTCCGGGAGGTGACCGGCGGGCCGCCGGTCGAGGAGGGGGCACGGTCCACGGTGCCGGAGATCATCCACTTGTGGTGGGCTCTGCGGAGCTGGCTGGACGGTTGCTGAGAGGGTACGCACCGGCGTGGGCGGCGGCTCGGTCTTCCCGACGCCACCACGGGCGGTGCGGTGCGGCCGCGCCCGGCGGATTAGATTGACCGGGATGGGCACCCCGGCCGCGTCCGATCCGCCACCCCACCCGCGCGGTGTCGACCCGCGGTGGCGGCGCGTGGGCTCCGCCGTCCTGCTGGCCGGTGTGCTCGCCGTGGCGGTGGCCCCGCTGCTGCCCGCCTGGCGCACGGTGTACCCGGACGGCACCCAGCTCAAGTCGGGCGCGCAGGTCGGCTGGGTCGCCGTGCCGGTCGCGCTGGTCGCCGCCGCCGTGGCCACGGTGTCACTCACGCGCACCGGTCCGGCCCGCCGCCCGTGGCGCGAGGCGAGCCTCGGGCTGCTCATTGCCAACGCACTGACCTGCGGCGGCCTCACCGGCGCGGTGTGGATCGCCCAGGCCCACGACGCGTACACCCGCGAGGCCGGCATGCTCTCGACGGACCCCGGGGCCGGCACCTGGCTGGCCCTGCTGGGCTGCCTGCTGATCCCGCTGGCCGGCACCCTGCCAACCGCGCCCCGGCCGGACACTCGCTGACCGGCCCGGTGGGCCACGACCGCCGCGGGCGGGGCGGCGATCGGGCCCCGTCAGGCGTCGACCAGGCGACCGTCGCGCAGCACGAGCACCCGGTCGGCGAGGTCGATCAGGGCCGGGTCGTGTGTCGCCACCAGGGCCGTCATGCCACGGGTGTGCACCACCGCGCGCAGCAGGTCCATGATGGACCGTCCGGTCTCCGAGTCGAGCTGGCCGGTGGGTTCGTCGGCGATGAGCAGGTCCGGTTCGTTGGCGAGCGCCCGGGCGACCGCGACGCGTTGCTGCTGACCGCCGGACAACTCGTACGGTCGCTGCGCCGCGTGCCCGCCCAGGCCGACCAGCTCCAGCAGCACTGCCACCCGCTGCTCCCGCTCGGCGGCCGGCACCTGCGCCAGCCGCAACGGCACACCCACGTTCTCGGCGGCGGACAGGATCGGCACCAGCCCGAAGGTCTGGAACACGAACCCGACGGTGCCCCGGCGTAGCCGCAGCAGCTCCGCCTCCCCCGCCGAGGTCACGTCGTGCCCGGCCACCATTACCTGACCGCTGTCCGGCCGGTCGAGCCCGCCGATCATGTTCAGCAGTGTGGTCTTGCCCGCCCCGGAGCGGCCCCGGATGGCGACGAGTTCACCCCGCTCGGCGCTGAACGAGACGTCCCGTACCGCGTGCACCGCGTGCTCGCCCCGCCCGAAGCTCCGGCTGACGCCGCTGACCCGCACCACCTCGACGGGGGACGTCGTCGATCCACCCCCGTACCCGGTCGCTCCGGTCACCACCATGTCCCGACTGCTCACGCCCGTGCCTCCCGTTCCTCCGAAGCCCGGTCGCCGGGCCGTACCTGCACATGGTCGGGCTCCAGATCGAGCCGGACCCGCTCCTTGAGCGACAGCGCGTCGACGAACGCGGCGGGCAGCTGCATCCGCCCGTTGCGGTCGAGCACCGCGTACTCCTCGCTGACCAGTTCGGTGGCGCCGTCCGCGCCGATCCGGGCGGTCCGGCGTACCTCGGAGGCGGTCCGGCCGTCGCGGATCGCGACGGTCCGGCGGACCTGCGTGGCCACGGCGTGGTCGTGCGTGACGACGACGATCGTCACGCCCAGCTCGGCGTTGATGGTGCGCAGCGCCGCGAAGACGTCCGCGCCGGTCGCCTCGTCCAGTTCGCCTGTCGGCTCGTCGGCGAAGAGCACCTCCGGGTCGTTCGCCACCGCCACGGCCACCGCGACCCGCTGCTGCTCACCGCCGCTGAGCTGCCCGGGCCGCCGGTCCGCGCAGTAGCCGACGCCGACCAGGTCGAGCAGTTCGCGGGCCCGCTGCCGGCGGGACCGACCGCCGCGCTTGCCGGCGAGCTGCATCGGCAGCTCGACGTTCTCCAGGGCGCTGAGGTACGGCAGCAGGTTGCGGCCGGTCTGCTGCCAGACGAACCCGACCAGCTCCCGCCGGTAGCTCAGCCGCCGCTTGGCGGACAGCGAGAGCAGGTCGTAGTCGGCCACCCGGGCGATGCCCGCGGTCGGCGTGTCCAGGCCGGACAGGATGTTGAGCAGCGTGGACTTGCCCGAGCCGGAGGCGCCGACGATCGCCACCAGCTCCCCCCGGTCGATGACCAGGTCGAGCCCCTGCAGGGCGACCACCTCCACCCCCTCGGTCTTGAAGATGCGCACCAGGCCGTCGCAGACGATGTGTCCGCGCAGCCGGTCCTGCCCGCCGGCCCGCTCGGCGGCGCGTTGCGCGGCACGCTTCTGCAGGGCGGCCAGATCAGGCACCAGTGCACTCTGGGCGGTAGCGGTCATCTCAGCTCTCCTCTCCGAGCCGGAGCACCTCACCGAGGCGCAGCCGGCGGTTGTTCAGGGCCTCGACGGCGACCGCGAAGCCGAGGGCGACCGCCCCGAGCGCGAACACCGCGGCGACCAGACCGGGCTCGAAAGCCACCCGGACCGGTGTGCCACTGGTGAACGCGGACAGGCCGAGCACCGGGTTGAGCAGCAAGGGAAGCACCGCACCGACAAGCGCGCCGGTGAGCACCGACACCCCGACCAGCGGGGCCAACTCGACAAGCAGCAGCCCGCGCCACTGCCTGCGGGACAGCCCGAGGGTGCGCAGCCGGGACAGCACCTGACCCCGGGCTCGCGCGCCGGCCAGGACGGTGAACGCGATGGCCAGCAACCCGAGCACGGTGCCGCCGGTGGCGCCGGCCACGAAGCCGAAGACCAGCACACCGTTCGCGCCACCGTTGCCGAGGTCCCGTCGTACCTGCTCCCGGGTGTCGACTGTGACACCGATGGGGCGCTCCTTGCCGGTCACCGCCCCGACGGTCTGGTACCGCTTCTGCCCCTCGTCGCCGGCCCGGCGCAGCGCCTCGGCGTCGAACGTGTCCCCGGCGACCAGGAGGCTGGTCGGCACGGGCGTGGTGACCCGCGTCGGCAGCGCCTGCCAGGGCAGGATCACGAACCGGGCGGTGTTCTCGGGCAGCAGCGGGAAGGCCTCCTGTGTGCCGGCCACCCGGAACTCGTACCGCTCGCCCTGCACCGAGACGAAGGCCGAGCGGTCCAGCCCGGCCTTGGCCAGGTCGGCGGCGACCGCCGGGGAGACGATGGCCGGCAGCGGCCCCGACGTCGGCTGGGCGGAGCCCAAGGCGGTCGGCACGGACAGGTCCACACCGGACTCACGACTCACCGTATTCAGCCCCGGACCGTCGATCAGCAGCACGTTCGTCTGTCCGATCCGCGCGTCGGTGCCGAGTTCGTCGGCCGCCAGCCGCTGGTCCGGCTCGTTGAGCACCCGCGTGACGGCCCGGACTCCGGGCAGTCCACCAAGCGCGTCGACGGTGTCCGGGGCGAACCGTTCGCCCCGGATCACCGCGTCGGCGGGAACAAGCCGCTCGGCGGCCCGGTCCCGACTCGCGTCGACGCCCGCGGCGACGACCGCGCAGAACGCCGCGGTGCCGATCGCCAGCACCACCACGACCAGCGGGGCGGCGACCGTCGACCGGCCGGCCCGCGCCGTGCCGAGGAAGGCGACACTTCCCCGCGTCCGCGCCGCCAGCCGGCTGACCAGCAGCAACGGCCAGGGGTACGCGCGCAGCGCGAGCACCGCGGCGGCGATCGCGAGCAGCACCGGCACCGACACCAGCAGCGGGTCCACCTCGCCGAGGGTCAGGCCGCGCCGGCGCAGCAGCACCGCCCCGAGAACGGCGAGCACCAGCAGGGAGACCTCGACGGTGATGCGCCGTGCCGACGGGCGCACCCGTACCAGGTCGCTGCGCTGCGCCCCGCCCGCCGGTACGGCCAGCGTCGCCAGGGGCAGCGCCAGGGTGACAAGCACCGTCACCGCCGCGGCGTACGGGGCGGTCGGGTCGGGGGCGCCGGGGAAGAGGGTGCCGAGCAACCAGCCGCACACCGCCGCGACAGGCACCACCAGCAGTGATTCGGCGAGGCTGCGCCGGGCTCCGGCGGTGGCCGCGCCACCGCGCGCCCGCAGCAACGCGAACTCCGAGCGGCGCCGTCGGATGGCGAGGATGGCCGCGAGCACGATCAGTCCGGCGAGGGTGGCCAGCACACCCGCCCCGATCACCGCCAGCAGGGTTCGGGCGGCGTTCACCTGGGCGGCGAACGCGCGCAACGGGACGTCGACGCCCACTGTCAGCGCCACACCCGGCGGGACGTCGCGCTGCATCTGCTGCAGGCCGTCGATCATCTGGTCCAGGTGGCGTGCGTCGATCCGATCGGTGCCCAACCGGTACCGCCACTCGGACTGCGCCGGCCAACCGTCCACGGCCCGCTTGTTCAGCGCCGACTGGGCCACCACACCCACGACGACAAGTGGTTCGCCGTCGCCGATCGGTTCGGTGATCCGCAGCATCGAGGGCAGTCCGTCCCATGCCCCGTTGGCGCGGTCGACGGGGCGGAACAGCCCGGACACCACCACCGGGACGGAATCTTGCATGGTGCCGTTGCGATCGGTCTCGCCCATCCGTAGTTGGCTGCCGCTTCGCAGGTTGAGCTTCCCGGCCACGTCGACGTCGAGCGCGACCTCGATGGGCCGGCTGGGCACGTACGTCTCGCTGGGCCAGGCGCCCTCGACCAGGGTGCTGGCGTCCTGGATGCCGGGCATGGCCCGCAGGCCCAGGTCGACGAGCAGTTTGCGCGCCGCGAGGTCCGGTCCCTTGACGCGGACCGGGGCGAGGTCCACCCGGTGCCACCGCTCGGTGACCGCCGAGCGGACCTGCGGTGGCATCTCCTTGGCCAGCGTGTCGAACCGCTCGCGGGCTTCGCCCAGCGCCGTCTTCGTCGAGGTGGCGGGCGCCACGGTGGAGGCGTACGAGATGTCCCGGCGGGCGGCCGGCTCGCTGTTGAGCTGCGCGCGCAGCCCCTGCTCGGCGAGCCGGTTCACCAGCCGGGGCACCCCGCTGACGAGCAGCGTGACCACCAGGGTCAACACCGCCAGGAGCAGGAACTGCCCGCCGTACGCCCGGACCCGCCGGACGGCACCGCCGACGCTCATCGTTCTCCCCCGATTCGCAGCTGCACCGCCGCCACCCGCTGTCGGATGCCGGTGGCGATGAACGCGCTGAAGGCGAGCGCCGCCAGCAGCAGACCGACCGCTGTCAGGCCGATCGGCACCCACGGCAACGCGAACGTCGCCGCGGGGACCGGCCGACCGGCGGCCGGGGTGAGGATGACAAGCGGGGCCATGGTGGCCCCGACCGCGGCGCCGAGCAGCAGTCCGACTCCCACGCCGATACCGGCGAGGAACGTCTGTTCGGCAAGCAGCGCCCGAGCCAGCAGCCGGGGCGTGGCGCCGAGGGTGTGCAGGACCGCGAACTCGCCGAGCCGGTGCCGGGCGGTGGCCCACACGTCCACCATGAGGCCGACGAGGGCGAGCAGCACCGCGCCGAGCGCGGCGGCGAGCATTCCGGTACGCGAGCCACGCCAGTACGGATCGTCGGCGGCCGCCTCGATCGTCTTCTGCCGGTCGAGCACTGTCACGCCGGTCAGTTCGGCGGCGGCCCGGGCGGCTGCCGACGGGTCGTCGGTGCCGACCCACCACTCCGGGATGGACCGCATCGTGCCGCCGGTGCGGAGCAGCGCGTCGGCGGCGGCGGGCAGGTCGAGCAGCGCGCCCTCGCCGGTGGTGGTGGGTACGGCGTCCACCTCGCCGACCAGGCGGACCCGCAGCGTCGCACCGGAGAGCGTCAGGTCGACGGTGTCGCCGACGCGCATGCTCAGCGCGTCGCGTACTCCGGGGGTCATCAGGACCGCGACGGGCGTGTCCCCTCCGGCGGGCACGATGGCGAAGCGGGTGGGCGGCTGGTACGCGAACTGACCGCCCGGGATCAGCTGCACCGGGTTGTCGGCGACGACACCTGTGGTGGTCGACCGTGCCGGCTTCGGTGACCCGCCGACCGCCGTCGCCGCCCAGTCGCCGGTCAGCTCGGTCGGCCGGGTCGTGCCGTCGGCTGCCACCAGTTGCAGCCCCTCCACCTGGAGGCGGTAGGAGTTGCCGGCCGCGACGCCGCCGTCGGCCTCGAAGCCGGCCAGCCGCAGCGGAGCCCCACCCACGTCGGGGAGTTGCACGGTGAACCGTACGGCCCTGCCGTCGCTCGGGGCGTCGACGGCCGGTAGCCGGAACGCGAGTCCGTCCGCGCTGGTCAGCAGCAGCGCCACCGAGATCCGATGCGGCCGGACGGCACCGTCGACGGGTGTGCGTGCGGTGCCGGTCACGGCCCGGGTGCCGGCGGGCAGTTCGACGCCCGCCGGTGCGCCGCGCGCCCCGGTCATCCGCCGGAACTGCTGCGCCGTGGAGTCGTCGCTGAGCCGGTCGGCGAGCCGGACGACGCCTGCCGCGCTGGCCGGGTCGACGCCGACGACTGTGACCGGCAGGTCCTCGCGGCCGACCCGCACCTCGTCGCGCCAGGCGGGCAGCGCCCGGTGCACGCCCGGCAGCGCGGCGAGTTCACCGGCCCGGGTCAGCGGTGCGGCTCCGGCCCGCTCGGTCACCCGCAGGTCGGCGCCGACGGTGTGGCCGGCCTGCTCGACCTGTGAGCGCTCGCCGGTGCTGATCAGCGACCAGGCCAGGGTGCTGCCGCCGACGGCGAGGGCGAGCAGCAGCACCGGGCCGGCGTGCGGACGCCGACCGGCCTGCCACATGCCGAACATGGTGGCCGTCCAGGGACGTCGGTCGACGAACCGTTCGGCGAACCGGGTGAGCGGCGGGAGCACGCGCAGTGCCAGCACCGCGCCGGCCAGCACACCGAGCGTCGGGGCGGCGACCAGCAGCGGGTCGAGCCCGAGCCGGCCGTTCGAACCGGCAAGCGGTGAGGCGTACCGGCGCAGCTGCAGCCAGGCGAGCACGGCGAGCGCCACCAGCACCAGGTCGACGCTGGCCCGCTGGACGCTCACCGATCGGTTCGGGCGGGACCGGGCGGCCATGTCCGCCACGTACGTCCCGGCGCCGCGAAGCGTCGGCGCGACCATGGCCACCAGGCAGCCCACAGCGGTCGCCACGGCAGCGGCCCAGACCAGTGCGGTGTTTCCGCCCGCGGCGGAGAGTTCCGCCGACCCGCCGGGCCGGACGAACCGCAGCGCCTCCACGGCGATCAGCGGCCCGAGCAGGGCGGCCGGGGCGACCACGAGGGTGGCCTCGCGGGCGGCGAGACCTGCCAACTGCCGGCGGGCGGCGCCCCGGGCGCGCAGCAGCGCGGTCTGCGGGCGGCGGTCCTCGTGCAGCAGCGCGGCGACCAGCACCAACGCGTACCCGCCGAGCACCAGGATGAGCAGCAGCGGGGTGGCCAGCGAGGAGCGGCCCACCAGGTCGGCGCGGGCGATGCGGTCCAGCAGCCCTTCCATCTTGGTCGCCGTCTGCGCGGAGGAACCCAGTTGGGCCGCCTCCGGCACGGCGGTGCCGGCCGCGGCGAGGGCCTTGCGGACGGCTGGCAGGTCAGCGGTGTCGACGTCGCCGAGAGTCGGTTCGGCCAGCCAGGACGCCGACACCGCGCCCGGGAAGGTGGCCTCGAAGTCGGCCGGGTCGAGCGTGAACGGCCCGTACGACGTGCCGGAGCCGACGCTTCCCGCGCCCACCCCGGGTGCGAGCAGCCAGTACGCGTCGTTCGGGTCGCGGGGCCGCCAGGTGCCGGCAAGCACCAGTTGGCTGGCCCGCTCGGTGGCACGGTCGCGCAGCGGGATCCGTTCGCCGACGCTCAGGCCCAGCGCGCCGGCGACCCGCTCCGGCAGGCTCACCTGGACCGGGTCGGCGCCGGGGCGGGGCCACGCTCCGCCGGTCAGCTCGGCGTGCCCGACCAGGTCGTCGAGGGTGGTCAGGTTCGCGAAGATCGGCTCGTCGTCCGGTCGGAGGGCCGGGCCGAGGTCGCCTGTCAGCTCGCGACCGGTGCCGTACCTGGCGACGGCCACGGTGACCGGCACCCCGGCGAGGCCGTCGGTGAACTGGTCGCGGACCGCCCTGTCCCGGGTGGCGAACTCGGCGGCGTCGCGTCCGGCGGACCCGCTGACCAGCAGACCACGTTCCTCGGCCGGGGCGGCGGTGACCAGCGCCCGTTGCCCGGCGTCCACCGCCCGGCGGTTGTAGTCGGACAGACCGGTGACCAACGCGACGGCGACCAGCGCGGCGATCACCGCGGCAACCAGCAGCCCCCGCGCCTCACGGGCCCGCCTCCACACCAGCTTCATCCGACGCCTCCCCTGGCCCTGGCGGGCCGACGACCTTCAAGACAGGCCATCTACGGGGAAAGGTTCGCGCCCGTTACATGATCGTTATTCCGGGTGCGCCGAGCGTCGTCAGCTCCCGCGGCGCGCCGCCCGTACGGCGAACGCCACCGCGCCCACGACGAGCACCGCGCCGATGAGCTGGAGGCCCGGCGAGTCGTCAGCTCCCCCCAACACGACGGCGGCGACACCGAGGGCGACGGCGAGGATGGCGATGACGTACCTCATGGGGTTTCCTCCTCGACCCACTCGAGCAGGTCTCCGGGCTGGCAGTCGAGCACCCGGCACATGGCTTCCAGGGTGCTGAAGCGCACCGCCTTGGCGCGGCCGTTCTTCAGTACCGCGACGTTGGCCGGGGTGAGCCCGACCCGCTCGGCGAACTCGCCGACGCTCATCTTGCGCTTGGCCAGTTCGACATCGATGCGGACGACGATGGGCATCAGATCACCGCTTCCATGTCGGTGCGCAGCGTGGTGGCCTGCCGCAGCAGCGCGCGCATCACCACCATGAGGAGCCCCAGCACGGTGACACCCACGGTGAGCAGGAACAGCAGGAGCGGCAGCCCTGGGTCGTTCGCGTTGAACCCGACGTAGAGGAAGACACCCACGAGCACCGCCCAGGCGGCGGCGATGGCCCACACGATCGCGTCCACCCACTTCAGGGACGCCTCCGTGAAGATGCGGTCGTTCTTGACGAGGTTGAGCAGCTGCCAGGTCGCCACGATCACCACCTGGACGCACAACACCCAGAACACCGTCACGATGGTGGCCGGCCAGCGGAGGTAGGCGTCCTCCGGCGACTCCTGGGCCATGTGCGCGAACTGCCCGGGCAGCGAGAAGACCTGGAACATGACCAGGACTCCGAACAGCACCACGAGGAAAACTCGGAGAGCGGCTACCGCTCGATGCTCTGTAACCATGCATCGAGTTTCGCTCGTTAGCTATCGAAAGTCAATCGGTTGCCTCGGTTGTCGGTCTGGCCTTCTGCGGGTAGATCGTCTCGTGGCGGGCCAGCATGGCGACGAACTCGGCGATCTTCCGCTCGCGGGTCTCCGCCCGCTTCACGGCGTTGAGGCGGTGGATGAGGGCGAACCGGTTGGTTCTGGTGAGCACGTCGAACATGGCCTGGGCGGCCGGTTCGGCGGCGATGGCGGCGAGCAGGTCGTCAGGCACCTCGGCCTCGGACGGCGGAGCGTACGCCGCCGCCCAGCGTCCGTCCGCCTTCGCGGCTTCCACTGCGGCGCGACCGGAGGGCTGCATCAGCCCCTGCGCCTCCAGCCGGGCCACGTGCTCGACGTTGCGTCGGGACCAGGAACTACGGGACCGGCGAGGGGTGAACCGGATCCAGGAACTCTCCAGATCGCGTTTGCGGGCCTGCCCGTCGATCCAGCCGAAGCACAGGCCCTCGTCGACCGCCTGCTGCCAGGTCAGCGTCGTGACCGTGCCACCCTTGCGGGTCAGGGCGAGCCAGACGCCTGGCGACGTGGCGTGGTTGGCCGACAACCACGCGCGCAACGCGGCGGCGTCCGCGACGATCAACTCATCCAGCTCGGCGCTCCCCATGACGGCAGGCTAACCGCCGCGTCCGACAGGCAGGCCCGGCCGGCCGGCGCTCGGCATCGACTGTCGGTGCCGGCCGGTAGCGTCCGTCGCCGTGGACGCCACCGCCGCGACCCGGCAGACCGCGCACGAGTACGTCGACCGCCTGGAGGGCCGGGACTGGCCCGGGCTGGCCGGCCTGCTCACCGACGACGTCGTCTACGAGATGCCGCAGACCCGGGAGCGCATCCGTGGCCGGGACGCGTTCCTGCGGTTCAACATCGACTATCCCGGCGACTGGCATCTGCGGGTGCGGCGGGTGGTCGCGGACGACCGGACGGCCGCCCTGTGGCTCGACGTCCGGGTCGGCGCCGAGCAGCAGGACGCGTGCGTCTGGATCGAGGTGTCCCACAGTGGACTGATCAGCCGGATCGTCGACTACTGGCCCGCGCCGTACGACCCGCCGCCGGGCCGCGAACACCTCACCGAGCGGTGGTGACGGCCTACGTTCGACGGTGGTAGTGGTTGCGGCGCGGGACCCGCGCCGGGTCGAGCCAGGCCGGCGGTACGAATTCCGGGTGCCCGTCGCCGCCGAGCCGGACGGTCCAGTCGCTCTGGTGGACGTGGCGGTGGTGGTGGCCGCAGAGCAGCACGGCGTTGTCGAGGCTTGTCGGGCCGCCGTCGGCCCAGTGCCGGATGTGGTGGGCGGCGCACCAGCGCGGCGGGCGGTCGCAGCCGGGAAACGCGCAACCGCCGTCGCGTAACACCAGGGCACGGCGTAGCGGGCCGGTGATGAGGCGGCGTTGCCTGCCGACGTCGAGTGGCCGGCTGGCGCCGCCGAGCACGGCGGGCAGGATGGCGGCGTCGCAGGCGAGCCGGCGCACGGTGTCGGGGGTGAGCCGCAGACCGGTGTCGAGTGCGCCCGCACCGAGCTGTCGGGTCAGCCCGTCGTAGCCGGCGGTGATGACGACCTGGGCGGGATCGCCGCCGTTCTCGGGCAGCTCGCCGGTGGGCAGGGCGAGCCGGCACACGTCGGCGAGGGCGTCGTGGCGGCGCTGCCCGGCGAAGCGGGTGTCGTCGGGACCGGAGGGCGCGCTGAGCGGGTCGATGACGGCGCGCAGCAGCGCGGCGGCCTCCGCGTCGAGCGTGCCGCTGAGCCGGAGCCGCCCGTCGGTCTGCTCGGAGATCGTGACGTGCCGGTCACGGGTGGCCCGGGCATCCTCGGCGGCCAGGGCCGCCGCCGCGGCGGCGTCGGCGAGGTCGGGTGCGACGTGGTCGAGAATCCGGGTGCCCATGCGGCGCAGCAGGGTCGGGTCGAACTGCCCGGCCCACCCGACCAGCATGCCGACGGCCTTGTCGGTGACCTCGGCGCCGGCGGACGCCGAGACCGTGGCGGCCGTGTCGGCGATGACCCGGGCCTGCTCCACGCTTACCGTCCCACCCGCCAGGGCGTCCCGGACGGCGGCCGGGGCGGCGTCGAGCGAGGCGGCGAGACCGACCAGCCGACGGGCGGCGGACACGTCGAGCCGCAGGCGGTCGCGCAGCCAAACGACAGTCGACGAGGCCCCCTGCGCGACCGCGACGCCACGGCCGTCGACCTCCCGGACGACCGCCAACCGCGCGGCCGCCAGCCGCTGCTGGAGCCGGTGCGTGGCGTCGAGCGCCGCGATCAGATCGTGCTCGGAGAGCGCCCACACGGCGGCGTCGGCGCAGCTCGCCACCGCACGCTCCGCCCGCGCCAACTCATCGATCACACCCAAATTTTAGAACGGGTGTACGACAATCCTGGGGCTGCGCCAGAGCCCGCTCAGTCCTTGGCCAACTCCGGCCGATGCTCCCGGATCCAGGCCATCACGTCCGACTTCCGCCAGACCTTTCCCTGCACCAGGTCGGCCACCGGATCCGGGAAGTTGCGATGGCTGGTTATGACATACACCCGCTGCTTGCTGATGCCGCCGAGCATGACGCGAATCTCCGCAGCGCCCACCAGCTCCATGAGATGGACGGTAAATAGTTGCCCAGACTCCTTGACCCAGGGCAACGCCCCGGTCACCGCAAAGGGCATGTCATCGCCGAACACGGACGCACACGACCGCCGCCCCTTGGGCAACCTGCACCCGGTGCACCAGCACCTGCCGCGCCGCCGCTCGTGGCTCTGCCGGGTGTGCGCCGCCCCCTGGCCATGCGCCTGCGCACGGATGTTGCTGCGGGTCGAGTACCGGGCGGACCGGGTGGCGCTGTCGGTCTACATGGCCGGTCAGCTGTTCGACGCGACCGCCGACCTGTGCAGACTCCATCCGGATCCGGGACCTGACCCGCAGGAGTTGTTCGCCAGGTTCCTGGCCTGGACGGCCCAGCCACCCACCTGAGCCGGGACCGGTCAGGCGTCGGTGCGCTTGGCGCGGCTGGGCTGCACGCGCTTGGGCTCGCCGGGCATCTTCGGGTGGTCGGGCGGGTACGGCAGGTCGCCCTGGCCGGCGGCGGCATCGCGGTCGGCCCACTCCAGCAGGGGCGTGATGTCCCACGGGGCGTCGTCGATGCCGGCGTGTGGGTCGCCGCGCTCGGCGAGCCGGGCCGGGACGGTACGCAGGTCGAAGTCGTCCGGGTCGACGTCGGGCAGCTCGTCCCAGGTGACCGGGGTGGAGACGGTGGCCCGGCCGTTGGCCCGCAGCGAGTACGCGCAGGCGATCGTCCGGTCCCGGGCCATCTGGTTGAAGTCGACGAAGACGCGGGTGCCCCGCTCCTCCTTCCACCAGGCGGTGGTCACCAGGTCGGGAGTGCGGCGTTCCACCTCCCGGGCCAGCGCGATGGTGGCGCGGCGCACCTCGGTGAACGTCCAGCGGGGCTGGATGCGCAGGTAGACGTGCACGCCCCGCCCACCGGAGGTCTTCGGCCAGCCGGTCGCGCCCAGCTCGTCGAGGACGGCGCGGACCTCACCGGCGGCCCGGGCCGCGTCGGCGAAGTCGGTGCCGGGCTGCGGGTCGAGGTCGATGCGCAGCTCGTCGGGGCGGTCGGTGTCGGCGGCGCGTACCGGCCAGGGGTGGAACACGATGGTGCCCATCTGCGCGGCCCACGCGACGTGCGCCAGGTCGGCCGGGCAGAGTTCCGCGGCGGTGCGGCCGCTCGGGAAGGTGATCTGGGCGGTCGTCACCCACGGCGGAACGCCCCGGGCGGGCACCCGCTTCTGGAAGAACGCCTCACCCTCGACGCCCTCGGGGAACCGTTGCAGCGTCGTGGGCCGGTCCCGCAGGGCGCGCATGATCCCGTCGCCGACCGCGAGGTAGTAGTGGAAGACGTCCGCCTTGGTGAATCCCCGCTGGGGGAAGATCACCCGGTCCGGACTGGTCAGCCGTACGCTGTGCCCGGCCACCTCGATCTCGGTGACCGTCGCCTTGGTGCCCGCCATCTCGCGACCATATGCCACGCCCCCGACGTTCGACGTACCGTGGACGGGTGAGTCTTGACGACAACGAGCTGCCCCGCACCGAGGACGAGTGGCGGGTCCGGTTGACCCCCGAGGAGTTCCACGTCCTGCGGGAGGCCGGCACCGAACGCCCGTGGACCGGCGAGTACGTGGACACCAAGACCCAGGGCGTCTACCACTGCCGTGCCTGCGGTCTGGAACTCTTCTCCAGCGACACGAAGTTCGACTCGCACTGCGGGTGGCCGAGCTTCGACGACGCCATCCCCGGCCGGGTGAAGGAGATCGAGGATCGCAGCCTCGGCATGGCACGTACGGAGATCCGCTGTGCCCGCTGCGACAGCCACCTCGGGCACGTGTTCCACGGCGAGGGCTTCACCCCGAAGGACACCCGGCACTGCGTCAACTCGATCTCGGTCCGCCTGGAGCCTCGCTGACCTGAGCACCGTACCCCCTGAGCAGCTCGACCTCGGCGGTCCGGGACTGTTCGATCCGCCGCGCCAGGTCGCGGACCCGTTCGCTGCGGCCGACGCCGACCTGGGCGCGGGCCAGGTCGACCGCGGCCCGCTGGTGGTCGGCGAGCACGTCGCGCAGCACCCGGTCGACGTCGGCGTCCGGCGCGGCCCGCAGCCGCTCCAGCGCGACGTCGTCGCCGTGCCCCTCGTGGTGGTGCGCGGCGGCGCTGGCGCCCGGCCCGTCGGTGGGCAACCATCCGCGCATGTCGGCCAACTCGTCGGCCTCGGTGGCCTCGATGGCGGCGGCGAGGGTGCGCAGGGTGTCGTCGCGCACCCGGTCGCGGGCCGCCCGGACGATCTGCAGGGTGCGTTCGCTGTGGCCGACCATCGTGCCGAGGAACACCACGTCGATGCCGCTCATCTCGTCGGCGGCGGCCGCGTCCCCGGCCGCCGCCGACGCGGTCGGGGACGCGGGCGGCCCGACCGGCGTCGGCGGCCCGGCGCAGCCGCCGGTTAGCAGCACCGCCGCGAGCAGCGACACGAGTGGGGTACGCGGCATGCCGGTGCTCCGATCACGCGGGAGGTGGCGGCACGGGTGCGACAGTCGGCCGCACCCGTGCGGTCAGACCTGAAGCCAGAGCGCCGGGACGTTCGGCGGCTCCCAGCCGGGGATGGCGGTGTGCGCCTGCCGGCAGCGGTACGTGAGCCCGCCGTAGGTGACCTGGTCGCCGACCTGGTACGCCCGGCCGGTCGTCCAACTGCCACCCGATGCGGGCGGGGTCGTCGGCGTGGCGGTCGGCGTGGGTCGCGGGGTGGGTGAGGCCGTCGGCGTCGGGGTGGGGATCGGGTTCGACCCGCCGCCGCCGATCTGGACGTCGATGCAGGAATAGAAGGCGTTCGCGGTGTCGGAGATGTTCCACACCGCGAGGATCTTCTGCCGGCCGGAGAAGCCGCCCAGGTTGACCGTGTGCGAGACGGTCGCGCCCGGCTGCTGCCCGTTGCCGTTGACCACGCCGACGCGGGTGTTGCCGATCCAGTACTCCCAGTTGCTGGTGGCGTGCCGGGCGGTGTTGACCCAGGTGAAGGTCAGCGAGGAGCCGACGGAGGTGGCCGGCCAGCCGCGGTTGTCGTCGTTGAGGACGGCGAACTGGGCGATGCCGGCGTTGCAGCTCTTGAGGCCCTTGGGGCCCTCGACGCTTTGCGGCTCGTACTTGATCTGCCCGCAGTCGGGCACCCGGCCCTGCGCGCAGAGCGCCTGCCGGCTCGGCGGGGCGGAGACGTAGCCGTGTGCCTGTGCGGGGGCGGCGACGGTGAGGGTGGCGGCGACGGCACCCGCCGCCACCAGCGGGACGGTGATTCTTCGACGCATCGGGCAGCTCCTTCTCCAGGTGCGGTGAGGTGCCCTCAACGTAATTTAAACTTTGTTAACAGTAAAGAGCCCGATCGATAAATCCATCGATGGTGGCGAGTCTTCCCGTCAGAGTCGGAGCAGGCCGCCCCGGTCGTCGACCTCGTCGGCCGACTCGTCGTCCAGCCACACGCCGCCGTCGGCGAGGTAGCGGAAGCGGTACTCCCCCGGCGGGAGCTTCACCGTCACCGTCCGGGTGCCGTCGCGGCGTGCCACCAACTCGTGCCGGCCGGGCTCCCACTCGTTGAAGCAGCCCACCACGCTCACCGGACCGGGCGGGGCCTCCCGGGGCAGGCAGAACGTGACCCTGGTCTGGTTGCCGAAGAGTCTGTTGCGCTTGATCACTGCGATCCTCCGGGGGTTGCGGCGGTTCACCAGGCACAACGGACGACACGCCGGCACCGACACGCCGCCAGCCGGCCCGGACACCGACATTTCGCCCCGCCCGGGCACCACCCTGAGGAAAATCTGGAGACACATGTCCTGATACGGGGGGTTCCGATGGCAACGTGCGAGGTCTGCGGCAACGACTACTGGATGGCGTTCGAGGTACGCACCGTCAGCGGCGACGTGCACATCTTCGACTCCTTCGAGTGCGCGATCCACCGGATGGCACCCATCTGCGAGCACTGCCAGATCAAGATCGTCGGGCACGGCGTCGAGGTCAACGGCCGCTTCTTCTGCTGCGGGCACTGCGCCCGCACGGTCGAGGGCGCCGAGGGCGCCGAGATCCGCGACGCCGTGGGCGCGCGCCCCGCCTGAGCGACACCCCTGCGGTACGGTCGTCCGATGCGGCCGTTCCCGGGCGTCCTGCCCCCGCCGCGCTCCTGAACGGAGCGCCGCGCCCCAGCCGAGCGGGTGACTGACCCGCCCGGCCGCTTTGCCGTACGCGCTCCGTCGACGTCGTCCCCGTCAACGGCTCACCCTTCGGAGCGCATCCGTGTCCACCTCCCGTACCGCGCGCCCGGTCACACCGGCGCCGGCCAGCCGCCACGCCCGCACGGGCCTCATCCAGATCACCGCCACCGGAGTGCTGTGGGGCACCACAGGCGTGGCTGTGCAACTCCTGCGCGAGGGCACCGGGCTCAGCCCGGTGAGCATCGGCTTTCACCGCCTCGCCATCGCCGCGCTCGTCCTGCTGGCGTGCACCGCGGGTCGACTCGGCGCCATCGTGGCCGCCCTACGCGCGGCACCCGTACCGCTGCTGCTCACCGGCGTCGGCCTCGGCCTCTACCAGGCGCTCTACTTCGCGGCCGTGGCGCTCGCCGGGGTCAGCGTGGCCACAGTTGTCAGCCTGGGCCTGGCACCGGTGCTCGCCGTCGCCTGGGAGTCGCTGCGGACCCGCCGGATCCCCGACCCGCTGCGCCTCGCGACGCTTGTCACAGCGGTGGCCGGCCTCGCCCTGATCACCGGGGCGACCGCGGACCCCACCGCCGCGGCGCCCGCGCCGCTGCTCGGCCTGCTCGCGGCCGCGGGGTCCGGTCTCGGGTACGCGGTCACGACCCTGATCAGCGGGCACGTGTCGCAGCGCGCCGCTCCGATGGCGCTCACCACCATCTCCACGGTCGTCGGCGCGCTGACCCTGCTGCCGCTGGCCCTGGTCGCCGGCGTCGCCGTCCCGGTCCGCCCCGACACCCTGGCGCTGCTGCTGCACCTCGGCGTGGTCACCACCGCCGTGGCGTACGCGCTGTTCTACGCGGGCCTGCGCACCACGCCGGGCAGCGTCGCCGCCGTGCTGACCCTGCTCGAACCGCTCACCGCTGCGGCGCTGGCGGTGGCGCTGCTGCGCGAGCCGCTCCCGCTGCCGGTCATCGTCGGCGGCGTCCTGCTGCTCACCGCCGTGGCCGCCACCTACCTCGCGCCGACCCGGGCGGACTCCAGGTGAACGGGCCCGGCCTACCATCTGTGGGTGCCCCAGCAGACCACCGAGATCCACACGGCCTCTTTCGCCGACCTGAACGCCCGTACCTTCCACGACCTGCTCAAGCTGCGCATCGACGTGTTCGTGGTGGAGCAGAACTGCCCGTACCCGGAACTCGACGGGCGGGACGTGGAGCCGGGCACCCGGCACCTCTGGCTGACCGACGGCGACGCGCCGCTGGCGTACCTGCGGATCCTCGCCGACCCGGCAGGCACCGCCCGGATCGGCCGCGTGGTGGTGGCCCCGGCGGCCCGTGGCGGCGGGCACGCCGGCCGGCTGATGACGGCGGCGCTGGAGGTGGTGGGCAACCGACCCTGCGTGCTGGAGGCGCAGTCGCACCTGGTCGCGTTCTACGCCAGGCACGGCTTCGCGGTCAGCGGCCCGGAGTACGTCGAGGACGGCATCCCGCACACCCCGATGCGCCGAGAAGCCATTGACGTCTGACGATCAGCCTGGCATGGTGCCGGGTAGAGCCATCGCGGGAGCCAGCGAGTAGGCACGGGAGCGGGCATCTCCCGGCAGTTCGGGCATCGTCGTCCGTACCTCATCCCCCCGGGGGCTCCATGTCCACTCTCGCCCGATCACCACGCGTGCTCCGGCCGCTCGCCGTCGCGGCGGCCGCCACGCTTCTGCTGACCACCGCGATCACCGTCGTACTCGGCCAGTCCGCCTCGGCGCACGGCTCGGTCGTCGACCCGCCCTCGCGCAACTACAGCTGCTGGCAACGCTGGGGCAGCGACTTCCAGAATCCGCGGATGGCCACCGAGGACCCGATGTGCTGGCAGGCCTGGCAGGCCGACCCGGCCGCCATGTGGAACTGGAACGGCCTGTTCCGGGAGGGCGTCGCCGGCAACCACCAGGCCGCCGTCCCCGACGGCCAGCTGTGCAGCGGCGGACGCACCCAGAGCCCCCGCTACAACGCGCTGGACACCGTCGGCGCCTGGAAGACCACGTCGGTGTCGAACAACTTCCGGCTGCGCTTCTTCGACCAGGCCAGTCACGGCGCGGACTACATCAGGGTGTACGTGACCAAGCAGGGCTTCAACTCGGCCACCCAACCGCTGGGCTGGGGCAACCTGGAGTTGGCGGGCCAGATCGGCAACACACCCGCCTCGCAGTGGAACCCGGACACCGGTGGTGTCTCCATCCAGATCCCGGTAAGCGCGCCGGGACGCACCGGACGGCACATCGTCTACACCGTCTGGCAGGCCAGCCACCTGGACCAGTCGTACTACCTGTGCAGTGACGTGGACTTCGGCGGAGGCTCCACCACCCCGCCGCCCACCACGCCGCCGCCG
The DNA here is from genome assembly GCF_055587305.1 of Micromonospora sp. NPDC047521. NCBI lineage: Bacteria > Bacillati > Actinomycetota > Actinomycetes > Micromonosporales > Micromonosporaceae > Micromonospora > Micromonospora sp. NPDC047521. The sequence goes on along the minus strand of NZ_JBVJGN010000005.1, from coordinate 220,375 downwards.
ACGACCCCGCCGCCCACCACGCCTCCGCCCACCACGCCCCCGCCCACCACGCCGCCGCCGGCCGGCGCGTGCACGGCGACGTACCAGATCACCGGCCAGTGGGCCGGTGGCTTCCAGGCGGACGTGAAGGTCACCGCCGGCGGTTCACCCGCCCGCGGCTGGTCGGTGAGCTGGAACTACGCCAACGGGCAGCAGATCGCCTCGTCGTGGAACGCCACGATCAGCACCAACGGCACGCAGGTCACCGCCCGCAACGTCAGCCACAACGGCACACTTGCCGCCGGAGCGAGCACCACATTCGGTTTCCTCGGCTCGTGGAACGGCAGCAACCCGGTTCCGCTGGTCTCCTGCACCACGACCAGTTGATCCCCGTCCGGCGCCGCACCCGGGCGGGGGTGCGGCGCCGGACGGCGGGGATCAGACCAGGCAGTTGACGATCTCGGCGACCGAGCGGCGGCGTCCCGTGTAGAACGGGACCTCCTCGCGGACGTGCCGGCGGGCGCCGGACGCGCGCAGGTCCCGCATCAGGTCCACGATCCGGTGCAGCTCGTCGGCCTCGAAGGCGAGCATCCACTCGTAGTCGCCCAGCGCGAACGAGGCGACCGTGTTGGCCCGTACGTCCGGGTAGCCGCGGGCCATCTTCCCGTGCTCGGCGAGCATCTCCCGCCGCTCGGCGTCGGGCAGCAGGTACCACTCGTAGGAGCGGACGAACGGGTACACGCAGATGTAGGGGCGGGCCTCCTCGCCGGCCAGGAACGCCGGGATGTGGCTCTTGTTGAACTCCGCCGGCCGGTGCAGCGCCATCTGCGACCACACGGGGGTCAGCGCCCGACCGAGGGTGGTGCGGCGGAACCGCAGGTACGCGTCCTGGAGAGCGTCGCTGGACGCGGAGTGCCACCAGATCATCACGTCCGCGTCGGCGCGCAGCCCGGAGACGTCGTACACGCCCCGCACCACCACGTCCTTGCCGGCCAACTCCTCGAAGAGGGACTCGACCCCGCCTGTGACGTTGTCCCGCAGCGACGGCAGCGGGGCGCTCGCCCGGAACACCGACCACATCGTGTAGCGGATGCTGTCGTTCAGCTCCCGCAACCGGGCCGCGTTGGTCTGCTCGGTCATCTCGCCGATCCTCCCAGTGCTGTGATGATCTCGTCGGCCGCCGTCTCGCCGGAGCGGACGCAGACCGGGATGCCGACGCCGTCGTAACCGGCGCCGGCGAGGACCAGGGTGGGGTGTTCGGCCCGCAGCGCAGTCCGGGCCGCCGTGACCCGGTCCGCATGCCCCGGGGTGTACTGCGGCAGCGCGCCGCCCCACCGCTGCACGTGCCCGTCCACCGGGGCGGGCAGCGGGGTGCCCAGCACCGCCGACAACTCCCGGTGCACGGTGGCCGCCAGGTCCGCGTCCGGGCGCTGGAGCTGCGCCTCCTCGCCGTACCTGCCCACCGAGGCGCGCACCATCGCCAGCCCGTCCGGCCGGCGCAGGTGCCCCCACTTTGTGGTGAAGAACGTCGCCGCCTTGATCAGCAGACCCTCGGTGCTGGGCACCAGGAAGCCGGACAGCTCGGGCAGTCGCGGCTGCGGCAACGCCAGGGTGACCAACGCGACGCTCGCGTAGTCCAACCCACCGACGCCCGCCGCCACCGCCGGCGCCGGGCCGGCGAGCAGCCGGGCGGCCGGTCGCGCCGGCACCGCCAGCACCACGGCGTCCACGTCCACCAGCTCCGGGTCACGGGTCGGGCCGACCGTGAGCCGCCAGCCCGTGGCGGTCGCTGTCACCTCGCGCACGGCGGCGTCGCGCCGCACCGTCGCGCCGCTCGCCGTCACCGCCGCCTCGACGAGGGTGCTCAGCCCGCCGGCCAGGGTGCCGAAGACCGGGGCGCCGGGCACGCGCGGCGCGGCGGCCTGCGCGGCCCGGACCGCGCCGACGAGAGTGTGCTCCACCCGCGCGGCACGCGCCAGCGCCGGCATCGTCGTGACCAGGGACAGATCGTCGGCGCGGCCCGCGTACACGCCGCCGAGCATCGGGTCGACGAGCCGGTCGACCACCTCGTCGCCGAAGCGGGACCGGACCAGCGCGCCCACCGAGACGTCCGCGTCCGGCCCGACAAGCGGCCGGCCGTCGTCGGTGTCGGCGTTCGCGGCCGGCCGGGCGACAGTGGCCACCCGGTCCAGATCACCGGGTACGCCCACCAGGGTGCCGCCCGGGACGGGGCGCAGCCCTCCGTCGACGACGAGCGCGGCCTGCCCGACGGTGGGGTGCACGATCTTCTCGGCCAGCCCCAGCCGGCGGGCCAGCGTCACCGCCGCGCTCTCGGCGCCTGTGGGATCCCGCATCAGGAACGACTCGGCGCCGAACTCGACAGGCGCACCGGCCAACGCGCCGGTGCGCAGCTTGCCACCCAGCGCCCCGGACTGCTCGTACACGGTGATCTCGGTGCCCTCGGGGGCGCGGTCGCGCAACCGGACCGCGGCGGCCAACCCGGCGATCCCGCCACCGACCACCGCCACCCGCCAGGGCTGCCGCATCGCTGCTCAGCCCCGGTCGGCCCGGCGGCTGGAGAGCTCGTGCACCAGCGCGACCACCCGGGTCAACACGTCCGGGTCGGTCTCCGGCAGCACGCCGTGACCGAGGTTGAACACGTGCCCGGGCGCGGCCCGGCCCTGCTCCAGGATCCGGCGCACCTCGGCCTCCACCACCGGCCACGGCGCGAGCAGCACGGTCGGGTCCAGGTTGCCCTGGACCGCCTTGTCCTGGCCGATCCGGCCGGTGGCCACGTCCAGCGGGGTACGCCAGTCGACGCCCACCACGTCCGCGCCGGCCTCACCCATCGCGCCGAGCAGCTCGGCGGTGCCCACCCCGAAGTGGATCCGCGGCACCCCGGCGTGCGCCAACCCGCTCAGCACGGCGGTCGAGTGCGGCAGCACGTAGCGGCGGTAGTCCGCCTCGGAGAGCGCGCCGGCCCACGAGTCGAACAGCTGCACGGCGGAAACCCCGGCCTCGATCTGCACCCGCAGGAACGCGAGCGTCACCTCGGCCAGCCGGCCGCAGAGCGCGTGCCACAGCTCCGGATCGCCGTACATCAGGGCCTTGGTCTTGGCGTGGGTCCGCGACGGCCCGCCCTCGACCAGGTAGCTGGCCAGGGTGAACGGCGCGCCCGCGAACCCGATCAGCGGGGTGTCGCCCAGCTCGACCACCAACTGCCGGACAGCCTCGTCGACGTACGGGACGTCGTCGCGGGTGATCGGGCGGATCCGCTCGACGTCGGCGGCGGTACGGATCGGTTCGGCGACGACGGGGCCGGTGCCCGGCACGATGTCCAGGTCGATGCCGGCCGCGGCGACAGGCACCACGATGTCGCTGAACAGGATTGCCGCGTCCACGCCGTGGCGGCGTACCGGCTGGAGGGTGATCTCGGTGACCAGCTCCGGACGACGGCAGGACTCCAGCATCGGCACGCTCGCCCGGATCTCCCGGTACTCCGGCAGGGAGCGGCCGGCCTGGCGCATGAACCAGACGGGCGTGTGCGGGCCGGGGCGGCGACGACAGGCCCGGATGAAGGGCGAGTCGGCTGGTCCGCCGGGGCGTGGGTCTCCGTCTCGGGCGGCAGTGCCCGTGGCTTGCGTGGTCATCGCCGCAATCGTGCCACGCCCCCCACCTCCAGCCCGCCGGGGGTGAAAGGAAAGACACCTTCCCAACGGCTCCGGGCGTCGGCGCGCCGTCGAAGCGGGTGACCGGCGGCGGCATAGGCTGCCGACATGGCCCCCCCGATCGCGCTCCCGGAGACCTTCGCCCGCGCGGTCGCCGGGCTGCGGTCCGCGGCGCCCCGGCCGGAGATCACCCTTGAGGAGGTCGGAGCGCCTCAGCGCCTCGCCCCGTACACGTTCGCGCTCGCCGCGGCAGTGCTGCGCGACGGCGACGAGGTGGCCACCGGGCGGCTGATCCTGCTGCACGACCCGGTCGGGCACGAGGCGTGGCAGGGCACCCTGCGGCTGGTCACCTACGTCACCGCCGAGCTGGAGGTCGACCTGGCCGCCGACCCGCTGCTGCCCGGGGTCGGCTGGACGTGGCTCACCGACGCGCTGGACGCCCACGACGCCGCCCACCGGGCGATCGGCGGGACCGTCACCCAGACCATGTCGACCCGGTTCGGTGACCTGGCCGGCCCGCCGACCGCGGGTGACATCGAGATCCGTGCGTCGTGGACGCCTGTCGACGACGACCTGGCCCCTCACCTGCTCGGCTGGTGCGCGCTGCTCGCCTCGACGGCCGGCCTGCCCCCACCCGGGGTGACCGCCCTGTCCGACCGCCGCCCCGCCGCCACCGCCTGAACACCGGCGGCGGCGGGCGGCGCGACAGTCAGAGGTAGTTCTCGGCCTCGTCGCAGACCTTGTCGAGGCCCTTCATGGCGGCGTCGTACGCGCCCTTGTTGCCGGCCGCCGCCGCGCCGAGCGCGGTGGTCAGCTTGTCCAGGCAGCTTGCGATGACCTTCTTCTGCCGGGCCTGCTCGTCACGGTCGTTACGGGTGCCGGTCAGGTCCTGCTCGGTGTTGTCGAGCTTGTCCTGCATCGTCTGGAGGTCGGTCTTCAGCTTGCTGATCTCGGTGGTGTTGGCCGCGATGGTGCCGTCACGCTGGCTGACCTGACCGGTGAGGCGCTTCTCGGTCCGGTTCAGCTCGCTGTTCTTGGTCACGAACAGCCCGGTCATCACCCCGCTGACGACGAAGAGCAGGGCGGCCACCACGGCCAGCACCAGCACCGTGCGGCTGCGACCGGCCGGCGGCGGTCCGTACGGAGACGTCCCGGGCGGCGCCGACATCGGCTGCCCGTACGCCGGACCGGAGACCGGCGGTCCGGAGACCTGCCCGGCGTACGGCGGTGCGCTGGCCGGGTAGCCGGAGGGGGCCGGCGGAGCGCTGTGCTGCGCCGGCGGGGCGCCGTACTGCGCGGGCTGGGCGCTGTGCTGTCCCGGGGCGGCATGCGGGGCGCCGTACTGCGGCGTCGGGTACTGCGGCGCGGGCTGGCCCGGCGTGTACTGCTGGGGCACCGGCTGGCCGGCCGGGTAGCGGACCGTCGGCTCACCGCCGGCCCGGTACTGGACGGTCGGGTCGCCGCTGGGCGGCGTCGGGGTGGCCGGCGGAAGCCCGTCCGGCCCGGTCGGTGGCTGGGACATGTCTGTTCCTCCAGGTGAGCGGGCCCCACGCCGGTGGGGCGCGCGGACCGGGTACAGCGGCGGGATCGCCCGGGTCCGGGGACCCGGCCGGGACAGGAGCGGCAGGTGCCGGCCGTGGGTGGTGCGGCGGGGCCGGCGACGACGCCGGGCCGTCGATCAGCAGATCTTGAAGCCGTCGCAGGCGACCTTGATGGGTACGGCGAGCCCGATGCCCTCGGCGTCGCGGGCCTTTGCGGTCGCGATGCCTACCACCTGCTTGCTGCCGTTGATCACCGGCCCGCCTGAGTTGCCCGGGTTGATCGGCGCGTCGAACTGGATGGCCGGCCCGGCGCTTCCCGACGCGGAGCGCAGGGCGCTCACCACACCTGTGGTGACGCTGTCCTCCAGGCCGAGCGGAGCACCGACGACGATGATCTGCTGGCCGGACTTCACCGCGGCGGGGGCGGTGACGAGGCCCGTGAACTTGCCTGTGGTGCGCAGGTGGGCCACGTCGTTCGTCTTGTCGACCTTGACGATGGTCGCCGGGAAACGCTGGTCGGTGCGTTCCAGGAAGACCTGGCGGCCTCCGCCGTTCCAGACCGCCTCGACCACGTGGAAGTTGGTGAACAGGTTCGTGCCGCCCCCGGCGGCCGGCTTGCCCACCGCGAACGCGGTGCCGGTGAACTGGCCGGCCCGGACCCGGAACACGCTGGGCAGCACGGCGCTGGCCACCGCCTCCGGGTTGAACGCGGCGCCGGCCTGCTTCTCCAGCGCCTCGGCGCGCTTCTCCAGACCGTCGAGGCGGGTGCCGTCGCCGTCCTGGGCCTGGGCCAACCGCCGGTCGGTGTCGGCGAGCCGGGCGCCGAGGCGGTCGAGCTGGAAGGCCTGCACCCCGACCACCGCCGCCAGCACGACGACGAGCAGCGTGGCGAGCACTGCCGGCCAGCGGCGACGCTTCCTCCCGGGAGCCGGCGGCGGTGCGGCAGCCGGCCAACCGGGCTGCGCCGGGTAACCGGGCTGCGCGGGGTGGCCGGGCTGCGCGGGGTAGCTCGGGGTGGCGAACGGTGGGGCGCTGGGCTGCGGGTACGCACCGACACTCGGCGACGCCTGCGGGTTGCCCCACTGGCCGGCGGCGGGTGGGGCGGCCCAGCCGGTACGGGGGGTCGGCACGCCCACGCCGTCCGGGTCGGCGCCCGCCGGTCGTCCGTCAGCCGAACCGAAGCCAGCCGTCATGATCGTCTTGCCCTTCCGTGGTCTCCCCGTGCCGCCGTCGACCCGCGTGTCACGCGTTCCACGGCTCAGCGGCCCGATGGAACGTACCTGCGCGAACGGGCTTTGTCTCCCCCGATGTCCGGCATCCGAAAGGACACCTTGTGGACACCTGACCGACACACGCCGGACCGGCTGCACCCGCCGGATCATCGCGCGCACTAGGGTTGACAGGTGACCGACGAACCACCCCTGCGCCGTCGGCCCGCCGAAGACCTTCCGGGAAACGTCCCCCAGGACCCGCCGTCGGCCCAGCCGCAGCCGGCGGGCGAGGGAACCGACCCGACCAACGGTGGGCCCGTTCCGCTGATCGCCCCGCGTGACGGCACCCCCGATCCGGTGGCCGCGCCGGCCGAGCTTGCCGAGGTCGTGGCCCGTTTCGCGGCCGGCACCGGCCCGGTCGCCCTGGACGCCGAACGGGCATCGGGGTATCGCTACAGCCAGCGCGCGTACCTGGTCCAGCTCCGCCGGGCGGGCTCCGGCACGGCGCTGATCGACCCGCTGCCGCTGCCCGACCTCAGCACGCTGGACGCGGCGATCGGCGAAGCCGAGTGGGTGCTGCACGCGGCGAGTCAGGATCTGCCCTGCCTCGCCGAGGTGGGGTTGCGCCCGCGCCGTCTGTTCGACACGGAACTGGCCGCTCGGCTGGCTGGATTCGAGCGGGTCGGCCTGGCCGCGCTGACCGAGCAGCTGCTCGGTTTCACCCTGGAGAAGCACCATTCGGCGGCCGACTGGTCGAGCCGGCCGCTGCCGGAGTCGTGGTTGACGTACGCGGCGCTCGACGTGGAGCTGCTCACCGACCTGCGTGACGCGCTGGCCGCCGAGTTGGCCAGGCAGGGAAAGTCGGCGTGGGCCGCCGAGGAGTTCGCGGCGCTGGTGCGCACCGGCGCGCGTCCGCCCCGGGTCCGGGCGGAGCCGTGGCGGCGCACCTCGGGCATCCACCGCGTACGCGGGGCGCGGGCGCAGGCCCGGGTGCGCTCGATGTGGTACGCCCGGGACCAGATCGCGGCCCGACGGGACTCGGCGCCCGGTCGGGTGCTGCCCGACTCGGCGATCATCGCCGCCGCCGAGTTGGACCCGAAGGACGAGAGGACGCTGCTGACGCTTCCCGGTTTCGGCGGGCGGTCGGTGCGGCGGCTGGCACGTACCTGGTTGGCCGCCCTCGACGACGCACGGCAGCTGCCGGACGACGCGCTGCCGGTCACCCCGGCGGTCGAGGGTCCACCTCCGCCGCACCGGTGGGCCGAGCGGGATCCGGTGGCCGCCGGTCGGCTCGCCCGCTGCCGCGAGGTGGTGGTCCGCATCGCCACGCAGCACAACCTGCCTCCGGAAAACCTGATCACCCCGGACTCGGTCCGGCGGCTGGCGTGGACCCCGCCGGAGGAGCTCACCGAGGAGACGGTGGCGGAGACCCTGCGCGGTTTCAACGCCCGCGAGTGGCAGATCGGTCTGCTCGTCACCGACCTGACCGAGGCCCTCTCCCCCACGCAGCCGCCCACCGTCGGCTGACGCCACTGTGGGGTGGGCCACAGCGGGGGGTCGGGACGGGGTTGGTTACTGGCGAGTAGCATTCGGGGGGAAGCTGCCGTGGTCGATTAGGAGGCTCTAGTGCCCCGTGAAGTTCGGGATGTCGTCTTCGTCGACGGCGTCCGTACCCCGTTCGGCAAGGCGGGTGGCATGTACGCCAACACCCGCGCCGACGACCTGGTGATCCGCTGTATCCGTGAGCTGCTGCGTCGCAACCCGCAACTGCCGCCGGAGCGGGTCGAGGAGGTCGCCGTCGCGGCCACCACCCAGATCGGCGACCAGGGCCTCACCATCGGCCGCACCGCAGCGCTGCTCTCCGGGCTGCCCAAGACCGTTCCCGGCTTCGCCATCGACCGGATGTGCGCCGGCGCGATGACCGCCGTGACCACGGTTGCCAGCGGCATCGCCATGGGCGCGTACGACGTCGCCATCGCCGGCGGTGTCGAGCACATGGGCCGTCACCCGATGGGTGAGGGCGTCGACCCCAACCCGCGCATCGTCGCGGAGAAGCTGGTCGACCCGTCCGCGCTGGTCATGGGCGCCACCGCGGAGAACCTGCACGACCTGGTCCCGCACATCACCAAGGAGCGCACGGACGCGTTCGCGCTCGCCTCGCAGCAGAAGACCGCGAAGGCGTACGCCAACGGCAAGCTCCAGGACGACCTGGTCCCGATGTCGATCCGCGACGCCGAGGGCGGCTGGGGTCTGGCCACTGTGGACGAGGCCCCCCGGGACACCTCGATGGAGAAGCTCGCCACCCTCAAGACCCCGTTCCGCCCGCACGGCAAGGTCACCGCGGGCAACGCGGCAGGCCTGAACGACGGCGCGACGGCGAGCCTGCTCGCCGACGAGGCCACCGCCCGCGAGCTGGGTCTGCCGATCGCCATGCGGCTGGTGTCGTTCGGTTTCGTCGGCGTGGAGCCCGAGGTGATGGGCGTTGGGCCGATCCCGTCGACGGAGAAGGCACTGCGCCTCGCCGGGCTCAGCATCGACGACATCGGCCTGTTCGAGCTGAACGAGGCGTTCGCCGTGCAGGTGCTCGCCTTCCTCGACCACTTCGGCATCGCCGACGACGACCCGCGGGTCAACCCCTGGGGCGGCGCAATCGCCATCGGGCACCCCCTCGCCTCGTCGGGCGTGCGGCTGATGACCCAGCTGGCCCGCCAGTTCGCCGAGCACCCCGAGGTCCGCTACGGCGTGACCGCCATGTGCATCGGCATCGGCATGGGCGGCACCGTGATCTGGGAGAACCCGAACTGGGAAGGTGGCGACAAGTGAAGGCACCGAACGAGGTCGTCACCAAGGCGCTGCTGCGCCAGGTGAACGTACCGGGGCTGGACCGGCCCGCCGCCCTGATCACGCTCGACAACGGCTTCGACCACACCAAGCCGAACACCTTCGGCCCGGCCGGTCTGACCAGCCTTGACGAGGCGATCACCGCGGCGCTCGCCGCCGACCCGGCGTTCATCGCGGTCACCGGCAAGCCGTACATCTTCTGCGTGGGCGCGGACATCGTCGGGCTGCCGCAGCTCGCCGACCGCGAGCAGGCACTGGAGATCGGCCGGCTCGGTCACCGGGTGTTCGCCCGGCTCAAGGACAGCACCGTGCCCACGTTCGCGTTCGTCAACGGCGCGGCGATGGGCGGCGGCCTGGAGCTGGCGCTGCACTGCCACTACCGGACGCTCTCCGGTGGGGCGGCGGCCCTGGCCCTGCCCGAGGTCTCCCTCGGTCTGGTGCCCGGCTGGGGCGGCACCCAGCTGCTGCCGAACCTGATCGGCATCCCCGCCGCCACCCAGGTGATCATTCAGAACCCGCTGATGCAGAACAAGATGCTCAAGCCGAAGCAGGCCGCCGAGCTGGGCATCGCGGACGTGCTGCTGGAGCCGGCCGACTTCCTGGAGCGGTCCCTGGAATGGGCCGCGGGTGTGGTGCGCGGCCAGGTCACCGTGACCCGGCCCGAGGTCGACAAGGACATGTGGGCGGGCGTGCTCTACTTCGCCCGGGAGACGCTGAACCAGCGGCTGCACGGCGCGGTTCCGGCCGCGTACAGGGCGCTGGACCTGCTGGAGACGGCGAAGGACGGCGACTTCGCCGCCGGCACCGCCGCCGAGGACGAGGCCCTCGCGGACCTGGTCTTCTCCGAGGAGCTGCGCAGCGGCCTGTACGCGTTCGACCTGGTGCAGCGGCGGGCCAAGCGGCCGGCCGGCGCACCGGACAAGGGCCTGGCCCGCACGGTCACCAAGGTCGGCATCGTCGGCGCCGGCCTGATGGCCAGCCAGTTGGCGCTGCTGTTCGCCCGTCGCCTCCAGGTGCCGGTGGTGATGACCGACCTCGACCAGTCCCGCGTGGACAAGGGCGTCGGCTACGTGCACACCCAGATCGAGAAGGCCGTCACCAAGGGCCGGATGGACAAGAACACCGCCGCCAAGCTGTACGGCCTGGTCAGCGGCACTGTCGACAAGAGCGCCTTCGCCGACGCCGACTTCGTCATCGAGGCGGTCTTCGAGGACCTGGGCGTCAAGAAGCAGGTCTGGGCCGAGCTGGAGAAGATCGTCTCCCCGGAGGCGGTGCTCGCCACCAACACCAGCTCGCTCTCCATCACCGAGATGGCCGCGGAGCTGGAGCACCCGGAGCGGGTGGTCGGCTTCCACTTCTTCAACCCGGTGGCGGTGCTGCCGCTGCTGGAGATCGTCCGGGGCGAGCGGACCGACGACGCCACCCTGGCCACCGCGTTCGCCGTCGGCAAGCAGCTGAAGAAGTCGAGCGTGCTGGTCAAGGACGCCCCGGCGTTCGTGGTGAACCGGCTGCTCACCCGCTTCCTCGGCACCGTCTTCGCCGCCGTCGACGCCGGCACCCCGCTGGACGTGGCGAACAGCGCACTGGACCCGCTGGGCCTGCCGATGCGCCCGCTCGCCCTGCTCCAGCTGGTCGGGCCGGCCGTGGCGTACCACGTGGGCGGCACCCTGCACGCGGCGTTCCCGGACCGGTTCGGCGTCAGCGAGAACCTCAAGCGGATCGCCGACTCGGGCCAGCCGATCGTTGTCGACGACCAGGTCAACGACGAGGTCGCGAAGCTGCTCGTGGTCGGCGACCAGCCGCTCACCGAGGAGCAGGTCCGCCAGAACGCGCTCGACGCGCTCGCGCAGGAGATCCGGCTGATGCTGGACGAGGGCGTGGTCGCCGAGGCGCAGGACATCGACCTGTGCATGATCCTCGGCGCGGGTTGGCCGTTCCACCTGGGCGGCGTCACGCCGTACCTGGACCGGACCGGCACGTCCGAGCGGGTCACCGGTAAGCGGTTCCTGCCGCGCGGGGCGGCGAGCCTGCCCGCCTGACCGTTCGCAGCTCCACCGTCGCGGTGGTCGGCCGTCCCACGTGGACGGGCCGGCCACCGCGTTCGTATGGCGGTCCCGAAGGGGGCGACACGGGGACCTGTCGTCGGGTTAAGATCACCCGCTTTGCCATCCGAGCTTGGAGCTGACTGAATGTCCCAGCCGCCGGCCACCCCCTACGGCCCGCCGCACGATTCCCCTTACTCCTCCTCCCAGCCGGGGGTGCCGCAGCAGCAGGGCTTCCCGGCTCCCCAGCCGGGGCAGCCGTACGGCGACCCGAGCGCCCCCGTCGGCCCGCCGCCGCCGGCGAAGAAGTCGAAGGTCGGCAAGATCATCCTGATCGTGCTGGCCGTGGTGCTGGTGCTCTGCCTCGGCGGCGCCGCCATCACCTGGTTCGCGGTCAAGGACGAGGTCGGCGACGTCGTCGACGCCACCAAGACCCGGGTCGTCGCGCCGGCAACCCTCGCCGGCCGGGCGAAGAACACCGACCCGCAGTTGCAGACGGTCGCCGACCAGATGGTCACCGACATGAAGTCCGAGGTGCAGAACGAGACGAGCACCGTCGGCGCGTTCTACGGCGACCCGGCCAAGCAGGACCTCATCATGATCACCGCGGTGTCCGGCGTGATGGCCGACCCGAAGAAGGAGCTGGACGAGGCGGTGACCGGGCTCTCCAGCGAGCTTGCCGTGACGAACATGGCGCCGGTCGAGCCGGGCCCGCTCGGTGGTGACGCGCGCTGCGGCGACGGCAAGGCCGAGGGCGTGCCGCTGGGCGTCTGCGTCTGGGCCGACCGGGGCAGCGTCGGTCTGGTGGTCGTGTACTTCAAGACCGCCGAGCAGGTGAAGGCCGAGTTCACCACGATCCGGGGCCAGGTCGAGCAGCGCTCCTGATTCGTGCCGACCGGGGCCCCGGCCACCCTCGGGTGGCCGGGGCCCCGTGCCGTACGGCGGTCGTCAGGCCACCGGGAAGTACGCGTTCAGCTTCTTGCGCAGGTGGGCCGCGTAGATGAAGCCCAGGCTCGGGTTGCCCCGGAAGGCGGCTGCCGCGCCGGTGCGGGCGTCCACCGTCACCGGCCGGGCCAGCGCCGCGAACCGCAACCGCTGCTTCTCCTGCGCCCACGCCGCAGCGGCCGGCTCGATCTCGGTGCCCACCAGGGCGGGGAACACCGCCACCCCGTTCTGGAAGCCACGCAACTGCCCCTTGCGGGCCAGCACGTAGTCCATGGCCGAGGTGCTGAACGTTTCCAGGGAGGCGGCCGTGACCCGCGTCGCCGGCGCGGCGATGGTGAACAGGTGCAGCTTGGTGGCCATCCAGCGCATCTTGAAGTCGCCCCGGTAGCCGATCAGCACCGGCGTGCCACCCCAGTCCTCGATCCGGACCTCGCAGCCGTCGGCCCGCAGCCGTTCCCCGGTCGCGGTGAGATACGCCTGCACCGGCTCCGTCGCCGTCGTGTCCATCTGCCACACACCCTTCAGCCTGTTGTGGCCGCTCATCTAACAGCACCTGGCGCGCGTCCCGCCACCCCGTCGATCATGAGAACGACGGGGTGGCAGAGGCTAGGCGTCAGTCGTCGCCGCCCGCTCGGCCGCGCTGCGCAGTACGCAGAACTCGTTGCCCTCCGGGTCGGCGAGCACCACCCAGCCGGTGCCGTCCGGCCGGGTCTGGTCGTCGACGAGCGTCGCGCCGATGCCGAGCAGGCGCTCGACCTCCTCGGCCCGGGTGCGGTCGGCGGGTTGCAGGTCCAGGTGCAGCCGGTTCTTCACCGTCTTGCCCTCGGGTACGGCGATGAACAGCACCTCCGGGCCCCCCGGCGGCAGGAGCATCGCCTCCGAGTCACCGGGGAAGTCGTCGGGCTGCCGGGGGCAGTCGAAGACCTGCGACCAGAAGCCGGCCAGGGCGTACGTGTCGGAACAGTCGATGCTGATGTTGTGGATCGTCGAACTCACAGTCGCTCCTCCACAGTGGTGGTGGTGTCGACACGCTCCCCGGCGCTGCGTACGACGCAGAACTCGTTGCCCTCCGGGTCCGCGAGCACCGCCCAACCCGTACCGTCGGGGTGCCGTCGGTCGGCGACCATGCTGGCTCCGAGGCCGAGCACCCGCTCGATCTCCTCGTCCCTGGTCCGGTCGACGGGTTCCAGGCAGATGTGGAGCCGGTTCTTGGTCACCTTGTCCTCCGGTACCGCCTGGAAGAACAGGTTCGGGATGGCGTCGTCCGGCGGCAGCAGGGCCGCCTCCGGGTCACCCGGGACGTCCTCGCCGTGCCGGGCGTACCCGAGCACGCCGGCCCAGAAGCCGGCCAGGGCGTACGTGTCGTGACAGTCGAAACTGATGTTGCGGATCCGTGGATACACGGGTGTGCCCTCCGTGGTGCTGGATGGGGACGCTCCGCCTCGGGGATGTCAGCCGGCGAGGACCCGGGGCGCGGAGCCAACAGTGGTGGACATCGACGCACCCCCTTCGATCGTGAGCTGACAGCGCGATCTTGTCATCGGCCCGCGTGCCGCGCAACCCCGTTCAGCCGGCGGCGGTCACCACCGGGGCGTCCGCCGACGGCAGGGTGACAGTCACCTCCAGTCCCCCGCCCTGCTGCGCGATCACCCGTACCGTGCCGCCGTGCGCCGTGCAGACCGCCCGCACGATGGAGAGCCCCAGGCCGGAGCCGCGGGCGCCGGTGCGTTCCCGGCCGCCGCGCCGGAACGGCTCGAACAGCCCCGGCACGTCGGCCTGGTCCACCTCGAAGCCGGTGTTGCCGACCACCAGCCAGGAGCGCTCGCCGTCGGTTCCGGTACGCACCCAGAGCCGGCCGTGCAGGTGGTTGTAGCGGACCGCGTTCTCGATGAGGTTGCCGGCCAGCCGGTCGAGCAGCCCCGGGTCGCCGACCACGGGTGCGGACTCCATCGACGTCTGCACCCGCAGGCCGATCCGCTCCACCTCGCGGCGCATCGCCGACAACGCGTTGGCGGTGCCGGCGGCCAGGTCGCACTCGGTGCGCCTGCCCAACTGCCGCCCGGCCTGCGCCTCGCTGCGCGCCAGCACCAGCAGGGCGTCCACCAGGCCGTTGGCCCGCTCGGACGCGTCGCGGACCACTGTGGCCATCCGGCGGTACTCGGCGGCGTCCGCGTCGTCGTCGCTGAGTGTCACGTCGATCTCGGTCCGCATCACGGCGAGCGGGGTCCGCAGCTCGTGCGAGGCGTTCGCCACGAACCGTTTCTGCGCCTCGAACGCGGACGCGATCCGGTCCAGCATGGCGTCGAACGTCTTGGCCAGCTCGGCCACCTCGTCGTCGGCTCCCGAGTAGCCGATCCGCTGGTCCAGCGTCGCCTCACCGAGCCGTTGCGCGGTGGCGGTGACCTGGTGCAGCGGGCGCAGCGCCCGACCGGCCACCGCGTACGCCCCGGCCACCCCGACCACGCTTATCGCCAGGAGTGCGACGAGGCCCTTGGCCAGCAGCTCCCCGGAGGCGGAGTCGACCAGTTGCCGCTGCCACTGGGCCGCGTCCAGCGACCTGCCGTCGGAGAGCACCACTGTCGTGCCGGGCAGCAGCTCGTCGGTGGGTCGCAGCGCGTCGCGGACCAGCAGCCAGGCCAGCAGCACGAGGATCGCCCCCGCGCCGATCAGCAGGACCCCGTTGAGCAGGGTCAGCCGCAGCCGCAGGGTGGGCCGCAGGGGGCGGCGGCTCACAGTACGACCTCGGTTCGCGACTGCGGGGCTCGCAAACCCGGCTCACTCCTCGCGCTCACGCTTTCACCTCTGCCGTGCGGTAGCCCGCGCCGACCACCGTCTCGATCAGCGGCGGATCGCCGAGCTTCTTGCGCAGTGTCATCACGGTGACCCGGACGATAGTGGTGAACGGGTCCGTGTTGGCGTCCCACACGCGTTCCAGCAGCTCCTCGCTGGAGACCACCGCCCCGCGCGCCTTGAGCAGTTCGCTGAGCACCCCGAACTCCTTGTTGGTGAGGTCGACCGGCACACCGGCGCGGGTCGCCACCCGGCGGGCCGGGTCGAGTACCAGGTCGGCCAGTTCGAGCACCGGCGGCGCCGCCGGGGTGGCCCGTCGGCCCAGCGCCTGGACCCGGGCGACCAGCTCGTCGAACGCGAACGGCTTGGGCAGGTAGTCGTCGGCCCCGAGCTGCAACCCCTCCACCCGGTCGGCGACGGTGCCGCTCGCGGTGAGCATCAGCACCCGGGTCAGCGCGCCGGAGGCGGCCAGGTCGGCGCAGATCTGGTCGCCGTGCACGCCCGGCAGGTCGCGGTCCAGCACCACCACGTCGTACCTGGTGACGAACGCCGCCTCGTGGCCGGCGTCGCCGTCGTACGCCACGTCGACTGCCATCCCCCGCTTGCGCAACCCGCGCGCGATCGCGTCGGCGAGGTTGCGCTCGTCCTCCACCACCAGTACCCGCATCCCCGGCCTCCTCGCTGCTGACCACCGACAACCTAGTGCCGGCCGGCAACAATCGTCTCTCGCCGTCCGCGCCGGTCGGCGTTGCGGGCAAGCGCGGCGTACGCGATGCTGCCGACACCGAACGACGGGACGGACGCGGCATGAGCAGCACGGCACCACCCACCCGGCGGGACATCGCCTACCGGGGCTTCCACCTCCCGGCGGACTCCGCGGCCGGCGTCGTGGACGAGCGGGGCAGCTGGACGTCCCCGCCGGTGCCTGTCGGCTTCGCCGTCGCCGAGGTGGTGCCGTCGTGGACCGCTGACACCCCGGACGGCTGCTGGATCGAGGTCGAGCTGCGCGGCTGGCACGGCGACGCGCCAGCCACCGGCTGGTACCTGCTGGCCCGCTGGGCGGCCGACGACCTGACGGTACGACGCACCTCGATTCCCGGGCAGCGCGACGGCGACGCCGCTGTCGACACCGACACCCTGGTCGTGACCGGTGCGATGGTCACCGGCTGGCAGGCGCGGGTGACCCTGCGCCGACCGGCCGGCAGCCCGACCGGCCCGGTGCTGCGCAGCATCGGCGCGGTCGCCACCGGCCCCGCGCTACCCGGCCCAACCGGCGAGCCGGAGCCCACCTCGTCCGCTGCCCGTGGACGGGTGCTGGACGTGCCCCGCTACTCGCAGCGGCTGCACGCCGGCCAGTACCCGCAGTGGGGTGGGGGCGGCGACTCCTGGTGCAGCCCTACCTGCACCTCGATGGTGCTCGCCTACTGGGGTCTCGGGCCGACGGCGGAGCACTGCTCCTGGGTGCGGCCGCCCGGCCCACGGCCGGTGGTGGTGCACGCCGCCCGGCACTGCTACGACCACGCGTACGCCGGCGCCGGCAACTGGCCGTTCAACACCGCGTACGCCGGGCTGCACGGGGTGGACGCGTTCGTCACCCGGCTGCGGTCGCTGGCCGAGGCGGAGGCGTTCGTCGCCGCAGGCATCCCCCTGATCGTCTCCGCGGCCTTCCGGGCCGACGAGGTGCCGGGGCTGGCCTACGACACCAAGGGGCACCTCATGGTGCTTGTCGGCTTCACCGCCGACGGCGACCCGGTGCTCAACGACCCGTACGCGCCCGACGACGACGCGGTGCGCCGGACGGTGCCCCGGCGGGCGTTCGAGGCGGTCTGGCAGCGCGGCAGCGGCGGCGTGGCGTACGTGCTGCGGCCCGCGTCGGTGCCGCTGCCCCCGCCTCCCGCCCAGGCGAACTGGTGATCAGTCGGACCACCGGAACAGCTGGTAGGAGCCGTTCACCCGTTGGCAGAGCAGCCAACTGACGCTCGCCTGGCAGTTGCCGGCGGCCTCGGGCAGCACGTCCAGCGGTCGGGCCTCCCCGGCGCGGGCGTCCAACCGCGTGACGTAGAGCCCACCGGCGGGATGCCGCCGCACGCCGATCAGGGGGTCGCCGAAGCCGGACTGGGCCAGCTCCCACCGGCCCAGCCCGGCCACCTCCCGGCCGGTCGTCGGGTCGAGCACGACGAGCTGCTCCAGTCGGGTGCCGGAGCTGTTCGCCGTGCTGGCCATCAACCGGCCGTCGTACGGGAAGACCCACGTCCAACGGTCGCTGTGCCACCGCGGTTGGCCGGTGGCGGCGTCGACCGCCCGCAGCCCCACGCCACCGACGTGCAGACACAGGACCGGGCCGCAGCCCAGGGCGAACTCCGCCCGATCGGCCGGGATGCTCCACCGCCGGTCCAGCCGGTCGAGCCCGTACGCGGTGATGGTGGCCGGAGTCCCCGAGATGGTCACCAGCAGGTCGTCCACCACCTGCGTGACCCCCGGCCAGCCGCTGCCGGGTGGCCGGACGTCGGCGCGGGCCAGCACCGCACCGGTGCCGGCGTCACGTACCTCGACCGGGCCGTCCACCTGCTTGAGCACCACCCGGTCCGCCCCGCGCCCGCCGTACCGGAAGCTGACCTGCGCGTCCGTGGTCAACTGCCAGCGGACGGTGCCGCAGCAGGGATCGAGCGCCCGCAGACCGAACGGCTCGTCCCCGCCGCCGGACTGCATCAGCACGGTGCCGTCGGCCAGCTCGACCGGGCCGCCCGGCTGCTGCCAGCGGTACGCCCCGGTCTCCCTGTCGAACGCCACGGACAGGGTGCCCTGCCCGGGCATGTTGCTCTCGTGCACGGTGGCCAGCAGCATCCCGCCCACCGACGAAACCCCCCAGGCCCGCCCCTGCACCGGTACCCGGGTCTGCCACAGCAGCCCCCCGCCGGGCAGCCGGAAGGCGCGCAGCGTCCGCTGGGTGGGCTGGGCGGGGCTCGGGTCGAGGACCACGAACAGGTCGCCGGCGAGCAACGTCTCGGCCGCCAGCCCGGCCGGGATGCTCACCACGTCCCGCCGGGGCGGAATCCCTGCGGAGGCGAGGGTGGCCAGCAGGAGCACCACCACCAGTACGCACCGCAGCGGCCGGCCGACGGCCCGGGGTGGGCGGGGCAGCGGGTCGGGATCCGAGCTGTGCCGCAGCTCGCCGAGGTCGATGAGCGGGCCGGTCACGACCGCAACCGCCACAGCGCGGTCGAGCCGTCCAGGCGCTGGCACAGCAGGGCCGGCAGGGACGCCTGGCAGTTGCCGACGACGTCCGGGAGCACGTCGACGATCCGGGACCGGCCGGCCGCCAGGTCCAGTTCGGCGACGACCAGACGCCCGTCGTCAAGCGGACGCACCCCCAGCAACGGGTCGTCGCGGCCCAGCGACGGCACCAGGTTCCACCGGCCCAGCTCGGCCCGCCCTCCTCCGGTAGCCGCGTCGCGTGCCGCGTACCGCTGGCCCGGCCCCGCCACCAGCAGCCGGCCGTCCCGGACGTCGGCCAGGGTGTCGCGGCCCGGGTCCGACCAGCGGACCGCGCCGGTGGCCGGATCGATGACCTGGAGGCCGCCGGTCTGCTGCAACGCGCAGAGCAGGCCCGCGCAACCGACCACGTACGACACCAGCGGCACCTCGGCCGTCCACAGCGGATCGAGCCCGGGCAGACGGTGGCCGACCAGCCTGGTCGCGCCGGGCGGGACGAGCAGCAGCAGATCGTCGACGACCTGCACCCGCTGGTACGCCGACCGGTCACCGGTCAGCGTGTCGACGCTGCGCAGCAGGTCACCGGTGCCGGCGTCGTACACCTGCACCTCGCCTGTCGGCTGCACGAGCACGAACCTGTCGACCCGGCCGTCGCGTACCTGGTAACCGGGGTTGCCGGGTGGCGGGATGGGCACCGACCAGAGCAGACGGCCGCTGTCCGGGTCGACACGTCTCATCGCGCCCGGCTCGTCGGCCATGTCGTCCACCACCAGCAGCAGACCGCCGTCGGCAGTCGCCTGGG
The DNA here is from genome assembly GCF_055587305.1 of Micromonospora sp. NPDC047521. Lineage (NCBI taxonomy): Bacteria > Bacillati > Actinomycetota > Actinomycetes > Micromonosporales > Micromonosporaceae > Micromonospora > Micromonospora sp. NPDC047521. The sequence continues at coordinate 201,343 of NZ_JBVJGN010000005.1, read as the reverse complement.
GAATCCCGGCGAGCCGCCAGCGCTGCGACCCCGTCTCCGGGTCGAAGGCGGTGGTCTCGAACACACCGTTGCGGGCGCTGACCCCCACGGCCAGCACCAGCCCCTGCTCGACCAGCACACCGAGGTAGTCGCCGGCGCGGGGCAGGGGTGCCCGCCACTGCCGCGGCACGTCGCCACCGGGCGTCGGTCGGGCGTACGCGGTCAGGTAGCGGTCCCCGGTGGGTGTCGGCGGGTCGACGACGAAGACACCGTCCGCGGCGAGGTACGCCGCCGCGGCCCGCGCGGCCGGCACCGGGCTCACCGTCCGCCCCGTCACCGGCGCCGCGGAGGCCAGCACGACAAGCGCCAGCAGCAGCACCGCCGCGCAGCGCAGCGGACGACCGGCCGCGCGTGGTCGGCGGACCGGCCGTGGCGGGACGTCCCCGTCCCGGACCTCGCCCAGTTCGATGATCGACACCGACCGTCCCTCCGTCACCCGTCGTGGCTGGCCGGCGGCGCTTCCCGGCAAACCCGACCGTGGGCGCACCGGCCCGGCAAATCCGACGCATCCTCGCCTGTACGATGGCGCGTCGTGGCTGTGCCGGTGGTAGACCCCTCGCTGAATCCCGTAACCGACGCCGATCCGGTCGACGTCGAGACGACACGGCGGCCTCGACGCCGACCCGCCCGCGCCGATCTCGTGGCCCTCGGAGCCTATGTGGTGCTGGGCGTGTTCGTCTGCCTCAACTACTGGGGTGACGTGACCGGCCGGGTGTCCTCGCACCTGCCCACCGACCACAGCTGGTTCGAGTGGCTGTTCGCGCACGGCGCGTACTCCGTGCGGCACCTGGAGAACCCGCTGTTCACGGCCCGGCAGAACGCCCCGGACGGGGTGAACATGATGGCCAACACCTCGCTGCTCGGGGTGACCCTGCCGTTGGCGCCGCTGACCATGCTGCTCGGCCCCCAGGTGATGTACGCGCTCTACCTGGGCGCGGCCCTGGCCGCCACCGCCGGCACCGCGTACTGGATGCTCTCCCGCCACCTGGTGCGCTCCCGGGCGGCGGCGTTCGTCGGCGGCGCGTTCCTCGGCTTCGCACCGGGCATCATCCACCACGCCAACGGCCAGCCCAACTTCGTGTCCAACTTCCTGCTGCCCCTGATCGTGGTGCGGGTGCTGCGTCTCGGCGAGCCGGGCCGGTGGCGGCGCAACGGGTTGGTGCTCGGGGCGCTCGTCACGTACCAGATCTTCATCAACGAGGAGATGCTGCTGCTCACGGCGCTGGCCTGCCTGGTCGTCGTGCTGGCGTACGCCGTGCAGCGGCCGACGGCCACGCGGGCCGTCGCCGGCACGTTCGTGGCCGGGCTGGGTGTGGCCGGCGGGCTGGCGCTGCTGCTCGCCGCGTACCCGATCTGGTTCCAGTTCAACGGCCCGCAGTCCTACCGGGGCCTGCAGGGCGGCGTCTTCCACAACTGGGGCGAGGACCTGGTCGCGTTCGTCACCTTCGCCCGGGACACCTGGGCCGGCGACCCGGCCGTGGAGAAGACGATCGGGATGACCGAGCAGAACACCTGGTTCGGTTGGCCGCTGGTGCTGCTCTCGGTGGTGGCCCTGGTGCTGCTCGTGCGCCGGTCGCTGGCCGCCCGGATCGTCGCGGTGCTGATCGTGGTCTTCACGGTGGCCGCGATCGGGCCTGTGGTGCGCTTCAACGGCGTCGAGACCGATGTGCGCGGCCCGTGGTCGTACGTGCCTGACGACCTGCCGCTGGTCGAGATGATGATGCCTACCCGGTTGACGTTGGTCGTCGCCGCCGCGGTGGGCGTACTGCTCGCGCTGACCTGGGACGCCGCGTCCCGGCAGGGACGTCCGGCCGAGGCACCGCGGGTGCCGGCCCAGCGCACGGGCGAACCGGCTGTCGCGGCGCGTCGGCGGTGGCTGCGCCCGGTGGGGTACGCGGCTGTCGCGCTCGCGGTGCTGCCGCTCCTTCCCCGGCCGCTGCCCGCCCAGCAGGTGGAGCCGCCACCCCACTTCATCACCGCGGGCGGCTGGCGGCCGTACGTGCCGGCGGGCCGGACCCTGGTGCCGGTGCCGATCCCGAGCAACGTCCACGGCCTGCCCACGCTGCGCTGGAGCGCCCTGACCGGGCAGGAGTTCCCCGTCCCAGGTGGCTACTTCATCGGCCCCAACGAGCTGGGCGAGGGCGTCTTCGGGGCGCCGAACCGGCCGACCAGCAGCCTCATCTACTCCACCATGGACACGGACAAGGTCCCGGCGCTCACCGACGAGAATCGCCGCCAGGCCGTGGAGGACCTGCGCTTCTGGCGGGCGTCGGTGGTGGTGCTCGGTGCGCACCCGCGCGAGGCGGTGCTGCGTGAGCTGGTCACCGCCCTGCTCGGGCCGCCGCAGCGGGTCGACGACGTCTGGGTGTGGGACGTCCGCCCGCTTGTGGGTTAGACGCTGCCCCGCACGTCCCACACCCATCCGCCGTCGACCGGGCGACCCGGGCCGAGCAGGTCGTCGACGGTGCGGCGCAGCGGGTCGCCGTGCGTCGACGGGCCGAGCACCACGAGCGCGGCCCGCCAGTGCCGCAGGTCCTCCACGGCCCGCCGGCGGTCGGCGTCGGTGAGCACCGGCACCACTCCGGTCTCGGCCACCGCGCGCAGCAGCACCGACGTGGGCCGGTCGGGCGCGCCCCAGCGGGCCGTCGAGTCGTCGGGGCCGGCCGGCCCGATGAAGTAGCCGCCCGGCGCCGCGAAGGCGAGCCCGGTGCGGGCGGACCAGAGCATCACCGGGCTCCGCGCCGCGCCGGTGACGGGGGGTACGGCGACCACCGTCCGGCCGGGCGGCACCAGCGGACGCCACGCGCCGTCGGCGACGAACCCCGGCACCGGCGGGACCGGCACCACCCGGATCGGTGTCGGAGCCAGGGGCAGCAGCGCGGCGGCCACCGCCCCGGCCCAGAGCAGCCGCACCGGCAGTCCCGGCGCGGCCGACAGCCGGCGTGCCGCCCGGACCCGGTCCACCGAGAGCGCCACCAGCACCCCCAGCACCGGTACGCAGACCAGCGCGAACCGGGCCGGCACCGCGAGGTCGAGCAACGGCAGGCCGGCCACCAGCCGGTACGGCCCGGCGACCCCGGTGGCGGCACCGTCCACCCGCAGCTCGGTGCCGAGCGACAGCAGGGCGAACACCAGGCCGCAGGCGGCCAGCGCGCGGACCAGCGGCCGTCGCCACAGCCAGATCACGATCACCACGGCGAGCACGAGCAGCCCCGGGCCGAAGAACGAGTTCTCCTCCGTCGGGTTCGGCGAGAGCAGGCCGGGCAGCCAGTCGTCGCCGAGCACGGTCTGCCGGGCCGACGCGGTGAACGAGGCCGCGTCCAGTTGGAAGGCGTGCGCGGCGAAGGCCATCCCCGCGTAGTGCTGCGGGCCGCGGAACTGGAACCACAGCGGGTACGCCAGCAGCGCCGTCGCCACCACGGCCGCCACCGCGAGCCGCCCGATCAGGGCCGGCGCGTGCCGGCGGGCGGCCAAGCGGTCGGCGAGCGCCCAGCCCAGCGCGAGCACCCCGGCGGCGAGCGCCAGGAAGACCAGCACCTCCTCGCCGATGAAGGCCTGCCAGACGACAAGCAGTCCGAGGCCGACGCCGGACCGCCACACGGGCCCGTTCGCGGGCCGGAACACCAGGGCGAGGATCGGGGGCACCAGGAACTGCGCGGCGATGTGCAGGTGCGCGCCAGCCTGGGCGATCATGCCGGGGGCGAACCCACAGACCAGCCCACCGACCGCCGCCGCCGACCTGGCGCTGACCAGCCGCTGGCGCAGCAGCGCGTACCAGGCCGTCGCGGTGCCGGCGAGGCAGCAGACGACCGCCACGCAGAACGACACCTGCGACCCGAACAGCAGCGTGACAGGGGTCAGCGGCACACCCAGGCCGAGCACCGACGTGTTCGCCATCAGGTTGACGCCGTCCGGCGCGTTCAACGCCGTGCTGTAGAGCGGGTTCTCCCCCTCGACGACGGCGTGCGCCGCGTGGGCCAGCATCCACTCGAAGAGGACCTGGTCGCCGGCCTGGTGGAACAGCCGCCACGGATGCCCCCACTGCCCGCTGGTCAGCAGGACGGCCAGGCACAGATAGCCGGTCACCACCGCCGCGTCCGGGAGCCAGCTCGGCCGGGACCACCGCGCCGGCGCCGGGGCAACCGTCGCGGGAGACGCCGTCCCGGTGACCATCAGACCGAGCGGTCGGTGAGCGTCCGGACGTCCCACACCCAGACGTCCAGCTCCTGGCGGCCGGGGCCGACCAGGTCCTCGACGGCACGTCGCAGCGGCTCGGCGTTCTGCTGGCGGACCGGCAGCACCAGGATGGCGGCCCGCCAGTGGCGCAGCTCGTCGGTGAAGCGGCGGCGCTGCCGGTCGTCGAGCTTCGGGGTACGGCCGGTGGTGGCGACCTCCTCCAGCAGTTGGCCCACGCCGCTGGGTCGGCCGCCGAACCGCCCCGGGTCACCCGTGTTGCCGTTGCGTGGGGCGAGGAAGTAGCCGCCCGGGATCTTGAAGTCGAGGTTGGTGGCTGCCGCCCAGCGCATGCCGTGCGTGTTGCCCATGCTCGGCACCGGAATGGGCACCAGCGTCTGGTCCGGGCCCACGTACTCCCGCCACCTGTCGGCGGTGATGAAGTCGGGCACCGACGGTCGGGACACCATCCGCAGCGGCATCGGCGCGACCGGCAGCAACGCGAACGCCAGGCCGGCGGCGGTGAGCGTCCGTAGGGTGCGTCGGTCGGCCGGGCGCAGCTCCCACGCCCGCTCGACGGCGAGCGCGAGCAGCAGGCCGATCACCACGCTGGTGATCAGACCGAACCGGGTCGGTACGACAGCGTCCAGCAGCGGCAGGTGGACCAGCAACTGCCACGGGCCGGTGATCAGCTCCCGGTCCCACCAGGAGATCCGCTCGCCGAGGGAGAGCACGGCGAAGAACACGCCGGTGGCCGCGAGCGCCCGGACGACCAGGTCCCGGCGCAGCCACACCACGATGCCGACGGCGAGCAGCGACAGGCTCCAGCCGAAGAAGGCGTTCTCCTCCGAGTAGTTCGGCGCCAGATTGATGTTGGCCCGCTGGTTGCCACCGAGGGTGGGCGAACCGGGCGCGAAGAAGGCGGCGATGTCGTTGCCGTAGTCCTGCACCGCGTCACTGAGCCCGTGGTACGCCATCGGTCCGGCGAACTGCACGTACAGCGGGTACGCCAGCAGCGCCCCGGCCAGCAGCGCGCACACGGCCAGGCCGGCGCCCAACGGCCGCCACGCCGCCGACCAGCGGGCCGGTTCCTGGACGAGCACGGCGATCAGGAACACGCCGCAGGCCAGGGCCGTGAAGAGCAGGATCTCCTCGTTGATGAACGCCTGGGCGGTGACCAGCAGGGCGAGCAGCGCGCCGTCGCGTACCGGCCGGGTCGACCGGGTCAGCACCAGCACCCGCCAGACGATGAACGGCAGCAGGAACTGGCTGATGATGTTCGGGTGCCAACTGGCGTGCGACAGCATCGCCGGGGAGAACCCGCAGAACCAGCCGCCGACCGCCGCCGCGAGCGGGTTGCGGACCAGGTGGCGGGAGAGCACGAGGTACCACGCCAGGGCGGTGCCGGCCAGACCGAGCGTCACCAGCACCACGAAGGACACCGCCGGCCCGAAGAGCAGCGTCACCGGCACCATCGGGATGCCCAGCGCCAGCACCGCCGTGTTGGCCATCAGGTTGACGCCGTCGGGGTAGTTGAACTGTTCGGTGTAGAACGGGTACTCGCCGTGCAGCACCACACGGACCGAGTGGGCCAGGAAGAACTGCACCTGGGCCGGGTCACCGGTGTAGAGCGAGGCCACCCGGCCGGCCGGGTCCAGCCAGATCCGGCTGGTCACCCAGAGAGCGGCGAGCAGGAACAGGCCACCCACGGCGAGGTGCTGCCGTCGCCGCGTCCACCCGCGCCACCTGCCGCCGCCCGGCACCTCGGCGTCGGCGTCGGCCGGCACGTCGGGTACGGCCTCCGGCGGGGTGTCGACGGGCGTCGTCGTCGGTGCGGCAGGGGAGTCGACGACGCCGACCGAGGCTTCGGCCGGCGCGGCGGACGTGGCGACGCGGCCTGCCGTTCTGGTGGCCGGAGTGCGGTAGCTCACCGTCTCGTCGAGGTCGTCGAGGCCGGCGGCCGCCTCCGGGTGCGGCGCGGACAGGGCGCGGGACTCGGCAGGCGTCACAGTCGGCGGAGTCTACCGGAGCGACGAAACGGCACGAAAACGCCTGCGGTGTCCACTGTGGTGGATGCGCCGGCCACCACCTGAGGCCCCGCGCCGGACATCTCGTACTATGGCGCTTTCCGACAGCGACGGCGAGGCGATCGGGGGCGGACCAGGTGACTCCAGGCCGTCGGCACGGCAGGGCCCTCACCGTCCTGCTGGGCGCAGTGCTGGCCGCGACGGCGTGCGGTCCGGTCGCCGACCGTCAACCGAAGGACCTGCGGGTCGGGTACGACAGCCTGGACGGCTCGCTGGCGGTGTGGCCGCCCCGGGGCGACCTGGCCGGCGACACGGGGGCGACGGCGGCGGTCACCGACGCGGTGCGGGACTGGCGTTCACCTGCCGACGACCGGGCGCACCTACCCTCGTCCGGCATCCTCTTCTCCGGCCGGGTCGACGGCGCCCCGGTGGCCCTGGTGGCCGCCGACGTACCCGGCGAAAGCGCCTCCTGGCTGCTGCAACTCACAGGCGACGGCGACCGGTACGCCGTCACCCGCGCCTCCGAGTACACCGACCCCGGCTACCTGGTCTACTCCGACGTGCTGCCCGTGCAGACCGCCGGCGGCCGGCGCTACCTGGTGTCCGCCCGGGTGCAGACACTGCTCGGGCCACAGGGCCGGGCGCTGACCGTGGCCGACGGGCTCAGCGCGCCGGTCGACGTGCCGGCCTGCGCGGCGGTACCGGTGACCGCGACCCTGCGGGCCACCGAGTCGCTGCCCCGGGGGCGGGCCGCCGACCGGCTGCTCGACCTGGGCACCGGCACCGTCGACCCGCGCTATCCGCTGGTCCGTGACGAGTCAGGTGCCGGCCGGCGTGCGCTCACCGGCCTGGACACCTGCGTGCTGGCCGGTGACCGGGGCCCGTTCGGCAGCATCCCCCGCCGCGTCGGCGACCGGGACGCGCCGCGCTCGGTGCCGACGTCCTGGCCGATGGCGAAGCTGACCGTCCGCTCACTCGGTGAGGTCGCCCTCGGCGGCGGCGAGGCCGCCGAGTTGCAGCAGTTGAGCTGGGACACCGACGCCGGCACGATGACCGCCGTGATCTACCGGCCGGCGGACGGGAGCGCGCCCGTGGTCTCGCCGGCCGACCGGGCCACCCCGTTGCAGACGTACCAGTTGCCGGTGCCGGGGCAGCCCCTGGTGGTGCTCAGCTGGCGGGCCACCCGGGACAGCTCCCTCTCCGTGCCGCCCGGAACGCCGCTACTCGTCGAACGTCCCGGCCTGGTGGTCGTTCCCGAGCCCACCCGCTCGCAGACGTACAGCCTCGCCAACACCGACAAGACCCACTACCGCTCGGTGAGCCCCCGCTGATCCCCCGCCCGCGCTGATCCCCCGCCGCCGCTCCGGGCGGGGACGGCGCGGCACGGCGACGGCGGGCACCCCCGAGGGGATGCCCGCCGTCTGTGCGCCTGCTAGTTCTGCGCGGCCGCGTCGCTGGGGGTGAGGCGGTCCGGGGTGGCGTCCAGGCCGGAGATCCAGCCGGTGACGTCGCGGGCCACGTCCTGCGCCGTCAGGCCCAGGTCGGCGAGGATCTGCGCGCGGGTGCCGTGCGGGTGCCAGTCGGCCGGTACGCCCAGGTCCTTGAGCGGCACCCGGACGTCGGCGTCGCGCATCGCCTGGGCGAGCGCGTCGCCCACCCCGCCGACGCGGACGCCGTCCTCGACGCTGACCACGAGCCGGTGACGGGCGGCCAGGTCGACCAGTTCCGCCGGGACCGGACGCACCCAGCGCGGGTCGACGACGGTGACGCCGTAGCCCTGCTCGGCGACCCGGGCGGCCACCTCCATGCCCAGTTGGCCGAAGGAGCCGACGGCGACGAGCAGCACGTCGGTACGTGCCGACTCGGCCAGCACGTCGACCGGGCCGACCCGGCGCAGGGCCGGCAGGTCAGCGGCGACGGTGCCGGTCGGGAAGCGCACCACTGTCGGGCCGTCGTCGACGGCCAGCGCCTCGCGCAGCTCCTCGCGCAGCGTGGCGGCGTCGCGGGGGGCGGCGATCCGCAGACCGGGCACCACACCGAAGACCGACATGTCCCAGATGCCGTAGTGGCTCGGCCCGTCCGGGCCGGTGATGCCCGCCCGGTCCAGCACGAAGGTCACCGGCAGCTTGTGCATCGCCACGTCCAGCAGGACCTGGTCGAAGGCGCGGTTGAGGAAGGTGGCGTAGACGGCTACCACCGGGTGCAGGCCGCCCAGCGCCAACCCGGCCGCCGAGGTGGCGGCGTGCTGCTCGGCGATGCCCACGTCGTACACCCGCTCGGGGTACTTGCGGGCCAGCTTCGCGATGCCTGTCGGCTCGGCCATGGCGGCGGTGATCCCGACCACGTCCGGCCGTTCGTCGGCGACGGCCAGCAGCTCGTCGGCGAAGACGTGCGTCCACTTCACCGCAGGGGCGGCCAGCAGCGCGCCGGTCTCCACGTCGAAGGCGCCGCCGGGGCCGTGCAGGCAGTCCGCCTCGTCCTCCTCGGCCGGGCGGTAGCCGTAGCCCTTGCGGGTGACCGCGTGCACGATCACCGGGCCGCCGAAGTTCTTCGCCGCGCGCAGGGCCGCCTCGACCGCCGCCACGTCGTGCCCGTCGACCGGGCCGACGTACTTGATGCCGAGGTCCTCGAACATGGCCTGCGGGGCGACCGCGTCCTTGATGCCCTTCTTGACGGCGTGCAGCACCTCGTACATGGGCTTGCCGACCAGCGGGGTGGACCCGAGGGCGTCCTTGACCGTGTCGAGGACCTTCTCGTAGCCCGGGTTGAGGCGCAGCGAGGAGAGGTGGTCGGCCAGACCGCCGATGGTCGGCGAGTACGACCGGCCGTTGTCGTTGACGACTATGACAAGCGAGTTGCCTGCGGTGGCGATGTTGTTGAGCGCCTCCCAGCACATGCCGCCGGTGAGCGCGCCGTCGCCTACCACCGCCACGACGCTGCGCGCCTCGCCCCGCAGGGCGTACGCCTTGGCCAGGCCGTCGGCGTAGGAGAGCGCGGTGGAGGCGTGCGAATTCTCGATCAGGTCGTGCTCGCTCTCGGCCTGGCTGGGGTAGCCGGAGAGGCCACCGCGCTGGCGGAGCTTGTCGAAGCCGGCCTGACGCCCGGTGAGGATCTTGTGCACGTACGCCTGGTGGCCGGTGTCGAACAGGAGCCGGTCGCGGGGGGAGTCGAAGACGCGGTGCATGGCGAGCGTCAGCTCGACCACACCGAGGTTGGGCCCGACGTGCCCGCCGGTGCGGGAGACCTTCGCGATCAGGAAGTCCCGGATCTCCGCGGCGAGTACGTCCAGTTCCTCGCCCGACATCCGCTTGACGTCCTGCGGACCGCGGACCGTCCCCAGCAACCGGCCGTGGTTGGCCGTGTCCTCTTCAACGCTCATGACCGGAGAGTCTATCGGCCGCCCGGTACTCCGCAGCCCGACCCGAGCCGCCCGGGCCACGTCCGGTGGCTGAGCGCCTGCTCAGGGGCGGATCCGCAGTCGGCGCGGCGGGGTGGCCGGTGCGCCGGAGTACGCCGGGCCGGCGAGAGTCCACGAGCCGAGCACCGCCCCACGGCCGGCCCCGGTCACCGACGGGATCGATCCGGGCAGGCCGTGCCAGGAGAGCCAGCCGAGCAGCGCGAACGCGTACGCCTCCTTGGCCTGCGCGGGCACGCCCAGCTCGTCGGTGCCGCGCAGCCGCCACCTGCCGGCGCCCAGCGCGGCGAGCCGCCCCAGCAGGGTCGGATTGCGCACACCGCCGCCGGCCGCGATGACCTCCACCACACCGTGCCTGTCGCACTCGGCGGCGACCACCCGCGCGGTCAGCTCGGTGAGGGTGGCCAGCAGGTCGTCCACCGGCACCGGCTCGCCGAGCGCGGCGAGGTGCCGGTCCAGGTAGCCGGCGTGGAACAGCTCCTTGCCCGTGGACTTGGGCGGCGGCGCCGCGTAGTACGGCTCGGCCAGCAGCGCGGCGAGCAGCCCCCGGTGCACCCGGCCTGCCGCCGCCCGCGCGCCGTCGAGGTCGCACGGCTGGTCGAGGAAGCGGCGGGCCGCCGCGTCCAGCAGGGCGTTCGCCGGGCCCACGTCGTACCCGAGGACCGGCGCCCCCGGCGCGACCACCGTGAGGTTCGCGATGCCGCCGAGGTTCAGCGCCGCGCGCGGCCCGGCGGCGGCGTCGAGCAGCAGCGCGTCGAAGGCCGGCACCAGCGGCGCGCCCTGCCCGCCGGCGGCGATGTCCGCCGAGCGCAGGTCACTGAGCACCGGTACGCCGACCCGGGCGGCCACCCGGGCCACCGCGCCCAGTTGCAGGGTGCCCCGGGCCGTGCCGTCGTCGACCCAGTGGAAGACCGTCTGGCCGGGCGAGACCACCGCGTCGACGGGCCCACCGGCCAGTTCCAGGCCGATGGCCGCCGCGTCGGCGAAGACCTCGCCGAGGCGGTTGTCGAGCCGGCAGACGGCCTCGATGGTGGTGGTCGCCGGCGGCAGCAGCGCGGCGATCTCGGCGCGTAGCTCCTCGTCGTAGTCCAGGCCCCGGTGCCCCAGCGGCCGCAGCCACAGGGTGTCCCCCTCGACGTCGAACTCCGCGGCGACGACGTCCACCCCGTCGTACGACGTGCCCGACATCAGGCCGACGACGCGCATCAGCGCCCGTCCGCCGGGAGCAGCAGCCCGACGCACTCGACGTGCTGCGTCATCGGGAACATGTCGAACCCGCGCAGCGCCGCCAGTCGCCAGCCCAGGCCGGCGAACGTGCGCACGTCCCGGGCGAAGGCGGCCGGGTCGCACGCCACGTACGCGACCGCCCGCGGGCCGGCGGCGGCGAGCGCGCGCACGACCGGGGCGCCGGCGCCGGAGCGGGGTGGGTCGAGCACCACCACGTCGACCGGGCCGGTGATCCGTCGGCGGGCCAGCGCGGTCTCCACCCGGGCCGACACCACCTCGACACCGGCCAGGTCGGCCAGGTTCCGCCGGGCGGCGGCGACGCCCTGCGGCGCGGCCTCCACCACTGTCACCCGGCCGGTCGCGCCGACCCGGGTGGCCAGGCCGGCGGCGAACAGCCCGGCCCCGCCGTACAGGTCCCAGGCCCGCTCGCCGGGCTTCGGGTCCAGCAGCTCCAGCACCGCCGTGGACAGCGTGTCGGCAGCGGCCGGGTGCACCTGCCAGAACGCGGACGCCTGCAGCGTCCAGTCCCGTCCGGCGGCCACCTCGCGGACCTCGGCCGGCCCGCGCACCGGGGTGGACACCCCGTCGTGGACCTGGGCGACAGTCACGTCCCCGCCGGTGCTGGCGACGGTCTCCACCGCGTCGGCGGCCGGCCAGGTCGCCCCGCTCGGGGTGAGCACCGGGAGCTGCTGGATGGCCGGGTGGGCGATCCGGCAGCGGTCGATCGGCACCACCTCGTGCGAGCGGTGCTTGAGCAGGCCCGCCCGGTCGGCGGCGTCCACCGCGTAGCGGACCCGCGAGCGCCAGCCCAGCAGCCCGCCGGGCAGCGCCTCGACCCGGACGCCGAGCCCGTCCAGCTCGTCGTCGCCCAACCCGCCGAGGCGGGTCAACTGCTCGCGCACCACTGCGGCCTTCCACGCCAGCTGGGCGTCCGGGGCGACGTGTTGCAGGTCGCAGCCGCCGCAGGCGCCCGGCTTCGCGTACGGGCAGGGCGGCTCCACGCGGTCCGGCGAGGCGTCCAGCACGGTCACCGCGTCGGCCCGGACGAAGCCCTTGTGCACCTCGGTGACCTCGGCGATCACCCGCTCGCCGGGCAGCGCGTGCCGGACGAAGACGACCTGCCCGTCCACCCGGGCCACGCAGTGCCCGCCGGGCGCGACGGCGTCCACGGTCAGTTCGACGCGTTCCGCCTCGGCCAGCCCGCGCTCCGGCGCCACGGCGTCGCCCAGCTCCGGCTCAGTCACGGCCGGCCCCGCCCTGCGCCTGGTCGACAGGGCCACCGGCACCCGGGACGCCGTCGCCGGTAGGCGTGGAGACCACCGGCGGCACGTCCGGGGACGCCGTGCCACGCAGGCCCATCCGGGGGCCCCGGGCCGGGGTCCGGGACAGCGTGGCGTCCAACCGGTCCAGGTTCTTGCTCGCCGTCGAGGCGAGCTGCCACGGCACGCTGACCACCATCACCCCCGGTTCGAAGAGCAGGCGACCCTTGAGGCGCAGCGCGCTCTGGTTGTGCAGCAGGTTCTCCCACCAGCGGCCGACCACGTACTCCGGGATGAAGACCGTCACCACGTCCCGGGGCGACTTGCGGCGGGTGGAGGCGACGAAGTCCAGGATCGGCCGGGTGATCTCCCGGTACGGCGAGTCGATCACGGTGAGCGGGATGGCCATCTCCCGTCGCTCCCACTCGGCCTGCAGGGCCCGGGTGTCCTCCTCGTCCACGTTGACGGTCACTGCGGTGAGCGTGTCCGGCCGGGTGGCCCGGGCGTACGCGATGGCCCGCAGGGTCGGCTGGTGCAGCTTGCTGACCAGCACGATCGCGTGGTTGCGGGCGGGCAGCACGGCCCGGCCCTCGTCCGGTGGGGTCAGCTCGACGGCGATCCGGTCGTAGTGCCTGCGGATGGCGAGCATCAACAGGTAGATCACCGCCATCGCGGCGATCGCGATCCAGGCCCCGAGCAGGAACTTGGTGACCAGGACGATCACCAGCACCGTTCCGGTGAGCCCCATGCCGAAGGTGTTGATGGCCCGGGAGCGGTGCATCCGCTGCCGCGCCTCGGGATCCCGCTCGGTACGCAGCCGCCGGTTCCAGTGCCGGATCATGCCGGCCTGGGAGACGGTGAACGAGACGAAGACCCCGACGATGTAGAGCTGGATGAGTCGGGTCACCTCGGCCTGGAAGCCGACGATCAGCACGATCGCGAAGAGGGCGAGGAAGGTGATCCCGTTGGAGAAGGCCAGCCGGTCGCCACGGGTGTGGAACTGGCGGGGGAGATAGCGGTCCTGGGCCAGGATCGAGCCGAGCACCGGGAAGCCGTTGAACGCGGTGTTCGCGGCCAGGAAGAGGATCAACGCGGTCATCCCGGCCACCACGTAGAGCAGGATCGAGCCGGAGCCGAAGACCGTCTCGCCGAGCTGGGTGGTGACCGTCTTCTGCACGTACCCGTCGGGGCCGGAGACGATCTGCAGGGCCGGGTCCTCGACGAACTGCAGGTGGGTCAGCCGGGCCAGCCAGATGATCCCGACCAGCAGGCTCACCGCGATCGCGCCCAGGAGCAGCAGCGTGGTGGCGGCGTTGCGGCTCTTCGGCGCCTTGAACGCCGGCACCCCGTTGGAGATCGCCTCGACGCCGGTGAGCGCGGCGGCGCCCGAGCTGAACGTCCGCAGCAGCAGGAAGATCAACGCGAAGCCGGTCACGCTGTGCTCGGCCTGGATCACCAGGTCGGCACTCGGCGCGCGAAGGTCGTCACCGAGCACGAACACCCGGAACAGCCCGGTGAGCAGCATCCCGCCCATGACGATGACGAAGCCGTAGGTGGGGATCGCGAACGCGGTGCCCGACTCGCGGAGCCCCCGCAGGTTGACGGCGGTCAGCAGGACCACAGCGATCACGGCGATGAGGACCTTGTGGGTGGCCACGAACGGCACCACGGAGCCCAGGTTGGCCACGCCGGAGGAGACCGACACCGCCACCGTGAGCACGTAGTCGACGAGCAGCGCGCTTGCCACGCCGACGCCGAACTTCGGCCCCAGGTTGACGGTGGCCACCTCGTAGTCACCCCCACCGGAGGGGTAGGCGTGCACGTTCTGCCGATAGCTGGCCACCACCGTGAGCATCACCACGACCACCGCGAGGGCGATCCACGGCGAGAACACGTACGCGGAGGCGCCGGCGATGGAGAGGGTCAGGAGGATCTCGTCGGGCGCGTACGCGACGCTGGACAGCGCGTCGGAGGCGAACACGGGCAGCGCGATGCGCTTCGGCAGGAGGGTGTGCTGCAGACGGTCGGACCGGAACGGTCGACCGAGGAGCAGCCGCTTCAGCAGCGAGGTGGGACTGGCCACGAACGCCAAGGGTACGACCACCACGACCAGAGCGCGGGGGTGGGCGATCGTGACCGCCGGGCGCCACGGGGTACGGTCGGTCCCCCGCCGCGCAGTGGGACGTGGCAGGCTGCATCGGGAGGCCACCGGCAGCGGGAGCGGTACGCACCTTTGGGAGGGACAGCGTGCACGTCGTGATCATGGGTTGTGGCCGGGTCGGGTCGACCCTCGCCCACAGCCTGGAGTCCCGGGGGCACTCGGTGGCGGTGATCGACCAGGACGCCGACGCCTTCCGCCGGCTCGGCCCCGACTTCGCCGGGATCACGGTGACCGGGGCGGGCTTCGACGGCGAGGTGCTGCGGCAGGCCGGCATCGAGCGGGCGGACGCCTTCGCGGCCGTCTCCAGCGGCGACAACTCCAACATCATCTCGGCGCGGCTGGCCCGCGAGACGTTCGGCGTGTCCCGGGTGGCCGCCCGGATCTACGACCAGCGCCGGGCCCAGGTGTACGAGCGCCTCGGCATCCCCACCGTCGCGACCGTGCGGTGGACCGCCGACCGGATGCTGCGGCACCTGGTGCCGGAGGGCAACGTGGAGATCTTCCGCGACCCCACGAGCACCGTGTCGATCGTCGAGGTCCCGGTGCACAAGGACTGGATCGGCCGGTCGGTGCGCGCGCTGGAGGAGGCGTCCGGGGCGCGGGTGGCCTACCTGATCCGCTTCGGCATCGGCACGCTACCCACCGCCTCCACCGTCGTGCAGGAGGGTGACCAGGTGTTCATGCTGGTCAGTGACGACATCGTGGCGACGGTCACGTCGGTGGCGGCGACGCCGCCGGAAGGGGGGCACTGAGCCATGCGGGTCGCCATCGCGGGCGCGGGCAACGTGGGCCGCTCCATCGCCCAGGAGCTGATCGACAACGGCCACCAGGTGATGCTCATCGAGCGCCAGCCGAAGATGCTGCGCCCCGACCGGGTGCCGGCCGCCGAGTGGGTGCTCGCCGACGCGTGCGAGGTGGCCAGCCTGGAGGAGGCCAACGTCGCCGGGTGCGACGTGGTGGTCGCGGCCACCGGCGACGACAAGACCAACCTGGTGCTGTCGCTGTTGGCCAAGACCGAGTTCGCGGTGCCGCGCGTGGTGGCCCGGGTCAACCGGGCCGAGAACGAGTGGCTCTTCACCGAGCAGTGGGGCGTGGACGTCGCGGTGAGCAAGCCGCGCGTGATGGCCGCGCTGGTCGAGGAGGCGGTCACCGTAGGTGACCTGGTCAGGCTCATGACCTTCCGGCAGGGCGAGGCCAACCTGGTCGAGATCACCCTGCCGCCGACCGCGCCCTACGTCGGCCAGCCCATCCACGCCGTCCCGTTGCCGCGCGACTCCGCGCTGGTGGCGATCCTGCGCGGCAAGCGGGTCCTGGTGCCCAGCCCGGACGACCCGATCGAGGCCGGCGACGAGCTGATCTTCGTCTGCACCGCCGAGGTGGAGGACGACGTCCGCGCGGTGATCCTCGGCCCGGACAGCGTGGAACGGACCCGCGGCTCGCGCTGACCGCGCCGCTGAGGGTCGCCTGGAACGCTCAGGCGCCGGGCAGCGGGGTGGGCTGCGGCTCCCGGGTGACCCGGCGCACCGTCCAGACGGTGATCAGCAGCAGCAGCGCGTACGGCGGGTAGCCCAGGGCCAGCCGGGCCACGCCCAGCGCGGTGTCCTGGTGGGCCAGGTAGAGGCCGGCCTGCACGCCGACCTTGGCCAGCCAGACCACGCCCCAGAGCACCGTCAGCTGGGTGAAGGTGCGCACCAGCTTCGGGTCGGCCCGCCACTCCGAGCGGCCCTTGGCGACCAGCACCGACCAGATCCAGCCGACAAGCGGCTGCCGGATGGCCGCCGAGATCAGCAGCGCCACGCCGTAGCCGATGCCGTAGAGGATGCCCGGCAGGTAGAAGTCCCGTTCGTCGCCCGTACGCCAGGCGATGGCCGCGCCGACACCGACGCCGAAGAGCCCGTTGATCGCGTGCCGGATCGGCCGACGCTGCGCCAGCCGCAGCCCGGCGATCAGCACCGCCACCGTCACCGAGGCGATCACGGCGGGCCGCAGCTCGCCGATGATGTTGGCCAGGACGAAGACCACCACCGGGATGCTGGACTCCACCAGCCCCCGCCACCCGCCGAGCTGGTCGGCCATCTGCTCGGCGATCGTCGGCAGGCGCTCGTCGTCCTCGGAGCCGGTGTCCGGCTGCGCCGCCCGGTCCTGTCCCGTGGTCATCGCCGGCCTTCCGTCCGCAGTGCCGTCACTTGGGCGCGTCCAGCTCGTAGTACGGGTTGTAGATGACCTTGCGGTCGTCGCGCACCGCCACCCGGCCGCGGGCAGTCAGGTGCCGCCCCGGCTCGATCCCGGCGATGTGCCGTCGGCCCAGCCAGACCAGGGTGACGACGTCACTGCCGTCGTACAGGTCGGCCTCGAGCGTCGGCAGGTTGGTCCGCGGGGTGTAGACCACGGTGCGCAGCCGACCGGCGACCGACACCACCTGACCCCGGGAGCACATCTGGGCCGGGATGCCGCCGCACTCGGCGCTCTCCCGACGCAGCTCCTGCGCGTCGATCTCGGCCTCGCTGGCGGTGAACCGCTGCAGGAGCCGCCGCAGCGACACCCTGCCCTCGTCGGTCATCATGACCTCCGCGTCACCCTCTCCACGCTCACCGGTCGACCGGCCCCGGCGGCGCCGGAACCGTGCCGCCAGCGTACGCCGACGGGACCGGTTCCGGCGGGCCGGTGCGCGTCGGTCAGACCTGGCGCGGCTCGGCGACGGCGGAGCCGCCCTCGGCGCCGGCCTGGTCGGCGATCTCCCGGGGCAGCCGCAGCGGCAGCGGCTCGCGGACCGGCTTCGCCTCCTGGCCCCGGTCGACCACCAGGCCCTCCAGGCACTCGGCCAGCGGACCGGCGGCGGCCGGGTCGGTCGCCACCGGACCCTGGAAGACACCGCGGACCATCCAGCGCGGCCCGTCGACGCCGACGAACCGCAGGTTCGTCGGACCGTCCGGGGTCCGTACCTGGGCGTGCAGTTCGGGGCCGTACTCGCCCTCGACCTCCTGCGCGGCGGCACCGTCACGCAGCAACGACTGGCGGATCTCCTCGCGCACCTCGTCCCAGATCCCCTCGGACCGGGGGGCGGCGAAGACGCCGAGCTGCAACGCGTTGTCCCCGTGCACGAGCACCACCTGCTGGACCACGCCCTGCGGGTCGGCCTGCACCCGCACCTCCACCTCGGCGATCGCCGGGATGTGCAGGCTGCCCAGGTCGAGCCGCTGCACGTCGTCGTCGACCTCGGAGATGTCGTACGGGCCGCGCACCAGCGCCGACGCCTCGGCACCCTGGTCGAGGACCTCGGTGGTCCGCTCGTCGCGGGTGCGCCGCTCGGCACCTGCCCGCTTTCGGGAGAAGATCACTGCGCCCACCCTCCGCTGTTCACACTCACCCTGCCACCTCTTCCGTCCGCCCGCGTCCCGGCTCGTCCGGCCGCTGCTCGACCCGACCCTGACCCGCCGGCGTCGGCACCAGCCCGGCGTGTCCGCCGGTGGAGCCGTGCCCACCGGCCCCCCGTCGGGACCCGGGCAGCTCGGCCACCGGTTCGAACCGGGCCCGCGCGACCCGTTGCACCACGAGCTGGGCGATCCGGTCACCGCGGGAGATCTTCGCCGGTGTGTCCCGATCATGGTTGATCAGGTTGACCAGGATCTCACCCCGGTAGCCGGCGTCGACCGTACCGGGCGCGTTGAGCACGGTCACGCCGAGCCTCGCCGCCAGACCGGAGCGGGGGTGGACCAGACCCACGTACCCCTCCGGCAACGCGATGGCGACGCCGGTGGGCACCAGGGCGCGGCCGCCGGGCGGCAGCTCCACGTCCGTGGCCGCCACCAGGTCGGCGCCGGCGTCGCCGGGATGGGCGTACGTGGGCAGCGGCAGCTCACCGTCGAGCTGCCGCACGGGCACGGGTACGACGTCGGTCACGGGTCCCCTCTTCTGTCCGGTTCACGGGGTGCCCCTGCCATCCTGCCGGTTGGCCGGCCCGTCGTGCGCCGTACCCTCGCAGGAGTGAGCATGTCGCCCTCCCCGTCCGCCGGTCAGTCGCCCGCGACGGCCCGCCCGGTGTACGCCGAACGGCTGGACCTGCCCTGGTGGCTGTGGCTGGCGGGGCTGGTGGCCGCCGCGCTGCTGGCCGTCGAGATCTGGATGGGTGCCTCCGGCGTCCGCGCCTGGCTGCCGTTCGCGGTGCTGCTGCCGGCGACTGCCGCCGGGCTGTGGTGGCTGGGTCGGATCCGGGTCGCGGTCGTGGAGGCCGAGCTGCGGGTGGACGACGCCCGACTGCCGGTACGGTTCGTGGCCGACGTCGTCCCGTTGGACGCCGCCGGCCGCCGTGAGGTGCTCGGAGTGGGCGCGGATCCGCTCGCCTTCGTGGTGCAGCGGCCGTGGATCAGCGGCGCCGTGCAGGTGGTGCTCGACGATCCGGCCGACCCGACGCCCTTCTGGGTGGTGAGCACCAGGCGCCCGGTCGAGCTGGCCGAGGCGGTGCTGGCCGCCCGGGACGTGCTGCGACCGGCCGACCGGTCGGCCGGCGAGCCGAGCTGATCCGACGTCGACGGCCCGCTCAGGTGCCGGTGGGCGGCCCGGGCAGCTCCGGCGGCGGCGCCGGTCGGGCGATGCCACGGCGGCGCAGGTCCACCTGAAGCTGCTCGGCCATCTGCTGGGTGGCTCGACGGTTCAGGAAGCTGGCCACCGCCGCGCCGGTGAGGAACGGCCCGAGCGTGGTGAGGTTCCGGCCGAAGCGCCGCAGCAGCATGTCCCGCAGCTCCTTGCGGGCGGCGGTGCCGAGCACCGCGCCCACCCCGACACCGGGCACCATCGGGTTGACGCCGCGCTGGGTGGCCCACGAGTGCACAAGGGTGACCGCCCGTTGGCTGCCGGTGCTCGGCAGCTCCACGCCGTGGATCTCGTGCAGCTCGCCTACCAGCTTCAGCTCCACCGCCACCACGGCGACGGTCTCGGCGGCGAGCAGCACCGGTGCGGAGAGCAGGGTCGGTGCCACCGTCCACTCGACGGCGGCGACTCCCCCGCCGGCCGCGCCGATCGCCGCGGTGGTCCGCGACGCGTTACGGATCAGGCGCTCGGCCAGGGCGGTGTCGTCCAGCCCCGGAAAGTGCGCGCGCAGCGTGGCCAGATCCCGTACCGGCACGTGCGGGGCGATCTCGGCGACGGTGTCGACCATCCACCGTACGGCGGAGCGCGGCTTGAACAGGTCGGAGATCCCCCGGGCGCGGGCCTGGCCGACCATGCGTGTCAGCAGTTGACGGCGTCGGGCCGGCTCGATGTCGTCCGCGGTCAACGCGGCAACGGTGGCGCCGAGGTCGTCGGCACCACCGTCGGTGGTCTCGCCTCGATCGCTCATGGGTCGGACCTCCCGGTGCTGTGGGCTACCCGTTACGAGTCAAGCAGGTACCCACCGGAGACGCACTGCTACACCGGGAGCGGCGGCCCCGATCAGGAGGCCGCCGCTGGTGTCATGCGTGTCAGACGCACTCGCGGCAGATCAGCTCGCCGTTGCGCTCGACAGCCAGCTGGCTGCGGTGATGTACCAGGAAGCAGCGGGCGCACCGGAACTCGTCCTGCTGCATCGGTAGCACCTTGACCGTGAGCTCCTCGTCGGCCAGGTCGGCGCCGGGCAGCTCGAAGCTCTCGGCCACCTCGGCCTCGTCAACGTCCACCGCGCCCGACTGTGAGTCGACCCGCCGTGCCTTGAGCTCTTCCAGGCTGTCCTCGCCGAGGTCGACCTCGTCGCGACGCGGGGCGTCGTAGTCGGTGGCCATCGGTTTCACTCTCCCATATCGATGTTGTCGCTTCCCGGTTGTAACGCCGGACGACGCTGTTTCGGTTCCGCTGGCCGGCCACCACTTGTGTCGGGCACCCGACCCGGGGACCGAACGGGTCGGGACCGCTGGGGCGACTCCCCTGCGAGCGCGGAACCTTACCCCCCCCCTTGGGCGAGGCATGTATACCGCCCTTGCGGCTGAGATGTACGCCCCAGCACGCGAAGTTGTTCCCAATGTGACTCAGGCGACACGAAGATAGGGGTAGTAGTACCCGGTTCGCGGTCGCCGCGCCGGCATGTCGGACTGTTTCCACGCGACGGCCGGACAACCGTTAACCTCAGCGGCGTATTCGACGGCCGGCGGTCAGAGATCGTTGCCACCCACCTGACGTCCCGGGGAGTGCCCTGATGAGTTTCGCGCGAGTTCGAGCACTCGTCGTCGTCGGTCTGCTGGCGGTCATCGCCCTGGTCTTCGTCGTCGTGGCCGTGGTCCGCGACAGCCAGGGCAAGGCTGGTACCGCCGCGGGCTGCCCCGAGGGCTGGCCCCTGGCCGACCTGACCCTGCGCGAGCGCAAGGACGTGAAGATCAACGTCTACAACGCCACGAACCAGCCCGGCCTGGCCCGCACGGTCGCCGACGAGTTCAGCAACCGGCAGTTCCAGGTCAAGAAGACCGCGAACGAGAAGAAGCAGGTCGACAGCATCGCGGTGCTGCGGTACGGGCCGAAGGGCGTCGGCTCGGCGCACCTGCTGCAGGCGTACTTCCTCAACAACGCCGACCCGGGCTACGACGAGAAGCGCACCGACGACACGGTGGACGTCGTGCTCGGCAACGGCTTCCAGCAGTTGGCCACCACCACAGAGGTCAACCAGTCCCTCGGCGATTCCGGGGCGCCGGAGGCGCCCAAGGGCACCTGCCCGATGCCCGTCAAGAAGTAGCCGGGCGGTCCGCGGCGTCTCAGGGTCCTCCGGCGGCGTCCAGGTCGTCCAGGCGGTCGTGCAGCGGCGCGAACAGGGCCTCCGGCGCCGCGATGACCAGGTCCGGGCCGGCCGGCAGCCCGCGCAGGCCGGCCACCCGCAGCCCCGCCTCGCTCGCCACCAACCCGCCGGCGGCCTGGTCCCAGGCCGCCAGACCCTTCTCGAAGTACGCGTCCACCCGCCCCTCGGCGGCCAGGCAGAGGTCCAGGGCGGCGGCGCCGAGGCGCCTGATGTCCCGCACGTGCGCGATCAGTCCGGCGACCACCCGGGCCTGGTGCGACCGGCGCGCGGCGTCGTAGCCGAAGCCGGTGGCGACGAGCGCCTGCCCGAGGTCGGTCTCCGTCGAGCACCGCAACCGCTGCCCCGCCCGCCAGGCGCCGCCGCCGAGGGTGGCCGTCCACTCCTCGCCGGTGAACACGTTGCGGACCACCCCGGCGACGACCACCCCGTCGACCTCGGCGGCCAGTGAGAAGGCGCTGTGCGCCAGCCCGTACAGGTAGTTGACCGTGCCGTCGATCGGGTCGACGATCCACCGCACCCCGCTGCCCGTCGCGCCGGAGGCACCGGCGCCGGGCTCCTCGCCGTACTCCTCGCCGAGCACCGAGTCGTCGGGGCGGATCGTGGCCAGGGCGCCCAGGACCTGCCGCTCGACGGCCCGGTCGGCGGCGGTGACCACGTCGGTGATCGTGGACTTGGTGGCGGCGACCTCGACCCCCGCGGCCCGCATCCGGTACGCGGTGTCCGCCGCCTCCCGGGCCACGTCCATCGCGATCGTGAGCAGCTCCTGCGGCGTCGGCGTCGAGCCGGTCATGGTTCGTCCCTTTCCACACGCCGGCGCCCTGCGGCCCCACCATGATCCATCGTCGCGGCGACAAAACGACGCCGGCCAGTGTCGGGTCTGACCGGCATGTCCGCTTTGTATTGGTAATGTGCGCTAAGTGCTCAGCTCCCCGGCCCGCCCACGGCAACCATCGCTGGTCAACCGTCGGCCGGCGACGACGGTCGAGCCCTCAGCGCCGTACGCGAGTATCATCCTTACAAAGTCCACATCAGCGCCGAATCGGCGGTCTCACCGCCGTTACGCAGTGCGGCGCAGGATGATCGCCGCAGACGGCGTTACAATTCACCCCTGCCCACGCGCCACGGACCGCCGACCACCGGCCGGCCCGGGACACGGGGGCCCCTCAACCACATCGCCCGGCCTGGTTGACCCATGCTGTGCCGGACGACCCGGCCGTACCCGCTCTTCGCCTCCGGAAGGTCATTCGTGACAGAACCCCGCCAGACCGGCGCCGACGTTCGCTCGCTCACCGACACCCTGATCGCCCACGCGCAGAGCGCCGGTGGTCAGCTCACGTCGGCCCAGCTCGCGCGCACCGTCGAGTCCGCCGAGGTGACTCCGGCCCAGGCCAAGAAGATCCTGCGGGCGCTCTCCGAGGCGGGAGTGACCGTGGTGGTGGACGGCTCGGCGAGCACCCGCCGCCGGGTCGCCGCGGCCCGGTCCACGACGCCTGCGTCCCGGGCCACCACCGCCAAGACCACCAAGAAGGCCGCCGCCCCCGCCCCGAAGCAGGCCCCCGCCTCCGACGAGGCGCCGGCGACACCCGCCCCGCGCAAGGTCGCCCCCCGCAAGGCCGCCGGCAGCACCGCCGACGTGGCTGCCGCCGCCGCGCCGGCGAAGGCCACCAAGTCGACCCGGGCCACCAAGGCGACGGTCGCCGCGGCAGCCGGCGCCAAGCCGGCCAAGGCCGCCGGCAAGGCCAAGGGCGAGGGCGCCGACGGCGAGATCGACCCCGAGGAGCTCGCCGCCACGATCGAGGACGTCGTCGTGGAGGAGCCGGCCGAGCTGGCCCAGGCCGCCGAGACCGACGCCGCCGCCTCCGCAACCGACAACGACTTCGAGTGGGACGACGAGGAGTCCGAGGCGCTCAAGCAGGCCCGGCGCGACGCCGAGCTGACCGCCTCCGCCGACTCGGTCCGCGCGTACCTGAAGCAGATCGGCAAGGTCCCCCTGCTCAACGCCGAGCAGGAGGTGGAGCTGGCCAAGCGCATCGAGGCCGGGCTCTACGCCGCCGAGCGGCTGCGCGCGGCCGACGAGGGCGAGGAGAAGCTCACCCGTGAGATGGTCCGCGACCTCGGCTGGATCTCCCGCGACGGCGAACGCGCCAAGAACCACCTGCTGGAGGCCAACCTCCGGCTCGTCGTCTCCCTCGCGAAGCGGTACACGGGTCGCGGCATGGCCTTCCTCGACCTCATCCAGGAGGGCAACCTCGGCCTGATCCGGGCCGTGGAGAAGTTCGACTACACCAAGGGCTACAAGTTCTCCACGTACGCCACCTGGTGGATCCGGCAGGCGATCACCCGCGCCATGGCCGACCAGGCCCGCACCATCCGCATCCCGGTGCACATGGTCGAGGTCATCAACAAGCTCGGCCGCATACAGCGCGAGCTGCTCCAGGACCTGGGCCGCGAGCCCACGCCGGAGGAGCTGGCCAAGGAGATGGACATCACACCGGAGAAGGTGCTGGAGATCCAGCAGTACGCCCGGGAGCCCATCTCACTGGACCAGACCATCGGCGACGAGGGCGACAGCCAGCTCGGTGACTTCATCGAGGACTCCGAGGCAGTGGTCGCGGTCGACGCCGTCTCCTTCTCGCTCCTGCAGGACCAGCTCCAGCAGGTTCTGCAGACGCTCTCCGAGCGTGAGGCGGGTGTCGTACGCCTGCGGTTCGGCCTGACCGACGGCCAGCCGCGGACGCTCGACGAGATCGGCCAGGTCTACGGGGTGACCCGGGAGCGGATCCGGCAGATCGAGTCCAAGACGATGTCCAAGCTGCGGCACCCGTCGCGTTCGCAGGTCCTGCGGGATTACCTGGACTGAGCAGGTTTCGTCAACCGAACGTGTCGTTTTGACCACCTGGTGTGCAACACCAGATGGTGATCGTCCGGATGCACGAATGTGATCGTTGACGTGGCACCCTGGGTGCACGGCACACTGTCCCTGCCATGTGTGACCTCGGTCCCCCGCGGGCACACAGGGAAGGCAAGGCCCGTCAAGGGTGTTGCACGATAGGTGAGCAACGACCGAAGAGATTGTTCATCGGTGACGACCAGAGGAGGAAGGCGATGACCCCGACCCTCACGCCGCCGCCCGAGACGGTGGCGCCCCCAGCCGCCGATGAACGGTGCGACCGCTGCAATGCTGCCGGGAAGCTCCGGATCACTCTGGCGGGTGGGAGCGAGCTGGTGTTCTGTGGGCACCACGCGAACAAGTACGCGGAGGATCTCGTGAAGATCACCGAGCGGTTCGCAACGGAGCCCGATTTCAGCTGGCGTGGCGCCGAGTTGATGGCGAACTAGATCCGCAAACCGACATAGCCGGCCGGAGGTACCCCGAGGGTGCCTCCGGCCGGCTTTTCGCTGTCCGCGTCCCGACCGTCCCGCCCGCCCCGCACGCCGCACCGCCTGAGGTTCGCCAAGATCTGCGCAACTTCGAGGATGTTGCTGCCTCAGACGCCGGGGAGGCAGCAACATCCCTGAAACTGTGTGGATCGCCGCGCCTCGCGCTCGCACCAGGGAAGTAGTGGCCTCAGCGACCCGGACACCACTACATCCTGGATTTAGCGCGATCACGGCGCATCTACGCCCCACGGACGGGATTCACCGTCCGAGGGCCCGAGACCAACGGCCGGCGCCGGACGGGCTCAGAGGGTTTGTACGGTGGCGATGCGTTCTTCGAGTTGCTCGATGGTGGCCTGGGCGCTGGGCGGCCCGCCGCAGAGCCGGCGCAACTCGGCGTGGATCTTGCCGTGGGGCTGGCCGGTGCGGTGGTGCCGGGCGGCCACGAGGGCGTTCAGTTGGCGCCGGAGGGCCACACGACGCTGGGCGGCACTCATTGGTGCCGGAGGCGCCGCGGCGGGCGCAGCGGCCGGCTGAGCGGCCCGCTCGGCGGTCCGGCGGCGTTGGGCGGCGAGTTGGGCGGCCTGCCGCTTGGTCAGCAGCAGGGAGACCTGGTCGGCGGTGAGCAGACCGGGCAGCCCGAGGTATTCCTCCTCCTCGGGGGTGCCGGCCTGGGCGGCGGTGCCGAACGACGCGCCGTCGAAGATCACCTGGTCCAGCTCGGCGGTGGCGGAGAGGGCGGCGAAACGCTTCTCCAACTCCCCGCTGGCCTGGTCGTCGCGCTGTGCCCGTTCCAGCAGGTCGTCGTCGAGGCCGTCGGAATCCTTGGGTTTGCCGAGCACGTGGTCCCGCTCGGTCTCCATCTCGCTGGCCAGGCCGAGCAGGTGCGGCACGCTGGGCAGGAAGACCGACGCGGTCTCCCCGGGTCGTCGGGCCCGCACGAACCGGCCGATCGCCTGCGCGAAGTAGAGCGGGGTGCTGGCGCTTGTGGCGTAGACCCCGACCGCGAGGCGGGGGATGTCGACCCCTTCGGACACCATCCGCACCGCGACCAGCCACCGCTGGTCGGACGCCGCGAACGTCGCGATCCGCGCGGACGCGCCCTGGTCGTCGGAGAGCACCACGGCGGCCTTCTCGCCGGTCACCTGCTCGATCAGCTTGGCGTACGAGCGGGCGGTCTGCTGGTCGGTGGCGATGATCAGGCCGCCGGCGTCGGGCATTCCGGCGTTGCGCAGCACGGTGAGTCGGGCGTCGGCGGCCCGCAGCACCTGGGGCATCCAGTCCCCGGCCGGGTCCAGGGCGGTACGCCACGCCTGCGCCACCAGGTCCTGGGTCATCGGCTCGCCGAGCCGGGCCGCCAGCTCATCCCCGGCGTTGGTGCGCCACCGGGTCTCCCCGGAGTACGCCAGAAAGAGCACCGGCCGCACGACGCCGTCGCGCAGGGCGTCGGAGTAGCCGTACACCGAGTCGGCGCGGGAGCGCAGCAGCCCGTCCCCGCCCCGCTCGTAGCTGACGAACGGGATGGGGTTGTCGTCGGAGCGGAACGGCGTCCCGGTGAGCATCAGCCGTCGTACGGCAGGTTCGAAGGCGGCCTTCACCCCGTCGCCCCAGGTGCGGGAGTCGCCGGCGTGGTGGATCTCGTCGAGGATGACCAGGGTGCGCCGGGTCATGGTGCGCCGCCTGTGCACCTGTGGGGCCATTCCGACCTGGGCGTAGGTGATGACCGCGCCGTGGAAGTCGGCCGCCGAGTGCACGTCGGCGTTGCGGAACGCGGCGTCGAGCTGGATGCCCACGCGGGCGGCGGCCTCCGCCCACTGGCTCTTCAGGTGCTCGGTGGGGGCGACCACGGTGACCGCCTCGACGGTGCCGTCGGCGAGCAGTTCCGCCGCGATCCGCAGGGCGAAGGTGGTCTTGCCGGCGCCGGGTGTGGCGACCGCTGTGAAGTCCTCGGTGCGCCGGCGCAGGTACTCCACCAGGGCCTTGCGCTGCCAGGCACGTAGTGCCGGGAACGTCTCGAGCACCGGCGTCCGGGCTGCCACGCGAAGCTCCTCTCCGACCGCACGACGGCGGACCCGGGGCGAGGGCCACGAGAACCGCCGCCCATGAAAACGCCTCCGCGCAGTAGCTGCCGCGAAGGCCGACTCAGCATAACCAGAGCGGGCCGCACAGCCCAGGCGACGCCACGCTGGTCACATCTGCCACCCCAGCGGAACGGCGCCTCACCACTCCGGGTCGCCGGTGTGCGGTGGTCGCAGCGTCGCCACGGGGGCGGACCAGCGCCGACGCAGCGCGATCAGGCGCAGCCCGAAGACCAGCACGGCAGCGGCGGTGAGCGGCACCGGTCCGGTCTGTCCGGTGGCGTACAGCAGGACCACGAGCACCGAGCCGGCCAGCGCGGCCAGCGCGTAGATCTCCCGGCGCAGCACCACCGGGATCTCGGCGGTGAGCAGATCCCGGGCGAGCCCGCCGCCGATCGCGGTGAGCATGCCGATCAGGCAGGCGCCGACGGCGGGCACCCCGGCGTCGAGGGCCTTGAGCGTGCTGGTCACGGTGAACAGCGCGAGGCCCGCCGCGTCGAGCACCAGCACCGTGGTGCGCAGTCGGGCGAGCTGCGGGTGCAGCCAGAACACGGCGAGCGCGGTCATCGCGGCGGTGGCCGCGTACCGCCAGTCGGCGAAGGCCAGCGGCGGCACCTCGTCGATGACCAGATCGCGGAGGATCCCGCCGCCGAGCGCGGCCACGAAGCCGACGAACGCGACGCCGAACAGGTCCAGTCGCTTGGCCACCGCGGCCGAGGCGCCCGAGGCGGCGAACACCGCGACCCCGGTCAGGTCGGCGAGGAGCAGGGCGGTGGAGGTGGTCACCGCCGCAGGCTACGTCGCCGGCCGGATGGCCGGCCGGGCTTCACTCGCGGTACGAGTCGTAGATCTCCTTGCACTTGGGGCAGACCGGCGAACCGGGCTTGGCGGCCTTGGTGACCGGGAAGGTCTCCCCGCAGAGCGCGACGACGAAGGTGCCCATGACGGCACTCTCGGCGATCTTCTCCTTGCGGACGTAGTGGAACATCTCGGGACCGGTGTCGGCGTCCTTCAGCTCCGGACGCTCGAGAACCTCTGTGCTCACGTCTGCACCTCCAACCGTCAAGTTTGGCAGGTCATCACGGCCGGGTCCACTTGAGGCCGGCCGGAGCCCGACCCCGTACCGTGCTTAACGTGACTGAATTTCGCATCAGCTACGGCACCGACGTCGCCCACGCCCTGCGCGACGGCCGGCCCGTCGTCGCCCTGGAGAGCACCATCGTCTCGCACGGCCTCCCCCGGCCGCAAAACCTGCGGGTCGCCCGGGAGATCGAGCAGACGGTCCGGGACGCCGGGGCCGTCCCGGCGACCATCGGCATGGTCGGCGGCGAGTTGGTGGTCGGCCTGGACGACGCACAGCTGACCCGGCTGGCCACCGTCGACGGCGTGAGCAAGCTCTCCGTACGCGACCTGGCGGTGGCCGCGGCGACCGGGGCGGACGGCGCCACCACCGTGGCCGCGACCAGCGCCGTGGCCGCCGCGGCCGGGATCGGGGTGTTCGCCACGGGCGGTCTCGGCGGGGTGCACCGGGAGGCGGCGCACACCTTCGACGAGTCGGCGGACCTGATCACCCTGGCCCGGACGCCGATCGCTGTGGTCTGCGCGGGGGTCAAGTCGATCCTCGACGTGGGCGCGACGCTGGAGCGGCTGGAGACGCTCGGGGTCGCGGTCGTCGGTTACCGCACCCACCGCTTCCCCGGCTTCTACCTGACCGACGGCGGATTCGACCTGGACTGGTCGCTGGAGTCGCCGGAGCAGGTCGCGGACGTGCTCGCCGCCCGCGACGGACTGGCCGTGCACACCGGCGGCCTGATCATCGCCAACCCGCTGCCGGTGGACGAGCAGCTCGACCCGGAGCTGCACGACCGGACCCTGACCGACGGTCTGGCCCGGCTGGAGCAGGACGGGATCACCGGCAAGGCCGTCACGCCGTACCTGCTGGCGCACTTCCACTCGGCCACCGAGGGCGCGAGCCTGGCGGTGAACGTCCGGATCATCCTGCGCAACGCCGACCTGGCCGCGCGGATCGCGGTCGCCTCGGCCGCCCGCAACACCGCCGTCGCGGCATGACCCGAGCGGCCCGGGTGGTCGTCGTCGGGGACGTGCTCACCGATGTCGTAGCGGTACTGGCGGGGCCGCTCGCGGCCGGTTCGGACACCACAGCCGAGATCAGCCTCGGCGGTGGTGGGCAGGCGGCCAACACCGCCGCCTGGGTCGCCGCGCAGGGGGTGCCCGTCACGCTCGTCGGCGCGGTGGGCGACGACGAGGCGGGACGGGACCGGGTTGCCGAACTCGACCGGGCCGGCGTCGACTGCGCCGTGCAGCGGGTCTCTGACGTGCCGACCGGCACGGTGATCGTGCTGGCCGGTGACGACGAACGCACAATGGTCACCCAGCGGGGCGCGAACCTGCGGCTGAGCGACGGGCACGTCGAGCGGGCCCTCGCGGCGCTGCCCGACGCCGGGCATCTGCACCTGTCCGCGTACACCCTGCTGGACGCCGGGTCGCGCGGCGCGGGACTGCGGGCGTTGGCCGCGGCCCGCGAGCGCGGGCTGACCACAAGCGTCGACGCGGCGTCCGCGGCTCCGCTGCGGCGGGTCGGCGCCGCGGCGTTCCTGGCCTGGGTACGCGATGTCGACCTGCTGCTGGTCAACGCGGACGAGGCAACGGTGCTGGCGGGCGGGCTGGACCCGGCGGCGCAGGGCCGGGCGTTGTCGGCGACGGCCCGGCGGGTCGTGGTCAAGCGCGGCGCGGCGGGCGCGGTCTGGGTGGACCGGGGTTCGGCGGTCAGCGTGGCCCCGGCGCGGCGGGTCGCGGTGGTGGACGTGACGGGCGCGGGCGACGCCTTCGCGGCCGGCCTGCTCACCGCCTGGCTCGGCGGCGCCACACCGGCGGCGGCGATGGGCCGCGCCACCGACCTTGGCGCGCTGGCCGTCTCCACCGTGGGCGCACGACCGCAGCCCTAGCGTTCGGCGCGCCGCCCTGGTCGTCGGCGCGCGGCCACGGCCGTGACCTGTCGGACCCTGGCCCGGGGACGGGTCAGGGTTCGGCGTCGATGACCTTGTGGGGGCGTTCCTCGGCGGTGAGGCTCATCGGCGGGGTGTCGTCCACCTGCCGCCTGTGGAACCGGTTGGCCAGCCGGTGCTGCTCCTTGGGCGGCCGGTCGTTGGCCAGCAGCACGGCCAGCCACGGGATGAGCACCATGCCGAGGGCGCACAGGGGCAGCCAGAGCCACAGCAGTGGGGCGTTCGCGCCGACCAGGATCGCGCCGGCGACGATGCAGGCCACCCGGATGCCCATCATCAGGACGTAGCGGCGCTGACGGCTGGTGAGCTGATCGTTCTGGCTGCGCGAGGCGTCGGTGATCAGAATCGGCTGGTACGCCTGCCGCTTCACCATGGACCTCCTCGAGGGGGTTACGCCTCATCCTGTCACCGCGGGGCCGTGATCAGCGAACTTCGAGTGATCCGGTGCGTGTTACGCCCGTGGTACGCTCCCGCAGTGGGCAGCAGGTTCAGCTTCACCGACGAGGCGTTGGCCAACCTGAGGGTCTACGACGTCACACCCGGGGAAGTCTGGGAGGCGCTGCACAGCGCCCGACGGGTGATCCGCCACCTGGGCGACGACGTGATGGTGGTCTACGCCGCCGCCCGCCGGGGCCGCCGACTGGCCGTGCTGCTCGCCGAAGCCGATGGCACCGACAACGACTGGGACATCCTCTCCGCCCGCGAGCTGAGCGACGTCGAGTCCAAGCGCTACGACGAGGCCGTACGGAGAGATCGCCGATGAGGGGGGCCGTGACGATGCACCGTAACGACGCGACCAAGCAGTTCCACAGCGGCGACGACCGGATCGCCGATCTGATCGACGAGAGCCCGGCGGTGGACCTGCCCACCCCCGACACCGACGTGCCGATGGTCAGCCGATCGGTCCGGCTTCCCCTGGACACCTACGAGCGGGTACGCGCCGCCGCCGACGCCCGCGGCATCGGCGTCACCACGCTGATGCGGCAGTGGATCGAGGCGGGCCTGGCCGACCTGGACGACTCCGCCACCGTCTCGCTAGCCGACGTCCGGCGCGCGCTGGCGTCACTGGCGCACCCCACCGCCGCCTGAGCCACCGAGTCAGCCGCCGGCGGCCTTCGCCTTGGCCGCCGCCTTCATCTGCTGCTTGTACTCCCGCACCCGGCGCAGCGAGTCGGCGTCGGTGACGTCGGCCACCGACCGGTACGCGCCCGGATCGCCGTACCCGCCGGCCGCCTCCCGCCAGTCCTGCGGCGTCACCCCGAACCGCTTGCCGAGCAGCGCTACGAAGATCTGCGCCTTCTGCTTGCCGAAGCCGGGCAGCTCGGACACCCGGCGCAGCAGCTCCGGGCCCTCGGTGACGTCGGACCAGAGCAGGGACGCGTCGCCGCCGTACCGGTCCACGAGGACCTGGCACACCTCCTGCACCCGGGCGGCCATCGCCTTCGGGAACCGGTGCAGCGCGGGAGGGGTGGCGAAGAGCGCGACGAGCGCCTCCGGGTCGTACCCGGCCAGCTCCGCCGCGTCCAGCTCGTGGCCGAGCCGCTGGGCGAGCACGTACGGCGAGGAGAACGCCTTCTCCATCGGTACCTGCTGGTCGAGGACCATGCCGAGGAGCAGGGCCAGCGGGCTGCGCTCCAGCAGCCGGTTGGCCTCCGGGTCGATGGGCAGTACGAGCGTCATGGGGACATCCTGCCTGGCGTACCGGCCCGGGCGGAGACCGACGCTCCGGGCCGAGGCGACGACGCCGGGACGGCCCCGAACCTGCCCGACGCCGACGTCGAATCCCGTGGGTGGTGACCGCGCGTTCCGCCCGGAGGGGCAGGATGGCGGCGTGGACGAACACGACATGCTGCTCTCCCCCGCCGGTGTCGACGCGCTGCGCACCGCGCTGACCGGGGCCGGGTTCACCAGCGCGGGCATCGCTGAGCGCCTCGGCCCGCAGGCCACCGCGTCGGTGGCCCGCAACGATTACCGGGCCGCGCTGCGCGCCACCGAGGACCTCGATCCGCTCGCCACGCTGATCCGGGTGTTCATCTGCGACCAGACCGAGTCGGATGCGGCGGTGGCCGCCGCGCTGGCGCCGTTGAGCCTCGAGGAGGCGCTGACCGGCGGGCTTGTCGAGCGGTACGGCGACGGTCTGCGCGCCGGCGTCGACCTGGAGCCGTACGGCGACGACTGGTGGGTGCTCGCCGACGTGCCGGCCAGCGCCCGACCGGGCCGGCCGCTGCACGCCGAGCACGTGCTCGGCATCGGCGGGGCCACCCAGACCCTGATCGGCGCGACGATGCGCCGCCCGGTCGACACCGCACTGGACCTGGGCACCGGCTCCGGCGTGCAGGCTCTGCACCTGGCCACCCACGCCAACTCGGTGACCGCCACCGACCTGTCGGAGCGGGCCCTGCGCTTCGCGGCGACCACCGCCGCCCTCAACGGTCAGGACTGGGAGCTGCTGCGTGGCGACCTGGTCGCACCGGTGGCCGGCCGACGCTTCGACCTGGTGGTGAGCAACCCGCCGTTCGTGGTCGGTCCGGGCACCACCACGCACGTCTACCGCGACTCCGGCCGGGTCGGCGACGCGATCGGCGCCGAGCTGGCCGCCGCCGCTCCCGGCCTGCTGACCGAGGGCGGCACCATGCAGTACCTGGCGAACTGGGTGCACGTCGCCGGCGAGGAGTGGGACGAGCGGGTCGCCGGCTGGTTCACCGGGACCGGGCTGGACGCCTGGGTGATCCAGCGCGAGGTGGCGGACCCGATGGCGTACGTCGACCTGTGGCTCACCGACGTCGGCGAGACCGCCGACCCGCAGCGGATGGCCGCCTGGCTGGACTGGTTCGACGCGCACAAGGTGGAGGGGATCGGCTTCGGCATCGTGTCGCTGCGCGGCGGTGGGCACGCCGACCCGGTGGTCCGGGTGGAGGACCTGCGCCAGCGGGTGCAGCCGCCGCTGGGCGACCAGATCGCCGCCTGGTTCGACCGACAGGACTTCCTGCGGGTACGCGGCACCGAGGCGTTGCTCGCCGAGCGCTACCGGGCCGCCGACGGCCTCCAGCTGCGGCAGGAGGCCACCATGGGCGACGAGGGCTGGGCGGTGGACCGGCAGGTCCTCGCGATGCCGCACGGCCTGCGCTGGACCGAGGAGATCGACCCGCTGGTGCTGGCGCTCGTCGGCGGGGCCGACGGCCGGCTGCCGCTGCGTGACCAGCTCGCCCTGCTCGCGGCGGCACACGACGTCGAGCCGGACGAGATGGCCGAGGCGGCCGGCCCGATCGTGGCGCACCTGGTGGAGCGGGGCTTCATCGAGCCGGTGAGCGCCTGATGCGGGCGGTGGTGCAGACCGTCGGGCGGGCCAGCGTGACGGTGGACGGCGAGGTGGTCGGCGCGATCGAGAACGGCCTGCTGGTGCTGCTCGGGGTGACCCACACCGACACCTGGCGGACCGCCGAGACGATGGCCCGGAAGGTGCACGAGCTGCGCATCCTTGACGACGAGGTGTCCGCCGCCGACACCGGCGCGCCGATCCTGGTGGTCAGCCAGTTCACCCTCTACGGCGACGCCCGCAAGGGCCGCCGGCCGAGCTGGCTCGCCGCCGCCCCCGCCGAGGTGGCCGAGCCGCTGGTGACGGCGGTCGTCGACGCGCTACGCCAGCGCGGCGCCAAGGTCGAGACCGGTCGCTTCCGCACCCACATGCTCGTCGAGAGCGTCAACGTCGGCCCCCGGACGCTCGTCCTGGACCTCTGACCGGCGGAACCCGGGCTGGCCGACCGTCCACAACGAAGCCGGACCGGGCGAGTGCACACCGTGACGACACACCGCACCGGCGATCCGACCGGTTCCTGTCGGGTGCCCGATCGCCTCACTCCCGTTTCACGTCCCGCCCGCCAAGCTGTGTGTCACACCGGCACCACTGGGCCGGAAGACACGGCACAGACGTGGATACGGGGAGAGACAGAGATGGCCCTGCAGATGACGGAACACCGGACCCGCCCGAGCACCAGCACCGACACCGACGGGGCCGTCGAGGCTCTCGCCGACCTGGACGCCACCGACGAGCGTGGCATCTCCACCGACCTGGTTCGGGCGTACCTCAACGGGATCGGTCGGACGAAGCTGCTGACCGCCGCGCAGGAGGTCGACCTGGCCCGCCGCGTCGAAGCCGGCCTGTTCGCCGACGAGAAGCTGGCCACCTGCACCCCGGTCTCCGAGGAGCTGCGGGCCGATCTGGAGCTGATCGTCGCGGAGGGCCGCGCCGCCAAGGACCACCTGCTGGAGGCGAACCTGCGGCTGGTGGTCAGCATCGCCAAGCGCTACACCGGACGCGGCATGGCCTTCCTCGATCTCATCCAGGAGGGCAACCTGGGTCTGATCCGGGCCGTGGAGAAGTTCGACTACGCCAAGGGCTACAAGTTCTCCACGTACGCCACCTGGTGGATCCGGCAGGCGATCACCCGCGCCATGGCCGACCAGGCCCGCACCATCCGCATCCCGGTGCACATGGTCGAGCAGGTGAACCGGATGGTGCGGGCCCGCCGCGAGCTTGCGGTGACGCTGGGCCGCGAACCCACTGTCGCCGAGGTCGCCCGGGCGCTGGAGATCCCCGAGATCCAGGTCATCGAGCTGATCTCCTACGACCGGGAGCCGGTCAGCCTGGACCAGGCCGTCGGTGACGACGGCGAGAGCGCGCTCGGTGACTTCGTGGCCGCGGTGGACCCGCGTACCGAGCCGGGTGACGCGGCCGCGCAGGGCGAACTGCGCAACGAGGTGAGCATCGTGCTGGCCACCCTGTCCCAGCGGGAGCAGGCGGTCATCCGGCTCCGGTTCGGTCTCGACGACGGCCGGCAGCGCACCCTGGACGAGGTCGGCCGGGAGTTCGGCCTGTCCCGGGAGCGGATCCGGCAGATCGAGAAGGTGACGCTGCTCAAGCTGCGCGCGCCGGAGCGGGCCCAGCGCCTGGAGGCGTACGCCTGCTGACCCGAGCCCTGCACGGAAGCCCTCGGCGGTTCGCCGGGGGCTTCCACGCGTACGCGGTCAGAGCCGGCGGGGGCCGGTGTCGGGGCGGGCGAGCACCCCGCCGACGCGTACCTCGGCGTGCAGGACGGAGATGCCGTCCGGGCGGGCGAGCACCGGGTTGAGGGTCAGCGAGCGTACCCGGGGCTGCTCGTCGGCGAGCTGACCCACCCGCAGCAGCAGGTCGGCCAGCGCCGCCCGGTCGACAGGCGCCGCGCCCCGGTGCCCGCGCAGCAGCGGCGCCGCCCGGGGCTCGTCGACCAGTTCGGCGGCGTCGGTGTCGGTCAGCGGCACCGCCCGCCACGCCCGGTCGCCGAGCAACTCGGTGGCGACCCCGCCGAGACCGAAACCGACCACCGGGCCGAAGGCCGGATCCTCCACCAGCTCCACGACACACGCAACGCCGGGCGGGACCATCGGCTGGACCAGGACGTCCGCGCCGAACAGCGCAGCCACCTCGGCGTACGCCCGGCGCAGTGCCGGTTCGTCGGGCAGGCCGAGCCGGACGGCGCCGAGATCGAGCCGGTGCCGCAGCCCCGGCGCGGCCGCCTTGAGGGCCACCGGGAAACCCAGCCGCGACGCGGCCTCCACCACCGCGTCAGCCGAGTCGGCGGAGAGCGACGCCACCGTCTCGATGCCGTACGCGGCCAGCAGCGCACCCGGGTCGATGGTGTCGGCGTGCAGGGCGGCCTGCGCCGCGTTCGCGTCCACCCGGGGCAGCTCGGGTGTCACGCCGGGCGGCCGGCGCAGCCACTCGGCGTACCTGTGCACGCGGGCGAGAGCACGCACCGCCTCCTCGACACCGCCGTACGCCGGCACCCCGGCGGGCAGCCGGCCGACCAGGAACGTCGCCACAGTCGGCTTGCCCAACGCCAGCGCTGCCGGCAGCGCGGCGGTGACATCGGCGTCCACATCGGTGAGTTGGCCGGGCAGCGGGGGCGCGAACACCACCACCAGGGCGTCCACCCCCTCGTCGGCGGCCGTCTCGGCGAGGGCGGCGGCGAACTCGGCGGCGCCGGCGCTCGGCCCCACGTCGCGGGGGTAGCCGTCGGCCACGGTGAGGCCCTGCCCGGCGCAGGCCGTGGCGGCCAGCCCGGTCAACGCCGAGGAGTTGCCGACCACGCCAACCCGGCCGCCGGCCGGCAGCGGCTGGTTGGCCAGCAGCACCCCCACGTCGAGCAGCTCCGACACGGTGTCCACCCGGATCACCCCGGACTGGGCGAACAGCGCCGCCACCGCGACCTCGTCCGGGCCGTCGGTGTCACCCACCCCGACCGGGCGGGCCGGCGAGGCGAGCGCCACCACCGGTTTCGCCCGGCCGATCCGCCGGGCCAGCCTGGCGAACTTGCGGGGGTTCCCGAAGGTCTCCAGATACAGCATGATCACGTCGGTGCCGGGGTCGTCCTGCCAGTACTGGAGCAGGTCGTTGCCGGAGACGTCCGCCCGGTTACCTGCCGACACGAAGCTGGACAGGCCGAGGCCACGCCTGTCCGCCTCGGCGAGCAACGCCACCCCGAACGCGCCGGACTGACTGAAGATGCCCACCCGACCGGCCGGCGGTAGTGCCGGAGAGAGGGTGGCGTTGAGGCGTACCGTCGGGTCGGTGTTTGCCACGCCCAGACAGTTCGGGCCGATCACCCGCATGCCCGCGGCGTGCGCCGCGCGGACCAGCGCCCGCTGCCTGGCCGCGCCCTCCGCGCCGGCCTCGGCGAAGCCGGCCGAGATGACCACCAGGCCGTGCACTCCCGCGGCTGCCGCGTCGGCCACCACGGTGGTCGCCGCCTCCGGCGGAACCGCCACCACCGCCAGGTCCACCGGGACACCGGCGTCGACCGCCGACGGGTACGCGGGCAGACCCGCCACTGTCGACGCGCTCGGGTGCACAGGCACCACCGCGCCGGTGAAACCGCCGTCGCGCAGATGCCCGAGCACCGCCGCTCCGACGCCCTGGCCGGTGGCGCTGGCGCCGTAGACGGCGATGCCCCGCGGGGCGAGCAGCCTGGCGATCGACCGGGCCTCGGTGCGGTGCTCTCGGCCCCGCTGCACCTCAAGCGTCGCCTCGGTGGGCGCGATCGGGAAGCTGAGGTGCACCACGCCGTCGGCGTACTCGCGCTGGACCTGGTAGCCGAAGTCGGCGAAGACCCGCAGCATCGTCCCGTTGGTCGGCAGCACCTCGGCCACGAAACTCATGATGCCGTTGCGTCGGGCGGCGTCGGCCAGGTGCTCCATCAGCACCGAGCCGATGCCCCGGCCCTGGTGGGCGTCCTCCACCACGAAGGCCACCTCCGCCTCCGGGGCCTGCGGGCCGAGCCGCTCGTACCTGCCGACCGCGACGATCTGGTCGCCGGACAGCACGACGAACGCCTCCCGGTCGCGGTGGTCGACAGTGACGAACCGGATCAGGTCCCGTTCCGGGATGCGCGGATACGGCGAGAAGTAGCGCAGGTAGCGGGTGCGCTCGGAGAACCTGCTGTGCATCGCCACGATGCCCGGCGCGTCGGCCGGGCTGATCTGTCGCAACTGGACGGTGCTGCCATCCCTGAGCAGCACGTCCACCGGCTGGTCCACCGTCGTCACCGGCGTGGTCCTCCCCCGGCCCGGCTCAGTCCCGCGGGTCGTGCGGGTCGAGCCCGAGCAGCGGGAAAACCGTCTTGCGGGTGGCCGCGATGGCCCGGTCCACGGCGTTCGGCTCACCGGTCGGCTGCCACGGCGCGTACGACGGGTCGGCGTCGTCGGTCATCCGCAGCGGAATCTCCCGGCCCGGACGACGGGCGGCGGCCAACTCCCGCCAGGCGGGCGGGGTGAGCGTCGCCGGGTCGACCGGATCGCCGGTGGCGACGGCCAGCAGGTGGCTCCAGGCCCGGGGCACCACCTCGACAAGCGCGTACCCGCCGCCGCCGGTGGCCACCCAGCGGCCGTCGCACAGCTCGTCGGCGAGCGCCCGCAACGCCAGGTAGGTGGCCCGCTGACCGTCCACCGTGAGGTTGAGGTCGGCGAGCGGATCCAGTCGGTGCCCGTCCGCGCCGCACTGGGTGACAAGCACCTGCGGCCGGAACGCGCGCAGCACCGACGGCACGATCGCGTGGAACGCCCGCTGCCAGCCGGTGTCGTCGACGCCCGGCGGCAACGGCATGTTCACGGAGGTGCCCTGCGCGCCCGGCCCGCCGGTCTCGTCGGGGAAGCCGGTGCCCGGGAACAGCGCCAGCGGGGTCTCGTGCAGGCTCACCGTGAGCACCCGGGGGTCGTCCCAGAAGATCTGCTGCACCCCGTCGCCGTGGTGCACGTCGACGTCCACGTACGCGATGCGCTCCGCGCCCAGGTCGAGCAGTCGGGCGATGGCCACCGCCGGGTCGTTGTAGACGCAGAAGCCGGACGCCCGGGCGGGCATCGCGTGGTGCAGGCCGCCGGCCACGTTCACCGCCCGGCGGGCGTCGCCACGCCAGACCGCCTCGGCGGCGGCCACCGTCGCGCCGGCGATCAGCGCGCTGGACTCGTGCATGCCCTCGAAGACCGGGTTGTCGGAGGTGCCCAGCCCGTACCCGGCGAAGAGCGGGTCGCGGGGGGCCGCGCGCACTGCGGCCAGGTAGGCCGGGTGGTGCACGCGGGTGAGCAGGGCGTCGTCGGCGGGCTCCGGCTTGACCATGCGCACCCCCTGTCGTTCGAGGATGCCCAGCTCCCGGGCGAGCGCGACGGTCAACTCCACCCGGACCGGGTCGAGCGGATGGTCACCCATGTCGTAGGCGAGCAGCGACTCGTCCCACACCACCACCGTGTCGTCGGACATGAGCCCATCGTCGCACGAGGACCGTCCGCACACGCAGGTCAGCGACCGGGTGTCGGACCGGTGGCGACCGGCCGGGCCGGGTCGGCCACCCAGTTGCTCCACGAACCGACGTAGAGCGCCGCGTCCGGTCGGCCCGCCAGGTGCAGCGCCAGCACCGCCTGCGCGGCGGTCACCCCGGAGCCGCAGTACGCCCCGACGGACCGGCCCTCGGTGACGCCCGCCGCGGCGAACCGCTCCCGCAGCACGTCGGCCGCCGCGAAGCGCCCGTCCGGGCCGACGTACTCCCCGGCGGGCAGGTTCGCCGCCCCCGGCACGTGACCGGCGACCGGGTCGATCGGCTCGGTCTCACCGGCGTAGCGGGGCGCGGCCCGCACGTCGAGCAGAACGGCGTCGTCCGCGGCGGCCAGCCTCGCGGCCTGCGCCGCGTCGAGCACCGGCAGGTCACCGGGGCGCACCTCGACGTCACCGGGGGCCGGATCGGGCGCCGTGGTCGAGACGGGCCGACCGGCGGCCACCCAGGTCGGGTAGCCGCCGTGCAGCAGGCGGACCGGACGGTGCCCCGCCCAGCGCAGCGTCCACCAGGCCCGCGCGGCGGCCAGGCCGTCGCCGCCGTCGTACACGACGACGGGGTGACCGGCGCGGACCCCGGCGGCCCGCAGCGCGGCCTGCAACGCGGCCGGGTCGGGCAGCGGGTGCCGGCCGCCGGCCCCGGGTGGGCCGCACAGCGCGGTGTCCAGGTCGACGAAGACCGCGCCGGGCAGGTGACCGGCGAGGTAGTCGTCGCGGCCGGGCGGCCCGGTGAGCCGCCAGCGGACGTCGAGCAGGGTGGGCGGATCGTCGCGGTCGAGCTCGTCGGCGAGCCGATCGACCTCGACCAGCGGCTCCTGGGTACCGGACATGGCGACCATCCAACACCATTCGCGTCAACGGCACACGGCTCGGCGGCGGTCGCCGCCCACGAGCCGAGGTAGCATTCTGCACCGGAGGGCCGCTGACCTTATGAAGTCTCACGACCTGGTCGACACGACCGAGATGTACCTGCGCACCATCCTCGAGTTGGAAGAGGAGGGGGTGCCGCCGCTACGTGCCCGCATCGCCGAGCGCCTGCGGCAGAGCGGCCCCACCGTGAGCCAGACGGTCGCCCGGATGGAACGCGACGGCCTGCTCACCGTCGAAGGTGACCGCCATCTCACGCTCACCGCGCTGGGTCGCGGCAGCGCCGTGTCGGTGATGCGCAAACACCGCCTCGCCGAGTTGCTCCTGGTAAACGTCATCGGCATGCCCTACGAGGAGGCCCACGAGGAGGCCTGCCGCTGGGAGCACGTGATGAGCGACGCTGTGGAGAAGCGGGTGTACGACCTGCTCAACCGGCCGACCCGCTCCCCGTACGGCAACCCCATCCCAGGGCTGGAGGAGCTGGGCTCCCCCGAGGCGGAGCCCACCGAGGCCGGCGACGGTGAGCGCAACCTGGCGTTCCCCGGCCTGTCCGGGCCGGTCGTCGTCCGCCGGATCTGCGAGAGCGTGCAGACCGACGCCGACGTGCTGCGCCAGTTGCACGCCGCCGGTGTCGACCCGGGTGCCACGGTGACCGTGGCGCAGGAACGCGACGGGGTGTCGATCGACCGCTCCGGCGACCGGGTCCGGCTGCCCCGCGAGGTCGCCTCCCGGGTCTTCGTCGCCGCCAACTGACCGAGCGGGCGTCACAACGCCCGGGTGTCGACCTTCTTGGCCAGCGTGACCAGACCACCGGTCAGTTTCTCGGCAGCCGCCCGCTCGCTGTCCCTGGTGCCGGTCCAGCTCAGCGAGGCCAACCGTCCGTCGCTGGCCAGCCAGCCCACCTCGGCCACCGGCCCGTGCCCGCCCGTCGCGGCGGTGGTCCGCCGGTACGCCTGCTGACCCAGCCCGGTGACCTTCGCCGCCCTGTCCGGCACCACGTCTGCGCCGAAGGTGGTCCTGTCGATAGTGGTCTCGGTCACGCTCAGCGTCAGCTCGGGCAACGTCGCCGCCTCGGAGCGGACCACGCAGGTGTGGGTGTCGTCGCGTTCGCTGGCCGCCGCCACGTCGAAGCGCACCTTCACCGCCTGCTCGATCAGCGTGAAGTCGAGCAGCCGGCAGGCACCGCCCGAGGAGGCCGCCGCCACGTCCACCGTGCTGGGCACGGGTGGCGGCACCGCCACCGGCTCGGCCTCGGCGGCACAGCCGCTCACCAGCAGCCCGGCCAGCCCCGCGACCACGATCCGCCCGCGCACGCCCCACCCTCTCGCCGACCGGCGGGCACAGGGTGTCCGCCGCATCTCCGTCGGACACCGTACGGGGTGTCCGGGTCGGGCGAAAGCCCCCGCTGACGCCTATTCCGACTGTGGATCGTCCACGTACGGGCAGTGTCGGCAGCCGCGTCCGCAGCACGTTCCGCGCCGGGCCAGGAACCCCGCGCTGAGCACGAACAACCCGCTCGCCGGGTCGAGGTAGCCGGCCTCCCCGGCGGCCAACGCGGCGGCGTGCGCGGCGAGGATCCGTTCCCGATCGGGGTGCGCCGGCGGCAGCCGGGACGGGTGCGGCTCGGTGAGTGGCCGGTCGGCCAGGGGTCGTCGCTCTCCGCTCACCGCAGCAGTCTAGGGACGGGCGCTCATCGGTGCCCTGCCAGCACGGCCGCCACCTCGCCGGGCGGTTCCCGCGAGCCCGCCGACCCTGCGATGCTGAGACCATGCCCACCTTCGCCGCACCGGACGGCACCACCCTGGCCTACCGGGTCGCCGGCGGTGGCCCCCCGCTGGTCTGCCTGCCCGGCGGCCCGATGCGCGACTCGGCGTACCTCGGTGACCTCGGCAGCCTGGGCGCGTACCGGACGTTGGTAGTCCTCGACAATCGGGGCACCGGCCGCTCGGCCGTGCCTGCCGACGTCTCCAGCTACCGCTGCGACCGGCTGGTCGATGATGTGGAGGCGCTGCGCCGACACCTGGACCTCGACCGCCTGGACCTGCTCGGGCACTCAGCCGGTGCCAACGTCGCGCTGCAGTACGTCACCCGCCACCCCGAGAGGGTTGGTCGGCTCGCGCTGGTGACCCCGAGCACCCGGGCGGTGGGGCTCTCGGCGACCGCCCGGCTGCGGGCGGAGGTCACGCGGGTCCGGGTTGGTGAGGGGTGGTTCCCGGCGGCGATGGAGGCGCTGGACTCGATGGTGGCCGGTCGGGCGACCGGAGACGCCTGGCAGGCGATCGCGCCGTTCTTCTACGGCCGGTGGGATGCGGCTGCCCAGGCACACCAGGCGGCCGAGCCCGGCCAGCGCAACCAGGAGGCGGCCCGGGTCTTCGGTGCCGACGGCGCCTTCGATCCGGCGGCCGTCCGCGCCGCACTCGCCGCCCATCGCAGCCCGGTGCTGCTGCTCGCCGGCGAGATCGACCTTGGCGCGCCACCGGGCCTGGTGGCCCAGCTCGGCCAGCTGATGCCGGAAGCCGAACTTGTCGTCCAGCCCGGCGCGGGCCACTACCCGTGGCTCGACGACGCCGAACAGTTCACCGCGACGCTTGCGGCGTTTCTCGGCTGACCACCGGCATCCGGGGGTTGAGTCTCCAGCGGGGGGAGACAGCAGGGTGGGGGCATGAGCGGCGAGGAGCGTTACACGATCGGCGAGTTGGCCCGGCGTACCGGCCTGAGCGTCAAGACCCTCCGCTACTACGCCGATCAGGGCATCGTGCCGCCGACCGACCGGAGCCCTGCCGGTTACCGCCGCTTCGGCCCGGACGCGGTTGCCCGGCTGGAGCTGGTCCGGACGTTGCGCGACCTGGGGGTGGACCTCGCCAGTATCCGGCGGGTGGTGG
Organism: Micromonospora sp. NPDC047521; assembly: GCF_055587305.1. Taxonomy (NCBI): domain Bacteria; kingdom Bacillati; phylum Actinomycetota; class Actinomycetes; order Micromonosporales; family Micromonosporaceae; genus Micromonospora; species Micromonospora sp. NPDC047521. The sequence goes on along the minus strand of NZ_JBVJGN010000005.1, from coordinate 159,200 downwards.
ACCGCGAGGTGCCGCTGCACGAGGTGGCCGCCGCGCACGCCGAGGCGCTGGCGGTGCAGATCCGGGTGCTCCGGCAGCGCCAGGCGGTGCTCGCCACGGCCAGCCGGCGCGGCGCCGGGCCGGAGGAGCTGGATCTGCTGCATCGGCTGGCCCGGCTCTCCGGCCAGGAACGCCGCCGTCTGGTCGCGGACTTCCTCGACGCCGTCTTCGACGGCCTGGTCGCCACACCCGCGTACCCGGGGGTCATGCGGTCGCTGACCCCTGAGCTGCCCGACGAGCCCGACACCGAGCAGGTGCGGGCCTGGGTGGAGCTGGCCGAGCTGGCCCAGGACCCGGACTTCCGGGCCAGCATGCGGCGTCTGGTGCGCGGGTACGCCGCCGATCACGACGTTCCGGGGCCACCCCGCCCGGACGCCGTCGCGGTGGTCCGCGACGGCGTGGCCTCCGCCCTGGCGGCCGGTCTCGATCCGACCGGGCGCGAAGCCGATCCGGTGGTGGCGGCCGTCGCCGGCCGGTACGCGCACCTCACCGGACGTCCCGACGACGCCGACCTGCGCCAGCGGCTGCTGGCTCGGCTGGACGCCGCGAACGACAGCCGCCGGGACCGGTACCTCGACCTGTTGTCCGTGATCAACGGTTGGTCGACAGGCGGCGGTGTCGCACCGGCGGTGGACTGGTTCAGTCGTGCGCTGCGCGCCCGGATGCCCTCGCCGGCCCGCTGAATCGCATCGGCGCGGCCGGGGTCGGCGGGCGACGTCAGGCGAACCAGGTGATTGCCTGGCCGTGCCCCCGGGTCCAGGCCAGCGGTCTGCCGTCCAGTGCGAGGACGTTGTGCATCCCCTCACCTGGCGGGTCGGGCAGCCCGTCGTAGGGCAGCACCTCCGGGGCCTCGTTGGCGATCCAGTGCCCGGGCAGGTCACGGACCAGCCGGACGAATGCCTCCCGGCGCGCGAGCGGCACCTGGTAGAGCACTGAGGTGTGGAACACCACGAGCGTCGCGCCGGCCGGCGCCCGCGCGGCAAGCGCCGGCAGGTCGTCCACCAGGTCGCCGCGGACCAGCAGCGGCGGCTCGGCCGCGGCGACCGCCGCCGCCGCGCGCAGCCTGGCCCGCCGGTGCGCGTGCTCCGGCCAGATCAGAGCGTCCAACCAGGACACGTCGTCGGGGTCGGTCACGTCGAGCGGGTTGAGGTCGAGGCCGGCCCGCCACACCACCTGGGGTACGCGTGCCGGCGGCTCGAATCCGCTGGCCGCGCACTCCAGGACCGGCTCGCCGGAGCCGACCCGGTGCTCGCCGTACCGGTAGGAGTACCGGTCGGGGTAGAGGCAGAGCCCCGCGGACGCGCCCACCTCCACCAGCGCGAGGGGCTGCGGCAGCGCGGCGAGTACGGGCAGCAGGACCGCGCACCGGCCGGCCTCGTTGGTCTGGGTGGCCCGCTTGCGGATCTGCGCCTCGACGGCCGGCCAGTTCGCCAGCGTGAAGTCGTGGAACGCGGCCGGGTCGTCGACCGGGCCGCCGAGCCACCGGACCACACCGAAGAGCAGGTTCGGCTGCCTCTTGGCCGGCGGGAGCCCGTCCAGCAGGGCGAGCAGGTCGTCGTCGCAGGACACCGCCCGGGACAGCCGCTCGTACGCGGGCGAGATCCCGCGCACCTCGCGGTTGGCGAATCTGTCGTACGCCTCGGCCGTCGTCATGCCCTGATCGTCGCAGCCCTCCCCCGGCGGCAATGACCCGCTTTCCTCAGTTCAGGGTGTGACGTCCACCAACACCTTGCCTACCGCGCCGGCCTGCACCGCCCGATGAACATCGATCCGCACGCGCGTGGACGGCATCCGTCGGCTGGTCACACTGCGCTACGAGGATGTCGAACAACGCTTTCCCGGGCTCCTGACCATGCTCCGCGAACGCGGTCCCGCTGGCTCGACCGCGAAGGCCTCCACCGCGACCGCATGACGCAGACGAGCACGAGCGCCCCCCGACGACGAGGCCGAAACTGCCAGAATCGTGATCTGATCAAGAAGCTGATGTGCCGAAGCGAAAGGACGTCATGAGCGACTGGAACGAAAAGATCATCGCTGAGTTTCGCGCCAACGGTGGGCAGGTGGGCGGCCAGTTCGCCGGCGCGCCACTGCTGCTGTTGCACACGGTCGGCGCCAGGAGCGGCCAGCCTCGCGTCAACCCGATGATGTACCAGGAGGTGGACGGCGGCTACGCCGTGTTCGCCTCCAAGGCCGGTGCGCCCACCAATCCCGACTGGTACCACAACCTGCTCGCCAATCCGCGCGCTCAGGCGGAGATCGGTACGGACAAGGTCGACCTGGTTGCCCGGGTCGCCACCGGCGACGAGCGGGAACGGATCTGGAGCGCGCAGAAGGCCGCGTACCCGGGCTTCGCCGAGTACGAGCGCAAGACCACCCGGCAGATCCCCGTCATCGTGCTGGAACGTACGCCCTAGGCGGAGCCGGCCCCGCACACTCGTCACGAGTCGGGGAGTACCGACGCTGCCCCGACCTCCGAGCAGGAGGCCGGGGCAGCGCGCTGGGGCGTACGTCTCGCACCACTGCTCAGGGCAACTGGCCCGGCCGGTCGACGATTGCGGTCCGCAGGCGCGCGGCAGCCCAGAACAGCGACTCCTTGCCGTCGCGCACCAGGGAGTCACGGTTGCCGAGAAAGACGTGGGTGTCCCGGTCGAAGATAAAGTCGACGTTCGCACCGATGACGCCGGGCATCCGGATGGCCACCCCGCTTCGGCCGGCGGCGTCCGCCACGTTGCCGGAGATGACAGTCGCTCCGGGCTCGCGTGCCAACAGTTCGTACAGCGCCGCCAGCGCCAGGGGTGGCACGTAGTCGTCGAGCATCGACCGGGCCGTGGTGTACGGCATGCTCTCGTCCCCGTAGACGGCCGCCTCGTCGGCTGCTTCGGGAAGGTGCAGGTCGACCGGGTGTTCCCGAAGGTATCGAAGCAGCGCGTCCGGATCGGTGGGCAGGTCGCCGTGGTACGCGGGCGGCGGGAACGCGTCGAGTTCCTTGTCGGGGTCGGCGGGATCGTCCATGCGGAGCACCCTCAGCTCGCCCCACCCGTTCGGGTCGGTCTCCGGCCGACTACGTCCCTGCGTGTACGCGACTCCCCCGGCCGACTGCCACAGTTGCGTACGCACGGTCCGGTAGGGGCCACTGCCCGGCGTCTCCCGCGAGGTCACCAGGATTTCCGTGAAGACGTACTGATCGGGTCGGGCGGTCAGCGCGGGCTGCTGCCGGGCGGCGTCGGCCGCCATCCGGAGGATCTGCGACGCGCTCGCCGTGGGCGGTGACTGATCGCCCAGCCTCATCGTCTGGACCGCCAGCCCACCCGCGGTCAGTGCGACTGCCAGCCCGAACGCTCCGGCGAGGCGCCATCCGCGCAGGGACCGGGCACGGCGTCCGACCGGACTGGCCACCGGCACCCCTTCGGCCCGCCGGGCGACGTGTGCCGTCAGATCGCTGAGGAGCTGCGCCTCGAAACCCTGCGGCGACTCTTCGGTCTTGTTCATGTGTCAGCTCCTTGTGATCAGGCGAGGGTGATGGCCGGGCGGGCGAGCATGGCGCGGACGACACGACGGGCACGATGCAGACGCACCCGCGCGGCCACCGGCGACACGCCCAGCGCGGCCGCCGCCTCCGCGATGGTGAGACCGTCCACGGCGACGAGTTCGACGAGCGCCCGGGTGTCCTCGGGTAGCTCGCTCAACGCCCGATGGGTACGGCGGGCCGCCGACTCGGCGTCGATCCGCTCCTCGATGCGGGCGATGTCGTCCGGGCCCAGGTCCCGTCGTCCCGCCAGGCGGCCGTTCACCCGCAGCCGTTGGGCCGCCCGGCGCCGCTCGTCGCCGATGACGTTGCGGGCCACCCCGTACAGCCAGCCGAGCTGGCTACCCCGGTCCGGCCGGTAGCTGGCCGCCGATTCGATCACCGCGAGGAACACGTCGGCGGTCAGGTCGGCAGCGAGGTGCGGGTCCTCGACCCGTCGCGCCACGAACCGGCCCACCGCCTCCACGTGTCGGCGGTAGAAGACCTCGAAGGCCAACGGATCAGCTCCGATGCCGGAGATGTCACCGTCCACTCGGTTGGGCTCATTCACGGGCCGTCCTCTCGTAGCCGTTACACCCCTTCTTCGTCGAGTGGAGCGCGGGTGTTACCGGTCCGGACGAACGGGCACACGATCGACACCGCTACCCCTGTCAGACCTCCCCGGAAAACAGCGCTGCCCCGACCTCCCATGAGGGAAGCCGGGGCAGCGCTGGGGCGTACGTCAGCTGCAGCCGCTGGTGGAGCCGCAGCCCTCGCAGACGTAGCAGCTACCGGCCGGGCGCATCTTCGTACCGCAGGTGAAGCAGAGCGGCGCGTCGGCGGCCTTGCCGATCACGGCCTCCAGCAGTTCGGTGCTGGAACCCACGTTCGGAGCCGGCTTGGCGGCGGCCACCTCGGCCATCTCCTCGGCCGGCTGGGCGACGGCCTCGGTCTTGGCCGGGGCCTCCACCGGCGCCGAGGACGCCATCGCGGTCAGCTCGGCACCGGTGACGGCTGCGGCCTCCGCGTCGGCCTCGGCCCGCAGCTGGGCGGCCCGCTCGCTGGCGGTGAAGATGCCCAGCTCGGCGCGGCGCTCGTAGGGCAGGAAGTCCAGTGCCAGGCGACGGAAGATGTAGTCCATCACCGAGGCCGCCATGCGAACGTCCGGGTCGTCGGTCATGCCGGCCGGCTCGAAGCGCATGTTCGTGAACTTGCTGACGAACGTCTCCAACGGCACGCCGTACTGCAGGCCGATGCTGATGGCCACCGAGAAGGCGTCCATCACGCCGGCCAGGGTCGAGCCCTGCTTGGACATCTTGAGGAAGACCTCGCCGAGGCCGTCGTCCGGGTACGACGACGCGGTGAGGTAGCCCTCGGCGCCACCGACGGAGAAGCTGACCGTCTCGGACGGGCGCTTCTTCGGCAGGCGCTTACGCACCGGCCGGTACTCGATGACCTTCTCCACCGCGGCCGGCGCGGCGGCCGCGGTCTCGACGGCGGCCGGCTCGGTGGCCTTGTTGGACTTCGCCACCGAGAGCGGCTGGCCGACCTTGCAGTTGTCCCGGTAGATCGCCAGGGCCTTGAGGCCGAGCTTCCAGCCCTCGAAGTAGATCTTCTCGACGTCCTCGACGGTGGCCGCCTCCGGCATGTTCACCGTCTTGGAGATGGCGCCGGACACGAACGGCTGGATCGCCGCCATCATCCGCACGTGGCCCATCGGGGCGATCGACCGCTCACCCATCGCACAGTCGAAGACCGCGTAGTGCTCCGGCTTGAGGCCGGGGGCGTCCACCACGTGACCGTGGTCGGCGATGTGCTCGACGATCGCCTCGACCTGCTCCTCGGGGTAGCCGAGGCTGCGCAGGGCGCGCGGCACCGTCTGGTTGACGATCTGCATCGAGCCGCCGCCGACAAGCTTCTTGAACTTGACGAGCGCCAGGTCCGGCTCCACGCCTGTCGTGTCGCAGTCCATCATGAAGCCGATGGTGCCGGTCGGCGCGAGGACGCTGGCCTGCGAGTTCCGCCAGCCGTTCCGGTCACCGATCTTGTTGCCCTGGGTCCACTGCTTGGTCGCCTCGCGAACGATCGCCGTGGCCACCGGGCTTGTGGGCTTGATCTCGTCGTTCGCGGCGGCGTGCTTGCGCATGACCCGCTTGTGCGGCTCGGCGTTGCGGGCGTAGCCGTCGTACGGGCCGACGACGCCGGCCAGCTCGGCGGAGCGGCGGTACGCGGTGCCGGTCATCAGCGAGGTGATCGCCGCGGCGACCGAGCGGCCCTGCTCCGAGTCGTACGGCTGGCCGGTGGCCATCAGCAGGGCACCCAGGTTGGCGTACCCGATGCCGAGCTGCCGGTACGCGCGGGACGTCTCACCGATCTTCTCGGTCGGGAAGTCGGCGAAGCAGATCGAGATGTCCATCGCGGTGATGACGAACTCGACGGACTTGACGAACTTCTCCACCTCGAAGCCACCGTCGGCGCGGAGGAACTTCATCAGGTTGAGCGAGGCCAGGTTACACGAGGAGTTGTCCAGGTGCAGGTACTCCGAGCACGGGTTCGACGCGGTGATCCGGCCGGTCTCCGGGCAGGTGTGCCAGTCGTTGATCGTGTCGTCGTACTGCAGGCCGGGGTCGGCGCACTCCCAGGCTGCCTGGGAGATGGTGCGGAACAGCTTCTTGGCGTCGACGGTGTCGATCGTCGAGCCGTCCAGGCGGCTGCGCAGGTCGAACCCGCCGCCGTTCTCCACCGCCGACATGAACTCGTCGGAGACCCGGACCGAGTTGTTGGCGTTCTGGTACTGCACGCTGACGATGTCCGAGCCGCCCAGGTCCATGTCGAACCCGGCGTCGCGCAGCGCGCGGATCTTGTCCTCCTCGCGCGCCTTCGTGACCACGAACTCCTCGATGTCCGGGTGGTCCACGTCGAGGATGACCATCTTGGCCGCGCGGCGGGTCGCGCCACCGGACTTGATGGTGCCGGCGGAGGCGTCCGCGCCGCGCATGAAGCTGACCGGGCCGGAGGCGGTGCCACCGGAGGAGAGCAGCTCCTTCGACGAGCGGATCCGCGACAGGTTGACGCCGGAGCCGGAGCCGCCCTTGAAGATCAGCCCCTCCTCCTTGTACCAGTCGAGGATCGAGTCCATCGAGTCGTCCACGGCCAGGATGAAGCAGGCGCTGACCTGCTGCGGCGACGGCGTGCCGACGTTGAACCAGACCGGCGAGTTGAAGCTGAACACCTGGTGCAGCAGCATCCAGGTCAGCTCGTGGCCGAAGATCTCGGCGTCGGCCGGGCTGGCGAAGTAGCCGTACTCCTCACCTGCGGTGCGGTAGGTGGTGACCACCCGGTCGATCAGCTGCCGGAGCGACCACTCCCGCTCCGGGGTCCCCACCGCGCCCCGGAAGTACTTGGTGGTCACGATGTTCGCCGCGTTGACGCTCCACGACTGCGGGAACTCCACGCCGCGCTGCTCGAAGTTGATCGAGCCGTCCCGCCAGTTCGTCATCACGACGTCGCGGCGCTCCCAGGCGACCTCGTCGTACGGGTGGACCCCCTCGGTCGTCCACACCCGCTCGATCTTCAGCCCCGCGCCTGCCTTGTTCCGTGAACGGCTCGTTGTCACGCCGTCGCCCCCCTCGTCTGCGCGGTGCCCCACCGCGCGTCCTGATCTCTCGAAAAACTGTGAAGACTCAGCTGGTACGGCCGGCGGCCTCGACCGCGTCGGCCCGGCCCTGCTCCCGGGCGCGCGCCGCGTCCCGCAACGTCTCGATCTCGCGCTCGAAATCGGCGAGCGAGTCGAAGGAGCGGTACACACTGGCGAACCGCAGGTAGGCGATCTCGTCCAGGTCGCGCAGTGGACCCAGGATCGCCAGGCCCACCTCGTGGCTGGGGATCTCGGCGGCCCCCTTGGCCCGGACGGTCTCCTCCACGCGCTGCGCGAGCAGCGCGAGCGAGTCGTCGTCCACCGGCCGGCCCTGGCACGCCTTGCGCACCCCGCCGATGATCTTCGTGCGGCTGAACGGCTCGGTCACGCCGCTGCGCTTGACCACGGCGAGGACCGCCTCCTCGACGGTCGTGAACCGCTTGCCGCACTCCGGGCAGGAACGTCGCCGTCGGATGAGCTGGCCGTCGTCGGCCTCCCGCGAGTCGACCACCCGGGAGTCAGCGTGCCGGCAGTACGGACACCGCATCGCGCCCCTCCTAATCATGATCAACCACGTCGTACCGGACGCACCCGGGCACGACCCACCACGGCGGTGCCATGCGTTCATGGCCCCCACCGTGATCAACGTTACGGGAGTGCGGTCGGTAGTCGGACCCAACCTGTAGGCAACTTACGCCCGTGTCACTACTACATCTAGGGGTTGACCGTATGTCGCTTGGCAACCCGGGTCAAGTTGGCCGGCGTGTCCGGCGCGTCACGGACCATCCGGGCAATCGAGCCCCTCCCTCCGCCGAAAACCCAACGCCGACACCCCGCCCGGGTTACCGGCCGACCGGACCGAACCGACCCGGAAAACGGCCTGAAGATCGAACACGTGTACCAGCCGACGTACCATTTATCAGAACATCCGTACGACAGGTGTCGTTTTTCATGCCGACACGCCGGCGAGAGGTCGTACAGATGTTTGAAAATGACCGATCTCACCTATACGGTCAGGAACAACGTGGCACCACCGCACGCACCACGAGCCGACGAGGCACCCAGCGCCGACCAGGGAGGACGGACGTGACCGAGGACCGGGCCAGCCGGCCGAAGACGCCGCAGCACATCACCGAGGCGGGCCCCCCGGCCACCCGACGCCGCAGCGCCGCGCGCAGCCGGACGGGCCAGCCCGCCGTGCGCCAGGTGACCCCTGTGGTCAGCGCCTTCCCCGACCCGGCGACTGTCGACCTGACCGCCCGCCAGCGCCGCATCCTGGAGTTCATCCGCACCTGGGTGGAGCGGCACGGCTACCCGCCGAGCGTGCGCGAGATCGGCGAGGCGGTCGGCCTGGTGTCGCCGTCAAGCGTCGCCTACCAGCTCAAGGAGCTGGAGAAGAAGGGCTTCCTGCGCCGCGACCCCAACCGGCCGCGCGCGGTGGACGTCCGCGCTCCCAGCGAGGCCATCGACGACGAGCTGACCCGCGCGCAGCGGCCGGCCCCGGCGTACGTGCCGATGCTCGGCCGGATCGCCGCCGGTGGGCCGATCCTCGCCGAGCAGGCCGTGGAGGACATCTTCCCGCTGCCCCGCGAGCTGGTGGGCGAGGGCGAGGTCTTCATGCTCCAGGTCAAGGGCGACTCGATGCTCGACGCGGCGATCTGCGACGGCGACTGGGTCGTCGTCCGCCAGCAGCCGACCGCCGACTCCGGCGAGATCGTGGCCGCGATGCTCGACGGCGAGGCGACCGTCAAGACCTACCGGCACCGCGACGGGCACGTCTGGCTGATGCCACAGAACCCGGCCTTCGACCCGATCCCCGGTGACGACGCCACCATCATGGGCCGGGTCGTGGCGGTGCTGCGCCGCATCTGAGAGCGGGCAACGGGTGGGTGCCCCCAGCGTTCACCCGCGCCCGCCTTCCGGCCTGGCCGTTGAGCTAGTAACGGTCGCCCCGGGGGCCGCGCCCCGGCTGCTGCCGGTACGGGTCGACGGGCGCGTCCTCATCGCGTCGCCGGCCGGGTCGCTGACCCCGGTAGTCGGGCTCCGGCCCACCACGCCGGGGCGGCTCAGCCCGGCCCCCGCCGGGCTGACCGGCACCGCCGTACACACCACCGCCGGGACGACCCGCACCGCCGGCCGGGGGTCGACCCCCGCCACCGCCCGCGGGTCGACCGCCGCCACCACCTGAGGGACGGCCACCGCCGCCCGCCGGGGGACGCGCGCCGCCGTAGACGCCACCACCGGCGCCGCCCGGGCGGGCTCCGCCGTAACCGCCGTCGGGGGCCGCAGGACGGCCACCGCCGTACACCGCTCCGGCAGCCGGGGCGGGACCGCCACGACCCGCGCCACCGCGACCCGCGCCACCGCCCGCGCCGTAGACCGCGCCCCCCGCAGCCTTGCCGCCACCGTAGACGCCTGCCGGACGGTCCCCGCCCGACTCGGTACGCCCACCACGCGGGCCACCGAGGGGCTCGCCGTCGGGATCCGAGCGGTCGGACGGCTCGGACGGCGGCCGGCGACGCGCCCGGACGATGCCGATGATGCCGGCACCGACCAGCAGCAGACCCAGCACACCTACCGCGCCGACCAGGTAGGTGATGTCGTCGAAGCTCAGCCCGGAGGTCCACGACTTGGCGGCGGACGGTTTGGCGCCCCCCTCGGCGGCCAGCGGCACCGAGGTCGAGCTGGACGGGGCGTAGCTGAGGATGTCGATCGGGTCCTCGGGGCCCAACTGGCCGCCGTCGGAGACGGTGAGGAAGCTCTTGCCGTCCGGTGAGTAGCTGATCGCCTCTCCGAACGGGTCCGTCAGCGGCGTCACCCGAGGCTTCCCGGTGGTGAGCGCGGTGACGATGTCCCCACCTGTCACGTCGAACTCGAAGGCGTCCGCGTAGGTGCGCAGGACCACCCGGTTGCCGTCCGGGGACCGGGCCGCGCCGGTGATCGCCACCCGCCCGAACGTGTTGAGCGGGTTGTCCGTCTGCGTCTTGGGCAACGTGATGTCGCCGACCTTGCGCATCGGCACCGGCTCGGTGTCACCGGTCTTGAGCGCCGCCGACGGGGTGAAGATCTCCGCCTTGCCGCTTGTCACCTTGGTGATGATCAGTGGCTTGTTGTCGTTGCCGATGAGCAGCGCCTCGGCGTCGTGCGGCTTGCCCTCCGGGTACGAGAGTCGGTGCAGCACCGGCTGCTTGCCGCCGCTGACCGGCATCGACCAGAGCGCGACCCTCTTGCGGCGTTCCTTCGAGGAGACGTTGTCGCCGATGTCGCCGATCCAGAGCGTCGCCCCGTTCGGGGAGAGCGCCAGGTCCTCGGTGTCGAACGGGCCCTGCCCCGAGTACCGGACCGGCTCCTTCGAGATCTTGCACTTGGTGTCGAGGAAGAAGACACGCTTGCGTGCCTCGTTCTCGGTGCCGTCGTTGATCACGATGAAGCCGCTCTTGGTGGCCACCAGGCCGGACAGCTCGCGCAACCGCTCGTCGGCGATCGTGCACTGCTTCTTGCCGGGCTTGACGGCGGGCGGCTCGGACGCTCCAGGGGCGGGAGCCGCCGCGGCGACTCCGGCGAGCGCCACGGTTGCCCCGAACAGGCCTAGGGCAACCGTGACCGAGGAAACAACGCGGCGCATTCGGCCAGTGTCGCATGCCGCGCGTTTCCGGTGGATGACGCCGTGGCCGCTCAGGCGCGGCTGCCGGCCGCCTGGCCCTGCCGTTCCACGTCGAACCGCGCCAACTCGGCCGCGAGCTCCGCGCTGACCCGAACGTGCAGCAGAGTGCCCTCGGGCAGGTGCGCGGTGCTGAGCACCTCGCCGGTGCGGTGCACCCGGGACACCAGGTCACCGCGCTCGTACGGCAGGACCGCCCGGACCTCGACGGCCGGCTGCGGCAGCCGGTCCTCGATGGCGGCGCGCAGCCCATCGACGCCTCGGCCGGAGTGCGCCGAAACGAAGATCGCGTCCGGCCAGAGCCGCTGGAGTCGCAGCAGCGTGTCCTCGTCGGTGGCGTCGGTCTTGTTGACCACCAGCAGCTCGGGCAGCCGGTCCGCGCCCACCTCGGCGAGCACCTCGTGCACCGCCCGGACCTGCTCCTCCGGATCCGGGTGGGTGCCGTCAACGACGTGCACCACCAGATCCGCCTCCGCGACCTCCTCGAGCGTCGAGCGGAACGCCTCGACGATCTGGTGCGGAAGGTGGCGGACGAAGCCGACCGTGTCGGAGAGCGTGTAGAGCCGCCCGTCCGAGGCGGTTGCCTTGCGGGTGGTCGGGTCCAATGTCGCGAAGAGCGCGTTCTCCACCAGCACGCCCGCGCCGGTCAACCGGTTGAGCAGGCTGGACTTGCCGGCGTTCGTGTAGCCGGCGATGGCCACGGCGGGCACCGAGTTGCGGGTGCGTCGGGCACGCTTGGTGACGCGTACCGTGCGCATGCTCTTGATCTCGCGACGCAGCCGGGAGATGCGGTGGCGGATCCGCCGCCGATCGGTCTCCAGCTTGGTCTCACCGGGACCACGCACACCCACGCCGCCGCCGGCACCGCCACCTCGACCGGAACCACCCGTCTGCCGGGAGAGCGTCTCACCCCAACCGCGGAGCCGGGGCAGCAGGTATTCGAGTTGGGCCAGCTCGACCTGCGCCTTACCTTCCTTGCTCTTGGCGTGCTGGGCGAAGATGTCGAGGATCAGCGCCGTCCGGTCGACAACCTTGACCTTGGTGCGCTGCTCCAGGTTGCGCAGCTGCGACGGGGACAACTCGCCGTCGCAGATGACCGTGTCGGCGCCCGTGGAGAGCACCACCGCGCCGAGGTCGTCGACCTTGCCACGGCCGATGTAGGTGGCCGGGTCGGGGCGCGTACGGCGCTGGATGAGCCCTTCGAGCACCTGCGAACCGGCGGTCTCGGCGAGCGCGGCCAGCTCGGTCAGGGAATTTTCCGCGTCGGTCACCGAACCCTCGGTCCAGACGCCCACCAGGACGACCCGCTCCAGCCGCAGCTGGCGGTATTCCACCTCGGTGACGTCGGTGAGCTCGGTCGACAGGCCTGGTACGCGTCGCAGGGACTGTCGCTCCGACAGCTCCATCTCGCCGGTGGTGACGTCGTCGAGCTCGTCCTCGACGGGGACAAAGCTCTCCTGGTCTCGCAAGCGGTTCTCCTGTCCGTTTTGATAAGTAGAACGTAATCCTGACATGAGACAACACCGAACGCACCTGCTATATGCCCATGCTGAAGGTCGCCAAAAGTGGGGGCGAATGCTGGTCGGCCACGACAACCCGGTAGAAATGCGGGCGGCGGTCGACCGGCCGCACAGCCGTGACGGAGGGATCCCGTGGCCATCACCCGACTGCCGAGCGCCGGCTTTTCGATCACCATCCGAATCGCCGTGACCGCTGACGCCTCCTCGATCGGCCGCCTCACCACCTCGGTCGGCGAGGCCGGGGCGATCGTCACGGCGTTGGACGTGGTGGACTCCGACCCGACCCACGTGATCGTCGACCTGACCTGCGACACCGCCGACGCCGGCCACGCCGACCAGGTGGTCGACGCGTTGACCGCGCTCGACGGCGTGGACGTGCGCAAGGTGTCGGACCGGACGTTCCTGCTGCACCTCGGCGGCAAGATCGAGGTGACCTCGAAGGTCGCGCTGCGCAACCGTGACGAGCTGTCCCGGGCGTACACCCCGGGGGTGGCCCGGGTCTGCATGGCCATCGCCGAGAACCCGGCGGACGCCCGGCGGCTCACCATCAAGCGCAACACCGTCGCCGTGGTCAGCGACGGTTCGGCGGTCCTCGGCCTGGGCAATCTCGGCCCGGCCGCGTCGCTGCCGGTGATGGAGGGCAAGGCGGCGCTGTTCAAGCGCTTCGGAGGGGTGGACGCCTGGCCGGTGGTGCTGGACACCCAGGACACCGACGAGATCGTGCAGATCGTCAAGGCGATCGCGCCGGCGTATGGCGGGATCAACCTGGAGGACATCGCCGCGCCGCGCTGCTTCGAGATCGAGGCCCGGCTGCGCGAGGCGCTGGACATCCCGGTCTTCCACGACGACCAGCACGGCACCGCGATCTGCGTGCTGGCCGCGCTCACCAACGCGCTGCGCGTCGTGGGCAAGCAGCTCGCGGACGTCCGGGTGGTCGTCTCCGGAGCGGGCGCGGCCGGGACCGCGATCATGAAGCTGCTGCTGCGTCAGGGCGTCGGCGACATCATCGCGTACGACCGCGAGGGCGCCCTGCACCGCGGCCTGACCGGGCTCAACCCGGCCTGGCAGTGGCTGGCGGAGAACACCAACAAGGAGAACTACTCGGGCGACCTGCCCGGCGCCATCCGGGGCGCGGACGTGTTCATCGGGGTCAGCGCGCCGAATCTGCTCACCGGCGACGACATCGCCCAGATGGCGAAGGACTCGATCGTCTTCGCGCTGGCCAACCCCGACCCGGAGGTCGACCCGCGGGAGGCGCGCAAGCACGCTGCGGTGGTCGCCACCGGCCGCTCCGACCAGCCGAACCAGATCAACAACGTGCTCGCGTTCCCCGGGGTGTTCCGCGGCATGCTCGACGCGCACGCCGAGGAGTTCACCGAGGAGATGGCCATCGCGGCCGCCCGGGCCATCGCCGACGTGGTCGGCGAGGACAAGATCAACCCGACGGTGATCGTGCCGAGCGTCTTCGACTCCCGGGTCGCCCCGGCGGTGGCCGCCGCCGTCCGCGCCGCCGCGCACAACCCCAGCCCGCTGCCGGCAGCCGACCCGGGCCCGTCCGACCTTCCGGAGATCGCGGCCAACGCCAGCGCGACGCCGTGACGAGCAGTCCGGCGGCGTGACGCCGGAAGCAGGCAGGGAGCCCTCGGCTGTGTCCTCTCCCCCGCTTTGCCCTGCTTCAACCCACGCAACGGCGCGTGTCCGGTAATCGGACACCGGGCGTTGCGCGGGGTGAAGCAGAGCAAAGGGTCGCCACCGACCGGCGCAGCCCGGGCGCGCGGATCAGTTCGGCGTCAGACGGCGGTGGGCAGGGTGGAGAGGTCCACCTCGCCCGTTGCCACCAGGATGGCGGGCCCGGACAGCCAGCAGGAGTTCTCGGTGACCGTCACCGTGAGGCGGCCGCCGGGCACGTCCACCGCGACCACTCCGGTGTCCCGGCCGGCGTCGCGCAGGGCCACGGCGGCCACCGCGCAGGCGCCCGTGCCGCAGGACAGGGTCTCCGCGCTGCCGCGCTCGTACACCCGCATGAGGCTGTGCGCGTCGGTGCCGTCCACCGGGTCGCCGGCCACGATGAACTCCACGTTCACGCCCGCCGGGAACACCTCCGGGTCGAACCCCGGAGCGCGGGTCAGATCCAGCGCGGCCAACTCGACTCCCGCCGGCAGCACACACACCAGGTGCGGGTTGCCCACGTCCACCGCCGTGCCAGGCAGGGTCAGTCCGCCGAGGGTGGCGGCCGAACTGTCGTACACCCGGGGTCGGCGCATCTCGACGGAGACCGCGCCGCCCTCGACGAGCGCGCGCACGACGCCGGCCCGGGTGGCCACCGGCAGCGCCGCGCCGGCGGGCGTGGCCAGGCCGGTGTCGAGCAGGTACCGGACGAAGACCCGGGCGCCGTTGCCACACATCTCGGCGAACGAGCCGTCGGCGTTCCAGTAGTCCATGAACCACTCGACCTCACCGGCCAGCCCGGCGCCGTCGGGATGCTTGGCCGCCCGGACCGCCCGCAGCACCCCGTCCGCGCCGATGCCCCGCCGCCTGTCGCAGAGCGCCGCGACCAGCTCCGGAGTCAGGTCGAGCTGACCGTCCGGGTCGGGAAGGAGGACGAAGTCGTTGCCGGTGCCGTGGCCCTTGGTGAACTCCACGCCCCCATCATCGCGCAGCGGCGGGCACCAGACGCAGGGCGGCCTCGAACAGGTCCGGTGCAGCCGAGTCCAGCCAGCGGATCCGGGGGTCACGCCGGAACCAGGAACGCTGCCGGCGGACGAAGCGCCGCGTCGCCCGGACCGTCTCGTCGCGCGCCTGCGCCTCGGTCAGCTCACCCGCGAGCTGCCGCAACACCTGCTGGTAGCCCAGCGCCCGACTCGCCGTCCGCCCCTCGGCCAACCCCCGGCCCAGCAGCTCGCGGGTCTCGGCCACCAAGCCGTCGGTCCACATCCGCTCCACCCGCGCCGCGATCCGCTCGTCCAGCAGGCCGGTGTCCAGGTCGACGCCGAGCTGCACCGACGGGTAGTACGGCGTCGGCTGCGGCAGCGAGGCAGTGAACGGCGCGCCGGTCAACTCGATCACCTCCAGGGCCCGCACGATCCGTCGACCATTGCCCGGCAGGATGCCCTGGGCGGCGACCGGATCGGCCTCGCGCAGCCGCGCGTACAGCGGCGCCGGGCCGACCTCGGCCAGCTCCCGCTCCAGCCGCTCCCGCAGCGCCGGGTCGGTGCCGGGGAACTCGAAACGCTCAAGCACCGCCCGCACGTACAACCCGGAACCGCCGACCAGCAGCGGCACCCGCCCCCGGGACAGGATGTCGTCCACCGCCGCCCGGGCCAGCCGCTGGTACTCCGCGACGCTCGCCGGCTCGCTGACCTCCCAGATGTCCAGCAGATGGTGCGGCACCCCGTCCCGCTCGGCCGGCGTCAGCTTGGCGGTGCCGATGTCCAGGCCCCGGTAGAGCTGCATCGAGTCGGCGTTGACCACCTCGCCGTCCAGCGCGTGCGCCAACGCGATACTCAACGCCGACTTGCCCGCCGCCGTCGGGCCGACGACCGCGACGACGGTGCCGCTCACATCCGCTCCCAGGACGCCACGAAGTAGGCGACACCGTAGGGCGCCGCGTCGTGCAGCAGCTCACCGCGCCACCCGCCGCCGCTCGACCGGGCCGCGCCGGCCAGCACCTGCCAGGACGCCCGGCCGGCGGCCTTCAGCTCCGTCGACACCACCGGGTCGAGGTCGAGCAGCACGTCCAGGTCCGCCCCGGCCAGGGCCGTGGCAACCCGCCTGTCGTACGCCTCGGCGCGCGGATCGTCGTACCCCGGGGACTTCTGCCCCCGGCACGCCGACCCGTCGCCGAGCACCAGCAGCGCCACCCGCACAGCCGAACCGGCGATCGACCCGGCGAGGGCCTCCACCTCGGCTGCGCCGGCGTCGGCGGCCACCTGCACGGCCGCCACCTGCGCGCGCACGTCCTGGCGGGCGAGCAGCCACGCGCCGACGGTCAGGCTCAGGGGCAGCACGGCGCCCCGGTCGGGCTGGCCGGGCACCAGGGGTACGTCCAGATCCACGCCCCAAGGCTGCAACGAACCGGTGGCCGGGGCGAAGATCGGGCCCGTCGTCGGGCCGGCGCCGAGCAGGACCACCGCGTCCGGGTCGACGGCCAACAACCGACCGACGGCGGTGTCGCACGCCGCCCGCAGATCGTCCAGCTCGGGCGCGGCGGCGCCGGCCACCTCCGGCACGAGCAGGGGCGGATGCGGGCAGACAGCGGCGGCGACCAGTGGCACCCGCCCACCGTAGCGGGAATCCCCGGTGCGTCTCCGCGCCGATCCGGTCATTCGGTCACTAGGACACCGTATGGTCACGGTCGGCGATAGGCGCTCGACGCGGACCGGGTTGGACCTGTGACAATGCCGGAAGCAAGTTGACTGCGCCGTGGCGGCGACGGGGGACTCGTTCCTTCGACGCCGGGAGATCGAGGATGGGCACATGAGCGACTGGACTGCCTTCGGACGGGTGGACGCGGACGGCACCGTGTACGTCAAGACCGCCGAGGGCGAGCGGGTGGTCGGATCCTGGCAGGCGGGAGCACCGGAGGAGGGGCTGGCCCACTTCGCCCGCCGCTTCGCCGACCTGGTGACCGAGGTGGATCTGACCGAAGCGCGGCTCAACTCGGGTGCGGCGGACGCCGGGCATTCGCTGAGCACGATCCGGCGGATCCGCGCCACGCTCCCCGAGGCGCACGTGGTCGGCGACATCGACGCGCTGGCCGCGCGACTGGACAAGCTGGCCACCCTCGCCGAGGAGAAGGCCGGTGAGGCCCGGGCCGCACGCGACGCCGCACGCGTCGAAGCCCTGGCACGCAAGACCGCGCTGGTCGAGGAGGCCGAGAAGCTCGCCGCCGAATCCACCGGCTGGAAGACCGCCGGCGACCGGCTCAAGGAGATCCTCGACGAGTGGAAGACCATCCGCGGGGTCGACAAGAAGGCCGACGGTGAGCTGTGGAAGCGGTTCGCCGCCGCCCGGGACGGCTTCACCCGCCGCCGGGGCGCCCACTTCGCCTCCCTCGACGCGCAGCGCAAGCAGGCGCAGACCGTCAAGGAGGAGCTGGTCGCCGAAGCCGAGAAGCTCAAGGACTCCACCGAGTGGGCGGCCACCGCCAACCAGCTCAAGGAGCTGATGACGCAGTGGAAGGCCGCTCCGCGCGCCTCCAAGGAGGCCGAGCAGAAGCTGTGGGAACGGTTCCGCGGCGCGCAGGACGCCTTCTTCAGCCGGCGCAGTGAGGTCTTCTCGGCCCGCGACAACGAGCAACGCGGCAACCTGGAGCGCAAGCAGGCCCTCCTGGCCGAGGCGGAAGCCCTCGACATCGACGCCGACCCGAAGGGCGCCCAGGCCAAGCTACGGGAGATCCAGGCCCAGTGGCACGAGGCCGGGCGGGTGCCCCGCGAGGCCGCCGCCGGGCTGGAGCGCCGACTGCGTGTCATCGACGACAAGGTCCGCGAAGTGATGGACTCCGCGTGGCGCCGCACCACCAAGGAAGACAACCCGCTGCTCGCCCAGATGCGGGCACAGGTGGCGGAGGCCGAGGACCGGCTGGCCCGGGCGCAGAGCGCCGGCGACGCCCGCCGGATCAAGGAGGCCGAGCAGGCCCTCGCCGCCAAGCGGCAGTTCCTACAGCTCGCCGAGCAGGCCGGCTGAGTCGACGCGTCACCGGGAGCCCCCGGGTCCCCTGACGGGACCGGGGGCTCCCGCACGTTTAGTGCACGCCGCGCCACGCCGCCCCACGCCGCCCCGCCCCGCCCCGCGCCGCCCACGCCACGCCACGCTCCTCACAACATCCCCGAAGTTGCTGCCTCGGACGCGCCGGAAGCAGCAACTTCCCTGAAGTTGTGGGGATCTTGAGGGGGTGCGGTGGCGCGGCCGCCGGGAGGCAGGCTTCGGACGCCAACGCCGGTCATGATCGCGCTCGATCCTGGAAGTAGTGGTATCCCGGCGTCTCAAGGCCACTACTTCCAGGATCGAGCGCGATCTTGCAGGGCGGGGGCGGGGCGCAGGGGCGGGGGCGGGGCGCAGGCGCGAGGAGGCCCGGGCGCGGGGCGCAGGCGCGAGGCGCGGGCGCGAGGAGGCGCGGGGGCTGTTCGGGCCGGCCGGTTGGCTGGTTGACGCATTGAGGTGCGCTGATCAGAATGAGCGACGGAGCCAGGTTGGGCCACCGGCACGAGGGCGACGACTGCGGTACACCGCCGTCGGAGGGTCGCCGGTGAGCATTCGCGAGTGTCCACGTCCGCGTGACATGGGCCGTCGCGCACTGTCCGCGTACCCCTTGGGGGGCGTGACGTGCGGACGGCCGCCCGCCGGCGTCGTTCATCGACGGCGTCGGACCTCCGAAGTGGAGCTCGAATGTTCCGTCCCACCGCTCTCGGCGGCGCGTTGACCGCGCTTGCCACAGTCGCGGCCGGCGTGTTCATCGCCGCCACCGTCAGCACCAGCCCGGCCGTCGCCGCTGGCACCGGTACCGGCTATCTGCACACGAACGGCAATCAGATCGTGGACAGCACCGGCGCCACGGTCCGGTTGACGGGTATCAACTGGTTCGGCATGGAGACCGACAACAAGACCTTCCACGGGTTGTGGTCGAGCAACCCGTGGCGGGGGCAGCTCGACAAGATGGCCAGCCTTGGTTACAACACGTTGCGGGTGCCGTACTCGAACGACGCGCTGAAGCCGGGCGCGACTGCCACCGGGATCAACGACTTCGTCAACCCGGACCTGGTCGGGTTGTCGCCGTTGCAGATCCTGGACAAGGTGATCGACTACGCCGGCAGCAAGGGGATGCGGATCATCCTCGACCGGCACCGGCCGACGTCGGCCGGGCAGTCGCCGCTGTGGTACACGTCGACGGTCTCCGAGGCGACCTGGATCAACGACTGGAAGATGCTCGCGCAGCGGTACGCGGGCAACCCCACGGTGATCGGCGCGGACCTGCACAACGAGCCGCACGCCGAGGGCACCAACCCGGCGGCCACCGGCGCGTGCTGGGGCTGCGGTGACACGGCGCGGGACTGGCGGCTGGCCGCCGAGCGGGCCGGCAACGCCATCCTCGGCGTCCAGCCCAACTGGTTGATCTTCGTGGAGGGGGTGAGCTGCCCGAGTGGTGGCCTCTCCAACGTGTGGGACAACGACCCGAGCAACGACGAGGACTGCGGCTGGTGGGGTGGCAACCTGTCAAAGGCCGGCCAGTTCCCGGTACGGCTGAACGTGGCGAACCGGTTGGTCTACTCGCCGCACGAGTACGCCACGTCGGTGTACCGGCAGACCTGGTTCGACGCCCCGGACTACCCGGCGAACATGCCGGCGATCTGGGACAAGTACTGGGGTTACCTCTACAAGCAGAACGTCGCGCCGATCATGATGGGTGAGTTCGGCAGCACCCTGGCCGACCCGAAGGACAAGGTGTGGCTGGAGAAGCTGATGGCGTACACGGGCACCGGGGTGACCGGGATGTCCTTCACCTACTGGTCGTGGAACCCGAACTCGGGTGACACAGGCGGCATCGCGCTCGACGACTGGACCAACATCAACACCGCCAAGCAGGCGATCCTCCAGCCGTACCTGATCGCGCCGTCCGGCGGCACGGGCGGGCCGACAGGTGGCCCGACGGGCGGGCCCACGGATCCGCCAACGGGCGCCTGCACCGCCACCTACCGGCAGGTCAACGCCTGGCAGGGCGGTTTCCAGGGTGAGTTGACAGTGAAGAACACGGGCTCGGCGGCGGTGAACCCGTGGTCGGTCACCTGGAGCTGGCCGTCCGGGGTGACGTTGGGCAGTGGCTGGAACGCCACAGTCACGCAGTCCGGCCCGACTGTCACCGCGGCGGGTCCGAGTCACGCCCCGTCCCTGCCGGCGGGCGGGTCGGTCACCGTGGGCTTCACCGCCAACGGCACCGCCAGCGCCCCGGCGACTGTGAAGCTCAACGGCGCCAGCTGCTGAGTTGTCGGGACGGCCGGCGCTCCCCCGCGTCGGCCGTCCCGCCATTTACATCTACCGGCTTCTATGCTTCCATCGGGAAAGCGCTTGCCCGTTCGTTGGGCGGGCGCGAGCGCGGGAGCCGCTTTCCTTCCCGAACCTGCACCGGAGGACCCGGGGCCACAGGTTCCGGTCGACCTCGCCGCCCACGGGCATGGGCGCCGCGACGGTCCACCGTCTCATCGAAAGGAAGCAGCATGCGCACAGCACGGCGTCGGATGACGCTGATCGCCAGCACGGCCGCAGCCACCGCCACCCTCGTCACCGCCAGCCTGCTGACCGCCGTCACCGCCCAGGCGGCGGCCGGGTGCCAGGTCGCGTACTCGGTCGCCAGTCAGTGGCCGGGCGGATTCACCGGCAACGCCACCGTCACCAACCTCGGCGACCCCGTCTCCGGATGGACGCTGCGCTGGTCGTACGGGGCCGGCCAGCAGGTCAGCCAGGCGTGGGGCGCGACGGTCACGCAGAGCGGCGGCCAGGTCTCCGCGACGAACGTCGACTACAACGCCAACCTGGCGACCAACGCCAGCACCTCGTTCGGCTTCAACGCGAGCTGGAACAACTCAGGCAACCCGGCTCCGACCAGCTTCACCCTCAACAACGTCGCCTGCACCGGCGGCACCGGGCCGACAACCCCGCCTCCCAGCACACCCCCGCCGACCACACCCCCGCCCACGACGCCTCCGCCGACCAACCCGCCGCAGACCGGCCTGGTCGGCTGGGCCACCCAGAACGGCGGCACCACCGGCGGCGGCACCGCGGCCACGACCACAGTCACCAACGCCTCGGCGCTGACCAGTGCGCTGAACGCCACAGGCGCCGCGGTGATCCGGGTGTCCGGGACCATCTCCTGCTCGGGCATGCTTCGGGTCCGGTCCAACAAGACCATCCTCGGCAACTCCGGCGCGACGATCGCCGGCTGCGGGCTCAACATCAGCGGTGACCGCAACGTCATCATCCGGAACCTGACCTTCCGGGACTGGAACGACGACGCGATAAACGTGCAGGAGTCGGCCACCAACATCTGGATCGACCACAACAGCTTCAGCAACGGGTACGACGGCGCCGTCGACATCAAACACGGATCGGACTTCGTCACCGTGTCCTGGAACCGGGTCTTCAACCACGACAAGGCCATGCTGCTCGGCCACAGCGACGACAACGCCAGCCAGGACGTCGGTCACCTGCGGGTGAGCTACCACCACAACTGGTTCGACGGCAGCAACCAGCGCAACCCCCGGGTGCGCTTCGGCAACCCGGTGCACGTGTACAACAACTACTACCGGGCCAACGGCGGCTACGGCGTCGCGTCCACCGAGAACGCGGGCGTCCTCGTCGAGGGCAACTACTTCGAGAACGTCGACGACACGTACCACCTCGGCGAGGGTGACTCCGGGCCCGGCAGCCTCGTGGCCAGGAACAACCACTTCGTCAACTCACCCGCCGGGCAGACCGGCGGCAGCGTCGCCAGCATCCCGTACTCCTACCAGCTGGAGACCGCGAGCACCGTCAAGTCCGTCGTGACAGCCGGCGCCGGCGCCGGCCGGATCACGGTCTGAACAGGCGGCCCCTTGTCGTCGCGCGACGACAAGGGGCCCTGCGGCGTTCAGTGGGTGGCGCAGCCTGCGGCGGGCGCGGGCACGACCGGCGGTGCGCCGATCGTCGGCAGACCGAGCAACACCCCAGGGGTACGCGGGGAGCGGCCCGCCTCGGCGGCGTCGCCGGCCCGGGTCCGGCGGTGCGACAGGGGTTCCCCGTCGGCGTTGAGGTGGTGCGGCGCGGCGTACGTGATGGCCGTGTGCACGATGTCACCGGGCCGGATCGACCCCGCGAAGCTGCCGGCGTCGAAGTGCACAAGCCGACCGTCGCGCGCCCGGCCGGACATCCGCCCGGTCCGCTCGTCCTTGCGACCCTCGCCGACCGCGACAAGCACCTCGACGGTCTCCCCCACCAGGCGCCTGTTCTCCGCCCAGGTGATCTCCTCGACGGTGGCGATCAGCCGCTCGTAGCGTTCCTGCACGACAGGCTTGGGCAACTGGCCGTCCATCGTCGCGGCGGGCGTGCCGGGGCGCTTCGAGTACTGGAAGGTGAAGGCCGAGGAGAACCGGGCCTCGCGGACCACGTCCAGGGTGCGCTGGAAGTCGGCCTCCGTCTCGCCGGGGAAGCCGACGATGATGTCCGTGGTGATCGCCGCGTCCGGCATCGCCGCCCGGACCTTCTCGATGATCCCCAGGTAGCGCTCCGAGCGGTAGGACCGGCGCATCGCCCGGAGCACGTCGTCGGAGCCGGACTGCAACGGCATGTGCAGCGAGTGGCAGACGTTGGGCGTCTCGGCCATCGCGGCGATCACGTCGTCGGTGAAGTCCTTCGGGTGCGGGCTGGTGAACCGGACCCGCTCCAGGCCGTCGATGTCGCCGCAGGCGCGCAGCAGCTTGCCGAACGCGTACCGGTCGCCGAACTCCACGCCGTAGGAGTTGACGTTCTGCCCGAGCAGCGTCACCTCTAGCACACCCTCGTCGACCAGGGCGCGCACCTCGGAGAGGATGTCGCCGGGGCGGCGGTCCCGCTCCTTGCCGCGCAGCGACGGCACGATGCAGAACGTGCAGGTGTTGTTGCAGCCCACCGAGATCGACACCCAGCCGGCGTACGTCGACTCGCGGCGGGTCGGCAGCGTGGACGGGAACACGTCAAGCGACTCGAGGATCTCCACCTCGGCGGCGGAGTTGTGCCGGGCCCGCTCCAGCAGCACCGGCAACGAACCGATGTTGTGCGTACCGAACACCACATCCACCCAGGGCGCCTTGCGGACGATCTCGCCACGGTCCTTCTGGGCGAGGCAGCCGCCGACGGCGATCTGCATGTCCCGGTGCTTGTCCTTCACCGGGCGCAGCCGACCGAGGTTGCCGTAGAGCCGGTTGTCGGCGTTCTCCCGCACCGCGCAGGTGTTGAAGATGACCACGTCCGGGGTGTCGTCGCCGGCGGGCGCGCGCACGTACCCCGCCTGCTCCAGCAGGCCGGAGATGCGCTCGGAGTCGTGCACGTTCATCTGGCAGCCGTACGTGACGACGTTGTAGGTCCTAGCCACCCTGTTGGCGCCCCTTCCCCTCGGGCTACCAGGGTAGCGGCCCGCCCGACAGGGCACGGAGAGTGGCAGTGACCCGGGACAGGGCGCGAGCGGGCCCGGGTGTCAGAACGGGTGGGGGTCGATGATCCGGGCGACGAACCTCCCCTCCCGCAGCGCCCGTACGCTCGGATGGTCCGCCGCGACCACCTCGCCCAGCTCCACCACGGGTGTGGTGATGGTCGCGGAGAGCCGATCCCCGTCGCTCTCGCGCAGGACGAGCGCCAGGTTCGCCAGGCAGCGCAGGGCGTCCGGGTGGCGCGGACCGGAGGTGGCCACCCACCGGTCGGCTGTCGCGCGGAGGCGTTCGAGTGCGGCGTCCCGGTCGCCCTCCTCGGCGAGGCAGATGCCGAGGTTCTCCTCAGCGGCGAGGGTGTGCGGGTGGTCCGGGCCGAGCACCTCACGCAGCGCGGCGGCGGCCCGATCGGCGGTCTCGCGGGCCTGGGTCACCCGGCCCACTGCCCGCTGCGCCGCGGCGAGGTTGCTGAGGGCACCCAGGGTGTGCGGGTGCAGGACGCCCAGCCACTGCTCGTAGATCCTCGCCACCTGCTCGGCCTCGGTCACCGCGCGATCGGTCTCGCCGAGCGCCAGCAGATTCGCCACCAGGGCGGCACGGCAGATCAGGGTTTCCGGATTGGCTCGTCCGAACTTCTCCTCGAGGACCGGGTACGCCGCGTCGAGCAGCCCGGCGGCCTCCGCCGGATGACCCGCGCTGCGCAGCGACACGGCGAGGCTGACCTGGGCGTTCAGGGTGTCCCCCGCCTCGCTGCCGATCTCCTTGAGGCTGGCCAGTTGGTGATGCACGGTGCGCAGCAGCACGACCGACTTGTCGTACTCGCCGGCCTCACGCAGGTCCCGCGCCAACTGCGCGGCCGAGTGCAGGGTGTACGGATTTTCCGCCCCCTGGACCGCCCGGCGGAGCTGGAGCACCGCCTCGTCCCGCACCCGGGCCGATCGGAAGTCGCCCACCAGGCGGTAGGAGTGCGCGAGGTTGTTGGCCGCGGTGAGTGTGCGCGGATGTTCCTCACTGAACTCCTCGCGCCACGCGTCGTAGGTTTCCCGGTCCCGTTCGATCGCCTTGGCGTACCGGCCGAGAGCGCGCAGGTCGGCGCCCAGGCTGCCGGCGGTCATCAGGGTGTGCGGGTGCCGGTCGCCCAGCAGCGCCCGCTGCTCGTCGAGGACCTGCTCGTCCAGGGCGAGGGCGTCGTCGTAGCGGGCGAGCGCCCGCAGCACGTTCGCCCGGTTGAAGCGCAGGTGCAGCACCTGCCGGCGCAGCTTGGCCAGCTCGTCGGTGCCGTAGAGGCGGTTCAGGCGCGCCGACCACACCGCGTCGACCTCCTCGGCGAACGTGTTCGCCAGGTCGAGTTCACCCTGGCGCCAGAGATACCGCACCCGGTCGATCATCAGCTCCCGAGCCGACTCGTCGTGGCAGCGCACCGCCCCGGACGCCTCGATGTGGGGCCAGAGCGTTCGGAACCGGTCCCAGGTCTGCGGATCGTCGGCGTCGCCGCGTGGCCGGGAAGCGGCCAGCACCAGGTGCACCTCGTGCCGGGTGTCGGCGACCTCGTCCGGGGTCATCCCCTCCCGGACCACCGCCTGGAGCAGCCGGTGCACCAGCACCCGACGCTTCGGCATGTTCATGGTGAGCAGGGCCGACCTGTTGATCCGTTGGACCAGGGCCCCCCGCACGAGGCGCTCGGACACCGACGGGTCGAACGGCGCCAACGCCTGCGCCATCTCGTCGCTGTGCAGCAGATCCAGGTCGATCTCCGAGGCCAGCACGGAGCAGAGCTGCAACAGTCGGTACGCCGCCGGGGAATGGGTACGCAGCCGCGCCAGGGAGAGATCCCAGGTGGCCTCCACGGACAGGGCGCTGGGGCCGTGCCGTTCGATCTGCTCCAGGTACGCGTCGACGGAGGTGCCGGCGTCCGCCAGGTACGCGCCGGCGGCGGCCACCGCGACCGCCAGGTCCCCGAGGGCGTCGGCGATCCGGTCGGCCTCCTCGTCCGTGAGGGAGGGCACCCGGCGCCGCAGGTGGGCGACGCTCTCCGCGCGGGCGAAGACGTCGACCTGGATCGGGGTGGCCCGGTCCCCCCAGGCCGGGTTGCGGGAGGTGAGCAGGACGTGTCCGCCTCCGCGCGGCAGGAAGCGTTCGACCGGGTCGACCTCCTCGGCGTTGTCGAACACCAGCAGCCATCGCCGGGGTTCACCCCGCCCGAGCGCCTCCAGGACCGCGTGCACGTCGTCCGCCCGGTCCGGGTGGCCGCCGAGGCCCAGCCGGGTGGCGAAGGCCGCCAGCGACCTCTGAACGTCGGCGTCGACCGAGTCCGTCGCGCCGACGGTGATCCACCAGACCGCGTCGTACGCGGACTTGAAGCGGTGCACGTACTCCAGGGCGAGTTCGGTCTTGCCGACGCCACCCATGCCCTGGAGAGCGACAGGCACGGCTGCGGCCCGGCCACCGGTCAGGTGCCGGCGCAGGATGGCCAGCTCACCTTCCCGGCCGGTGAACCGCGCGTTGCGGTTCGGGGCTTCGAACACGGCCGGTTCGACGGCCGGGAAGCGCAGACCGGCGTCACCGGGGCCGTCGGTGCGCAACGGGGGCGGGCGATCCACCAGCCGGAGCAGGCGCTCCGCCGCGGTCGCCGCGCTGACGTCGACCAGGTGGGTGGAGGAGGCCACCGCGAACTCGGCGAGCGGCCGCAGGTCGCTCACGTAGACCGCGAGGGGTGTGGTGCCGGCGGCCGGATCACGCGGGGGCAGCGCGGTGGGAGGAAGGGCCACGTACGCGGAGGAGAGGATGGTCAGCGTACGGGCAGGTGGCTGGGCGCCGGGCTCGACCGGCTGCGTCCCGTCGACCACCCGCACACCTGCGGAGCTGAGCACCCGCTCGATCCACTCCGCCCAGACGGCGTCCTCCGGGGCGTAGCGGAGCATGAGGTCGTCGTCGGGGAGTTCGTAGCGGCGCCGGAAGCGCGCCTTCTCCCGTTCGCGCACCGACTCGTCCATCGGCGGCATCCCGCGTACAGCGCCGTCGGTCAGCTCGGCTGTCAGGGTCTCGAACGCCGCCAGCAGCGAGGTGGGCGAACCGGGGGCGTCGCCGAAGGTCGCGAGCGTCTCCTCGTACGCGTAGAACGGCCGGTACGGCACCTCGACCGCCGCCCAGTAGCGCCGACGGTCCACCTCCGCCATGCCTGTGGGGAGCCCGGCGAACCGGCGCATCGCGAGCGCCCGTCCGGCGTCGGCCTTCTCCTTCTCCGCCTGGTCGACACGCATCGGCACCGGCAGGATCCGGATGTCGCGGCGCGGATAGTGGTCGGCGACGGCTCGGGCGACCTGCGCGGCACCCTCGATGCCCTGATCGCTGAGGGTGAAACAGTCGACCAGGACGTCCGGCAGGTGCAGGGTGCAGATGTCGGCGACGTCGCTGAGCCCGGTCCGGCTGTCGATCAGGGTGTAGTCGTACTCGCGCTTCATGTCCGCGCGCAGTGCCTCGAGGAACCGTTCGCCGCCCAGGCGGTGATAGAAGGTGTCCCAGTCCAGACCGCTGACCGAGACGGCGTAGTCGCTGTTCTGCCGGCCGGCGGAGAGGAAGTCCAACCCGCCGCCGCCCGGGAACTGCCACCCCAGCGAGAACGCGTACCTGTTGACCCGGGCGTACTGCTCGACCCAGCCCTGCGGCCGTTCCGCGTCGCGCATCGTCTCGGACTCGTAGTCGTGGATGAGGTCGATGACCCCGCCGGTGCCGCCGATCGCCGCCACATCCAGGAACGGGTGGAAGAAGCGGTGCAGGCCGGGCGACTCCAGGTCCCAGTCGGTGACCAGCACCCGCTTGCCGTTGGCGGCCAGGATCCACGCGACGTTGGCCAGCGCCATCGTCCGGCCCGTTCCGCCCTTGAACGAGTAGAAGGTGACTATCTGACCGTCGCGTTCAGTGCTCATCGGGCATCTCCGGGGCTTCGATCGGTGGCGAGACCGGTGTGCGCAGGCTTGGTGGCCGGGTGTTGGGCACCGATGCCGGGAACACCGCGCCGTGCTTCAGGTACAGCCGTCGGGCCTCGGTCACCAGGGTCGGCATCAGACCGGCGAGCTCGTCCATCCGGCCGACCCACCGGGCCCGCGTCGCACCGGAGTCCTGTAGGACGCCCAGCGCCAGCCGTGCCAGGTCGGCGCCGCGGTGCGCGTCGCGCGGATCGTCGGCGTCGGTCACCAGGAGCGGGACCGCCCATGGCGGAAGCGCCCGTGCCGCCGCCCGCAGGGCCGCCAGGCCCTCGGGCCGCTCGGTGATCCACGGGTCGATCAGGACCACACCCGGACGGATCTCCAGCAGATCCTCGGCGTCGGCGAAGTCGGTGGTGCGCACCGGCAGCCCGAGTCGCTCGGCGGTACTCGCCACGTACTCGGCCAACGGGAGTTCCTGCCGTGCCCCGAATGGTCGCCACAGCAGGCTGCGGTCGGCGTACGACGACGCCTGCCGTCCCTCCGGCAGCTGGTTCCTGGTGGGCGCCAGCACCGCCACCACGAACGCCGGGTCGGCCGAGGCCTGCCACGAGACCTCGTCCAGGGCGGGTGCCCGGGACGGCCGCAGCCAGAACCGATCGGTGGGCTCCACGATCCGCCGCGCCAACCGCCCGAGCAGGAGCTGGTACTGCCTCCGATAGGCCCCGAGCATGCAGAGCGCACGCATGCCGTTCTCGGCATACGCGGGGACGTCCCGTCCCAGGTCCAGTGCCGCGTCCAGTTCGGGATGATCCTCCCAACTGGGGACCGGGATCCAGAGGACCGGCACCACATGTTGCGACAGCAGAAAGGGTGGCACCGCCTCGGCGTCCGCCGCTGCGTCCAGCCGGGCGAGGAAGGACTCCTGTTCGCCGAGTGCCCACGGCCTGTTGAAGTAGCCGGGCGAGTAGAGAGGCACGAACACCTGGGCCGCGCCGAGGGCATCCGCCAGGGCCGCCTTCATGTCGGCGCCGGGCGGAATGTACTGGTCGATGAAGCCGATCTCCACGCCCGGCCGTGGTGACGCGAGCCGACTCACCTCACCCGACAGATCCGCGAAGAAGCGTCCGACCCAGACGTCGGTGTCGGTGCGGGCGCTCTGCACAGGCGCGGAATGCGCGTAGCTCAGGAAGAAGTAGGTCTCACGCGTCGGCGCCGTCCCGGCGGCGGTGCGCGGCATCATACGGCTGCCTCCTCGCCGAAGAGCGTGTGCAACTCGTCGACTCCCTTGGGCACCAACGGGTGGACGCGGTAGGTCCGATGGATCGCCACCACCCGCTGGGCGAGACGCCACACGACCGCGCGGTACGCCTGCTCCAATTGCATGGTCAGCAATCCGTAGACCCCCTCCTGCTCGTACTGGCGCGCGACGGTGTTGTCGTCAGGTATCGCGGTCGGCGAAAACCGTTGGATGGCACGGATGCTCGGCGGCAGTGACGCTTCGGCGGTCGGCGACCAGTTGACGGGAACGATTGCCGTCTCGTGCGCGGAGGCACCCGGACCGCGTGGTTCGATCCGGCGACGCGCGAAGGCGTGCCACTCCATCGCGCACCACGGGCTGCTGATGAAGGAACTGGACACCAGAGGGATGAAAACCTGGCAGGTGCCGGCCGCGTGCAGCAGTTCCGGGGTCCATCGCTCACCACCGGAGAGCGTGCTGTCCATGAAGCCGGGGTCGACACCGGTCGGCAGTCCGACCAGCTCGCTGACGTGCGTGGAGAGGTCGTCGAAGAACCGGGAGACGTACTCCTGGGGATTGTTACCGGCCCGCCGGACCGTCGGCCGCGAATAGCTCACGAAGAACAGCGGGGTTCGCGTATCCGCGATCGCTACCGCTTCGCTCACCGTCGTTCCTCCGCCGTCCGGAAAGCGACCGAGATCTCAGCGTAAGGCGTACGTCAATGTCGCGGACTGATCCGGTTGCCCGCGAACCACTTTACGGCGAAGTCCACTGTGGGAGGTATCGGCAACAGCCGGGTTGCCGCCAGCCCCACCACGCCGCGACCTACGAACGGCTCGACGTCCAGGCTCGCGCCGAGGGCGTCGAAGTCGCTGTCGTCCAACTCCGGTGCGACGAAGTCGCAGCGGAGCCGCCGTTCGCCGGCCTGACGGTAACAGCGGTAGGCCTGGACCGGGACGTTCGACAGGCGGTACTCGGCCAGGTGCAGGGCGCTGCACGCGTCGTAGCCGACGCCGAGGAGCAGAACGTGCCCGCCGGTGTCGTACATCCGACCAATCGGGGACCGCGGCCCCAGGTGGGACTCCAGGGCATGGTCGGCGGTCAGGAACGCCGCGCGGCGTCCGACGGCCGCGAACGAGGTCTGCGGATGGTCACTTCGGACGGCGCCCGGCAGGAGCCGTACGTACTCGGCGAACGCGCCGACACCCTGCGCGGCGGTGCGCTCGCGGTCCCAGCCCGGCATGCCCGCCTCGTACCGGAGCCGCTCGTGGGTGCTCATCCCCCGGGTCGCCTCGTGCCAGGTACGCGAGGTCGTCGAGTTGCCCGCGTTGTGCGTCGGTACGACAACCGTGCCGTCCGGACCGAGCACCGCGCTGAGCGCCTCGACAAGCGTCTCCGCCCCCTTCGCCAGGGGGCCGACCCGGCGCAGTGAGGAGTGCACCAGCAGGTCCTGCCCGGGGGCGACGCCCGATGCCTGCAGGTGGGCGGCGAGAGTGCCGACGTCGAACGGGAGCGCCGCCGGATCGGTCACACCAGCTCCGCCAGCGCGCGTCGCATTCCCTCGACGAAGCGGTCCCCGGTACCGGTCAACGACCCGCTGGCCGCCAGCGCGTCGAGCGCCTGGCCCGTCCAGGTGCGGTAGCGGTGGGCGTGGGTGGCGGCCAGCGGATCGGTAGGTCGGTCGGCGACCGCGCGGGCGTGCCAGACCTCGGCAACCGCCAGGTGGGCGTACGCGCCCTGGAGCACCCCCTCCAGCGGGCGCGGATCGGGACGCCACGCCACCCGCAGTCGGGCCGGCGACCCCGGTTCGACAAGGTCGTACAGGTCGAGCGCCGCACCGAGCTTGGAGTGCTGCCACTCGTGCACGAGCAGCACGGCGAGGCTCTCCGGGTCGGCGATCGGCCCCACCGCCACGGCGCCGAACGCGGCGCGGGCGGTGGCACTGCGCAACGCACCCGTGGGCGGGGTGTCCAGTGGGACGACCGCTCGCATGCCCACGCGCATCGCCTCGGCGTGCCGGGGGACGTCCCGCTCGGCGAGCTGCCAGGCCGTGGCCACCGTACGGCCCAGCTCGGCCGCGGGCCCCTCGGCCAGGCGTTCCCGTACCCGATCCCCGTAGCAGTCCCGCGCCGGATCGAGGTCCTCGATCCTCAGGTCGTGGTCGGCGAGCGGGCCGGGTCGGGTGGGCCACCAGCCGGCCGGCCAGGTGCTCGGCTCGTCGAGCCTGACGTCGTGCGGATCGCCTGCGGCGACCAGCCGGAAGCCGCCGGGGCGAACGGTCAGCAGAGCGGCGTCGACGCCTGCGCCCGGCAGCTGGAAGACGCCGAGCGTGGGCAGGAACACCTGGCCGCCCACGACGGGAACCCGCAGCTCGGCGGCGACTCCCGCCCGGATGGCGACCGCCGCCGCCAGCGCGGCCACCGGATCCGGTTCGGGTGTACGCGGCACCGCTCGGACGGCCGCCTGGAGCCGCCGGATCAGCCGGGGGCGGACGAACGGATGCCGGAGCACGGCCCGGACCGTGTCCGGCACTGTCGCGTCCTCCTCGACGAGGAGGTCCCATCCGGAGTCGGGTGCCGCCGTCTCCCGGTTGGCTGCCAGCAGCGCGCGGACGATGGCCAGTTGGGAGTCCACCAGGAACGTGATCGACTCCAGGGCCCCGTGACCGCCCGCGATGTCGTCAAGCGTCCGCTCCGCGTCGGTCGACACGACAGCATGGGACGGCATCGGCTGCCGCTCGGCGGGGATACCCCCCGGCTGTCGGGGCACCGCGACCGGGGCGGTCCCGGTCGCGTGCCGGTCGATGATCGAGATCAGCGTGCGGAGGTCGGTGCAGTAGACGGACGGATTGTCGAAGCCGGCGCCGGACCGGTAGCGGTGCGCGTACAGGCCGCCGCCGCAGCGGGCGACCACCGGGCAGGACCGGCAGATCGCCGACAGCCCCGCCAGCCCGCTCTGCCGGATCGCCACACCGGGATGCCGCGCCGCCTCGTCCACCGTGTGGTCGAAGACGTTCAGGCCGGTCCCGGCAGCGCCGTCGTACGCCACCTTCAGCGAGTCCGCCTGTTCCCAGGTGCCGTCGGTCTCGACCACCACCAGGTCCGCCGGCCCGAGGCCGACGGCCTCCGTGCCGGCGGACGTCCCGCGCGGATCCAACGCGTCGAACAGGCGGATCGACACCTGCCGTCCGTCGTCCACCCACCGCCTGTGGATCCGGCCCAACCAGTCGGCGTACGGGGTGGGGGCACCGCCCGGTCGGACCGGCGGGTGATCCCAGGTGTGGTGCGGCAGCAGCAGGTCGATACGGGGTGGCTCCTCGGCGAGCAGGGCGTCGTAGACCGCATCAGGGTCGTTCGCCACGTCCACGGTGCAGAGGATCCCGGCGTAGCTGTCGCGGTACCCGGGGCTCCGGAGCAGGGCCAGCGCCCGCCGGACCGGATCATGACTGCTGGCGCCGTTGGCGAAGCGGCGGTGCCTGTCGTTGGCGACACGGTCACCGTCCAGGGAGATCCCCACCTTGACGTCGTACTCGACGAAGATGTCGCAGAAGGTGGGGTCGAGCCGGACCCCGTTGGTCTGCATCCGCAGGTCGAGCACTGCTGTCGGCTCGATCGCCGTCCGCAACCCGCTGAGGATCCGCCGCATCCGTGCCGGACCGAGCAGCAACGGCTCGCCGCCGTGCAACACGACGTGCACGACAGGCAGGTCGTGTGCGCTTGCGTGCTCGGCGATCCGGGCCGCGGCGGCGTCAAGCGTCCGCGCCGCCATCTCGCGCGGGCGACCCCGCCAGGTCTGGTCGGCGTGCTCGTAGACGTAGCAGTGGTCGCAACTCAGGTCGCAGCGGCTGTGCACCTTCAGGACGTACTGGCTGATCGGGGCGCCCGGCGGGGCCGGCACGGATCGCCAAGCCGTCATAGGGTCAGATGGCCGAATTGAAGGCGGTGACGGGTACGACCGTCTCCGCCGGACCGGTGATCGGGGGGAGGACGCGGCGCAGGAGCACGTCGACCGTCTCGGGGTGCTCGGTCGCGACCTGGTCGAGCCGAGTCCTCAGGATCGACGCGATCGGGTCGGGACTCCGACCGGCGGGCGGTGCGGGCTTCTGGTCCACAGTGAGTCTCCGGGTCCCGTGGGAACCCCACGGGAGGTGTGATGGACGGCCCGAGGGCCCTGACGCGCCACCAGAATAGGCAACAGCCCCAACGATGTCATCGTTGGTCAAGTAGCGCACGAGACGAGGAGAAACGCCCATGTGCCGGAGCATCAAGACGCTGCGTGAGCCGTTCACCCCGCAGGTGACGGACACCGACATCGAGGCGGCGGCGTTGCAGTACGTCCGGAAGATCTCTGGCTTCCGGGCGCCCGCCGCGCACAACGCCGCCGCCTTCGACGCAGCCGTGGCCGCCGTGGCGGAGGCCACCCGCACCCTGCTCGACCAGCTCGTGGTGCGGGGCTCCGGGGCGGGCACCGCGGACCGGCAGGCACCTGCCGCCCACGGTTGACCGTCGGCGCGTGACGCCAGCCGGGGCCGACCGGCGTCAGGCCGCCGCGAGCGCCGGCGCGACGGTGTCCGGTGCCCACCGCGAACGGTGACACTGCGACCAGCCCCGGCAGCCGGGGTCGCCGAGGGTGCAGAGCCGTTGCCGGCTGAGCACCTCGCCGTCGTCGGTGTCCCGTACGTCGAAGTGCACCGGGCGGACCGTCCCGTCCGGGACGACGAGCAGGTGCCGCGTGGCGTCCAGCGTGTCGTCGCGCAGTAGACAGTTGCGGCCCAGCAGCCGGGCCAGCGCGGCGATGCTGGCGTGCTCGGGGAGCCGCTCGGGCACCCCGTAGCAGTCCACCACCGTCGAGAACTCGCCAGGCGCCTGCCAGACGTCACAGACGACCGCGTACGCCGGCAGCCGGGCCGGATCCGCCGCCGCCAGCGGCATCACCACCCGACCGAGCGCCTCGGCCAGTGCCGGGTAGACCTCCACGGGTCGTGCCCGGTCGATTCTCCAGTTCCACAGCTCGGTCATTCCGCCTCCTCGCTGCGTTCGTCCCACCGGCCTCCGGATCGGGCCTTACTGACGATGGTGGGGGGCATTTGACCCCAGCCGGGGGCAAGTTACCGGTCTGTGACCATTCCGGGCAAAATTTCCCTGAGCCGCATTGCTCGGAGTAGCTGGAAGGTGACAGTTTATCGGGTACGGTGTGCGATCCCCACCACCGCCACCGCGTGTCCGACGCCAGTCGCCGCGACGTCAGCGCAGGACGACGAGGTGCTCGCCGCGGGGCAGCAGCTCGCCCACCACGGGGGCGCCAGGCACCTCACCGGCGACCAGCAGACCACCCGAGGTCTGGGCGTCGGCCAGCAGCAACCGCTCGGCCTCGTCCGCCGCGCCGAAGTCGGTCCACGGGGTCACCCAGTCCAGGTTGCGCCGGCTGCCGCCGCTGACGTACCCGTCGCGCAGCGCCTCCCGCGCGCCCGCCAAATAGGGCACCCGTGCGGTGTCGATGGCCACCGTGAGCTGGCTGGCCCGGGCCAGCTTCGACGCGTGCCCGAGCAGCCCGAAGCCGGTCACGTCGGTGCCGCACCTGATGCCGGCGGCGACCGCCGCGCGGGCGGCGTCGGAGTTGAGCGCGCTCATCGTGGCGACCGCCTCCGGGAAGCTCTCACCGGTGTTCTTG
Organism: Micromonospora sp. NPDC047521; assembly: GCF_055587305.1. NCBI lineage: Bacteria > Bacillati > Actinomycetota > Actinomycetes > Micromonosporales > Micromonosporaceae > Micromonospora > Micromonospora sp. NPDC047521. The sequence goes on along the minus strand of NZ_JBVJGN010000005.1, from coordinate 124,855 downwards.
TGCCTGGTGTTCAGCACGCCCACGCCGAGCGGCTTCGTCAACGACAGCGGCAGCCCGGCCCGGCCGGCGTCGAGAGTGATCAGTTCCTCCGGGCGGACGATGCCGGTCACCGCCAGCCCGTACTTGGGACCCTCGTCGTCCACGCTGTGCCCGCCGGCCAGGTGGCAACCGGCCTCCCGGGCCACGTCCTGACCGCCGCGCAGCACCTCGCGGGCCAGCTCCAGCGGCAGGACGTCACGCGGCCAGCAGAGCAGGTTGAGCGCCACCAGCGGGGTGCCGCCCATCGCGTACACGTCGGAGAGCGCGTTGGCCGCGGCGATCCGGCCCCAGTCGTACGCGTCGTCGACCACCGGGGTGAAGAAGTCGGCGGTGCTGACGATGCCGGTCCGCTCGTCCAGGCGCACCACCGCCGCGTCGTCGCCGTGGTCCAACCCGACCAGCAGCTCGGCCGTCCCGGTCGCCGGGCCGAGACCCGCCACCATGATCTCCAACTCGCCCGGTGGGATCTTGCAGGCGCACCCGCCACCACGGGCGTACGCGGTCAGCCGTACCGGTTCGGTCATCCCCCCATGATCTCGGCAACAGGGGTGTCCCGCCACCGTTGCGCGTCGCAGGGTGTGCGGAATCGGACGACCGACAACGATCGTGACCGGTGTTACCGCTCCGTGACCCGCTGGGTTGCGTTCTGCCACATCACGCCGCCTACAGTGGCCGCACCGGGGGTCAACCGACCCCGCTCCGGGAGACGACAGGGACGGTGAACGACGTGACGACGGGCGAACCGCTCATCGTGCTGGACGCGGTCAACAAGTGGTTCGGGCCGCTGCACGTGCTGGACGACGTCTCACTGTCGGTGGGTCGGGGCGAGGTGGTCGTGGTGATCGGCCCGTCCGGCTCCGGCAAGTCGACGCTGTGCCGCGCCATCAACCGACTGGAACCGATCAACTCCGGCACCATCACCTTCGACGGGCAGCCACTGCCGGCCGAGGGCAAGCCGCTCGCGAAGCTGCGCAGCGAGGTGGGCATGGTCTTCCAGTCCTTCAACCTCTTCGCGCACAAGACGATCCTGGAAAACGTCACCCTCGGGCCGGTGAAGGTCCGCAGGGAGAAGCCGGCCGCCGCCCGCGAGCGAGGCCTGGCCCTGCTCGACCGGGTCGGCATCGCCAACCAGGCGGACAAGTTCCCCGCCCAGCTCTCCGGCGGCCAGCAGCAGCGGGCGGCCATCGCCCGCGCGCTCGCCATGCAGCCCAAGGCCATGCTCTTCGACGAGCCCACGAGCGCCCTGGACCCGGAGATGGTCGGCGAGGTGCTCGACGTGATGACCGCGCTGGCCCGCGACGGCATGACGATGGTCGTGGTCACGCACGAGATGGGCTTCGCCCGGCACGCCGCCAACCGGGTCATCTTCATGGCCGACGGCAAGCTCGTCGAGGACGCCTCCCCGGCGGAGTTCTTCGAGAACCCGCGCAGCGACCGGGCGAAGGACTTCCTCTCCAAAATCCTCACGCACTAGGCGTCCGTAGTGGAGCGCGCCGACCACCGGCGGGCTCGTCGAAGAAGGAGAAGAGTATGCGTATGAAGCGCGTGGCGGCGGTCGCCATGATGGCGTCCCTCGCCCTGTCGGCCGCGGCCTGTGGCAAGGAGGGTGAGCCGACCCCGAGCGCGGGCGGCAGCGCCTCCGGTGCCGCCCAGTCCGACACCTGCAAGAGCTCCGGCGCGACCTTCACCCCGAAGACGGACGCGGCCATCGCCGGCAGCCCAACCTTCGAGAAGATCAAGACGGCCGGCAAGGTCTCCGTCGGGGTCAAGTTCGACCAGCCGAACCTCGGCTACAAGGACGCCCAGGGCAAGCGGTGCGGCTTCGACATCGAGATCGCCCAGTACGTTGCCAGCACGCTCGGCATCGACCCGGCGAAGATCGAGTACAAGGAGATCGCGTCCGCCAACCGGGAGACCGCGATCAAGGGTGGTGAGGTCGACTACTACGTCGGCACCTACTCGATCACCGACAAGCGCAAGAACGACATCTCCTTCGCCGGCCCGTACTTCGTCGCCGGCCAGGACCTGCTGGTCCGCAAGGACGAGACGTCGATCACCGGCAAGGACACCCTCAAGGGCAAGAAGGTGTGCTCCGCCACCGGCTCGACGCCGATCCAGAAGGTCCGCGACGAGGGCCTGACCGAGCCGAACAACATCGTCGAGTTCAAGACCTACTCGGAGTGCGTCTCGCAGCTGCTCGACAAGAAGGTCGACGCCGTCACCACCGACGACGCGATCCTCAAGGGCTACGCGGCGCAGAGCCCGACCGAGCTCAAGGTGGTCGGCCAGCCGTTCAGCACCGAGAAGTACGGCATCGGCCTGCCGAAGGACGACAAGGCGCTGCGCGACTACGTCAACAACCAGATCGAGGCGTCGTTCAGCAACGGCACCTGGCAGAAGATCTACGACGGCACGCTCGGCCTGTCCGGCTCGGCGGGCACCCCGCCCACCCTCGAGCGGTACTGACCGACCGGCTCGACACGAGTTGCGGCGCCGGGCGGGGTTCGTCCCCGTCCGGCGCCCGTGCAGAGGACTGAGAGCGAGGCATGGGCGAGTTCTTCCGCGTACTGACGGACAACGGGCAACTGTTCGTTGACGGGTTCACCAACACCGTCAAACTTTTCCTGATCGCCGCGGTCGGCAGCCTCGTCCTCGGCACGCTGCTCGGCGCGATGCGGGTCTCCCCCGTTCCGGCGCTGCGGGCGTTCGGCGCCACGTACGTCAACCTGGTGCGCAACACCCCCCTGACGTTGGTCTTCGCGTTCCTCGTGTTCGCGGTGCCGAAGCTCGACGTCAACATCGACTACTTCGCCAGCGCAGCCATCGCGCTCACCGTCTACACCTCGGCGTTCGTGTGCGAGGTGATCCGCTCCGGCGTCAACACCGTCGCCGCCGGGCAGGCGGAGGCGGCCCGCGCGCTGGGCATGACCTTCGGCCAGGTGCTCACGCTCATCGTGCTGCCGCAGGCGCTGCGGGCGATGGTCCCGCCGATGATGAGCGTGTTCATCGCGATGCTGAAGAACACCACTATCGCCGCCGGTTTCTCGGTGCTGGAGGCCGGCGCGATCCCCGCGTACATGGCCGAGCGGGGCGAGCCGCAGTTCGCCGTCCTGCTCTGGATCACCATCGGCTTCCTGATCCTGATCCTGCCGCTGGTGGCGTTGCAGCGGTTCCTGGAGCGCAAGTGGAGAGTGGCCCGATGAGCGAGCTGGCGAGCCGCACGGCCGCGAACGAAGGGTGGCTGAGTTGAGCCAGGCGTCGATCCTCTACGACCTGCCCGGTCCCCGCGCCAAGCGGCGCAACGCGATCCTGGGCGTCGTCTCCACGGCCGGCATCATCGCCCTGCTCGCCTACATCGGCTACAAGTTCGCCGACACCGGGCAGTTCGAGGCCCGCAAGTGGGAGCAGTTCCAGTACTCCTCGGTGCAACGCGAACTGCTCGGCGGCCTGTGGGCGACACTGAAGGCCGCCGGCATCGCCGCGGTCCTGGCGCTGCTGTTCGGCGCGGTGTTCGCCAGCGCCCGACTGAGCGACAAGTGGATCCTGCGGACCCCGGCGACGTTCGTGGTCGAGCTGTTCCGGGCCATCCCCCTGCTGATCCTGATCTTCTTCGGCTACTACGTGCCGTTGCAGTACGGCTGGTCGATCGACAAGCTCTGGGCGCTTGTCATCGGGCTGATGCTCTACAACGGCTCGGTGCTCGCGGAGATCTTCCGGGCCGGCATCAACGCGGTGCCGTACGGGCAGACCGAGGGCGCGTACGCGATAGGTATGCGCAAGAACCAGGTGCTGCGGCTGATCCTGCTGCCGCAGGCGGTGCGGTCGATGCTCCCGGCGATCGTCAGCCAGCTCGTCGTGCTGCTCAAGGACACCGCGCTGGGCTTCATCATCACGTACCCCGAGCTGCTGTTCGTCGGTAAGCAGATCGGCGGCCGGTTGCCGTTCGGGCTGCCGTACGTGCCGACGTACCTGATCGTGGCGGCGATCTACATCGCCATCTGCGGTGCGCTGTCGGTGCTGGCCTGGTGGTTGCAGAAGCGGATGGGGCGCACCCCGCGCACCGCCGCGAAGGTGCTGCCCGCCCAGGACGCCGGCGAGGACGCCGCGCGGATGATCTGACCGGAACGAGCGACGGGCGGGTGGCCAGGCCACCCGCCCGTCGTCTGTTCGTGGGTCAGCGGGCGATCTCGGTTACCCGGGACTCGCGGACCACAGTCACCCGGATCTGACCCGGGTAGGTCAGCTCCTCCTCGATCTGCTTGGCCACGTCGCGGGCCAGCACGGCCGCCCCGATGTCGTCCACGTCGTCGGGCTTGACCATCACCCGGATCTCCCGGCCGGCCTGCATGGCGAAGACCTTGTCCACGCCGAGCTTGCCGGCCGCGATCTCCTCGATCCGTTCCAGCCGCTTGACGTACGCCTCCAGGCTCTCCCGACGCGCGCCCGGCCGGCCGCCGGAGCAGGCGTCGGACGCCTGGGTGAGCACGGCCTCGATGGTCTGCGGCGGCACCTCGTTGTGGTGCGCCTCGATGGCGTGCACCACGTCCTCGTGCTCGCCGTACTTGCGGGCCAGGTCGGCGCCGATGATGGCGTGGCTGCCCTCCACCTCGTGGGTGAGGGCCTTGCCGATGTCGTGCAGGAACGCCGACCGCTTGATGAGGGGTACGTCCAACCGCAGTTCGGCGGCCATGATGCCGGCGATGTGCGCGGTCTCCACGAGGTGCTTGAGCACGTTCTGCCCGTACGACGTGCGGTAGCGCAGCCGGCCCAGCAGGGTGATCAGCTCCGGGTGGATCTCGGTGATGCCGACCTCGACCAGGGCGTCCTCGGCGGCGCGCAGGCAGAGCTGCTCGACCTCCTGGCGGGCCAGGTCGTAGACCTCCTCGATGCGGTGCGGGTGGATCCGCCCGTCCAGCACCAGCTTCTCCAGGGTGAGCCGACCCACCTCCCGACGGACCGGGTCGAAGCAGGAGAGCAGCACCGCCTCGGGGGTGTCGTCGATGATCAGGTTGACCCCGGTCACCGACTCGAAGGCGCGGATGTTGCGCCCCTCCCGGCCGATGATCCGGCCCTTCATCTCGTCTCCGGGCAGGTGCAGGACGCTGACCACACTCTCGGCGGTCTGCTCGCTGGCGACCCGCTGGATCGCGTCCACCACGATGTGCCGGGCCCTCTGCTCGGCGGTGCCCCGCGCGTCGGCCTCGATGTCGCGCACCAGGAGCGCGGCCTCCCGCTTGGCCTGCGTCTCGATCGTCTCGACCAGTTCCAGCCGGGCCGCGTCGGCGGTGAGGCCGGCGACCCGTTCCAGCTCCCGGCGACGCAACTCCTCCACCTCGGCCAGCTCGGCCTCGCGTTGGGCGAGCGCGGACTCCCAGGCGGCGAGTGCGGCCCGCGCCTCGGTGAGCTGCCGCTCCCGTTCGGCGAAGCGCTCCACCTCCTCGGTGTGCAGCCGTTCCCGCTCGTCCATCCGGGCGGCACGCCGCTCCACCTCGGCCGCCTGCTCCCGGGTGGTGGCGGCGAGCACCGCGACCTCCCGCTCGCCGCTGCGCCGGGCCGTGGCGCGGAGCTGCTCGGCGTCCGCCTCGGCCTGCTTGTGCGCGCGTTCCAGCACCGTGTCCGCCTCGGCGCGGGCGTCGTCGAGCACCCGCCGGGCCTCGGCCCGGGCCGCCTTCGCCTCGGCCTTCGCCGCCGCCGCCTCGGCACGCGCCGCGGCCGCCGCGGACTTCGCCACGTCGATGGTGCTGTTCGCCTGGTCGGCCGCATTGCGCAGGGCGGCCAGGGACTGCTCCTGCCGGTCCTTCTCGGCGATGAACGCCGGATCCTCGGGGGCCGGCGCCGAACCCATCCGGCGCAGCGTCCGGACGCCGACGAGCACGGCCCCGATCACCACCGCCGCGAGGATGAGGACTGCCGCGAGGAGCACGACGTCGAAGGCGTTCATGCCGGAACCCCGTGGGGTCTACCGGTGAACCTGTGCCGCCGCCCCGCCATGGCCGCCTCCCCTGAAACGTTCGCCGACCGCAGCGACCGTGCCCGGCGGGCACACTCCTGCGGCTGTGGACGCCCGACCGGAGCGGCTGGCCGTGGGTAGCTCTCTCCGCCGGCGGTGCCCTCGGGCATCGTCGGCGACCGGGTGCAGTTGTCGCGGAGTACCGGACCGGCCTGTCCGGACTGCCGCCAAAGGCCGTGGAGTCGGCCAAAGTGATGCTGTTCTGTTACGCGATCTATGTTGTGCGCTTAGCCTGCGCTGGTCGGGCAATGTGAGCCTGTATGGCGAGGCTAGGTCGCCGGGGGTGCTCAGGTCAAGGACTCATGATCAAACCCCCCGAACGGAGCGAAGTTGTGGCGTCACTCCACGCTGATACCGGGTCGGACACGGGGGGACAAACACGGCGAGGCGGCGCTTCGGCAGGAATGTCGTGCCTGTTCAGCGCCGCAGTGGAGTCTCGCAGGGAGCCGACGTGTGACGCCAACGACCCCTCCGCACGCGCCAGGCTCCTCGTCGGACCCGGTCGCGATCGTGGAGCGCGGCCGTCAGGGGCACCGGCCGGTCAGCGGGCCCCGGCCGCCAGCGCGGCGGTGACCAGCGCGGCGTTATCCGGAGCCGGTGCCCCGTCGGGTAGCAGGAGAGTGTCCTCCAGGCCGATCCGGGTGTGCAGGCCGCGGTCGACCGCCTCGGCGAGCACCGCCCAGGTGGCCGGACCTTCGGCGTGCAGCAGCACCGGTGGACCCTCCTGCGGCAGGGCGGCGAGGATCCGCGCCGCGTCCGCCAACGCGACGGACACCTCCTCCGCCATGCACTCCACGAGAATCCGACCGACCGGGACCCGCCACCCCTGGTACGTCTCGACCGCGTCGAGCGTCCAGAGCCCCACCTCGACGAGCACGCCGCGGTCGTGCAGGGCCGCGGCGACCGCCTCGGCGCCGGGCTCGTGCGCGTTGACGGAGGCGAAGTCGGGCAGCACCGACCAGGCCTGGACGGCGGCCACCCGGGCGGCCACGTCCGGTTCCATCCAGGCGCCGGTGCTCACCCCGACCGGCAGGCCCGGCCGGGCGGTACGGATCGCGGTGAGCGCGTCGGCGATCACCGCCGGGCGCAGCGACTCGACGCCCGACGCGTCGCGCGGGTGGACGTGCACCGCCGCGACGCCGAGCGCCGCGCACCGGGCGGCGTCGGCGGCCAACTCCGCCGGGGTGACAGGCACGGCCTGATGGGCAGCTCGGCTGCGCTGGCCGTTCAGGCAGGCCTTCAACATCCGGTGCACACCTCCGGCGGACGCCCCGGACCACTCACTCGGTCGGGCGGTTGTCGCGGTCCAGGTCGCCTTCGGCGTCGGCCAGCGCGTCGGCGTCGATCTGCTCGGCGAACTCGGCCGCCTCGGCGCTCTGCGCGGCGAGGGCGTCCTTCACCGCCCGGATCGCCACGCCGGGCGGATAACCCTTGCGGGCCAGCATGCCCACCAGCCGACGGAAGACCGCGTCGGGCTCACCCCGGGCGGTACGCAGCTTGCGGTCCACCAGGGCACGGGCGGTCTCCGCCTCGGTCTCCTCGTCCAACTCGCCGAGCGCCTCGGTGGCCACCTCGCCGTCGACGCCCTTGCGGCGCAACTCGTTGGCGAGCGCCCGGCGGGCCAGACCACGCCCGGAGTGCCGGCTGGACACCCAGGCGCGGGCGAACGCCGCGTCGTCGATGATGCCGACCTCGTCGTACCGGTCGAGCACCTCGGCCGAGACCTGCTCGGAGATGCCCTTCTTGGCCAGCGCACCGGCCAGCTCGGCGCGGGTACGCGGTCGGACGGCGAGCTGGCGCAGACAGATCTCGCGGGCCACCTCCGACTCGTCGCGCGGCGGCGCCGCAGGCGCGGCGGCCTCACCCTCGTCGGAGCGGTCACGGCGACCCCGGCGGGGGCGCGGCGGATCGGCGGCGTCGCCCGTACGGGGTGGGCTGGCATCCCAGCCCCGCCCCGTACGGGCACGTCGTCCTGCCATCGGTGAACGACCGGTCAGAAGTCGACAGGCGGCAGCTCGGGGCCACCGGCGGCGTCGCTCGCGCCGACCCCGACGCCGAGCTTCTCCAGGATCTTCTTCTCGATCTCGGCGGCCACGTCCGGGTTTTCCTTCAGGAACTCCCGGGCCTTCTCCTTGCCCTGGCCGAGCTGGTCGCCGTCGTACGTGTACCACGCTCCGGACTTACGGATGATCGCCTGCTCCACGCCGACGTCGATCAGCGAGCCCTCACGCGAGATGCCCTTGCCGTACATGATGTCGAACTCGGCCTGCTTGAACGGCGCGGCCACCTTGTTCTTCACGACCTTGACCCGGGTGCGGTTACCGACCACGTCGGTGCCGTCCTTGAGGCTCTCGATGCGTCGCACGTCGAGCCGGACCGAGGCGTAGAACTTCAGAGCCCGACCACCGGTCGTGGTCTCCGGGCTGCCGAACATCACGCCGATCTTTTCCCGCAGCTGGTTGATGAAGATCGCCGTGGTGCCGGTGTTGCTGAGCACACCGGTGATCTTCCGCAGCGCCTGGCTCATCAGCCGGGCCTGGAGACCCACGTGGCTGTCGCCCATCTCACCCTCGATCTCGGCGCGCGGCACCAGGGCCGCCACCGAGTCGATCACGATGATGTCCAGGGCGCCGGAGCGGATCAGCATGTCCGCGATCTCCAGCGCCTGCTCGCCGGTGTCCGGCTGGGAGACAAGCATCGCGTCGGTGTCGACACCGAGGGCCTTCGCGTACTCCGGGTCGAGCGCGTGCTCGGCGTCGATGAAGGCCGCGATGCCACCGGCCCGCTGGGCGTTTGCCACCGCGTGCAGAGCCACAGTGGTCTTACCGCTGGACTCGGGACCGTAGACCTCGACCACCCGGCCCCGTGGCAGGCCACCCACACCGAGCGCCACGTCGAGCGCGATGGAGCCGGTCGGGATCACGGCAGTCTGGATGACCGGCCGCTCCCCCAGCCGCATCACCGAGCCCTTGCCGAATTGCTTGTCGATCTGAGCGAGAGCAAGGTCGAGTGCCTTCTCCCGGTCAGGCCCTGCTGCCATGGTTGCCACCCCTGCCTTCGCCGGCGTCTTTGCTGAGCTTCGCGTCACGCGGACACGCTAGGCGCTGGGTCCGACAGAAAACCAGCCGACGGGCCGCGAGCTGTGGACGAGCACCCCGCTGTGGACAATAGCCGAACAGGTGTACGACTCGGCAAGCGACACGCGGAAGCGACGAAAAGGCTGCTCAGCGTAGTCGCGCGGGCACCCGGTCGGGGTACGCGGCGCACACCGCCCGCCAGACCACGTGGGTCTGCTCACCCGACGCCAGCGCCTGCTCCACGGTCCGCCCACCGAGCTGGGACAGGACCTGGTCGCGGGCGATGCTGGCCGCGTACCCCGGCCCGAACGCCTCCTCCAACCGCGCCCAGAAGTCGGTCAAGCGCACGTGATCAGCCCTCCTCGTCCGGTGCCCCGGTCGGCACCGGGCGCAACGCTAGCGCCACCAGGGGCACTGTCGCGACCGCCGCGAGCAGGGCGAGCACCGGATAACCGGCGATCTGCATGACAAACCCGCTGAGCACCGCGGCGCCGGCCCCCGCCAGCCCCATGACCAGGTCCGAGAAACCCTGGACACTCGGCCGCACACCGGCCGGCACCGACTCGGAGAGCAGCGTCGAGCCGGCCACCATGGTCCCCGACCAGCCCAGCCCGAGCAGGACCAGGCCGACCGAGAGCCGGGGCGTGTGGTGCCCGGCGGTGCCGGCGACCGCGCAGGCGGCCAGCAGCGTCCCGACGCCGCCGAGGATCACCGCCCGCCGGCCGAGCCGGTCGGTGAGCCAGCCCACCACCGGGGAGAACGCGTACATGCCGGCGATGTGCAGACTCAACACGATGCCGACCAGCCGCAGCACGTCGGCGTCGGCGTGCGACTCACCGAGCCGGACCGGGGTCATCGACATCACCGCCACCATCACCAGGTGCCCCACCGCCACCGCGGCGATGCCGAGGCGGGCGGCGGGCCGCCCGCGTACCACCGACCAGGCCAGCCGCATCCCGGCGCCGCGCGGCGCGCGCACCGCGACCGGCGCGGCGGCCGGCGCCTCCGCCACGACGGCCGTCGGCGCGGCGTCGGCCGGTGCCACCACTGGCGTGTCGGCCGCCGCGAGCCGCCGCGCGGTGAGCAGCGGGTCGGGCCGGAGCAACCCGAGGAGTACGACCGCAGCGAGCACGAAGGCGGCCGAGCTGAACGCGAACGGGCCGGCCAGCGGGGGCAGCCCCCAGCCGGTGGTGATCCGGTCGGCCAGTGCGGCGAAGTTCGGGGCGGCCACCGCGCCGATGGTCGTCGCCCAGACGATCAGGGAGAGCTGCCGCCCCCGTCGGGCCGGCTCGGCGAGGTCAACCGCCGTGTAGCGGGCCTGGAGGTTCGCGGCGGTGCCCCCGCCGAAGAGCAGCATGCCGAGGAAGAGCAGCGGCACCCAGTGGGTCACCGCGGACAGCACCACGAGCACGCCGCCGACGGCACCGACCGCGTACGCCACCACCAGCCCCGGTCGCCGCCCGTGCCGGGCCATGATCCGGGTGACCGGGACGGCCAGCAGCGCCGCGCCGACCACCCCGGCGCTCTGCGCGACGCCTGCCATCGCGGTGCCGGCGACCCGGGCGGCGAGCAGCGCGCCGACGGAGATGCCGATGGTGACGCCGATGCCGCCGATGATCTGGGTGCCGAAGAGCAGCCGCAGGGTACGGCGCTGGATCGACGTGACGTCGGGGCGGGCGGCGGTGCGCGGCGCGGTCAGGTCGGTGGCCATCGGCGCTCCTCAGGACGGATGACCCATCCTCGCGCACCCGCACCGACCAGCGGCAGTGGGTTTAGCCACCAGCCGAACCGGTCACCGCACCGAGCATCCCGGGTACGCGCCCTCACACCTGCGATCGTGGTGTCTCCGGTGGATCGGGCAGCACCGACGCCAGCCGGTGGATCCGGGTGAGGGTGAGCGCGGCGACGGCCACACTGACGGCGGCACCGCCACGACGCTCCCCGTTGTCGACGTCCATCGATACCCGATACCCATCCGGGCGACCCGCGACGCACAGTCGATCGTGGACGGCCCCGGTCGGCGGCTGACGGAGACCGTCCACGGTCGAGCCGGTCTCAGCCGGCCATCACCCGCTGGTGCAGCGCGGAGACCGCCGAGCGGGCCGACACGAACGCACCGTGCTGCCAGGCCACCTCGTGGCTGAGCCAGTCGCCGGCGAAGTAGACCCGCCCGGCCGGCTGGAGCAGCAGGTTGTAACCGGCCGTGCCGTACCGGGGTGAGGTCCAGGCGCCCTCGATGTAGGGGGTCCGGTCCCAGGCGTGGGAGAACGAGGTGACCAGCTCACTGCGGTACTTGTCGCCGTGGATCTTCACACCCTGGCTGACCGCGCGCTCGGCGCGCTGCTGGGGCGTGAGCCCGCTGTACGCCCTGGCGTTCGCCCCGGTGTTGTAGTAGCCGACGATCAGGCCGCGCCTACCGTGGAAGCCGTACGACGGGTACCAGATGTGCGACAGGTCCAGGTCGGTCTCGGTGATGCCGCCGTAGATCCGCTGGTCGGCCTCCCACCAGCGGCTGCGGTACTCCAGGCCGATCTTCCCGGAGGCGGTGACCGGGAAGTCGGCCAGGGCCGCTGTCACCGCGGAGCCGAGATTGTGCGGGACCCGGGCCATCAGGTGCGGTGGTAGTGCCGCCACGCAGTAGTCGGCGGTGATCTGCAAATGCCGGCCACCCTGTCGGTAGGTCACCTCGACCCGACTGCCCCGGTCGGTCACCGCTGTCACCTCAGCGTCGAGCCGGATCCGGTGCGGGCCGACCGCCCGGGCCAGCGCTCGGGGGATCTGGTCCATCCCGCCGACCGGCTGGAACATCAGCATCGCCTGGTCGTAGCCGAACTCGAAGGAGAAGTACCGACCGACGTTGCTGGCGAACACGTCGGAAAGCGGCGGTGGCGTGCCGAGCGGGCTCCCCACGTCGTTGCCCGCACCGGGATACGCGGAGAAGCCCCGACGGTTCGTCCCGGCGTACGCCCAGTCGCTGGTCCGTCCGCCGATCGCGCCGAAGCTCTGCAGGAACGACAGCAGCCGGTCGCGGTCCTCGGCGGTCAGCCGGGCGTCCAGCGCTCCCTGGTCGGTGGCCTTCGCCAGCAGTTCCGAGACGTAGCCATACACGTCGGCCTTGGCCGTGCGGTACCGGACCGGCTCGGTCATCCCGGCAGACTCGTTGTAGATCCAGGCGTCGGCGTTCTGGTTGGTGAAGACCTCGACGGGTACGCCGAGTTCCCGGCAGTAGTCCATCGTGACCATCCACTGTGCGATGCGGCCCGGCCCGGCGTTGAAGTAGACCCCGTCGGAGAAGTCGGCCCGCTGGGTGCGTCCGTCGAGGTCCGTCTCGACGTCGCCGCCCCGGATGGTCAGGTTCCGCCCGCCGACGCGGTGCCGTGCCTCCAGGATGGTGCAGCGGTAGCCCGCCTTGCCCAGCTCGTACGCCGTGGTGAGCCCGGCGATGCCGCCGCCGAGAACCACCACGCTGGCGCCCGACCGCCCGGTGAGGCTGAAGTCCGACCGCTCCGGCGGCCGGAAGGCCGGAATGACCGACGCCGCCGCGCTGGGGGCCAGCCCCATGGCGCCCATCGTGGCGAGCATCGCTCCGGCACCGCCACTGACCCCGACCGTCCGCAGGAACCCACGCCGACTGACCATCGACTGTGTCTGATCGCTCATCACGGCCTCCCCTACAAGATCGACCCGCATGAGTCTGCAGAGGATCTGTTACGCGGCACACGCATCGCCGTTTCCGGTGGGTATCGCCGCACCGCGCGACGCAGGCGGACGCCTCCCGCCGGCTCGGGTCGGGACGGGCTGCGGCCCCGGCTCGGGGCGGAGCGGTCGCCGGTCAGCCGGGCAGGGCGCGGGTGACCACTGTGAGGTCGGCGACCAAGCCCTCGTACGCCTTGTCCTGGTCGTCGGCGCGTAGCACGGCCGACGGGTGGATGGTGGCCAGCAGCCGCGCCTGCGGAGCGTCGGCGCGTTTTCCGGCGTTGTCCACCGGCACCCGCTGGAAGTCCTCCGGGTGCTGCGCCGAGGCGGGCCAGGGCAGCAGTTCGCCGCGCTGGCGGGTGACCCGGAAGGACGGGCCGAGCAGCGCCTTGGCGGCGGTGGCGCCGAGCACCACCACGACGTCCGGGCGCAGCCGGGCGAACTCGGCCACCAGCCAGGGCCGGCACGCCGTGATGTGCACCTGGTCCGGGGTCTGGTGGATCCGCCGCTTGCCGCGCAGCTCGAGCGGAAGTGCTTCACGGCGTTGGTCAGGTAGAGCTGCGTCGGGTCCAGCTTGGCGTCGTCGACCGCGCGGCGCAGCAACCGGCCGGCGGGGCCGACGAACGGAAGACCCTTCTGGTCCTCCATGTCGCCGGGCTGCTCACCGACCAGCACCACCCGGGCGCTCTCGTCACCCCTGCCGAAGACCGTCTGCGAGGCGTCCCGGTACAGCTCACACCCCCGACAGCCACCGGCCGCGGCGCGCAGCTCGTCGATGGTGTCCGCGTCCGGCGGGATGAACCGTTGGGCGCCCGGGGCGGTCTGCTCGGCCATGCCGACTGTTATATACCCGTTTCGGGTCCGCTGCCGGATCCGGGTCAGTACCCGTTGCCGCCTCCGTCCCCACCGGACGCCACCGCGATCACCACGATGACGATGATGATGATCACCGCTGCCACCGCGATCCAGATCCCCTTACGAGCCCCACCATTGGCCATGTCCCCACACCTCCGGGCGCCGGCATACCCGTCCCGATCGGTTCGAATCGCGCCGGTGACGGGGTCAGGCGGCGAAGCCGGGTGGTGGGGCCGGACGGGTCGCGCGGGCCAGCGCGGCGGCCAGGACGGGCAGGTCTGTGCTGGTCAGAGCGCTGGTGGTGATGCGGACGGCGGGCGGGGCGGCGATCCGGTAGAGCGCGCCGGGGGCCACCGACCAGCCGGCGTCGCGCAGCGCGGTCACGGCGCTGGTCTCGTCCGCCACCGGCAGCCAGACGTTTATGCCACTGCGGCCGTGGGCGGTCAGGCCGTGCTCCGCCAACGCCGCCAGCAGCCCCTCGCGCCGCAGGTCGTAACTCTCCCCCGCCCGTCGCACCAGGTCGGCGACCGCCGGGTCCCGCCACAGGGCGAGGACCAGCCGTTGCAGCACGGTGGAGACCCAGCCCGCGCCGACCCGCGTCCGGCCGGCCACCCGGGCCACAGTGGTCTCGTCACCGACCAGGACGGCCAGCCGGAGGTCCGGACCGTACGGCTTGCTCACCGAGCGCAGGAAGGCCCAGCTCCGCGTCGCGCCGGCCAGGGGATGCAGCGGTACGTCGGCCAGCTCGGCGGCGTGGTCGTCCTCGATCAGCAGCAGGTCGGGCCGGTCGGCGAGCAGTGTCCGCAGCTCCTCGGCACGGGCGGCGGACACGGTAGCGCCGGTCGGGTTCTGCGCCCGGCTGGTGACCACAAGCGCCCGCGCTCCGGCGGCGAGCGCGGACGCCACCCCGGCCACCAGCGGTCCCTCGTCGTCGAGCGGTACGCCGATCGGGCGCAGCCCCAGCGCGGCCACCAGATCGAGCAGGTTGGCCCAGCCCGGGTCCTCCACCGCTACCGCGTCGCCGGGGCGCAGGTGGGCGCCGAGCAGCCGCTCGATGCCGTCGAGCGCGCCACCGGTGACCGTCAGTTCACCGGTGGGTACGCCGTCGGCGGCCAGTCGGGCGCGGGCCGCCTCGGCCAGCTCGGGCAGCACCCCGGCGTGGGAGTAGCCGACCGGCGCGCCCGCGGCGGCGGCGAGTGCCGCCAGGTGCGGGCCGAGCGGGGGCAGTAGCCGCGGGTCCGGTTCACCCAGGGACAGGTCGCGAGCCCCGGGCAGCGGGGGCGGGCGCAGCGCGGAGCGGCGGGCGGCCACCGGAGGGCGGGGACGCACCCGGGTGCCGTGCCGGCCGGCGGTGGCGAGCAGGCCGCGCTGGCGCAACTCCTGGTAGGCGCGGGCGACGGTGGCGGGGCTGACGCCCAGCTCGGTGGCGAGGGCCCGCACCGGCGGCAGCGTGGTGCCGGGCGGCAGGGCGTCGGTACGGATGCCCGACTCGATGCTGGCCGAAATCGCGACGGCCGTGGATCCGGTGAACTGATAGCGTGCTGACACAAATGACAGATTGTACTAGCACGAAAGGGCGCGCGATGTACCCACCCACCGCCCGCACCATCCCCCACCGCTCCCGGGACCGGATGAGCTACGACCGCGAAGCGGCGCACGCCGTGCTCGACGAGGCGTACCACTGCGCGCTCGGGTTCACCGTCGACGGCCAGCCACGGGTGCTGCCCACCCTTCATGTCCGCGTCGGCGACACGCTCTACCTGCACGGCTCGACCGGCAGCCGTCCACTGCTCGCCGCGCGGGGCGACGACGGGCTCCCGGTGTGCGTCGCGGTGACGGTGCTCGACGCGCTGGTCTACGCCCGCTCCCAGTTCCACCACAGCGCCAACTACCGCTCCGTCGTCGCGCACGGCACCGCCCGCCTCGTCACCGACGAGCGGGAGAAGAGCGCCATGCTCACCGCGCTCGTCGAGAAGGTGGGCGCGGGACGCAGCACCGACACCCGCCCACCGAGCCGGCGCGAGCTGGCCGAGACAGCGGTGCTCGCGTTGCCGCTGCGCGAGGTGTCCGTCAGGTCCCGCACCGGCGGTGTCCGCGAGGACGACGCCGACCTGCGCCTGCCGCACTGGGCCGGCGTGCTGCCGCTGCGGTTGACCGCCGGGCGGCCGGAGCCGGACGCCGGGGTCACCGCGCCGCTGCCGGCGTACCTGCGGACCGTCCGCACACCGTGGTACGAGCCGGTGCCGCTGCGCGGCGAGCACGTCCTGCTGGAGCCGCTGGACCTGGCGCACGCCGACGACCTGCACGCCGCCACCGCCGACGACGAGGTGTGGCGGCACCTGGGCGTCCGGCGGCCCACCACGCCGGCCGGCACCGCCGAGGTGATCGCCGCCGCCCTGGACGCCCAGCACCGCGGCGAACGGGTGCCCTGGGTGCAGCGTTGCGCGAGCACCGGGGCGGTGGTCGGCACCACGTCCTACTACGAGATCGACCCGGAACGGCGGTCGGTGGCGATCGGGCACACCTTCCTCGGCCGGCCCTGGTGGCGTACCGGCATCAACACCGAGGCGAAGCTGCTGCTGCTCGGCCGGGCCTTCGACGAGCTGGGAGCGGTACGGGTCGCCTGGCACACCGACATCCGCAACGACCGCTCGCAGGCGGCGATCGAACGGCTCGGCGCGACCCGGGAAGGCGTGCTGCGGATGCACCGGCAGCGCGCGGACGGCTCCTGGCGGGACACCGTGCAGTACGCGATGACCGTCGATGAGTGGCCGAACGCACAGCTCAGGCTGCGGGAAAGACTTCGACGGACGGCACCGGCGGCGTGATGATGGCGGGCGTGCTGGGGATCACCGACATCTGGACGTACGTGCTGGGCACAGTGGCCATCATCCTGCTGCCCGGGCCGAACTCGCTCTTCGTGCTCTCCACCGCCGCCAAACGGGGTGTGGGGGCCGGCTACCGGGCCGCGGGCGGGGTGTTCGTCGGCGACTGGGTGCTGATGTTCCTCTCCGCCGCCGGGGTGGCGTCGCTGCTCAAGGCGTACCCTCCGGTGTTCCTGGTGATCAAGTACGCCGGTGCCGCGTACCTCGGTTATGTCGGGGTGACGATGCTGCGCGGCGCCTGGCGGCGCTGGCGCGACCGCTACGACCCGACCGCGCCGCGGCTCATCGACGCCGCGGAGCCGGCGGAGATGCGCAGCCCGTTCCGCAAGGCGTTGGTGATCAGCCTGCTGAACCCGAAGGCGATCCTGTTCTTCATCTCGTTCTTCATCCAGTTCGTCGACCCCGGCTACGCCTGGCCGGCGCTGTCGTTCCTGCTGCTCGGCCTGATCGCGCAGGTGACAAGCGCGATCTACCTGACCGCGTTGATCTTCGCGGGCACGTTCCTGGCCGCCCAGTTCCGCCAACGCCGCCGCCTGGCGGTCAGCGGCACCACCGCCGTGGCGGCCCTCTTCCTGGCCTTCAGCCTCAAACTGGCCACCGCCAGCGCGGGCTGACCCGTCAGGTGCCGTCGCCGCCGGAGCCGCCGCCTCCCACGCCTGCGCCTCCCGCGGTGCCGCCCAGTCCGTAGCCGGGTTTGATCGGCTGGTCGGGGTGGCGGCTCACGTGCGCGGACTCGGTGATCTGCGCGGACCAGTCGGCGTGGGCGGCGGCCGCGGCGTGCCTGTTGATCGCCTGGCGCAGCCAGCCGTCCACTGTGGCGGCCCAGTCCCGCTGCCCGGCGTCCGCGTGCCAGATCCGGAACCGGCTGATGCTCTGGTGGGTGATCCCGGCCAGCGCCAACCGCCGGTCCAGCCAGATGATCACCTCCAGGCCGGCCGAGTTCGTCACAAAGATCAGCTCCAGTTCGGTGATCGGCCCCGCGTAGAGCGGCCCCACCCAGTAGCCCCACCGCTGGTGCAGCGGCAGGGTGTGCTCCACCCCCGGCAGCCCGCCCTCCTGCAACCCCGCCTGACGGATCATGAAGCCCAGCGTGTCCAACGCCGCCAGGATGTGCTGCTGCGTGGGCACCGGATGCACGAAGACCGGCACCATGGCCCCCTGGTCCAGATCCGGGTCGACCGACACCTCGGTCCGCAGACCCATCCGCAGGCTCAGCAGCGGCACCCCGCCGAACGTGGTCACCGGGATCTCCCACGGCAGCGGCATGGCGAAGTCCACCGCCCGCCGGCGACCCGCAGGTACGACGAACCGGCCGGCGATGGGCACCTGGTGGAACTGCATCAGCCGCCGCGGCGCCGCCGGATCGTCCGGTTCGACGGTGGTGACCAGGCCGAGCCGGATGTGGCGGACGAGCACGTCATCCGGGCCGGCGGCCACCGTCACCCGTCCCGGCAGGCGCAGGCCCGGACGGGTGCTCGGGTTGGGAAGCGTGGTCTGCACGGACAGCCCGGTCCAACCGGACTCCCGCGACACACCGGTCAGCCGCACCGCGCGCCTCCCTCCGGGACGGGGCCCCG
Source organism: Micromonospora sp. NPDC047521 (assembly GCF_055587305.1). Lineage (NCBI taxonomy): Bacteria > Bacillati > Actinomycetota > Actinomycetes > Micromonosporales > Micromonosporaceae > Micromonospora > Micromonospora sp. NPDC047521. Next base: position 106,716 of record NZ_JBVJGN010000005.1, on the reverse strand, counting down.
GCGGCCCCCGCACCAGCCGCGCCTACCCGGTGGAGGTCACCTCAAGCCGGACCGGCCGGGCCGTGCCGCACGGCACGGCCGGGCCGCCGCCGTCAGCGCAGTCTGCGCCCGCGCGGGACCGTGTCGGTCTCGTCGTCGAACTCGCCGATGACCTCCTCCAGGAGGTCCTCCAGCGCGACGAACCCGATCGGCCGGGCCGGGCCGCCGCCGTTGCGCACCAACGCGAGCTGCGACTGCCGGGCCCGCATGGCGGCCACCGCCTCGGTGACCGACGACGTCGCCGGCAGGGTGAACGCCTGCGTCATCAACTCGCCCGCGGTGGCGGAGCGACCGGTGGTGACCACCCGTACCGCCTCCCGCACGTGCACCAGGCCGCACACGTCGCCCGCCTCGTCCAGCACCGCCAGGCGGGACCGGCCGCTGTCGCGGCTGACCTCCTCGATGCGCTGAGCCGGGTCGTCGCGGCGGACGGTGACCATGGTGGCGAACGGTTCCATCACCTGGGCCACCGAGGTGCCCTGCAACTCCAGCATGCTGGTCAGCAACTGGTGCTGTTCGGCGCCGAGCAGGCCGTGCTCACGGGACTGCTCCAGCAGGATTCGCAGCTCGTCCGGGCCGTGCACCTGGGCGAGCTGATCCTGCTGGTTGACCCCGAACAGCCGCAGGATCGCGTTGGCCAGGGCGTTGAGCGCCGAGAGCACCGGCCGGGACACCCGGGCGAAGGCGCGGAACGGCAGGGCGAGCAGCGTCGCCGAGCGCTCCGCGTCGGTGATCGCCCACGACTTCGGCGCCATCTCCCCCACCACCAGGTGCAGGAAGGTCACCACGCCGAGGGCGAAGATCAGGGCGATCAGGTGGCTTGCCGCGTCCGGCAGACCCACCGCGTGCAGCAACGGGCTGAGCAGGTGCTCGATCGCCGGTTCGGCGAGCGCGCCGAGACCCAGGGTGCACAGGGTGATGCCGAGTTGCGCGCCGGCCAGCATCAGCGACAGCTCGCGGACGCCGTCCAGCGCCGCACGCGCCGCCCGACCACCGTTGGCCGCCGCCTGTTCCAGGCGGTACCGCTTGCTGGCCACCAGGGCGAACTCGGCGGCCACGAAGAACCCGTTAAGCGCCAGCAGGATCACCGAGCTGAACAGCGCGATTCCGGGGCTCACGCGGACACCCCCGGCGTGGTCAGCTGAAGACGCACCGAGTCGGCCACGTGCCGGTCCACGGCGAGCACCTCGACAAGCGCGCGGGGCTCCGCCTCGCCGTCCTCGCCGTCGGCACCCTCGGGCAACAGGCTGATCTCCAGCTTGTCACCGACCTCCGGCACCCGGCCCAGCTCCCGCATCACCAGCCCGGAGAGCGTGTCGTACTCGGGGGCCTCGGGCAGGGCGATGCCTGTGCTGTCGGCGACCTCGTCGATCCGCCAGCGGGCCGGCACCACCCAGGACCCGTCGTCCTGCCGGGCCGGTGCCCGCTCCGGCGGGTCGTCCTCGTCCCGGATCGGGCCGACCAGTTCCTCGGCGATGTCCTCAAGCGTGATCACGCCGGCGAAACCGCCGTACTCGTCGACCACGCACGCCATCTGCCGGTGCCCGGACCGCAGTCGGTCCAGCACCGTGGGCAGCGGCAACGTCTCCGGCACCAGCAACGGCGGCCCGGCCACCGCGCTCACCGGGGTGCTCGCCCGCTCCCCCGGAGGTACGCCGAGCACGTCGGCGATGCCGACGATCCCGATGAGGTCGTCGACGCCCTCCGCCCCGCGTACCGGGAAGCGGGAGTGGCCGGTGTCCAGCAGCTCGACCACCCGGCTCACCGGTTCGTGGGCCCGTACGGTGTGCACGTCGACCCGGGGCACCATGGCCTCCCCGGCGGTGAGTTCGCGGAAGTCCAGACCCCGGTCGAGCAGCGTGGACATCTCGGCGTCCAGGCTGCCCTCCTCGCGGGACTCGGCGATGATCTGCTCCAGGTCGGCGGGGGTGGCGCCGCTGGGCAGCTCCTCGATCGGCTCGATGCCGATCCGGCGCAGCAGGCGGATCGACGCCCGGTCGAAGAGCCGGATCAGCGGTCCGGCGACGGCCAGGTAGATCAGGGTGGAACGGCTCAACGCCCGGGCGAGTTGCTCGGCCCGCGCGATGGCCAGGTTCTTCGGGGCCAGCTCACCGAGGACCATCTGCACGACGGTGGCGATGACCAGGGCCAGCGCCACCGACAGCGGCAGACTGACCGCCTCGCTGACGCCGGCCACGCCGAGCACCTCGGCGAGGCCACCGCCCAGGTACGGCTCGGCGACGTAACCGACGAGCAGTGCGGTGACGGTGATGCCGAGCTGAGCGCCGGACAACATGAAGGAGAGCCGGCCGGTGACGGTCAGCGCGCGGGCGGCTGCCTGGTCACCGTCGTCGGCGAGCTGGCGCAGCTTGCCCCGGTCGACGGCGACGTAGCCGAACTCCTGCGCCACGAAGTAACCGGTGGCGGCCGTGAGAACAATGATCAGAAGGAGACCGACGACGATCAACACGGGTCGCTCAGGGCTCCCGGGGTCGTCGGAACGGGAATATGCCGGGCACGACCCGGCTGGCTACTGCTGCCCTCCTGGGCAGAAGAGTCGATCATGCCGTCATTTTATCGGCCCTGGCTGGGACTCCGCTGAGGGTGTGCCGAAGGCATCCGATCGTCCGTTTCACCCGCCGCGCGAGCCGTCAGCCCGGCCCCGCCGAACCGCCGCCCGAGCCGCGATCGGCCAGTTCGTCGGCGTCGAGCAGGTCCCGGTCCAGCCGGCCGGACCGGTACGCGGCCCGGCCGATCATCTGTGCCGCGACCGGGGCGGTGGCCAACTGGAAGACGGCCACCAGCACGATCATGCCGAGGTCCGCCATCGACCGCAGCCGCAGCGCGATGCCGAGCAGCAGCAGGAGCACGCCGAGCACCTGCGGCTTCGTGGCGGCGTGCATCCGGGACAGGGCGTCCGGGAAGCGCAGCACACCGATCGCGGCGGCCAGCCCGAGCAACGCGCCGGCGACCAGGCAGGCCCCGCCGAGCCAGTCCGCGACAGTCGCGATCACGCCGGCTCCCGTACGGCGAAGCGGACCAGTGACACCGAGCCGACGAACCCCAGCAGGGAGAGCACCACGAGCACGGGCAGCGTGGTGGCGTGCCGGTTGACCGCCGCCTCCGCGCCCACCGCGGCGATCATGGTGGCGAGCAGCATGTCCGCGGCGATCACCCGGTCCAGCAGCGACGGGCCCCGGTAGAGCCGGGCCAGCGCCAGCAGCGCGGTCACCGACAGCAGCGCGGTGAGGACGACGGCCAGGACTGTGATCACGGGGAGGTTCCCTTCTCGACGGGTGGGTTGTCGATACGGCGCAGTTCGGCGGCGGAGCCGACCGCCCGGACGATCCGCCGCTCCAGGGCGAGCGTGCGCTCCCGGGCCGCGTCCAGATCCGCCGGCCGGTGGGTGTCCAGCACGTGCAGGTAGAGCGTCGCGGAAGCGCGGTCCACCTCGAGGATCAGCGTGCCGGGAACCAGTGAGACCGCCTCCGCGGTGAGCGCCATGTTCAGGTCCGTACCGACCCGCAACGTGACGGCGATGATCGCGCCGCGCGGCCGGTAGCCGGTCTGCACGGCGATCCGGGCGACGTGCAGGCTCGCGCTGACCAGCTCGACGACGAACCGGGTGGCGAACACCAGCAGTGCCCGGGGCCGCAGACGGCCGCCGAAGGTGACCGCCGGCAACGGGAAGAACACCAGCACGGCGCTGCCCACCAGCAGGCCACTCGCCAGGTTTCCCCAGCTGATCCGGCCCCAGAGCAGGTTCCAGACCAGCACCAGCCAGCCCAGCGCCACCGCCTGGTCCCGCCACCGCCCGAACCGGCCACGCCGGGACGCGGACTGCTCGCCGGCGACCTCGGGCTCACTGTCGCGTGGGTCGGTCACGGCGCACCGTCCGGCAGGACCGCCCGCACGTACGGTGTGCGCGACAGCAGGTCGGTGGCCGCGTCGGTGGTGACGTCGAACAGCGGGCCGGCCAGCACCGTCAGCGCCAGACCGAACGCGACAAGGCCGACGGTGGCCCCGATCATCAGCCTGGGCAGCTGGATGACCGGTTCACCGGTGGCGATCCGGGGTGCCCGCCAGAAGGCGATGTTCCACACCCGGGACGCGACGTAGAGGGTCAGCAGGCTGGTGAGCGTGCCGGCCCCGACAAGCGCGTAGGGCAGCGCCCCACCGGCCGCCACCCCTGCCTCGAGCAGCCCGAGCTTGCCGAGGAAACCGGAGAACGGGGGCACTCCCGCGAGGTTCATCGCCGGGACGAAGAACAGCACGCCGAGCAGCGGCGCGACCCGGGCCAGCCCACCGATTCGGCGCAGGTCGGTGCTGCCGGCCCGTTCCTCGACCAGCCCGGCGACCAGGAACAACGTGGTCTGGATGGTGATGTGGTGCACCACGTAGAAGATCGCGCCGGAGAGCCCGGCGGTGGTGCTCAACGCCACCCCGAAGATCATGTAGCCGATGTGGCTGACCAGGGTGAACGAGAAGAGCCGCTTCAGATCCGACTGGGCCACCGCGCCGAGGATGCCGACCAGCATGGTCAACCCGGCGACGACCATCAGCAGATCGTCGACCTGCCCGTCCGGGAAGAGCAGCGTCTCGGTACGGATGATCGCGTAGACACCGACCTTGGTGAGCAGCCCGGCGAACACGGCGGTGACCGGGGCCGGCGCGGTCGGGTAGCTGTCCGGCAGCCAGGCCGACAACGGGAAGACCGCCGCCTTGATCGCGAAGCCGAGCAGCAGCATCAGTTGCAGGGCCAACCGCACGCGGTCGGGCAGCGCGTCCAGGCGTTGGGAGAGTTGCGCCAGGTTGAGCGTGCCGGTGGCCGCGTACACCAGCCCCACGGCCGTCAGGAAGATCATCGAGGAGAGGATGCTGACCACCACGTACGTCGACCCGGTCCGGATCCGCGTCTCCGTACCACCAAGCGTGATCAGCACGAAGCTGGCGACCAGCAGGATCTCGAAGCCGACGAACAGGTTGAACAGGTCCCCGGCGAGGAACGCGGTGGTGACGCCGGCGGTGAGCACCAGGTACGTCGGGTGGAAGATGACCACCGGCGTGGTCTCGCCGGTCTCGCTGCGGCCCTGGCCGACGGAGTACAGCAGCACGCAGAGGGTCACCGCCGAGGAGACCACGAGCATCAACGCCGCGAGCTGGTCGGCGACCAGCACGATGCCCACCGGGGCGGGCCAGCCACCGATCACCATCACCACCGGCCCGTAGCGGTACGCCTGCACGAGCAGCACCACCGCGACGGTGAAGGTACCGGCCAGACAGAGCACGCTCACCGCGCGCTGGATCCGGGGTTGGGTGGCCAGCAGCAGGGTCAGTGCCGCGCCGAGCAGCGGCACCACCACCGGTAGCGGCAGGAGCGTACCCATCACGCCTCTTCTCCGCGCCGCAGCCGGCGGCGGGCGGGTTCGGGATCCACCTGCTCCGGGTCCTCGTCCGGGCCCTCCCCGCCGAGGTCGGCGGCGCCCACCTCGTTGCGCTCGGCCCGGCGGATGATCTGCCGGTCCTCCAGGTCGTCGGGCACCTCGTCGTCACCTGTGAGAAACCAGCTCCGGTACGCGACGGCGAGCAGGAACGCGGTCAACCCGAAGGTGATCACGATGGCGGTCAGCACCATGGCCTGCGGCAACGGGTCACTCATCTCGCCCACCGGGCCGGTGCCGACGATCGGCGCCCCACCGGCCCGTCCACCCAGCAGGATCAGCAGGTTGACCCCGTTGCCGAGCAGGATCACCCCGAGCAGGATCCGGGTCAGGCTGCGTTCCAGCAGCAGGATCACCCCGCAGCCGACCAGCACGGCCACCACGAGCACCAGCATCAGCGTGGGTCCGGCACGCGCCGCGGTCATGCCCGCTCCCCCTTGTCGACGGCCAGCCCGCCCTCGGCGGTCCCGGTCGCCTCGATGTGCCTGTCCACCTCGGCGCCGAGACTGCGCAGGATGTCCAGCACCAGCCCGACCACGACCAGGTACACGCCGATGTCGAAGAACAGCGACGTGACCAGGTGCGCCTCGCCGATCAGCGGCAACGACTGGTTGATCTCGGCGCTCTCCAGCACCTGCCCGCCGATGAGCAGGGCCACCACCCCGGAGCCCACCGACACGGCAAGCCCCGCGCCGAGGACCAGGCCGGCACCGACCGGGGCCGCCTCGGTCAGCTCGTACCGGCCGCCGGCGAGGTAGCGGACCACGAGCGCGAGACCGGCCACCAGGCCACCGGAGAACCCGCCGCCCGGCGCGTTGTGGCCGGAGAAGAGCAGGAACAGCGAGAACAGCACCACGGTGTGGAAGATCAGCCGGATGACCACCTCCAGCACTATCGAACGGCGTTCCTCGTAGAGGGTCGGCCCGCCGCGCAGCCACACCGGCCGGCCCGGCCTGTTGACCCGCCGGTCCGACTCCGGCCGACGGGGTCGCGGGCCGGTGCGGGACCGTTCGAAGATCAGGCTGGCGACCCCCGTCGCGGCCACCACAAGCACCGCGATCTCGCCCATGGTGTCCCAGGCCCTGATGTCGACGAGGGTCACGTTCACCACGTTGCGGCCGTACCCGTGCGCGACCGCCAGGTCGGGGAAGGCCGCGGAGATGTCCGGCGCGCGGCGGGCGCTGGCCGCCATCAGCGCCAGCCCGGCCGCGACCACGCCCGCCGCCACCCCGATCGCCCGGCGGGTCCACCGGCTACGGCGCAGCGGCCGGGCCGAGAACCGCTCCGGCAGGCGGCGCAGCACGAGCACGAAGACGGCGATCGTCGCGGTCTCCACCAGGAACTGGGTGAGCGCCAGGTCGGGCGCGCCGTGCAGGACGAACAACATCGCGGTGCCGTAGCCGGTCATGCCCACCAGCAGCATCGCGGTGAGCCGGCGGCGGGCACCTACCGCGAGCACCGCCGCCACCGCGATCACCACGACGACCACCGGTTGCAGCGGACTGTCCCAGAGCGGAATGCGCGCCCGCCACGGGCTGGCGGCGATCATCGCCCCGCCGGGCAGCAGTACGAGGGTGACCAGGATGATGCCCAGGTACTGCGGCAGGGAGCCGCGTTGCGTCGCCCCGGTCACCTCGATGGCCAGCCGGTCGAACCGGCCCACCACCCACTCGTACCCCTGGTTGCCGCTCGCCGGCGAGCGGAGCCGGGCCAGCACCGGGGCGAGCGGCCCGCGCGCCGCGAAGAGCAGACCGCCGCCGAGAAGGGCCAGCACGGACAGGCCGAGCGCCGGGGTCAGCCCGGGCCAGAGCGCCAGGTGCGCGTCGACCGCGCCGAGCAGGTCGGCGTACGGGCGCAGCAGACCGTCGAGCCAGCCGGCGGCCGGCCCGGCGAGCAGCCCGACGCCGGCCAGGACTGCCGGCGGGGCCAGCATCGGGCCGGCGATCCTCCGGTCCGGCGGGACCGGTTCGACGCCCGAGCGGTCGCTGAACGCGCCCCACAGGAAGCGGACGCTGTACGCGACGGTGAGCACCGTCCCGGCCACGAAGCCGGCCAGGAGCAGTGGCTGGTGGAGGAACGCCGCGAACACCGCCTCCTTGGCCACGAAGCCGACAAGCGGCGGCACACCCGCCATCGACGCGGCGGCCAGGACGGCGACCACGAACAGCGGCCGGGACCAGTGCCGCAGCCCGGACAGCTCGCGCAGGTCACGGGTGCCGGCGCCGTGGTCGATGATTCCGACGACCAGGAACAGGGACGCCTTGAACAGCGCGTGCGCCAGCAGCATCGCGGCACCGGCCAGGGCGGCGTCCGGGGTGCCGGAGCCGGTCACGGCGACCAGCAGACCGAGCTGACTGACCGTGCCGTACGCCAGCAGCAGCTTCAGGTCGGTCTGCCGCAGCGCCGCCCAGCCGCCGAGCAGCATGGTGGCCAGGCCGGCGACCTGCACCACGGGTCGCCACGGGCCGACCGTGGCGAGTGCCGGCGCGAGCAGCCCGAGCAGGTAGACGCCGGCCTTGACCATGGCGGCGGCGTGCAGGTACGCGCTCACCGGGGTGGGCGCCGCCATCGCCACCGGCAGCCAGGAGTTGAACGGCAGCACCGCCGACTTGGACAGCGCGCCGGCCAGGATCAGCAGCACCGCCGTGACCAGGTAACCGCCCCCGGGCAGCGGCCGGGTGGCGATCTCCGACCAGCGGTAGGTGCCCGCGTGTTCACCCAGGAGGATGAACCCGACAAGCATGGCCAGCCCACCCAGGGTGGTGACGGTAAGCGCCTGCGCCGCCGCCCACCGGCTCGACCGCCGCTCGGTGCTGTGCCCGATCAGCAGGTACGAGAAGATCGTGGTCAGCTCCCAGCCGACGTAGAGCAGCAGCAGGTCGTCGGCGAAGACCAGCAGGAGCATGGCGCCGGCGAACGCGACCAGGACGGCGGCGAACTGCGTCAGCCCGGCCGACCCGGACTCGAAGTAGCGGGCACTGTAGACCAGCACCAGCGCGCCGACGCCGCCGATCAGCAGGGTCATCAACCAGGACAGCGTGGTGAGCCGCAGCGCGATGTCGAAGCCCAACTGCCCGATCCACGGGTACGTCTCGACCACCGCCCCGCCATGGTCGACCGCCGGCGTACGGGCCACCGCCCAGCAGAACGCGGCAGCGGGAGCCAGCGCCAACGGGTAGCACGCGCGGGCACCCCACCGCCTGACGAGCAGCGGCGCCGCGAGGGCCGCCACGAGGTGGAGGATGAGCAGTACCAGCACCCGTGCTCCCGGTCGAGGTGGCCGGCGCCCGTACAGCGGTGGCGCCTAGCAGCGATCAGACGCCAGTTGCGCACCCGGCGGAGCGTTTTGCCGGAATTGGCCCAATGATCGCTGTGAGGTGCCTATGGGGCGAGCTGTCCTGTGGCCGGCCCGGCTCAGCGCAGCAGGGCGTCGCCGACGGGCAACGCGTCGTCCAGGACGGGACGGTCACGGTGCAGCTCGGCGAGCAGGTCGCGCCGGCCGAGCTGGCGCAGGACCTTGTCGACCACCCGCTCGGCGGCGGTCAGCGACCGCACCGACAGCAGTCGACCGCGGCTCTCCCGACGCAGCACGAAGTAGTGGACGGCGACACGGACCTGCCCCCGGTCGGCCGCGCTGGCCTGGGCGGTGGCGATGACCAGCTCCCGCAGGCAGCGGGCGAGGCGTTCGGCGAGCTCCAGCTCCGGCCCGTGCAGACCGCCGCGGAGCGTGGCGAGGTGGCTGTCGACCTTGCGGATCAGCACATCGGTGCCGGGTGCGACATTTCGCTGCTCGCCGGCCATCCGATTCCTCCCAACTGCTCGCGTTGCGAGTGAAGTTACTTTATGTTGCTCGTCACAAGCAAGCAGTTAAGTGAGACTTAACGTATTAAGCACGCATCTCGTGCATATTCCACGCAGCCGGACACATCCCGCCTGGCCTGTTCGTGGATGTCGTACCGGCGGGGCACGATGGAGCGGTGACCGGGGCGAAGGGAGATACGGGCGAGGTGCTCGACGGGTTCGGCCCCGCCACCCGCGCCTGGTTCGACGCCGCCTTCGCCGCTCCCACCCCCGCCCAGGCCGGCGCGTGGCGGTCCGTCGCCGCCGGCCGCAACGCCCTCGTCGTGGCCCCCACCGGCTCCGGCAAGACGCTCGCGGCGTTCCTCTGGTCACTGGACAAGCTGGCCCGCGAGCCGGCGCCCGCCGAGGCCCGACAGCGCTGCCGCGTGCTCTACGTCAGTCCGCTCAAGGCCCTCGCCGTGGACGTGGAACGCAACCTGCGCGCCCCCCTGGCCGGCATCCGGCAGGCGGCGACCCGGCTCGGCGTCACCCCGCCCGACATCACCGTCGGCATGCGTACCGGCGACACCCCGGCCGACGAGCGGCGGGCCTTCGCCCGCACCCCACCCGACATCCTCATCACCACGCCCGAGTCGCTGTTCCTGCTGCTCACCTCGGCGGCGAGGGATTCGCTGCGCGGCGTCCAGACCGTGATCGTCGACGAGGTGCACGCGGTCGCCGGCAGCAAACGCGGCGCCCACCTCGCCCTCTCACTGGAACGCCTCGACGAGCTGCTGCCCGCCCCGGCCCAGCGGATCGGGCTCTCCGCCACCGTCCGACCGATCGACGCCTGCGCCCGGTTCCTCGGCGGCGCCCGCCCGGTCGACGTCGTCCAGCCGGCCACACCGAAGACCATCGAGGTCAGCGTGCAGGTGCCGGTGGAGGACATGACCCGCCTCGACGAGCAGGAGCAGCCACCGGAGGACGACCTCGGCGGCCCCGGGCCACGCCGTGCCTCGATCTGGCCGGCCGTGGAGGAGCGGGTCTTCACGCTCATCGGGCAGCACCGCTCCACAATCGTCTTCACCAACTCCCGCCGCAGCGCCGAACGCCTCTGCGCCCGGCTCAACGAGCTGGCCGCCGAGGAGGTGGCCGCCGCGTCGGCAGGTGACGCTGCCGGCGTACCGGACGGGGTGTTGTCGACGGACGGCCCGGCCGGGGGCGCGCGGCAGTGGGGCGGTCCGGCCGGTCCGCTGCGCAACCGGCCGCCCGCCGAGGTGATGGCCCAGTCCGGCGCGGCGGCCGGCGCGGCGCCGGTGATCGCGCGCGCCCACCACGGCAGCGTGTCCCGCGAGGAGCGCAAGCACATCGAGGAGGCGCTCAAGTCCGGCCAGCTTCCGGCAGTGGTGGCCACGTCCAGCCTGGAGCTGGGCATCGACATGGGCGCGGTCGACCTGGTGGTGCAGATCGAGGCGCCGCCGAGCGTCGCCGCCGGGCTGCAACGCGTCGGCCGGGCCGGGCACCAGGTGGGCGCGGTCTCCCGCGGGGTGGTCTTCCCCAAGCACCGCGGCGACCTGCTCTCCTGCGCGGTGGTCGCCGAACGGATGACCGACGGCGCGATCGAGGAGCTGCACTACCCGCGCAACCCACTGGACGTGCTCGCCCAGCAGATCGTGGCAATGGTGGCGTTGGAGCCGTGGCGGGTCGGCGACGTGGCCGTGCTGGTCCGCCGGGCCGCGCCCTTCGCCGAGCTGCCCGACTCCGCGCTGCACGCCGTGCTGGACATGCTCTCCGGCCGCTACCCGTCCACCGCGTTCGCCGAGCTGCGTCCCCGGCTGGTCTGGGACCGGGCCACCGACCTGCTCACCGGCCGCCCCGGCGCGCAGCGGCTCGCCGTGACCAGCGGCGGCACCATCCCCGACCGGGGCCTGTTCGGGGTGTTCCTCGCCGGCGCCGAGCGGGCCGCCCGGGTCGGTGAGCTGGACGAGGAGATGGTCTACGAGTCGCGGGTCGGCGACGTCTTCCTGCTCGGCTCGTCGTCGTGGCGCATCGAGGAGATCACCCCGGACCGGGTGCTGGTCTCACCGGCCCCCGGGCAGGCCGCGCGGATGCCGTTCTGGAAGGGCGACCAGCTGGGCCGTCCGGTGGAGCTGGGGCGGGCCATCGGCGCCCGGGTGCGCGGGCTGCTGCGGCTGAGCGACGAGGCGGCGCTTGCCGCGCTGCGCGCCGGTGGGCTTGACGACTGGGCCGCCGGCAACCTCATGGCGTACCTGCGCGACCAGCGGGAGGCCACCCGTTCGCTGCCCGACGACCGGACGATCGTGGTCGAGCGGTTCCGTGACGAGCTGGGCGACTGGCGGCTCGCCGTGCACAGCGTTCTCGGCGCGCGGGTCAACGGCCCGTGGGCTCTCGCGGTGGGCCGGCGGCTCGCCGAGCGGTACGGCATGGACGCCCAGGTGATGCCCTCCGACGACGGCATCGTGGTGCGCCTGCCGGACACCGCAGACGAGCCGCCCGGCGCGGACGTGGTGGTCTTCGATCCCGACGAGATCACCCAACTGGTGGAGGAGACGGTGGGCACCTCCGCCCTCTTCGCGGCCCGTTTCCGCGAGTGCGCCGCCCGGTCGCTGCTGCTGCCCCGCCGCGACCCGCGCCGCCGCCAGCCGCTGTGGCAGCAGCGCCAACGCGCCGCGCAGCTGCTCGACGTGGCCCGGGAGTACGCGGACTTCCCGGTCACCCTGGAGGCCGCCCGGGAGTGCCTCCAGGACGTCTTCGACCAGCCGGCGCTGGCCGGGCTCATGCGTGACCTGGCCACCCGCAAGGTGCGGCTGGTCGAGGTGGAGACCAGCGCGCCGTCCCCGTTCGCGCGATCGCTGCTCTTCGGCTACGTGGGCGCGTTCCTCTACGAGGGCGACGCCCCGCTCGCCGAGCGCCGGGCCGCCGCGCTCGCCCTGGACTCCACGCTCCTGGGTGAACTGCTCGGCCGGGTCGACCTGCGCGAGCTGCTCGACCCGGCGGTGCTCACCGAGACCGACAGGCAGCTGCGCTGGCTGACCGAGCAGCGCCGTCCCCGCGACGCGGAGGACGTGGTCGAGCTGCTGCGGGTGCTCGGCGACCTCAGCGATGACGAGCTGACCGAGCGGGGTGTGCCCGAGAGCTGGCTGACCGAGTTGGAGGCCACCCGCCGGGCGCTGCGGGTCCGGATCGCCGGCGAGCAGCGCTGGGTGGGCGTCGAGGACGCCGCACGCCTGCGCGACGCACTAGGGGTGGCTCTGCCGGTCGGGGTGGCCGAGGCGTACCTCGCACCGGTGGCCGACCCGCTGGGCGACCTGGTGGCCCGCTACGCCCGCACCCACGGTCCGTTCGCCGCGGCGAGCTGCGCGGCACGCTTCGGGCTCGGCGTGTTCGTCGTCGAGCAGGCGCTGCGCCGCCTCGCCGCCACCGGCCGGGTGGTCTCCGGTGAGTTCACACCGGATTCCGCTGGCGCCCAGTGGTGCGACGCCGAGGTGCTGCGGATGCTGCGTCGCCGCTCGCTCGCCGCACTGCGCCGGGAGATCGAGCCGGTGCCACCCCGGGCGCTTGCCACGTTCCTGCCCCGCTGGCAGCAGGTCGGCTCGTCCGCCCGGGGCGTGGAGGCGCTGGCGGCCACCGTGGAGCAGTTGCAGGGCGCGGCGGTGCCGGCGTCCGCCCTGGAACGGCTGGTGCTGCCCGGTCGGGTCGCTGACTACTCCCCCGCCCAGCTCGACGAGCTGTGCGCCAGCGGGGAGGTGCTGTGGGCCGGGTCGGGCGCGATCTCCGGCGGGGACGGCTGGGTCACCCTGGCGTACTCGGACGCGGCGCCGCTGCTTCTTGCGCCACCCGATGACGCGCTGACGCGTACGCCGCTGCACGACGCGGTGCTCGACGCGCTCGGTGACGGGCAGGCGCTGTTCTTCCGGCCGTTGGCCGACCGGGTCGGCTCGACCGACGACGCGGCGCTGACCGGCGTGATCTGGGACCTGGTCTGGGCCGGCCACCTCACCAACGACACCCTCGCCCCGCTGCGTGCGGTGCTCGGCGCGGGTGGTGCGCACCGGTCGCGGCCGTCCGCGCCGCGCACCCGCTACCGGCGGCCCGGTCGAGTGGCGCTGCCCACCCGGGGCGGCCCGCCGACTGTCGCCGGGCGCTGGTCGCGCCTGCCCGACCGGGACCTGGATCCGACCCGCCGCGCCGCCGCCCTCGCCGACGTGCTGCTGGAGCGGCACGGGGTGGTCACCCGCGGGGCGGTCATGGCCGAGCAGGTGGTCGGCGGGTTCTCGGCTGTCTACCCGGTGCTGTCGGCGCTCGAGGAACGCGGCGCGGCCCGCCGGGGCTACTTCGTCGAAGGGCTCGGGGCGGCGCAGTTCGCGGTGCCCGGCGCGGTGGACCGGCTGCGCGCCCTCGCCGAGCCGACCGACGGCGGCCGGGGCCGGGGCGCTCCGGCGACGGTGCTCGCCGCCACCGACCCGGCCAACCCGTACGGCGCGGCGCTGCCCTGGCCGGAGCGGGTGGTCGATTCCGGCGACGGTGCCGCGCCGGCGACCGGGCACCGGGCCGGCCGTAAGGCGGGCGCGCTCGTGGTGCAGGTCGGCGGCGACCTGGTCCTCTACGTCGAACGCGGCGGCCGGACGCTGCTCTCGTTCACCGACGACGTGGACACGCTCGCGGCGGCCGGCAAGGCGCTCGCCGACGCCGTGCACTCGGGGGCGTTGGGCGCGATGTCGGTGGAGCGGGCCGACGGCGAGGCCGTGCACTCCTCGCCGCTGCGTGACGCCCTCACCGCCGCCGGCTTCCGAGCCACCCCGCGCGGCCTGCGCCTGCGGGGCTGACCGCCGCGCGGTCACCCTTCCCGAGCGCCGCGCCCACCAATGACCGGCGCGCGGTCACCGCTCCCGAGCGCCGCACCGACCGGTGACCGCCGCGCGGTCACCGGTTCCGACCCGCGCCGGCGCGCACGGCCGCGCCCGCTCGTATACCTCAGAGTCATAAATATTCCGCACAGGTATACGGCTCATCAGCACGCATGCTCCGGCCGGATCTCAGCCGAGGTTGTTGAGGACCTTCTCGTAGCGGGGCCGGTCGGCGGCCGGGGTCCTCGCCTCCAGGTAGTTGAGCACCACCGCACCGCGTCGGTACGACTGGCCGCCCCACGTCGCGGCGATGTCGCTGGCGCTCGTCTCGTCGGGGAACACGTACACCGTGACGGCGTCGGTGGCGACGATCTCGGAACAGCCCAGGCCTAGCCCGTCGGGTCCGCAGTCGACGGACCGGTCCCTCGGGTGCGGCACCGTGAGGCCGGCGGCCTTGAACGCACTCACCACCTGGTTGGCGCCCGGGGCCCCGGCCGGCCGCTGCGGCAGCACCACGGGCGGCGGGCTGGCCGGCCGGCGTTGGGTGGGCCCCTGCGGAGGGGCAGAGGGCGGGACCGACCGCGGGGCAGGCGGTGGTGTGGCACCGGCAGGGCTGGACGGGACCGCCGAGGGAGTCGACGCGTCAGGTGAACCGGTGGCCGCCGGGGCCGAGACAGAGACGCCGGGGGCCGCGCTCGACGGGTCGGCGTCGTCGTCCCCGCCGCCGCAACCGGCGGTGACGGTGGCGACGACCAGCAGGACCCCAACGGCGGGCAGGCTCCGAAGTGTCACGGGCGCCAGTCTGCCCAACCGTGCCCGGCGGCGGGAGGGGCCTGTCGGTCACCACGCTGTCCCATATCCGCCAGCCGGCGGACGCAGCCGCTGGCCGGTACGCTCCAGGGCCGGTGGGCGGACGCGGGCGAGGGCGGGCGAGACGTGAACGGGTTCGAGGTGCGGCCGGCGCGACCCGCCGACCGGGCGGCTGTCGACGCGTTGCACGAACGCGAGTGGGGCGGCCCGTACGTGGTCGCCCACGGCATTCGGCATGACGTGCGTACCCTGCCGACCCTGGTGGCGGTCGACGGCGAAGCGGCGGTGGCCGGCGCGTTGACCTATCGCGTCGACGGGGACGGCCTGGAAGTGGTCACCCTCGTGGCGGCGGTCCCCGGCGCCGGTGCCGGCACCGCCCTGCTGGCGGCGGCGACGTCGATCGGGGCCGAGGCGGGCCTGGCCCGGGTGTGGCTGGTCACCTCGAACGACAACCTGCGGGCGCTGCGCTTCTACCAGCGGCGCGGCATGCGGCTGGTGCGCGTGGATCGGGGCGGGGTGGACCGCGCCCGCCAGCTCAAACCGGAGATCCCGCTGGTGGGCGAGCACGGCATACCGCTGCACGACGAACTCGTCCTGGAACTGCTCACCGGCGCGGAGGGTTAGCCTGCGGACATGTCCGTCACGCCCTGGATCTCACTGACCACCGACTACGGCCTCTCCGACGGTTTCGTGGCCGCCTGCCACGGGGTGATCGCCCGGATCGCGCCGGCGGCCCGGGTCATCGACGTGACCCATCTGGTGCCGCCGGCGGACGTGCGGCGCGGCGCGGCGGTGCTGGCGCAGACCGTGGCGTACCTGCCGGTGGCCGTGCACGTGGCGGTGGTCGATCCGGGGGTGGGCACCGCCCGGCGGGGCGTCGCGCTGGCCACCTCCGGGGGGCTGCTGGTGGGTCCGGACAACGGACTGCTGCCGGACGCCGCCGACGCGCTCGGCGGGATCACGGCGGCGGTGGAGCTGACCGAGCCACGCTGGCAGGCCGCCCGGGTGTCCGGGACGTTCCACGGGCGGGACGTCTTCGCGCCGGTGGCGGCCCGGCTGGCGCTCGGCGCGGCGCTCGCGGAGGCGGGCACGCCCATCGATCCGGCCGGTCTGGTCCGGCTCCCCCCGCCGACGCTGACCTCGGACGACGACGGCTTCACCGCCGAGGTGTCGACTGTGGACCATTTCGGCAACGTCCAGCTGGCCGCTCCGGCGCACCTGATCGAACCGCTGCCGGCGGCACTGCGGGTCGGGCCGCCGGGCCCGGCACCTGCGCACCGGGCCGTGCGGGGCCGCACCTTCGGCGACGCCCCGGCGGGCGGCCTGGTGGTGTACGTCGACTCGGCAGGTCTGGTCGCCGTGGCTGTCAACGGCGGGCGGGCGGTGGACCTGCTGCGGGTGTCCCCGGGTGACGTCCTACGGGTTTCCCGCTGATATTCGACTGTGGAATGCTGCCCCGGTGGGTGAACACGTAGTTCCCGTGGGTTGTCCGTGCTGTGCGTCCCGAACGGGCGGGGGGACCTGCCCGGTCTGCTTCTGGACCGACGACGGTCAGACCGACGCCGACGCGGACGCCGTCCGGGGCGGCCCCAACGGCGACCTGAGCCTGTCGCACGCCCGGCTCAACTACGCCGTCTACGGCGCCAGCCACCCGCGCTACCAGGACATGGTGCGCCCGGCCCGCCCCGACGAGCGCCCCTGACGGCGCCCGACGGGCGAGGGACCGGGTCAGCAGACCGGCACGCTGCCGCCGTACACGCCGGAGATGTACGCGTGGCTGACGTACTGGCCGGTGGCGAGCCGGTTCCAGCGGGTGGTGGTGCGGTAGGGGCCGGCCACCGACTGGCCTGTGACGTAGCACTGGAGCGGCACGTTGGCGAGCCGGGCGGCGAGGCCACGGATCGGGTACGACGTGCTGGCGCCGGTGCGGATGTTCAGTGGCCCGTCACCGACCACGCCACGCGGTCCGCCACCCGTCCACAGGTAGGCGACGTCCACCCAGGCGTTGGTCGTCAACTTCAGGCCGTCCCAGAAGGTGCCGTCGGCCAGGTCGATGCCGGCCGGGTTGAGCACCGTACGCCCGAACTGGTCCCGCCCGCCGTTGTAGCCCGACTGGTAGGCGGCCTGCGCCTCGGGTCGGCCCTGCGGCAGGTTCTTCCAGTTCTCCCGTACCGCGGAGGGGTTCCAGTAGTCGTCGCGGGTGTTCCACGGCCCGACGTCCCAGACGGGGGCGTACTCGCAGCGGGAGCCCGTGGTGGTGCAGACCCGCACGGTGTAGTCCCCGGTGTTCAGGGGGGACAGGCCGCGCCGCGACGGTAGTGCCGCGAAGTGGTCCCGGGGCTGCACGGTGCGGCCGTTGGCGGTCAGCTCGCCGACCAGGCCGATGCGTGTGGCGTACACCCGGTAGGTGAGGCCGGGCGTGGCCGCGGAGACGGCCGCGGTCGCGTCGGCGGTGAGCTGGACGGCCCGTACCGTCGCGGTGGCGCCGCCGGCGGGCGCGGTGAGCACCACACGGGTCTGCACCCGGCTCACCGGGCGGTCGAAGACCGCGCCTGTGGTGGCGGCCCGCCACTCGGTCCAGCCGCTGGCGCGCCATGCCCGGACCTGGGCCTCGACTGTGGCGCCGGCCGGCACGTCGGCGGTGACCTGGGCACGGACCCGGGTGGCCGGCCGGGCCAGGGTGCGGGGAACGATGAGCAGCATCCCCTCGGCGACGGCGCTGTGCCGGCTGCGTCCGGCGTTCCGGGTGTCGCGCAGCCGCAGGCCGGCGGGGGTACGACTGACGTTCACGTCGTCGCGGTCGACGACTGACAGGTCGGCGTTCCACAGTTCACCGCCGGGTGCGGCGGCGGTGAGGGTGAGCGGGTTCCCGGCGGCGGTGCGCGGGATTCCGCTGGTGGCGGGTACGAGGGTGGCGGTGAGGGCGAGGGTGAGGGTGGCGACGACGGCGAGGGGACGGATACGACATTGAGGCCTTGACATAGGCATTCTCCTCAGAACTCCCTGACCTTCGCATGTCCGGAGATCATGAGGAAGCTGGGTACAAATAGCGACACATGCGAATCCTGCTCGAACGAGGGAGGATGGTGGGGTGCCCGAAGGTGACACCGTCTGGAACACCGCGCGCGTGCTGCACCGCGCGCTTGCCGACGCACGACTCACCGGCAGCGACTTCCGGGTGCCGCAGCTGGCGACCACCGACCTCACCGGCTGGACGGTCCGCGAGTCGGCGAGCCGGGGCAAACACCTGCTGCTGCGGCTCGCCGCCCCGGACGCGGCGCACTGGACCCTGCACTCGCACCTGCGGATGGACGGCGCGTGGCGGGCCTACGCGCCTGGGGAACGGTGGAACGGCCGGCCGGCGCACCTGATCCGGGTGGTGCTGCGCAGCCCCGGCGCGGTGGCGGTCGGCTACCACCTGCACGAGCTGGCGCTGGTGCCGACCGCCGAGGAGGACGGCCTGGTGGGTCACCTCGGCCCGGACCTGCTCGGCCCGGACTGGGACGCGGCCGAGGCGGTCCGCAGGCTCGGCGCAGACCCGGAGCGGACCATCGGCGAGGCCCTGCTCGACCAGCGCGCGCTGGCCGGCGTGGGCAACCTCTACAAGTGCGAGGTGCTGTTCCTGCGCGGCGTGTCCCCGTGGACCCCGGTGGGCGCGGTGCCCGACCTGACCGGCCTGGTGACCCTCGCGCAGCGGCTGCTGGTCGCCAACCGGGGTCGGTGGACGCAGAGCAGCACCGGCTCTCTGCACCGGGGCCAGACCAGCTACGTGTACGGTCGCCGCGCCCAGCCCTGCCGCCGCTGTGGCACCGCGATCCGCAAGCAGGAGCTGGGCGAACGCGTCACCTACTGGTGTCCGGTCTGCCAACCGGAGCCGCCGGACGCCCCGCCGGCCGACTGACCACCCGGGGCGACCGGGCCCATCCCAGATACGGACGATTGGGTAATTCCTATCTGGCCGTCCGCGTCGCATGCTGCGGTTGAGTGCTCACCGACCGTCAGCAGAGCATCGGGGTCGCCACGCCGGGGTGGCGGGCCTCGTGCCCCGACCCGGGGAGAGTCATGGCGATCTTCCGCAGACTCCGCTCCACCTTCTTCGAGCGCACCAGCCGCGACAGCCACGTCAACGGCCGGACGGCCTCCCTGGTGCCGGCCGCGCGGACCGCCGAACAGGTTGCGGGGACGACCGACCAGGTCGCTCCGACCACCAGCCTGGATCCGGCCGTCGCGCCGCGCAGCTTCGGCCCGGTGCCGAACTTCGCGTACAGCCCCCGACCGGCACGGGACGCCGACGGGCGGCTGGTGCCCGGCACCGGGCTGCGCAAGTTCGTCGACGCCCTCCCGGTCCCGGGTCAGGTGGGCGGCGCCGGGCTCGGCGCGTACCTGCCGGTGGCCGTCCCGGACACGATCAGCTATCCGGGCTGCGACTACTACGAGATCGGCCTCCAGGAGTACGCGCAACGCCTGCACCGGGACCTGCCGGCCACCCGGCTGCGCGGCTACCGGCAGCTCAACCTCGGCACCGACGCGTCGGGGCACAACACGGTGGCGCCCCCGGAGCGGCCCTGGCACCTCGGCCCGATGATCCTCGCCCGGCGGGGCCGGCCGGTCCGGGTGAAGTTCATCAACCAGCTCCCCACCGGCCGGGCCGGCGAGTTGTTCCTCCCGGTCGACGACACGGTCGCCGGCGCCGGCCTCGGCCCGCTGGACGGCCCGGCGCCGTACCCGCAGAACCGGGCGGTGCTGCACCTGGCCGGGGCTCTGACCGGCTGGACCAGCGCCGGCAACCCCGGGCAGTGGATCACCCCGGCCGGGGAGATCACCCCGTACCCGACCGGCACCGGCCTGGCCCACGTGCCGGACATGCCGCCGCCGGGAGCCGGGGCCACCACGCTCTACTACCCGAACGAGCAGAGCGGCCGGCTCATGTGGTTCCACGACAACACCCACGGACTGGCCCGACTCACCGTCTACGGTGGGCAGCTCGCGCTCTACCTGCTCACCGACCCGGCCGAGGACGAGCTGGTGGCCGACCAGGTGCTGCCGGCCGACCAGCTGCCGCTTGTCGTCGAGGACAAGACCTTCGTGCCGGACGACACCCAGCTCGCCGCCGAGGACCCGACCTGGGACCGGGAACGCTGGGGCGCCCGGGGCAGCCTCTGGCACCCGCACGTCTACCAGCCGCGCCAGGACCCGTACCGGCCCGGCGGGCGCAACCCGACCGGGCGGTGGGACTACGGCCCGTGGTCGGGCGACCCGGCCCCGGGCGGCGTCGGGAACGCGCCGACCTCGGCCGGACCGGTGCCCAACCCGCACCACGATCCGGTGGGAGCGCCTGACGAGCCACCCCTCGCGCCCGGTGTGCCGCACCCGTCCGCGGTGCCCGAGGCGTACGGCGACACCCCGCTGGTCAACGGCGTCGCCTACCCGTACCTGGAGGTGCGGCCCCGCGCGTACCGGTTCCGGATCCTCAACGCCTGCCTGGACCGCAGTCTCAACCTCCAGCTCTACCGGGCCTGCTCGGACGGGCCGGTGTGGACCCCGGACGGCGCCCTGGCCGACCCCGAGGCGGGCGAGGTGCCGATGGTGCCCGCCCTGCGGGCGGCGGACCGGCCGGCGGGCTGGCCGACCGACGGAAGGGACGGCGGGGTGCCGGACCCCCGCGCCGCCGGACCGGCATTCATCCAGATCGGCAACGAGGCAGGCCTGCTGCCCGCACCCGTGGTGCTGGCGAACCGGCCGGTCGGCTACCGCTACGACAGGCTCGACCCGACAGTGCTGAACGTCGACTGTCACACCCTGCTGCTCGCGCCCGGCGAACGGGCCGACGTGCTCGTCGACTTCTCCGCCGTGCCGCCCGGCAGCACGCTGATCCTGTACAACGACGCGCCCGCACCGCTGCCCGGCTTCGACGGGCGCTACGACCAGCACAGCGACGCCCCCGACCGGACCGCCGAGGGTGGCCCGCCCCCCACCGAACCGGGGTACGGCCCGAACACCCGCACCCTGCTCCAGTTCCGGGTCACCGGGGACGCGGAGCCGCCGTACGACCTGGCCCGGCTGCGCGACCGGCTCCCCCTGGCGTACGCGGCCAGCCAGCGCCCGCCGATCGTGCCGCAGCCGGCGTACGACACGGCGTTCGGCACCCGGACGGCACGGGAGACGACGGTGCCGGTGCACGCCGCCACGGTGACCTTCACCCCGGCGGGCGGCACCGGCCCGGTGACCCTGCCGGTTGAGGTCAAAGCCGTACAGCAGGTTTTCGAACCCGACAATGGGCGGCTGGCCGGCCGGCTCGGCGTCGGGCACCCGCACGCCGGGCCGTTGACCCCGGCGACCCTCCCCCTCGGCCCCACCGATCCGGTCACCGAGGTGCTGTTCGCCGCCGACCCGGCCGTGCCGATCGGAGCGCCGACCGACGGCACGCAGATCTGGCGGATCAGCGGCAACGTCAGGCAGACCGAGCCGCTGTGCTTCGGCGGCTGTGACGTGCAGGTCGTCAACCGGGTCGGCTGGGACGGCACGCTGCGCGCTCCGCACGGCGCCGAGCTGGGCTGGAAGGGCATCGTGCGGGTCAACCCCCGCGAGGACGTGGTGGTGGCCCTGCGCCCCGTCGCGCCGACCCTGCCGTTCAAGCTGGGCGACAGCGTCCGGCTGCTCGACCCGGGCCGCCCGGCCGGCACCCGGACCGGCTCGACGCCTGTCAGCCCCGCCGACGGGCGACCCGCCGTGGTGGTGAACCAGCTGGTCAACGTGGGCTGGGAGTACCGCTGGCACAGTCAGCGCGCCGCCCACCGCGACCTGGGGACGACCCGGCCGTTGGTGCTGCGGGTCGCGCCGAGGGCGCCCACCGGGCTGACCGCCACCCCGGTTCCGGGCTCGGCGACCGCGCTGCCGGCGATCGCGCTCGCCTGGACCGGCAACGGGGGCCGCCCGCCCGCCACCAGCCACGTCCTGCAACGGGCCACCGACGCGACGTTCGACGGCGAGGTCACCACCATCACCGTCGCGGCGACCGCCACCCGCTACACCGACGCGACAGTCACCCCCGGGGTGACGTACCACTACCGGATCCGGGCGGAGAACGCGGTCAGCTACTCGTCCTGGTCGAACAGCGTGCCCGCCTCGGTGCACCTGCCCGCCCCGGTCGGCATCGTCGCCACGGTCCTGCCGGCGGCACCGCTGCGGGTGGCCCTGCGCTGGACGAACAGGTCCTTCGCCACGGGCATCGACGTGCAACGCGCCACCAACCCGACGTTCAGCAGCGGCCCCGGCACCACGGCGATCGGGGTCGGCACCCACCACCTGGACGTCGCGGTCGCGCCGGACACCACGTACTACTACCGGGTCCGGACCACCTACCTGGGCGCCGCGTCGGCCTGGTCGACTGTCGCCGCGGTGAGCACCCCGGCCGCGCCGAGCACTCCCGGCGGGGTCAGCGCCACCGCCAGCGCGCCGGGCCCGGACACGGCGACTGTGGTCCTGGGCTGGACGGCGGACACGAGCGTCGGCTCAGGGGCCGGGTTCATCGTGCAACGGGCACTGGACCCGGTGTTCGACCGGGAGGTCGCGACCTTCACGGTGACCGGTCGCGGCTTCACCAACACGGGGCTGACCCGGGGCGTGACGTACCACTACCGGATCCGGTCGTTCAACGTCGTGGGCAGTTCGGCGTACACCGGCCCGGTCTCCGTCACCACGCCACCGTGACCGGCGTGCGGTCAGCGGGTGGGCGCGCGCAGCGGGGTGCCGGCGGTGCGCAGCTCGGCGAGCGCCG
The DNA here is from genome assembly GCF_055587305.1 of Micromonospora sp. NPDC047521. Lineage (NCBI taxonomy): Bacteria > Bacillati > Actinomycetota > Actinomycetes > Micromonosporales > Micromonosporaceae > Micromonospora > Micromonospora sp. NPDC047521. The sequence goes on along the minus strand of NZ_JBVJGN010000005.1, from coordinate 84,001 downwards.
AGGCGACGCCGTGCAGCAGGTCGGTGGCCTCGGTGAGCCGGTCGGCGGCCGGGTGGGCGGCCTGCGGCCGGGCGTCCTCGGCCAGGTAGCCGGCGGCGGCCACCACGAGCCGTTCGTACGCCGCGACGCCGCTCTCCAACTGGGCGGCCAACGCGCCGTGCGCCTCGGCCAGCGGCGGGCGCGCGTCGGCCGGGGCCAGTCGCAGCGCACGTTCGACGCTCGCCACCCGGGCGGCCAGCTCGCGCAGCGAACTGTCGGCGGCGGCGGCCTCCAGCACCGCAGGCTCGGCGAGCCCGGTGAGGCGCGGCGCCATCCCGGCCAGGGTGAGGGCCGCCCGGTCCAGCCGGGCCCACGGCGCACCGGCGCTGGTGCCCCGCAACGCCACCCTGGAACGGACCCGGCGGACCTCGGCGAGAACCCCGTGGCCGACCGGCAGCCGCTCGACGGCCGCCACCAGCCGGGCCCGGGACCGGGCCGCGGCCTCGGCCGGGTCCAGCGCCGGGGGCGCCGGTCGGGCTGCCAGCGCCCGCAGGTCGATCCACCGCCAGGCGGCGAGCGCCACCGCGCTGCCCGCCGCGCCGGCCCAGGCCGCGTCGGGCAGACCGAGGCCGGCGTACGGGGTCAGCACCGCGGCGGCGCCGCCGAGCCCACCGGCCAGCACGCTCCACCGTCGGGCGGACCGGCGCAGCCGATCCAGCCGGCGGAAGTACCGGGTTCGCTCGTCTGCCACCTGACCTCCTCGGATGAGACGTTCAGCTGGCGGCTGTGGGGTCGCCGGTGCCGCGCTCGCGGGCCATGCTGGCGCGCAGCTCGTCCAACCGGGCCGCGGCGGCGGGGTCGGCCGCCTTCTCGGCCTGCGGCACTGCCTGCCGCTGCCCGGCGCCGCCGAGCTGCTCCCCGGCCATGCTGGAGCGGATCTGCTCCAGCCGGGCCGAGCCGGCCGAGTCGATGGTCGCCTTCTGGATCTCCAGCATGCGGCCCTCGACCGAGTTGCCTGCCAGTTCCGCGCGGCCCATCGCGTTGGCGTACCGCCGTTCGATGCGGTCCCGCACCTCGTCCAGCGACGGGGTGTTGGCGGGAGCGGCGAGCGACGACATCGACTCCAGCGAGCGGGCCACCGTCTCCTGCATCTTGGCCTGCTCCAGCTGGCTGAGCAGCTTGGTGCGCTCGGCGAGCTTCTGCTGGAGGATCATCGAGTTGTTCTCGACGGCCCGGCGGGCCTGCGCGGCGGCGCCCAACGCCTGGTCGTGCAGGGTCTTGAGGTCCTCGGTGGCCTGCTCGGCCGAGACCAGCTGGGTGGCGAGGGTCTGCGCGGACTGCTCGAACCGCCCGGCCTCGGCCTCGTCACCCTTGGCCCGGGCCTGGTCGGCGAGCACGAGCGCCTGCCGGGCGTTGCCCTGCAACCGCTCGACCTCGGACATCTGGCGGGACAGCTTCATCTCCAGCTGACGCTGGTTGCCGATGACCGCGGCGGCCTGCTGGACCAGCGCCTGGTGCTGCCGCTGGGCGTCCTCGATGGCCTGCTGGATCTGCACCTTCGGATCGGCGTGCTCGTCGATCTTGGCACCGAAGAGCGCCATCAGATAGTTCCAACCCTTGACGAACGGGTTCGCCATCTCCGCGGTATCCCCTCAGTCGCGTCACTCCACCCGCGGTCGGGACCGGACGAGCCGGCCGACCACGACCCCGGCCGGTCTCCATCGTCCCAGCCGAACGCCAGTACGGCATCCGTACCGGGCGGTCGACGGCACCGGCAGCTCCTGTGGGCAACCCTACGCGGCTGGGGCCGCCTCGCCCATTGTCAACAGGGAGGACGGCTCAGGCGGCGCAGACCACGTCCCGGTCGCGCTCGGTGGGGCGGACCCGGGTGCTGCGCAGGGTCGCCTTGAGCGGCGACTCGTGGCGGACCGAGACGGCGACCTTGCCGTCGGAGGTGACCTGGCGTACGCCGCGGTTGGTGCTCTTGCGGACGGCTGTCGCCGCGCCGACGGGCGCGGCCTCGGCCGGCTCGTCCTGCATGTCGACGAGCACACCGGGCATCTGCTCGGCGAGCGCCACCGTGTCGCTCACCTCGCGCAGCAATTCGGACAGGCGGGCTCCGAGGGCGTCACAGATCGCGGCCAGCAACTCGCTGGACGGCTCCTTGTGCCCGCGCTCGATCTCGGAGAGGTAGCCGAGGCTGACGTTCGCCGCGGTGGACACCTCGCGCAGGGTGCGGTGCTGCCCCTGCCGGCGCGCCCGCAGTGCGTCACCGATTACCCGGCGTAGCAGGACCATCGCACCTCCCCCTGAGGGATACTTCTCGCTCGGCGTCGGGCAGCCGGCCGCGGCGGACCGCGCCGGCTCCGAACGCCGGAGCCTTCCCGCAACCGTACCCGCTGCGGGCCCGCGCGACATCCCGCCCCGCCCGTCGGATGACCCGCGACGGCTCACCGGTGGCCGGCGCCGGCCGGGTCACGGGTCGCGTCGTCGGCGTGGATCCGTTCGGTGAGCAGCCGCAACGCCTCGGTCACCGCCGCCGACCTGATGTGGTCCCGCCCGCCGTCCAGATCGAGTTCGCGGACCTCGCTCCCGTTCGGGCCGGCCACCGCGACGTAGACCAGGCCGACAGGCTTGCCGTCCTGCGGCTCCGGACCGGCCACACCTGTGGTGGCGATTCCCCAGTCGGCGCCGCAGCGCTGCCGGCCGCCCTCGGCGAGCGCCGCCGCGACCTCCGGGTCCACCGGCCCGCGCTCGTCGAGCAGCCCGGTCGGTACGCCGGCCAGTGTGGCCTTCAGTTCGGTGGCGTAGACGACGAGCCCGCCCCGGTAGATCCCGCTGACCCCGGCGATCTCCACGATCGACGCGGCCAGCAGCCCGCCGGTGAGCGACTCGACGGTGGCCAGCGTCTCGTGCCGCTGCGAGAGGCTGTGCACGGCTCCGGCCGCCGGACTGCCCACCGCCGGCTCAGAGCCCTGATCCTTCTGCATCGAACCCTCCTTCCCCACTCGCCGCCACCCAACCCTCCCACTCCGACGTCGCCGATCATGAGCCCGACGGCGACCCGCCGTGGACAGGTCAGCGGGGGCGGCGCAGGCGGACGGCCTGGACGATGTAGTCGAAGCCCGTCACGACCGTCACCAGCACGGCGGCGGCCATGATCCACGGGCCGACGACGGCGAGGGCCGCCGGCATCGGCCAGAGGTACCAGGCGATGGCGAGGATCTGGAGCGCCGTCTTGACCTTGCCGCCGCGGCTGGCGGCGATCACGCCGTGCCTGATCACCCAGAACCGCAGCCCGGTGATGCCCAGCTCGCGGACGAGGATCAGCGCCGTCACCCACCAGGGCAGCCGGTCGTACCAGGAGAGCAGCACCAGGGCCGCGCCGGTGAGCGCCTTGTCGGCGATCGGGTCGGCCACCTTGCCCACCGAGGTGACCAGGGCGAACCGGCGGGCGATCCAGCCGTCCACCAGGTCCGTCGCCGAGGCCACCGCGAAGATCAGGCAGGCCGCCATCCGCCAGCCGGAATGGGTCATCCCGGACGCGATCACCGAGGCGGCGAAGACCGGAACCAGGACCAGTCGCAGGGCGGTGAGCGCGTTCGCCGCGTTGAGGACGGGCACCACGGCCACCACCCGGCCCGGCGTCGACCCGGTCGCCCCCGTCACCGCCGCACTCCGCTCGGGCCGCCGTGGCGTTCCCGGCACCGCACCACCTGGCTCCCCCGCTCCGCTCGGACCCGCCGTCACCGTGCCGCGCCGGGCGCCGCCGAGATCATCTCATCTGGCACGGCGAGCAGGTCCACCCCTTCGGTGCCGGTCACCGTCGCGCGGACCAGGTCACCCGGGCGCAGGGCGGCCAGGTCGACCCCACCCTCGGCCGGAGCGACGAGGGTCGTCGAGCCGTCCACCTCGGGCGCCTGGTGCGCCGCCCGGCCCTCCACCACACCGTCGTCGATCGAGTCGACGAGCACCTCGACGGTCGAACCGAGACGGTCCTCGGCCCGCTGCGAGCACAGCTCGTCGGCGAGCGCGCTGAGCCGGTCGTACCGTCGCTTGATCGTCGCGGCGGAGACCTTGCCGGGCAGCCCGGCGGCCTCGGTGCCGTCCTCGTCGCTGTAGTCGAACATGCCTATCGCGTCGAGCCGGGCCTCGGTGAGGAACCGGACCAGCTCGTCGACGTCCCCACGGGTCTCGCCTGGGAAGCCGACGATGAAGTTGCTCCGCGCGCCCGCCTCCGGCGCCAACTCGCGGGCGCTGGCCAGCAGCTCCAGGAAGCGGTCGGTGGAGCCGAAACGGCGCATCCGGCGCAGCACCGGCTCACTGGAGTGCTGGAACGACAGGTCGAAGTACGGTGCCACGCCCGGCGTACCGGCGATCGCCGCGACCAGGCCCGGTCGGGTCTCGGCCGGCTGGAGGTAACTCACCCGCACCCGGACGATGCCGGACACCGCGGCGAGCTGCGGCAGCAGCTTCTCCAACGCCCGGGGGTCACCCAGGTCCTTGCCGTACGAGGTGGAGTTCTCGCTGACCAGCACCAGCTCCCGTACGCCGGTCTTGGCCAGCCACTCCGCCTCGGCGAGCAGCTCGTCGGGCGTACGCGACACGAACGCCCCACGGAAGGCGGGGATCGCGCAGAACGCGCAGCGGCGGTCACACCCGCTGGCCAGCTTCAGCGAGGCGACCGGGCCCGTGTCCAGTCGGTGGCGCAACACCTGCCGCAGGTGCGCAGGGGTGTGCTCGTCGGTGTCGACTGTGGCCCGCGTCACGGTGCCGTGCCCGGGCAGCGAGACGGCGGTGTCGCGCCGCTGCACCGGGGTCAGCGGCAGCAGCTCACGACGGTCCCGGGGGGTGTGCGCGGTGACCTGCTCGCCGGCGACCACCGCGTTCAGGCGGGCGGCGATGTCGGGGTAGTCGTCGAAGCTCAGCACAGCCTGCGCCTCGGGCAGGCTGTCGGCCAGCTCCCTGCCGTACCGCTCGGCCATGCAGCCCGCGGCGACCACCTTGGCGCCGGTCCCGGCGGCGGCGAGCAGGGTCTGGATGGAGTCCTGCTTGGCCTTCTCCACGAAGCCGCAGGTGTTGACGACCACCACGTCGGCGCCCTCGCCGTCGGTGGTCACCTGCCAGCCGTCGGCGTGCAGCCGGGCGGCCAGCTCCTCCGAGTCGACCTCGTTGCGGGCACAGCCCAGGGTCAGCAGGGCGACACGACGGCCCTCGGCGTTGGCATCAGGGGAGGTGGCAGACACCATCCGAGGGTACCGGGCCGGCCTGGGACACCCACGCACGCGTACCAGCACCTGCCGGGTGAGGGTCACCGCGTCGGGGCGGCCACCCGCGTCAGACGGTCGAGCAGGAAGACCTCGGTGCCGGACAGGCCTGTGGAGCAGAAGACGGAGATCTGGTCCGCGGTGGTCCGGCCGGGGACCGCGCCGGCCAGGATGCCGCCCAGATCCCGCAACCGCCCGCCGTACGGGGGTGTGGCCGCGAGCATCGGCGGCCGGTAGTCCGCCGCCTGGGCGGGCGAGTCGGTGACCAGCAGCTCGGCGACTTCAAGCAGGTCGGTGCCGAACTCGCTGCGATCACGCTGTTTGAAGCCGACCGCGTTGACGTGCGTGCCGGGGCTCAGGTCGGCGGCGTCGAGCACCGGGGTGGGGCTGGTGGTGGCGAGCACCACGATGTCCCGGCCGGCCACGGCGGCGCCCGGGTCGGTCACCGGGCGGGCCGGCACGCCCAGTTCGGCGCGGACGCGGGCGGCGAAGGCGTCCCGCCGGGCGGCGGAGCGGCTGTGCACCACGACGTCGCGCAGGGGTCGGACCGCGGCGGCGGCCCACACCTGGCTCCACGCCTGCCGCCCCGAGCCGATCACCGCGAGGGTCGCCGCGTCGGGCCGGGCCAGCGCGTCGACTGCGACACCACCCAACCCTCCGGTACGCCGGGAGCCCAGCTCCTCGCCCACGGCGACCGCCCGGATCGCCCCGGTGCCGGCGTCGTGCAGGACGACGAGCTGCTCGGCCTGCGGGTGCCCGAAGGTGTCGTACGAGCGGAAGCCGTACCACTCGTCGACCAGGTGCCCGGCGGTGAGCACCATCCGCCCACCGGCCAGCGGGGCGGCGGCCCGGGGCGGGGCGACCAGCCGGCCGTCGTACGCGGCCAGCAGGGCGTCCCGCATGGCGTCGACGGTGGTGGTGGCGTCCAGCGCGGCGGCGACCTCGGAGTCGGCGTAGAGCAGGGTCATGATTGCCATAGTGCAAGTTGAAGCGAGGTAGAGGTCAACGCGAGGTGTCGGGAGTCACCGCACCCGACGCCGGGCCGGTGCTAGCGTCGGCTCCGGTGGCCGTGGACACTCGCGGCCGCCCCGGACGAGTGGTGGGCGTACCCGGTCAGGCCAAGACGCCCCGCGTGATGTGCCGACTCGTCCCGGTGCGCAGCCCGGGCGCCCGACCCGTGAGGTGGACATGGCCTGGCTCGTACTGGTGATCTCGGGACTGCTGGAGACGGCGTGGGCGACCGCCCTGGACCGCAGCGCCGGCCTCAGCCGACTGGTACCGACAGTGGTGTTCGTGGTGACCCTGGTGCTAAGCATGGCCGGTCTGGCGTACGCGTTGCGGGAGATCCCGGTCGGCACCGGGTACGCGGTCTGGGTCGGCATCGGCGCGGTCGGCACCGCGCTGGTCGGGATGCTGGCGCTCGGCGAGTCGGCGAGTCTGCCCCGGATCCTGTGCCTGCTGCTCGTGGTCGCGGGCGTGGTCGGCCTCAAGGTCTTCCACTGAAAAGCACGCGTGACAGGCCCCCACAGTGGGTAGTGATCGATACGTCACGACAGGCTCTCAAACGGAGGACGACATGGCCAACATGTCCAGCACCGCCCGCCCGCGCAGCAACGCCGCCCGGATCCTCACCATCGTGGGCTTCGTCTTCGCGGTCCTCGCCCTGCTGCTCAACCCGATCATCTTCGGCGTGCTCGGCGTCATCGCGGGCATCGTCGGCGCGGTGCTCGGCGACAAGCCCCTGGGCTGGTACGCCGCCGCGGCCAGCGTCCTCGCCGCGATCATCAGCCTGGTGATCATCGGCGCTCTGATCAACAACTGACCGCACTCCGACACGGGCCCGCCGGCTACCGGCGGGCCCGTCGCGTGTCCGGAGGTCGGACGACGTCAGTCCACGTCGCCGCGCAGGCCACTCAGGACGTCCTCCAGCTCGTCCGGCTTGATCAGCACGTCGCGCGCCTTCGACCCCTCCGACGGCCCCACCACGCCCCGGGTCTCCATCAGGTCCATCAGACGACCCGCCTTGGCGAAACCGACACGCAGCTTGCGCTGGAGCATCGAGGTCGAGCCGAACTGCGAGGTGACCACCAGTTCCACCGCCTGCACCAGCAGATCCAGGTCGTCGCCGATGTCCTCGTCGATCTTCTTCTTGCTCTCCTGCGCGGGAGCCAGCACGTCCGGGCGGAACTCCGGCTCGCGCTGGTCCTTGCAGAACTTCACCACGTCGGCGATTTCCCGCTCGGTGACCCAGGCGCCCTGGATCCGTACCGGCTTCGACGCGCCCATCGGCAGGAAGAGCCCGTCACCCCGGCCGAGAAGCTTCTCCGCGCCCGGCTGGTCCAGGATGACCCGCGAGTCGGCGAGGGACGAGGTCGCGAACGCCAACCGGGACGGCACGTTCGCCTTGATCAGACCCGTCACCACGTCGACCGAGGGACGCTGCGTGGCCAGCACGAGGTGGATGCCCGCCGCCCGGGCCAGCTGCGTGATCCGGACGACCGAGTCCTCCACGTCGCGCGGCGCGACCATCATCAGGTCCGCCAGCTCGTCCACGATCACCAGCAGGTACGGGTACGGACGCATCTCCCGTTCGCTGCCCGGCGGGGCCTTGATCTCGCCGTTGCGCACCTTGCGGTTGAAGTCGTCGATGTGCCGCACGCCGTTCGCGGCGAGGTCGTCGTAGCGCATGTCCATCTCGCGGACCACCCAGTCCAGCGAGTCCGCCGCCTTCTTGGCGTTCGTCACGATCGGCGTGACCAGGTGCGGGATGCCCTCGTAGCCGGTCATCTCGACCCGCTTCGGGTCGATCAGCAGCAACCGCACCTCGTCCGGGGTGGCCCGGGTCAGGATGGACACCAGCAGCGTGTTGAGGCACGACGACTTGCCGGCACCCGTCGCGCCGGCGATCAGGATGTGCGGCATCTTGGCGAGGTTGGCCACCACGTAGCCGCCCTCGATGTCCTTGCCGAGCGCCACCACCATCGGATGGTGGTCGCTTGTCGCCGCCCGCGAACGCAGCACGTCGCCCAGCGCCACGTTCTCCGGGTCGGTGTTGGGGATCTCCACACCGACCGCGCTCTTGCCCGGGATCGGGCTGAGGATCCGCACGTCCGGCGACTTCACGGCGTACGCGATGTTGCGGGACAGCTGCGTGATCCGTTCGACCTTCACGCCGTGCCCCAGCTCCACCTCGTACCGGGTGACCGTGGGGCCGCGGGTGAAGCCGGTGACCGCCGCGTCCACGTCGAACTGGTCGAACACGCCGGTGAGCGCGGCGATCACCTCGTCGTTGGCCTTGCTGCGGGTCTTGGGCGCGGCGCCGCTGCTGAGCATGTTCGCCGGCGGCAGCGTGTAGTCACCGGCGAGCCCGGTCAACGCCAACTGCTCGGCCCGCGTCGGAGCGGGCGAGTGCTCCGGCGGCTCGACCGGCTTGCGGCTGGCCGGCACCTTCGACGGCGCCTTGCGCGGCAGGACCATGGTCTCCTGGAGGTCGGCACCCTCCAGATCCTCGAAGTCGTCCGGGTCAAGCGGTGGCGGCATCCGCTTGGCCGGTCGCTTGCGCGCCGGCCGGGCCGCCGGCTCCTCCGACTCCTCGGTGGCCTCCGGTGGCGCCACCAGCTGACCGGCGAGCAGACCCAGCCGCTCGGGGATCTTGTTGATGGGTGTCGCGGTGACCACCAGCAGGCCGAAGAGGAGCAGCAGGACCAGCAGCGGGACGGCGACCCACGCGGTGACAGCCCGCTCCAGCAGCCCGCCGACACCCGCGCCGACCAGGCCGCCGGCGTAGTCACGCTGCACGGTGTCCGTCGGGTCCTGACCGATCTGGAGCAGCGCGGCTGTCGCCACCAGCAGCGAACCCCAGCCGATCAACCCGCGGCCCCGGTGCGCCGGGTCCGCCGGCTGACGCATCAGCCGCCACGCCCCGATCATCAACAGCACAGGTACGACCACGGAGATCGCACCCAGGAACAGCCGGATCGTGTCGGCCAGGCGCGCACCCACCGGACCGGCACCCGACAACCAGAGCGCCACGGCGCTGAGCAGGGCCAACCCGAACAGGAGCAGCCCCGCCCCGTCGCGGCGGTGCTCCGGGTCGAGGTCGCGGGCCGAGGCCGCCTGCCGACCGGCGGCGCGCACCGCCCAGCCCATCCCGTGCGCCAGACCCATCCACAGTGCACCGACGGCGCGGCCGACGTACACCGCCGGACCCGGCCGCGCGGGAGTCGTGCGCCGGCGTACCGGCGCCCTGGTCTTCTTCGCCGGTTGGCGGGCACGGTTGTTGGTGCCACCGCGCGGCGACGCGCCGCGCCGCCGGCTCGCCTGAGAGGTACGGCCCGCCATAGAGTCACGGTAACGGCGGGACCCGGCAGAACGCCGCTTTTCCGGGTCGTGTCCGCGCGTCGCAGCACGGACCGCGCCGTCGGTCGTGATATCCGCCTCAGAAGGGATGCCCCCATGGCGTCGCCGGGATTCGAGGACGGTCCGGACGATCCGCTTGCCGGGCACCCCGACGTGTTGCGCCCACTGACCGGCGAACTGGTCGCCGCGGTGCTCGCCGCGCGGGGCCGAGCGGTCGGGCGGGCGGTGAACGGCGACCTGGTGGGCCGCTTCGACGACACCCTGATCTGGTTCCTGCGCGTCGGCGCGGCCGGCGAACTGCTCCAGGTCCGCACGATGGTCACGCCCACCTTCGGGATCGAACGGGTGCCGGAGCTGTACGCCTTCTGCAACTCGTGGAACCACGACCGGCTCTGGCCCAAGGCGTTCGTGCACGTCGACGACGGCGGCCGGGCGCGGGTCTACGGCGAGGTGATCACCGACCTGGAGCGGGGGGTGACCCCGCACCAGCTGGACCAGCTGCTCGACTGTGGCATCTCGGCCGGCTGTCAACTCGCCGTGGCCGTCGCTCGGCTGCCCGGCGCGGTGCCGGCGTGACCGTACACCGCGATCCGGCGCTGGCGAGCGCGCTCGCCGACGCACGCGACCTGCCCGACGGACCGGACCGGCTGCTCGCCCTCGAACGGCTCGCCGAGCGGGCTGACGCGGCGGGAGACCTCAGGTCCGCACTGGACGCCCGGTTCGCGCTCGTCGACGCGTACCTGCTGCACGGCGAACGGTGGCGGCTGGTCGAACCGGTACGCCGGTGCCGGGCCGCCGCCGACTACCGTCCCGAGCTGCTCACCGACGACGAGGTCCCGCTGCTGCTACGCCTTCAGCGCTACGCGGTGGAGGCGCTTCTCGGCACCCCCCGGGTGGGACTGGACCAGACCCGGTCCCTCCTGGACGATCTCGCCCACCGGGTCGGGGCGGACGGTCCCGACGCGCCTACCGTCGCCGAGCTGCGCTGCCGGATCGCCGACCACCTCGGCGACGAGCCCACCGCCCGGCACTGGTACCAACGGTGGGCCGGCACGGTCGGCGGGCCGTCCGGTGGTTGCCCCGGCTGCGCACCGGCCCGCCGGGCGGAGCTGCTCGCCGGCTGGGGAGAGTGGCGGGCCGCACTGATCGAGCTGGCCGAACCCACAGGCGACGCGGTGGACTGCACGGACCAGCCCGAGCGGGCGCTCGTGGCCGGGCTGCTGCCCGAGCTGCGCGTCGGCGAGCCGGAACGGGCCGCCGCGGCGCACCTGCGGGCGTACCGGCGGCACCGGCGTGAACGCGCGGCGTTCCCGTACCTCGCCGCGCACCTTCGGTTCTGCGCCCTGGGCGGGCACCTGGAACGCGGGCTCGCCATCCTGGCCGAGCAGCTGCCCCGGCTGGACCGACCCACCGACGACCTCGCCGCGATGGAGTTCGCCGCCGCCGGAGCACTGGTCTGCGCGCTGGCCGTCGAGGCAGGCCTCGGCGTGCGCACGGTGCCCCGCCCGGCATACGGCGGGCGACCGGCCACCGACCTGGACGTCGCCACCCTGGGCGCCCTGCTTCTCGCGATCGCCAACGAGCTGGCCGGCAGCTTCGACGCCCGCAACGGCACCGGTCACCACTCCGGCCGGATGGCCGCCTGGCTGGCCGAACGCCCCGTGGCGGCGCCGGTGCCCCTGCCGGCCGACGACGCCCAGCCCGACTCCCGCGACGACGACGAAGCCGATGACGGACGCGAGTTGGCGACCCTGACCATCGACATGATCACCGCCGCGCTGGACCGGCGCGGGGACCGGTACGCCGTGGACGAGGGCGCCACTGTGGTCGGCCGGTGGGGTGCCGTGGTGATCCAGTTCCGTCGGGCCGGCGAACGCGGTGAGGTGCTGCACGCCCGCGCCATGGCCGCCCGTCGGCTGCCGGCGAGCCGCCGCGCCGAGGCGTACGCCTTCTGCAACGCCTGGAACCACGACCGGCTGCTGCCCAAGGCGTACGCGCACGACCTCGGCGAGGAACTGGTGCTGGCCGGCGACGTGGCCACCGACCTGGCGCACGGGGTGGCCCCGGAGCAGCTCACGGTGCTGGTGGACGCCGCCATCGCCACAGGGGTCGCGTACGCCGAGGCGGTCGCCGCGCTGCCCTGACCGCCGGTCCGCCCTCTCGGACGGACCGGCGGTCAGTGCGACGTGCTCAGACCTCGACGACGGTGGGCACGATCATCGGACGACGACGGTACGCGTCGTTGACCCACCGCCCCACGGTCCGCCTGACGATCTGCTGGAGCTGGTGCGGGTCGGTGATGCCGTCCGCCGCCGCCCGGTTCAGCGCCTCGGTGACCAGCGGGATCACCGGGTTGAACGCCTCCGGGTCCTCGGAGAAGCCCTTCGCCGACAGCGTCGGGCCGGCGACCACCTTGCCGGTGACCGAGTCGACGACCACCGTGGTGGCGATGAAACCGCCGTCGCCGAGGATTCGCCGTTCGGTGAGCAGCGACTCGCTGACGTCGCCGACGGCGAGGCCGTCGACGTAGACGTACCGGCTCTTCACGTGCCCGACGAGGCTGGCCCGGCCCTCGACCAGGTCGACCACGTCGCCGTCCTCGCAGATGACCACCCGGTCGGCGGCCACCCCGGACTCGATGCCGAGCCGGGCGTGGGCGCGCAGGTGACGCCACTCGCCGTGCACCGGCATCAGATTGCTGGGCCGGACCACGTTGAGCAGGTAGAGCAGCTCCCCGGCGGGGGCGTGGCCGGAGACGTGCACCTTCGCCACGTCCTTGTGCACCACGACCGCGCCCGCCCGGGCCAGCCTGTTGATCACCCGGTAGACCGAGGTCTCGTTGCCGGGGACCAGCGAGGATGCCAGCACTACCGTGTCGCCGGGGGCGATGGTGATGTGCCTGTGGTCGCCGCTGGCCATCCGGCCCAGTGCGCTCATCGGCTCACCCTGCGACCCGGTGGACATCAGCACGATCTGCTCGGGAGGCAGCGTGGTCGCCTCCTCGATCCCGATGACCAGGCCGGCTGGGATGTTGAGCAGGCCCAGGTCCCGGGCGATGCCCATGTTGCGGACCATGGACCGGCCGATCAGCGCGACCTTGCGGCCGTGCTCGGCGGCGGAGTCGAAGACCTGCTGCACGCGGTGCACGTGCGAGGCGAACGACGCCACGATGATCCGGCCCTTGGCCTTCGCGAAGATCGAGTCGAGCACCGGCCCGATCTCCCGCTCCGGGGTGACGAAGCCGGGGATCTCCGCGTTGGTGGAGTCGGACAGCAGCAGGTCGACGCCCTCGGCGCCGAGCCGGGCGAAGCCGGCCAGGTCGGTGATCCGGCCGTCCAGCGGGAGCTGGTCCATCTTGAAGTCGCCCGTGTGCAGCACCAGGCCGGCCGGGGTGCGGATGGCCACGGCGAGCGCGTCCGGGATGGAGTGGTTGACCGCGAAGAACTCGCACTCGAACGGGCCGAGCCGCTCCCGGCCGCCCTCGCGCACGGTGAGCGTGTACGGCTGGATGCGCCGCTCGGCGAGCTTCGCCTCGACCAGGGCGAGGGTGAACTGCGAGCCGACCAGGGGGATGTCGGGCTTGTGGGCGAGCAGGTACGGCACCGCGCCGATGTGGTCCTCGTGGCCGTGGGTCAGCACGATCGCCTGGACGTCGGCCAGCCGGTCCAGGATCGGGCCGAAGTCGGGCAGGATCAGGTCCACGCCCGGCTGCTCGACGTCGGGGAAGAGCACCCCGCAGTCCACGATCAGCAACTTGCCGTCGTACTCGAAGACGGTCATGTTCCGACCGATGGCGCCGAGCCCGCCGAGCGGGATGATCCGCAGGCCACCTTCCGGCAGCGGCGGGGGTAGTTCCGCCTCGATGTGCGCCTCGGTCACTCGTCCACCTCATTCTGCGACGCCGTCACTCGGCGCCCATCGTGTCGTTCGGTCATTCGGGCATCTCCAGGCCCGCTGCCGCGAAGTCCGCACGCAGCTGGGCGATCTCGTCGTTTGTGGCGTCCACGAGCGGGGGTCGCACCGGGCCGGCGGGCATGCCCAGCGACGCCAGGGCGGCCTTGACCAGGATGGTGCCCTGGGTGCGGAAGATGCCTGTGAACAGCGGCAGCAGCCGCCGGTGCAGGGCCAGCGCGGCGGGCATGTCCCCCGCGTCGTACGCCTCGATCATCTGTGCGGTCAGCGCCCCGGTGAAGTGCGTCGAGGTGCCGACCACGCCCGCGGACCCGACGGCAAGCGCCGGCAGGGTGAGAGCGTCCTCGCCGCAGTAGAAGGCAAGGTCGGTCCGGCTGGTCACCCAGCTGGTGGCGGTCAGGTCACCCTTGGCGTCCTTGACCGCGACGATCCGGCCGTGCTCGGCGAGCCGGACCAGTGTCTCGGTCTCGATCGGCACGCCCGAGCGGTGCGGGATGTCGTACAGCATCACCGGCAGGCCGGTGGCGTCGGCCACGGCTGTGAAGTGCCGCAGCAACCCGCTCTGCGGCGGCTTGTTGTAGTACGGGGTTACCACCAGCAGACCGTGCGCGCCCGCCTTCTCGGCGGCGGCGGCCAGCTCGATGGTGTGCCTGGTGTCGTTGGTGCCGACACCGGCGACCACCCTGGCGCGGTCACCGACGGCCTCCACGACGGCCCGGATCAGGCGTTCCTTCTCGGCGTCGCTTGTGGTAGGCGACTCGCCGGTGGTGCCGTTGACCACCAGCGCGTCGTTGCCCTGCTCGTCGACCAGGTGGCTCGCCAGCTGGGCGGCGCCGTCGAGGTCGAGCGAACCGTCGGGGGTGAAGGGGCTCACCATGGCCGTGAGCATCCGGCCGAAGGGGCGGGACACCGGCCGGGCCGAGGCGTCAGGGTGGTCGTGCGTCATACCCTCCAACCTAGCGGACGACCAGCCGGCGCCCGCCGGGGAAGGCCTCAGGACGCCTCGTGCGGGCTGGCCGCCACCTCGGTGCCGTCCGGAAGCGTCGAGATCACGAAGTCGGCGAACACGTTCGGGGCGACGCCCTGGAGCTGACGCAGGCACTCCACGGCCAGCTCACGGATCTCCACGTCGGCGTGCTCGCTGGCCCGCATGGCGACGAAGTGCCGCCACGCCCGGTAGTTGCCGGTGACCACGATCCGGGTCTCGGTGGCGTTGGGCAGCACCGCCCGGGCCGCCTGCCGGGCCTGCTTGCGGCGCAGCGTCGGGTTGGGCTCGTCGGAGAACCGCTGTTCGAGGCCCTCCAGCAACTCGGTGTACGCCCGCACGCTGGCCTCGGCGGCCTCGGTGAACTTCTTGTGCAGCTCCGGGTCGTCCGCGATGACCGCCGGCTCGACCATTGCCGCGTCGCGCTCGGGGACGTAACGCTGGGAGAGCTGGGAGTACGAGAAGTGCCGGTGCCGGATCAGCTCATGGGTGAACGAGCGGGACACCCCGGTGAAGTAGAAGGTCACCGACCCGTGCTCCAGCACGCTCAGGTGGCCGACCTCGAGGATGTGCGCCAGGTAGCCGGCGTTCGTGGCGGTCGCCGGGTTCGGCTTCTTCCACGACTGGTAGCAGGCCCGGCCGGCGAACTCGGCGAGCGCCTGGCCACCCTCCGCGTCGGTCGACCACGGCACGTCGTCCGGGGCCGCGAACTGGGTCCACGCGATCAACTTGACCTGGGGCTGCACCATCTCCGGCATTCCTGGGACTGTAGTAGCCGGCGGTCCCCTGCCCAACTCGGGCTCGCGGTGCAGAACGCGCCCAGCTACCGCAAAATCACCGTCTTGTGCGCACCATCGGGGCCGCAGGTGTCCAGGATCTCGACCGGCACGCCGACGCCCTGCCGGGTCCCTGCCACGTCCTCGCTCCCCTGTCGAGCTGCCCCACATCTGGGGCAGCCGGCACGACGCCGGGCTACCATCGCCACACCCCACCACCGCCAAGCCCCCACGTCCCGGGCAGGCGACACCACGCCGGAACCACCACCGCCACACCCCACGCCCGCAGCAGGCGGCACCACGCCGGAACCACCACCGCCAAGCCCCACGCCCCGGGCAGGCGGCACCGCGCCGGAACCACCACCGCCAAGCCCCACACGTGGGGCAGCTCGACAGGACGCGCAGGACCCCCCACGGCCCGCCCGAGGAAGGCCGAGCCTGATCACGCAGGGCGGGGCTGGCGGGCCCTCAGACGTAGAGCGACGTGAACGGCGCCCAGGGCAGGTTGCGCAGCACCGAGAAGGCGAGCCAGGCGGCCAGGAAGCCGCCGATGACCTTGGAGCTGATCCGCAGCTCGGGCATCCGCCAACCGAACGCCTGGTTTCCCGCCCAGGCCACGAAGAGGTACGCGAGGAATGGCAGCGCGAAGACGAACAGGAAGTGGTGCCGGGCGGCCGCCGGCAGGTCGCCGTGCAGCACGTACCAGAGCGCGCGGGTGCCACCGCAGCCCGGACAGTCCAGGCCGGTGGTCAGCTTGAGCAGGCAGGTCGGCGCGGCGTCCGGGTCGGCGTACGTCGGGTTGCTGAGCAGCGCGTAGCTCATGCCGGCAGCGACGCAGCCGACGGCGGCCAGCGGCACCGCCCAGCGCGGCGAACGCTCGTAGAGCCGCAGTACGAAGCGGGTGAGCCGATCCGGCTCCGGCGCCGGGTAACCACCCGGCGGCGGCGGCGGCCAACCCGCCGGGCCGGGCGCCGCGGGGTCTGCGGCACCGACCGGCATCGTGTGGACCGCCCCCGGTGCGGGCTGCGGCTGGTCGACCGGTCCCGGAACGCTCGTCACGCGCTCACGGTACACCTGACACGCCTGCCAACGCGGCGGCCAGCGGGCCGGCCAGGTCACCTGCGGCGGGCGGCGCCACCGCGTCCAGGCCGAGCCAGCCGGCGAGCCGGTACAACTCGGCGGCGAGCGCCACAGCTGTCTCTCCCGGGTCGGCGCCCGGTTCGAGCCAGGCGGCCGGGACCAGCAGCACCCCTGCCTTGCGGTCGGCCTTCAGGTCGACCCGGGCGGTGAACCGGTCGCCCTGGAGGAAGGGCAGCACGTAGTAGCCGTAGACCCGCTGCGGCGCGGGAACGTAGATCTCGATCCGGTAGCTGAAGTCGAAGAGCCGCTCGGTGCGGGCCCGTTCCCAGATCAGCGGGTCGAACGGGCTGACCAGCGTGTTGGCCCGGATCCAGCGGGGCAGCCGGGCGGACGCGTGCAGCCACGCCGGCTGCCGCCAGCCCGCCACGGTGACCGGCACCAGCTCGCCGGCCTCGGCGAGCTCCGCGACGGCCTGCCGGGCGCCGGCCAGCGGCAGCCGGAAGTAGTCGCGCAGCTCCGGCTCCGCGGCCACCCCCAGCGACCGCGCGGCAAGGGCAACGAGCGTCCGGTACGCCTCGGCGTCGGTAGGGGTCGGCGCGTCGAGCACTGCCGCCGGGAGGACCCGCTCGGGCAGGTCGTAGCGGCGGGCGAAGGAGGTGCTGCGCTCGGCGGCGGTCACCTCGCCGGCCCAGAACAGGAACTCCAGCGCGCGCTTGACCGCCGACCAGTTCCACCCCCAGTTGCCTGTCTCGCGGGGCGCGTCGTGCTCGATCTCGGCGGCGGTCAGCGGACCCCGGGCGGCCACCTCGTCGCGTACCCAGGCGACCAGCTCCGGCTGCTCCTGGGCGATGCGCCGCATGCCGCCCCAGGACTCGCTGTGCGCCCGGGCCATCCGCCAGCGCAGCATCGGGTGCAGCCCGACCGGGACCAGCGACGCCTCGTGACCCCAGTATTCGAACAGCTCCCGCGGGCGCCGGTAGGCGGCCTGGTCGAGCAGCGTCGTCGGGTACGGGCCGAGCCGGCTGTACAGCGGCAGGTAGTGCGCGCGTTGCAGCACGTTCACCGAGTCCATCTGGATGAGAGCGACCCGGTCGAGGACCCGGCGCAGGTGCCGGCGTGTCGGCACGCCTGTCGGCGGCGGGTCGGCGAAGCCCTGGGCGGCGAGCGCCACCCGGCGGGCCTGGGCGAGCGAGAGTGATTCCGGTGCGGCCATCGTCGGCGACCCTAAATCATAGGTACGACGCCGGTGCGGGAAGCTGGACTCGGACCGTCATCGGGGCATAGAACGGTGCAATGCTGACCATCCGCCGGGAGGAGCCGGACGACGCCGAGGCGGTCGCCCGGGTGCACGTGCACGGCTGGCAGGCGGGCTACGCCGGTTTCATGCCGGACGAGGTGCTCGGTCGGCTCAACGTGGTGGCCTGGGCGCAGCGCCGTCGGGACGTCGGCACCGCCGACCCGGAACACCCGTTCACCACCCTGCTCGGTGAGGTGGACGGCCTGGTCGTCGGCTTCACCACCTTCGGGCCGTACCGCCGCAACCAGGACCGCGACGACCTGGACCCGGCGGTCGGTGAGGTGCTGGCGCTCTACGTCGAGCCGGCGTTCTGGGGCGACGGGACCGCCAACGCCCTGCTCGACGCCGCCCGCGTCGGGCTCAGTGAGCGGGGCTGGACCGGCTACCGGCTGTGGGTGCTGGCGGACAACGGGCGGGCCCGCCGATTCTGTGAACGGGCCGGCCTGTCACCTGACGGTGAGCAGTCGACCTACCAGGTGCCTCTCGCCGGCGGGCGCGGGCCGCTCGGGCTGGTCGAGCTGCGGTACGCCGGACGTCTCGACGGCTGACCCGCCCGGGGTCAGCCACCGGCGGATCGGCAGGAAGGCCAGCAGCGCCAGGCTGATCCACACGTAGGCGTTGCTGCCGAGGAAGCCGTCGACGCCTGTGAAGTCCTTCTCCCAGACCCACACGGTCCGGCTGATCAGCAGCACGTACCCGATGGTCACGGCGGCCAGCAGGACGCGCCGGCGGCGGCCGGCGGGCGCGGCCGTCGCGTTGTCGACGAGCAGGATCAGCGCGGGCAGCAGCCACACCAGGTGGTGCACCCAGGTGACCGGGCTGACCAGGCACATCACCGCGCCGGTGAGCGCCAGGCCGGTCGCCTCGTCACCGGCCGCCACGGCCGAGCGGGACCGCCAGGCCCAGAGCGCCAGGGTGCCGAGCACGAGCAGCAGCCACAGCAGGGTGCTCGGATGCTGGGGGTCCAGCCGGGCGACCACCCCGCGCAGCGACTGGTTGGACACGAAGGCCAACTCCCCGACCCGGCCGGTGTTCCACAGCGCCTCGGTCCAGAACTCGCGGGACGCGTCCGGGAAGAGCGCCCCGGCCAGCAGGGACACCCCGGCCGCCGTGCCGCTGGCGGTAAGCGCCGCCCGCCACCGCCCGGTGACCAGCAGGTAGACGATGAAGATGCCAGGAGTCAGTTTGATCGCGGTGGCCAGGCCGATGCCCACACCTGCCCACCTGTTGCCGGCCGGCAGCAGCCGCAGCAGATCCACCGCCACCAGGAAGAGCAGCAGCGTGTTCACCTGACCGAAGTTGACAGTCTCGCGCATCGGTTCGAACGCGGCGGCCAGGCAGAGCGCCACGGCCAGGGCGAACCACCGGGTCCAGCCGGCCCGCCGGGCGATCGGGTCGACCAGCCACCAGATCAGGACGGCCGTCGTGACCACGCTGGCGAGCACGCTCACCACGATCGCGGCCGTCCACGGCAGGTACGCCATGGGCAACATGACAAGCGCGGCGAACGGCGGATAGGTGAAGCCGTACTGGGTGTTGGGTTTCAGGTAGTCGTAGATCTCCCCGCCGTCGTGCACCCACCACGTCAACGCGCCGTAGTAGACCTTCAGGTCGAAGAAGCCGTGCCGTACGGCAGCGACGGCGAGGAAGACGCTGACCGCCGCGGCGAGCGCCACCACGCCCACGACCTGCGCGGCCGTCCTGTTGGCACCCTGCGCCACCGTCGCCTCCCTGGCCCTGCGTAGGCTTCCGTCCCATGGCTCTCGGGTACGTCCGCCCGGCGCGTCCCGAGGACGCCGGCGAGATCGCACGCATCCAGCTCGCGACCTGGCGGGTCGCGTACCGCCGGATCCTTCCTCGGCACGTGCTCGACAACCTGGACGAGGCGTTCCTCGCCCGGCGGTGGAGCGCCGCGGTGCTGGAGCCGCCCTCGGGCGCGCACCGGGTGCTGGTCGCCGTCGAACAGGCCGAGCAATCGTATCTGGTGGGGTTCGCCGCCTCCGGCCCGGCCGACGCCGAGGCCCTCGCTCCGGGCGAGCCTGCCGACGCGCTCGGCCCGGACGTGGCCGCCGTGACCGACCTGCTTGTGGAGCCGCGCTGGGGTCGGCGGGGGCACGGCAGTCGGCTGCTCGCCGCCACCGTGGACCTGTGGCGCGAGGACGGGATGGGTCGGGCGGTGGCCTGGGCGTTCGACGGCGACGAGGCGACCCGCACGTTCCTCACCAGCACCGGCTGGGAGCCCGACGGCGCGGCCCGGGCGCTCGACGTCGACGACATGCTGGTGCCTCAGGTGCGCCTGCACGTGGCAGTGCCGGCCGAGAAGGTCGAGTAACGGGTGTGGTGGCCCCTGGCCGGGCTACCACACCTGCGTCGCTCAGCCCTTGTCCGAGCCGTCGTTGGCGTCGCGCACGAAGTACCGCTGGAACACCACGAAGATGATCGCCACCGGGATGGTGGCCAGCAGCGCGGCGCCGAGCTTGAGCGGGTACTGGGTGCCGCTGCCCAGGGAGCCGCTGACCAGGTCGGCGAGCCCTCGTGGCAGCGTGAACAGGTCCGGGTCCTGCACCGCCACGAGGCTGTGCGGGAACTCGTTCCACGAGCCCTGGAACGACAGGATGGTCAGGGTGATCAGCGCCGGTTTCGCCATCGGCAGCACCACCGACCAGAAGGTACGGAAGACGCTCGCCCCGTCGATCCGGGCGGCCTCCTCCACACTCACCGGGATCGACTCGAAGAACTGCTTCATGATGAACACGCCCGCCGCGTCGGCCAGCAGCGGCACCACCAGACCTGCGTAGCTGTTGTAGATGCCGAGCTGGTTGAGCACCAGGAATTTCGGGATCAGCAGCACCACGCCGGGCACCGCCAGCACCGCGATGATCGCCGCGAACAGGCCGCTGCGCCCACGGAAGCGCAGCCGGGCCAGCGCGTACCCGGCGAGTGAGTCGAAGAACACCCGCCCGAGGGTGACCAGCACCGTCACCAGCAGCGAGTTGCCCAGCCAGAGCGGGAAGTTGGTGCCGGCGAAGATCCGTTCGAAGCCGGCCACTGTGAGCGGGTCGGGGAACGGCGACAGCGGGTTCGCCGCCGCGTCCGACTCGGTCTTGAGCGAGTTGCCGATCTGGATGACGAACGGGTAGAGGAACACCAACCCGAAGAAGACGAGCGTGGCGTACCCCAGGAAACGGGTGGCGAGCGTGCGGGCCGCGCGGTGGTCGCGCCGCGTAGGCGCCGCCGGGCGGTCGGTGAGCACGGCCATCTCAGGACCTCTCCGGTACGCGTCGACGCCACCAACCGCGGCGCGGCCGGTCGGTGTCCCGCTCGGCCAGCGCCCGGCGCTGGATCAGCGTGAGCACGATGATGATCAGGAACAGGACGAAGGAGATCGCCGCGCCGGAGCCGTAGTCGAAGTCCCGGAAGGCGGTCCGGTACGACAGGTACGCCGGGGTGAGCGTGGTCTTGGCCGGGTCGCCCTGGCTCATCACGTACACCTGGTCGAAGACCTGCCAGGACCCGATGGTCCCGAGGGTGAGCACCAGGAAGGTGGTGGGCCTGATCATCGGCAGGGTGACGTGGCGGAACCGCTGCCACCGGGACGCGCCGTCGAGCGTGCTGGCCTCGTCGAGCGCCACCGGCACGTTCTGCAACGCGGCGAGGAACATCAGCATGAAGGTGCCGGAGGTGGTCCAGATGACCAACGTGATGATCGAGATCATCGCGACGCTGGGCCCGGCCAGCCAATCCCACCAGCTCAGCCCGAACGGGCCGCCGCCGGTCAGCGCGTCCGGCGGCGAGTCCACGCCGACCGCGCCGAACAGCAGGTGCAGCACGCCCCGGGAGTCGGCGAACCACTCCGGGCCGTCGATCCCGAGGAAACCGAGCAGCGCGTTGACCGCGCCGGAGTTGGCGAAGAGGAACAGGAACACCACGCTGATCGCGACCGAACTGGTCACCGAGGGGAAGTAGAACGCGCTGCGGAAGAAGCTCTTGCCCTTGAGCATCCGGTTGTTGACGACGAGCGCCAGGCCGAGCGCGAGCACTGTCTGCGCCGGCACCACGATCGCCACGTAGTACATGTTGTTGCGGATGCTTGTCATGAAGTCGCGGCGGGCCAGCCCGTCCTCGGTAAACAACTGGGTGTAGTTGTGCGCGCCGACGAACGGCACGTCGCCGGTGAACGGGCTGCCCTGGCCGTTCCAGTCGGTCAGGCTGACCCAGAGCGCCATCAGGATCGGCAGCAGCAGGAACAGCCCCAGGATGACGATCACCGGCGCGACGAAGAGCCAGCCGGCGAGGTTCTCGTTGCCGCGGGTCCCGCCCCGGCGTCGGCGGCGGCTCGTCCCGGGCGCGGTCGCCGCGGCGGTAAGTGTCTCGGTTGCCATCTCCCCTCCCCTCTTCTCTCGGGCCGACGTGCGGCGGGGGCCCCGATAGGTCGCCCGGGGCCCCCGCCGTCACCTCAGCTGCCGCCGAGCGCCGCCTTGGCGTTCTTGTCGAAGTTCTGCAACACGGTCTTCGGGTCGCCGTTGGTCAGGCCCTGCAGACCGGTGTCGAGGTCCTTCAGGACGCTGTCCATCTTCGGAGCGTTCACCGGCCCCTGGGCGTACGCGGCGCCGTCCACGAACACCTTGTCCGCCGGGAACGCGGAGGTGTACTGGTCGCGTACGGACTGGCGGGACGGCATGACACCGAACGCCTTGGCGAAGCTCATCTGCTGCTCGCCGCTGGTCATCGCCTCGACGAACTTGATCGCCTGGTCCTTGTACCTGGACTTCGCGGCGATGCCCCAGCACTGGGTGAAGGAGAGCGTGCCCTGGCCCTTCGGGCCGGCCGGCAGCGCCACCACCTTGTACTTCACGTTGGGGAAGTCGTTCTGCAGGGCGCCCTTGATCCAGTTGCCCTCGATTGTCATCACGGCCTTGCCCTTGCCGAACGCCTCACCGGACCAGCCGGCGTCGAGCTGCTTCGGGTACTTGGCCAGACCCGTGGTGAGCATGGTCTTGACGTACTGGAGGGCGGCCAGGTTCTCCGGGGTGTCGGCGGTGGGCTGCTTGCCGTCCTTGCTGACCAGCCAGCCGCCGTTCTGCACCAGGAAGGCGCCGATCCGGTCCCGGGTGTCGCCGAGGGCCAGCGGGACCTGCCCCTTGGCCTTGATCTTCTGCGCGGTCGCGGTGAGCTGGTCCCAGGTGGTCGGCACGTCGGCGTCGGTCAGCCCGGCCCTGGCCCACAGGTCGGTGTTGATCTGCAGGGCCAGGGTGGAGAAGTCCTTCGGCGCGCAGTAGAGCTTGCCGTCGTACGTGAACGTGGTGCGCAGGCTCTCGTAGAAGTCGCCCGAGTTGCTGATCTTGTCCCCGTACGGCTCCAGGGCGCCGACGCTCGCGTAGTCGGCGAACCGTGCCGCGTCCACGTAGAAGACGTCCGGCGGGGTGCCGCCGGCCAGGGCCTGGCCGAGCTGCTGGGTGAGGTCCTGCGCCGGGGTGACCGTGGCGGTGTTGCCGGAGCCGCTCGCCCACTTCGCGGCGGCGTCCTGGACGGCCTTGGTCTCGGCCTCGCCGGACGAGCCGATCAGGATCTGGAGGCTGGCCGGGCCACTGGACTGGGCCGCGTCGCCGGAGTCGTCGAAGCCGCTGCCGCAGGCCGCGGAGCCGAGCAGTGCGACGGCGGCGAGGCCGGCCACCGCCGCCCGCGTGAGGGTTCGAGGTGCCATGGGTCTCTCCTGGTGGGGGTGGGATTACGCGGTGTGCCGCAGTGCCAGCGAGGGCTGGAGCAGCACGGGAGGAGGGCTCTCGTGGTTGCCGTCGAGGACACCGGTGAGCAGGTCCACGCAGCGGGCGGCGGCTTCGCCGAGCGGTTGGCTGACGCTTGTCAGCCCGATCGCCGCGGCCACCGGCGTGTCGTCGAAGCCGATCACCGACACCGGCGGTTCGGTGCCGCGAACGGCCTGGAGGGCGCCGAGGGCGAGCGAGTCGCTGGCGCAGACCACGGCGGTCGGCGCGACGGCGACGAGCAGGTCCCGCATGAGACGTTCGCCTTCGGCGATGCCGTCCTCGGTCTCCCGGTGCAGCCCACCCGGGTCGACGCCGGCGGCGAGGAGGGTGTCGTGCCATCCGGCGCGCCGGTCGTCACCGACCCCGGAGCCGGCCGGCCAGCCGATGAACGCGATCCGCCGATGGCCGGAGTCCAGCAGGTGTCGGGTGGCCTGGGCGGTGCCGGCGGCGCCGTCGACGTCCACCCAGGGGTGCGCGTCGAGGGCGTCCCACGGCCGGCCGAACGTCACGAACGGCACGTCCCGGTCGGCGAGCCATTCGGTACGCGGGTCGCCGTACTTGGTGCCCACCAGCACGAACGCGTCCAGCTCGTACGTGCCGAGCAGGTCACCGTAGGTGGCGATCTCCCGGTCGTCGTCGCTGGCGGTGTAGAGCAGCACCCGGTAGCCGGCGGCGTCGGCGGTCTCGGTAAGGCCGTGCAGGAAGCGGTCGAGCACGGAGCCGTTGATGCCGTCGCGGGTCGGTTCGATCCGGGCGGCGATGAGCCGGGATCGGCCGGTACGCATCTGTCGGGCCGCCTGGTTGGCCCGGTAGCCGAGCGCGTTGATCGCGTCCTCGACACGCTGGCGGGTCTCCTGCCGCACGATGTGCGGGGCGTTGAGCACGTTGGACACCGTCTGCCGGCTCACTCGGGCGTGCCGGGCCACCGTCGCGATGGTCACCTTTTCGGCCACTTAATCCCTCTCGCCGTCTTGAACGATCCAATTTGGATAAGGCAGGATTAGATCGTTCAAGTTTCTGGAATGTTTCGCACTTTGCACCGCCCGGGACGCGTTGTCAAGACGTGCGTCCCGACCCCCGAGGATCTGGAGCCACACCGTGATCGAACGCCAGCTGCAACCCCTCCTGCACGAGTTGGTGGGGGTCGTCCTGGCCCCGACCAGCGCACTGGGGGACGCGACCGGGCAGATCCGCCCCACCGGTGTCCAGGGCGTCTTCCACGCCGACGCCCGGGTGCTCTCGCGGGCCGAGCTACGGGTCGACGACCGGGAGCTGGAAGGGCTGACCCGCGGCGACGACGGCCCGCACGGCGCGCGCTTCGTGGGCCTGGCCCGCTGGCTCGGCGACCCCACCCCCGACCCCACAGTCCGCGTCGACCGACTCCGCCGGGCCACCCGAGGCGGCATCACCGAGGAGCTGCGGATCGTCTCCACCGCCGCTGTCGGCGTACGGGCCACAGTCAGCGTCGACCTCGGCTGCGACCTGGCACCCATCGAGGTGGTCAAGTCCGGCGGCGCCGCCGCGCCGCTGGAGGCCAAGACCGGCCAGCCGGGCGTGCTCAACTGGGCCGCGGACGGCATCGCCGTCACCGTCACCGCACCGGGCGCCGACGTGCTCGCCAGCGGCGAACGGGCCACCGCACCCCGGCTGACCTGGCCGGTCGAGCTGCCCCCCGGCGGCGGCGACACCGTGCTGCGCTGGCAGCTCAGCGTCGAGGACCCGCGCGCCGTCGTCGTCGGCCCGCCCGGTGTGCCGGAGTGGTCCCGGCCCGAGGTGACCGCCGACGACCGACGCCTCGTCCGACTGCTCGACCGCAGCCTCGACGACCTGCGCGGCCTGCGGCTGGCCGAGACCGGCGCCCCCGGGGACGTCTTCCTCGGCGCCGGAGTGCCCTGGTTCCTCACCCTGTTCGGCCGGGACAGCCTCTGGGCCGCCCGGATGATGCTGCCGCTCGGCACCGACCTGGCCGCCGGCACCCTGAAGGTGCTCGCCCGCCGGCAGGGCACCCGGGCCGATCCGACGACCGGCGAGGCCCCCGGCAAGATCCTGCACGAACTGCGCCGACACGAGGTCGCCCTACCCGAGAACGGGCTGCTCCTGCCGCCTGCCTACTACGGCACCGTCGACGCCACCATGCTCTGGGTCAACCTGCTGCACGACGCCTGGCGCTGGGGTCTGCCCGCCGAGCGGATCGAACCACTGCTGCCCCACCTGGAAGCGGCGCTCGCCTGGCTCGGCGACCACGCCGACCCGGACGGCGACGGCCTCATCGAGTACGTCGACACCACCGGGCGCGGGCTGTCCAACCAGGGCTGGAAGGACTCCGGCGACGCCGTCCGCTACCACGACGGATCGCTCGCCACCGCGCCCATCGTGCTGGCCGAGGTCCAGGGGTACGCACACGAGGCGGCGGTCAACGGCGCCGCCCTGCTCGACGCGTTCGACCGCCCCGGCGCGGACCGCTGGCGCGAGCACGCCGCCGAGCTGTCCCGCCGATTCCGGGAGAGCTTCTGGGTGGACGGCCGGTACGGCCCCCAGCCCGCCCTGGCCCTGGACCGGGACAAGCGCCCCGTGGACTCGCTGACCAGCAACATCGGCCACCTGCTCGGCACCGGCCTGCTCACCGGCGAGGAGGAGACCCAGATCGCCCGGCTGCTCAGCACCGACACGCTCACCGGCGGATTCGGGCTGCGAACCATGTCCACCGACGACGCCGGCTTCAGCTCCCTGTCGTACCACTGTGGCTCGATCTGGACCCACGACACAGCGATCGTGCTCGCCGGGCTGGCCCGCGCGGGGCACCGGGACGCCGCCCTCGGCCTGGCCGAGGGCCTGCTCAGCGCGGCCGAGGCGTTCGACTACCGGATGCCCGAGCTGTACGGCGGCGACGACAGGTCACTGGTGAACCGCCCGGTGCCGTACCCGGCGGCGTGCCGGCCGCAGGCGTGGGCCGCCGCAAGTGCGGTGCTGCTGCTCCAGGCCGCCACGGGTCTCTACCCCGACGTGCCCGGCGGCACGGTCCGCGTCGCTCCCCTGGCGGGCGCCGAGCTCGGTGCCGTCACGGCCACCGGTCTACGGGTGGCCGGCACCCCGGTGCACGTCACAGTCGACAACACCGGCGCCCCCGCAGTCACCGGCCTCCCCACCCCGCTGATCCCAACCCTCCCCACCCAACGCCGCCCCCCAACCCCAACCCCAACCCCAACCCACTGACCCCCCGCCCCTCTCCACTCCCCCGCCCCTCCCGTCGATCATGAAGTTGTCGTCATTGGGCACGGCGTGTCGTGGCGATAAGTTCATGATCAACGGAGGGGGTGGGGGTTAGGGGGTTTGTTGGGCTGTCAGCTCTTCGTCGTCCCAGTCGCCGGTGGGGCGGAAGCCCAGGGACGTGTAGAGGGCGGCGGCCTGGGTGTTGTCGGGGTGGTAGGACAGGCGGACCGGGGGATTGCCGGGTCGGGCCGCCAGCCAGGGGGCAAGGGTCTGCACCGTCGCGCGGCCCACGCCACGGTGCTGCTCGGCGGCGTCGATCAGCATTCCGCCGATCCAGTGCGAGCCGTCGTCGTCCACACCCCACATCACGTGGCCGACAACTGTCTCGTCGGCGTACACGGCGAGGGAGGTCCACACCTCGGAGCGCATGCTGAGCAGCAGGTAACGCGCCCCGAGCGCGGCCACGAACCGGCGTTGGTCGTCGCGCGGGGCGACGTCGGCCACCGCCCGCCAGTTGTCGTCGTCGACCGGGCGCAGGGTGACCTGCCGGCCGACGCGGTCGAGATGTCCACCATCGATCATCGGCGGATGCTAGCCGGTCAACTCGCGTAGGGAGGCGGCTCAGTCGAGCAGGGCGTCCAGGCCGACGGTGAGGCCGGGGCGGTTGCGCACCGCGCGGACGGCCAGCAGTACACCAGGCATGAACGACACCCGGTCGTACGAGTCGTGCCGGATCGTCAACGTCTCGCCTGTGGTGCCGAACAGCACCTCCTGGTGGGCGACCAGACCTGTGGCGCGGACGGCGTGCACGCGTACCCCGTCGATGTCGGCGCCCCGCGCGCCCGGCACCTCGTCAGTGGTGGCGTCCGGCACCGGGCCGAGGCCGGCCTCGGCGCGGGCCTGGGCGATCTGCCGGGCGGTGTGCGTGGCGGTGCCGCTCGGGGCGTCCAGCTTGCGCGGGTGGTGCTGCTCGATGATCTCGACGGACTCGAAGTGCCGGGCCGCCCGCGCGGCGAACTGCATCATCAGCACCGCGCCGATGCCGAAGTTCGGGGCGATGACCACGCTCACCTCGGGCCTGCCGGACAACCAGCCGCGTACCTGCTCCAGGCGCTGCCCGGTGAAGCCTGTCGTGCCGACCACCGCGCTGATGCCCTGGTCGATGCACCACTGGAGGTTGTCCATGACGACGTCCGGCGTGGTGAAGTCGACGACCACGTCGGCGCCGGAGACGGCGGAACGGTCGTCGCCCTGGTCGATCGACGCCACGAGGGTGAGATCGTCGGCGGCCTCCACCGCCTTGCAGACCTCCATGCCCATCCGGCCACGCGCACCGAAAACGCCTACCCGAATCGTGTCCCGCTCGTCAGTCACGGGGCACAACCTATCCCAGTCGGGACGTGCCCCAGTCGTCGGATCCGGTCGGCTCCACCGACCGGGACGTACGCCCGGACGTACGGCGACGGCCCTCAGACCGCGAAGTCGCTCTCCCCGAACGGGCCGACCACGGCCAGCGACATCGGGCGGCTGAGCAGCTCCGCGGCGAGGGTGTTCACGTCCTCGACGGTCACCTCGTCCACCCGGCGGAGCAGCTCGTCCACGGGCATCAGGTCGCCGTAGAGCAGCTCGCCCTTGGCCAGCCGGCTCATCCGGGAGCCGGTGTCCTCCAGGCCGAGCACGAACGAGCCCTTGCTCATGCCCTTGCCCCGGGCCACCTCGGCCTCGGTCAACCCGTCGGCGGCGACCCGGGCCAGTTCGGCGCGGGTCAGGGCCAGCACCTCGTCGACCTTGCCCGGCGCGCAGCCGGCGTAGACGGCGAACAGGCCCGTGTCGGCGTACTGGCTGGCGTACGAGTACACCGAGTACGCGAGGCCGCGCTGCTCGCGGATCTCCTGGAACAGGCGGCTGGACATGCCGCCGCCGAGCACGTTGTTGAGCACCCCGAGGGCGAAGCGCCGGTCGTCGAGGCGGTCGATGCCGGGGCAGCCGAGCAGGACGTGCGCCTGCTCGGTCTCCTTCGGCTCGACAAGTGTGGTCGCAGGCTTGGTGCGTACCGCAGGGGTGGCCGCGCGGTGCGGCGCCGGGCTGGCCGGGTCGCTGTCCAGGGGGGTGCCCCGGACGGCCTGGCGGACCAGCTTGACCACCGCGGCGTGATCCAGGTTGCCGGCTGCGGCGATGACGATCTGCGGCGCCGTGTAGCGGCTTCGGTAGAAGCTCTGGATCTGCCGCCTGGTCATCGGCGTGACAGTCTCCTCGGTGCCGGAGATCAGCCGACCCAGCGGGTGGTCGCCGTAGACGGCGCGGGCGAAGAGGTCGTGCACCTCGTCACCGGGCTCGTCGTCGTGCATGGCGATCTCCTCCAGGATCACGCCACGTTCGGTCTCCACGTCGGCCGGCTCCAGCAGCGAGTCGGCGACCAGGTCGCACATCACGTCGATCGCCAGCGGCAGGTCCTCGTCCAGCACGCGGGCGTAGTAGCAGGTGTATTCCTTCGTGGTGAAGGCGTTCGTCTCGCCACCCACCGCCTCGATCTGCGAGGAGATCTCCAGCGCGGTGCGCTTGTGGGTGCCCTTGAAGAGCAGGTGCTCCAGGAAGTGCGCGGCGCCGGCCTGCGGGCCGGTCTCGTCACGCGAGCCGACCGCCACCCAGACGCCGAACGAGACGCTGCGCATCGCCGGAATCGCCTCGGTGAGCACGCGCAGGCCGCTGGGCAGCACGGTACGACGTACCGTGCCGCCCAGCGGGTCGTCGCTGAGCGTCCGGGTCACCGCGCGGGCGGTGCCGCCGGAGCGGCCCGCCCCGGTGGCCCGAGACGGAGCCACCCCCCGTCGATCCGGTGGAAACGGCGCACTGAAGGCCCGACTCACGTGGTGCTCCCGGTTCGACGAGGGGTGGGTGATGCGGTGTACGACTGTCAGCTGTGCCGGGTCCGGCGGCGCGGACGCTCGCCGCCCTCGCCACCACCCTCGCCGCCGCCGCCTTCGCCACGGTCGCCGCGCTCCGGGCCACGCCCGCCCCGGTCGCCGCCACGCTCGCGGTCGCCCCGGTCACGCGGACCCCGGTCGCCCCGGTCCCGGCCAGCCGGTCGGTCGCCACCGGCGGCCTCACCGGCGGCCGGCGCCTCGGCGCCCTCCGGGCGGACCTTGTCCAGGTAGATCTTGCCGCGGGCGTCGATGTCCGCGATCTCGACCTCGACCCGGTCGCCGACGTTGAGGAAGTCCTCGACGCGCTCGACCCGCTTGCCGTCGCCCACCTTGGAGATGTGCAGCAGGCCGTCCCGGCCCGGCAGCAGCGAGATGAACGCACCGAACGCGGCGGTCTTGACCACCGTGCCGAGGAACCGCTCGCCCTGCTTGGGCAGGGTCGGGTTGGCGATGCCGTTGATCCGGTCGACGGCCGCCTGGGCCGACGGGCCGTTGGTGGCGCCGACGTAGATCGTGCCGTCGTCCTCGATGGAGATCTCGGCGCCGGTCTCGTCCTGGATCGCGTTGATGGTCTGGCCCTTCGGGCCGATCACCATGCCGATCTTGTCGACCGGGATCTTGACGGTGGTGACCCGCGGCGCGTAGTCCGACATCTCGGCCGGAGCCTCGATAGCCGCCTTCATCACGCCGAGGATGACCTGCCGGGCCTCGTTGGCCTGCTGAAGCGCGGCGGCCAGCACGTCCGACGGGATGCCGTTGAGCTTGGTGTCGAGCTGGAGCGCGGTGACGAACTCAGGCGTACCGGCGACCTTGAAGTCCATGTCACCGAACGCGTCCTCGGCACCGAGGATGTCGGTGAGCGTCACGTACTGGGTCTTGCCGTCCACCTCGTCGGAGATGAGACCCATCGCGATGCCGGCGACCGGCGCCTTCAGCGGCACACCCGCGGAGAGCAGGCCCAGCGTCGAGGCGCAGACCGAACCCATCGAGGTGGAGCCGTTGGAGCCGAGCGCCTCGGACACCTGTCGGATGGCGTACGGGAACTCCTCGCGCGACGGCAGCACCGGGATCAGCGCGCGCTCGGCGAGAGCGCCGTGGCCGATCTCGCGACGCTTCGGCGAGCCGACCCGGCCGGTCTCACCCGTCGAGTACGGCGGGAAGTTGTAGTTGTGCATGTAGCGCTTGCGGTTCTCCGGGGACAGCGTGTCCACCATCTGCTCCATGCGGAGCATGTTCAGCGTGGTGACGCCCAGGATCTGGGTCTCGCCGCGCTCGAACAGCGCCGAACCGTGCACGCGGGGCAGCACGCCGACCTCGGCGGTCAGCGCGCGGATGTCGCGCGGGCCACGCCCGTCCATGCGGACCTGCTCGCGCAGCACGCGGTTGCGCACCTCGGACTTGGTCAGCGACCGGAAGGCGGCGCTGAGCTCCTTCTCCCGACCCTCGAACCGAGCACCCAGCTCCTCGGCGACCCGGGCCTTGACCCGGTCCAGGGCCTCCTCGCGGTCGGCCTTGCCGGCGATGGTGATCGCCTCGGCCACGTCACCGCGGGCCAGCTCGGAGACCGCGTCGTACACGTCGTCCTGGTAGTCCAGGAAGACCGGGAACTCGGCGACCGGCTTGGCGGCGACCTCGGCCAGCTCGCTCTGCGCGCGGCACAGCTCGCGGATGGCCGGCTTGGCGGCCTCCAGACCGCTGGCCACGACCTCCTCGGTCGGTGCGGTGGCACCGGCCGAGATGAGCGCGACGGCGTTCGGGGTGGCCTCGGCCTCGACCATCATGATCGCGACGTCGCCGTCGTCGAGCGTGCGGCCGGCCACGACCATGTCGAAGGTGGCGCGAGCCAGCTCCTCCAGGGTCGGGAAGGCGACCCACTGGCCGTCGATGTGGGCGACGCGGGTCGCCCCGATCGGGCCGGAGAACGGCAGACCCGAGAGCTTCGTCGACATCGAGGCGGCGTTGATCGCCACGACGTCGTACGGGTGCTGCGGGTCGAGCGCGAGGATGGTCTCGACGACCTGGACCTCGTTGCGCAGGCCCTTGACGAAGGACGGGCGCAGCGGCCTGTCGATCAGGCGGCAGGTGAGGATCGCGTCCTCGCTGGGCCGGCCCTCACGGCGGAAGAACGAGCCGGGGATGCGGCCCGCGGCGTACATCCGCTCCTCGACGTCGACGGTCAGCGGGAAGAAGTCGAACTGCTCCTTCGGCTGCTTACCGGCGGTGGTGGCGGAGAGAACCACCGTCTCGCCCAGCTGGGCGATGACGGAACCGGCGGCCTGACGGGCCAGCCGGCCGGTGGAGAAGGTGATCTCACGGGTGCCGAAGGACCCGTTGTCGATCACGGCGGTGCGGGATTCGGTGCCGAGTTTGGTCTCGGTCATGTGCTGTCGTGCTCCTTCGCGTCGTGGGCCCGCGACGTCGGGGAGCTGCTCAGCCGGCCGGTCTTCGATCGAAGCGCCCGGGTGGCCGGCGCAATGCCGGGTTCCCGGGGGCCACTACCGGAGACCGGTACGCTGACCGGCTCCCTCTCGGGTGGTCGCGCGGCCCGTGTTCTTCAGGTGGGACGCGGTGCGGGGGAGCGGCCGGTCAGCCACTCCCCCGTCACGTCACCGGCGCAGGCCGAGCCGCTCGATGAGCGACCGGTAGCGCGCAATGTCCTTCTTCTGGACGTAGTTGAGCAGCCGACGGCGACGGCCGACCAGCAGCAGCAGCCCACGGCGGCTGTGGTGGTCGTGCTTGTGCACCTTCAGGTGCTCGGTCAGCTCGGCGATCCGCTTGGTGAGGACCGCGACCTGGACCTCCGGCGAACCGGTGTCGCCCTCGGCGGTCGCGTACTCCGCACGGATGCTGGCCTTGGCTTCCTGGTCGAGCGCCATGTTCTCCCTGTTTCGATGGGTTGATCAAGTAGATGTCCGTCGTCCCGATGGACCGGGAACGGACCGGTACCTCGCACCCGCGGCGTCGAGCAGGCACGCGAGGCCCCACGCCGGTCACCCGACGTCCCGGCAAGACTACCAGCACCCGCCGGTAACAGCCGGCCAAGGGCCTCGGCCGGGCCGCGTGAGGGTCAGCTCAGGGCGCGTCGGGTGCGTTCGACGTCCTGGTTCATCTGGGCGATCAACGGCTCGATCGAGTCGTACCGGACCTGCCCCCGCAGGTGCGCCACGAAGTCCAGGGCCAGCCGCTCGCCGTACAGGTCGCCGGAGAAGTCCAGCGCGTACGCCTCGACCCGCCGCTCCCGGCCGGAGAAGGTCGGGTTGGTGCCCACCGACACGGCAGCCATCAGCGGCTCGTGCTGGCCGCGGCGGATCAGCCGGGCCGCGTACACCCCGTCGGCGGGCACCGCCGCGTACCTGTGGCAGAGCAGGTTGGCGGTGGGGAAGCCCAACTCCCGGCCGCGCTGGTCGCCGCGGACCACCACGCCCTCGAGCCGGTGCGGCCGGCCCAGCGCCGCCGCCGCCGCGCCGACGTCGCCCGCGTCGACGCAGGAGCGGATGTACGTGGAGGAGAAGACGGTGCCGTCCTCGGTGACCAGCGGGCCGCCCTCCACGCCGAAGCCGAAGGTCTGGCCGAGCCGCTCCAGCAGCGCCACGTCACCGGCGGCGCGGTGCCCGAAGCGGAAGTTGCCGCCTACCACCACCAGCGCGGCGTGCAGGTGCTCGACCAGGACGTCGTGCACGAACTGTTCGGCAGGCAGCCGGGAGAACTCCTGGGTGAACGGCACCACGCAGAGCACGTCCACGCCGAGCGCCTCGATCAGTTCCGCCTTGCGGGCCTGCTCGGTGAGCACCGCCGGGTGCGAGCCGGGGCGGACCACCTCGGCCGGGTGCGGATCGAAGGTGACCACCACCGACTGCACGCCCAACTCCCGGGCGCGGGCCACGGCGTGGCCGATCGTCGCCTGGTGCCCCCTGTGTACGCCGTCGAAGACGCCGATGGTCACGACCGAACGTCCCCACCCTCCGGGCGCCGCGTCGTACCCCCGCCACCGCTGCATGCCGCTCCTCCCCTGCTGTCCCGCCGGCCGGGGCCGGCGGACCTGCGCCCCGCCGTCAGGCCGGGGCGAGCACGATCTCCGCGCGGGCCCGCCCGTCCCGCTCGCTGACGATAGCGATCAGGCCGCCCGCCGGACCGAAGACGGCGTACGGCCCGGTGCGCCCGGTCGGGTCCAGCGGGCCGCCGTGGGCGAGCACCCGCGCCTCGTCGGGCGTGGCGTCACGGCGCGGGAAGAACCGGTCGGCCGCCGCGTCCAGCGGAAGGTTCACCACGGCCGGGGCGCGCTGCTCCAGCTCGTCGAGGGTGGCCGCCTCGTCGAGGGTGAAGCCGCCGACCGCGGTCCGGCGCAGCGCGGTCAGGTGCCCACCGACATCGAGCGCCAGGCCCGCGTCCCTGGCGATGGCCCTGATGTACGTGCCGGAGGAGCAGGTCACGTCCACGTCCACGTCGACCACGTCCGGTTCGGTACGGCGGATCGCCAGCACCTCCAGCCGGGAGATGGTGACCCGACGCGCCGGCAGTTCCACGCTCTCGCCGTCGCGGACCCGCTTGTACGCCCGCTGTCCGTTGATCTTGATGGCGCTGACCGCGCTCGGCACCTGGTCGACCTCGCCGCTCAGGGCCGCCAGCGCCGACCGGATCCCGTCGTCGGTCAGCAGGCCGGCGGGGGTGGTGGCGATCACGTCCCCCTCGGCGTCGTCGGTGACTGTGGCCTGACCGAGTCGGATGGTGGCGGTGTAGCTCTTGCCCGCGCCGATCACGTAGGTCAGCAGCCGGGTGGCCCGGCCCACACCGATGACCAGCACTCCGGTGGCCATCGGGTCGAGGGTGCCGCCGTGGCCGACCCGCCGGGTCCTGGCCAGTCGGCGGATCCGCGCCACCACGTCGTGCGACGTCATGCCGCCGGGCTTGTCGACCACGATCAGGCCATCGGTGCTCACGTCGTGCAAGCCTGCCAGACGCCCCGTACGGGCAGGTGCGTGGGCGGCGCGTCGGGTGCGGACCGCCACGGGACACGGACGGGGCGACGCGCCGTCCGCGGAGATGCAATGATCATCCGCCCCCTGCCGCCGTCCCCCCACCAGGACCGCCGATGACCGCCGACCGACGTCCGGCCCACGAGCACCGCGACCCCGTCGAGTTGCCGGACTGGATGCGGCAACCCACCCCGAAGCGTCGAACCCCCGCGCGGCTCCTCGACGACCTCGTCGAGCGTCAGCCGGGGTTGAACGCGGCCCGCCGGGCCTGGTGGCGGTGGCGCGACCGGACCCGGTGGAGCGATTCGCATCCGCACGTCGTCGCCGTGGTGTCGTTCGTCGTCGCCGCCGTGCTGGGGACGGCCGCGGTGTTCGGCGCCTACTACCTGCTCGCGCTTGCCATGCGCGGCTACTACTGACGGAGGAACTGTGACGGACACGCCAACGACGGGCGGGCCCACGTCCCCGGAGTCGGACGCGTCCCCGGGACCCGCGGCGGTCGCCGAGGTCAACCCGGTCCGCCTGCCGGACTGGATGCGGTCACCGGAGGTCGAGCACCAACCGACAGGGCTGGACCGGCTGCGCTTCCTCTCGGCCCGGCACAACGGCCCGCTGCTCATCGGTTTCGGCCTGGCGCTGGCCCTGCTGGTGGTCGTCGGCGGCGCGGTGCTGGTCGGGCAGGTCGCCGACGGCGTCCGCGCCTCCGCCGCCGAGAGTGCCACGCCGAGTCCTACCCCACCGGTGAGCAGGGTGGGCGATCCCCGCGATCTGTTCGCCGGGACACCGGCGGCCTCCTTCACGCCGGGCGAGGAGTCCGTGCGGATGCCGGCGGCGAAGGCCACCGGGCCGTTCACGGCGAACGAGGTGCGCGCCGCGCTGGAGTCGGTCCGCAAGGCGCTGGTCGAGAGCCGGTTGGACACGTCGATGTTCCTGGGCGACCCCGAACCGTTCCTCGCCGTGCTCGCGCCGGACGCCCGCGAGCAGCGCCGCGCGGACTTCTCCGACGGCAGTTTCCTGCGCTACGCCACCCGGATGGGGTCGCAGTCGGAGTGGGAGCCTGGTGCGCGAGCCGCCGGTCGGGTCAGTTACCGGGCCACCGAGGAGGAGGGGATCCGACTACTGGAGGTCTCGACGGAGTTCGTCTGGGCGTACCCGTTCGACGTGGACCTGCGGGCACCCGCCGGTGCCGGTGTGGTGGCGGTCCGCGACCGTGTCGTCTGGCAGGTGCCGTATCCGGAGGACACGCAGGCGTCCTCCCGTGGTCTGTGGATCGCGTCGGCGACTGCCGTCACCTGGAACGCGGACTGCGCCCAACTGCGCGCCGGCTGGATCCAGGAGCAGTACTGGATGGCTGACCTGCACGGGAAGCGGTTGCCAGCGGGTGACCCCGGCACGATCTTCGACCTCGACGCGCCAGCGCCGAGCACCACGCGGTGCTGAGCGACGACCACCGCGACCGGGTCAGCGAACCGCCCCGACGACCGCCCACCTGCCGTTGCGCAGACGCAGCAGCAGGGCGACCAGCCGGATCACCACGAACAGGGTGAGCCCCGCCCAGATGCCGCCCAGCCCGAGATCCAGCACGTACGCCAGCCAGATGGCCGGCAGGAAGCCGCCGAGCGCCGCCACGATGGTGAGGTTGCGCAGGTACCGCACGTCGCCGGCGCCGATCAGCACGCCGTCCAGGGCGAACACCACCCCGGCCAGCGGCAGCATGACGACGAACCACGGCCAGGCCACCATGGCCTGTTCGCGTACCTGCGGATCGGAGCTGAACCACGACGGCACGACGCCGGCGCCGGCGGCGATGAGCGCCGCGAAGCCGATGCCGCAGACGCCGCCGAGCCTGCCGATCCGTCGGGCCAGCGCCCGGGCGTCCGCCGCGTCGCCGGCTCCGAGCGCGGCACCGACCAGGGACTGCGCGGCGATGGCGAGGGCGTCGAGCACCAGCGCCGAGAAGAACCAGAGTTGCAGGGCGATCTGGTGGGCGCCCACGGCGGCGGCGCCGAAGCGGGCGGCGACGGCGGTCGCGGACAGGAAGCTGGCCTGGAACGCCACGCCCCGGATCAGCAGGTCCCGGCTGAGCACCAGTTGCTGGCGGATCACCCGGGGTTGCGGCCGCAGCGACACCCGTTCGGCGACGAGCGCGGCGGCGAAGAGCCCACCGGCGATGGTCTGGGCCACCACGTTGGCGACCGCGGAACCGACCAGGCCGAGCCCGCCGGGGTAGACCAGCAGGGGGCAGAGCAGCGCGGACAGCAGGTTGGGGCCGAGCACGAAGTACAACGGGCGGCGGGTGTCCTGCACGCCGCGCAGCCAGCCGTTGCCGGCGGCGGCGAGCAGCAGGCCCGGGGCGCCGAGGGCCGCGATCCGCAGCCACTGCGCGGCGGCGTCGGCCACGTCGCCACCACCGCCGGCGAGGGTACGTGCCAACGCGCCGCCGCCGAACTGCATGCCGATCGCGATCAGCAGTCCGACACCGAACGCCAACCAGGACGACTGGACGCCCTCGGCGACGGCGGCGGCCCGGTCGCCCGCGCCGAAGCGACGGGCCGCCCGTCCGGTGGTGCCGTACGCGACGACGGTGCCGACCCAGGCGGTAAGCGTCATCACCGTGCCGGCGACGGCGAGCGCGGCGAGCGGAACCCGGCCGAGGTGCCCGACCACCGCCGTGTCGACGAGCACGTAGAGCGGCTCGGCGGCGAGCACCACGAGGGCCGGCAGGGCGAGCGCGGCGATGCGGCGAGGCGAGGCCGATGCGGCGGTGGCCGGCGCGGTGTCGGTGTGGGCTGGCTGGCTCATCGCCGCCGATCCTGGCACGGCCACCGTAAGGAGTGCAAGGCGCCCAGCGACTTACGCATGTCTTCCTCGTCCGGCGTTGGCCGGCGGGGCGAACGTGGCCGGGACGAGTGCCGGGCGTCCCACTTGCAGGGCTTACTACCCTGACGACGTTCCCACGATCTTGGCAACGTTCCGACAGCGATAAGGGCTTACGATGAGTGACCAATACCCTCCGTACGGGCAGCAGCCTGACCCGAACGTCACGCCCTGGAGCGGGCCCCCCGCGCCGCAGCAGGGCGGGTACCCGCCCTACGGGCAGCCGCCCCCGATGCCGCAGTACGGCGCCCCCGTTCCGCCGGCCAAGAAGTCGAACAAGGGCCTGATCATCGGACTTGCTGTCGGCGCGGTCGTCCTCCTGCTCGCCATGTGCGGCGGCGGCATCGGCCTCCTGGTCGCCCTCGGAAGCGACGACGACGAGCCCACGACCGTCACGTCCTCCGAACCCACCCCCGGCACGACGGCCTCCCCCGCGCCCGGGCAGTCGGACCCTCCGAGCGACAACAACTCGATGACGGCCCGCTTCTCCAGCGACATGTCGAACGTCTGCGAGGGCAGCCGGATCCTGAACGCGGCACCCTACAGCGGCCCGGCCGGCGCCAAGGCGTACACGTTCTCCAACAGCCCGGACCGGCCGACGTTCTGGTCGTCGAAGTACATCGCGTCGAGCAAGCCCTACTCGGCCAAGACCACCGAGTACGAGGCGGTGTCGGTGGTCGGCTGCCTGGAGTTCGTGGAGGGCAGCCAGGGTGAGCCGACGAAGTGCCTGTACAAGGACAAGGACGGCAAGCAGGTCACCGTGGACTACATCTCGTCGCGCTACACCCTGACCTTCTACGCCGCCAAGACAGGCGAGAAGATCGGCGACGGTGGCACCGTGGCCGCCCCGGCGAACAGGTGCCCGAGCGTCATCTCGTACAACAGCACCACCAGGAAGGCGTACGCGTCGCCGGACTCCGGCACCATCGAGACCGCCCTGGACAAGTTCCTGTCCTGAGCGGCTCCCCCGGGCGGCCGGGGCAGGACGGGGACACCCGGCCCGCCCCGGCCGCCCCGCGCGTTTCCGGGTCGAGCGGGACAGGCACAGCACGGCGCGGACGCCGAGGATCGCGAGCGGCAGCCGGGTCAGGGCGTCGAGCCGGGCGAGTGGTCGCGCTGCCGCGGGACGCCTCGGCGGCGTCCCGCCGCCTGGAACGATCTACTGGCGGGTGTCCATCGACGTCTGCAGCGCGCGGCGGGCCTGCTCGCGGGCGTCGTCAGTGGTTTCGGGCTTGGGCTTGTTCGCCATGGTGGCGCTCCTTCCAGGGTGCGAGCCGCCGACGCGCGGCGGCCCTCACGGGCGGTCGTGCTGAGCGCCCCACGGCGGTCCGGGGTTACCGGAGCAGCCGACTGGGCAGCGTGAGCCCGGGTCGGTGCGACCCTGGAGGGAGGCGGCGCGAGGTGTGGCACCACAGCCCATGACCTGCACCGCAGCGCGGTGCCGGCCGTCTCCCAAGTTATCGTTCAGGTCCACATGCTGCTCCTGGTTCCCGCCATTTGGACGGCAGGCATCCTGACTCAGCGAGCCAGGAAGTGCCAGCCCAGCCACCACCAGAAGCCGAACAGACCGATCCGGCCCACCGGCACCGGGCCGACCTCGTACCGCATCACGTACGCGCAGACCTCGCCCAGGGTCGGGATGCGGGAGCCCTCCCTCCGGGCCAGCCACTCGACCGCCGCGAACAGGGCCAGCGAGGTGAGGAAACCGCCGATCGCGAGCGCCCGCATCATCGCCGCACCAGCCCCCAGAACGCGGCCAACCAGGCGAACCACGCCGCCGACCGGGTCAGATGGTCCTCCAGCAGCGGATCGGCCAGCCGGGAGAAGGTGGGAAAGTCATCACCGACCGCCATGACGAAGGTGACGCCCTCGAAGACCCCGAACACCACCACCGGCAGCGCCCACCAGGCCGCGCCCGCGCCCAACCGGCGCGGCGCCGGCCGGCGCGGCACCCGGTTGCTCAGACCGAGCCAGATCAGCACGCCACCGGTGCCGAGGGTGTACAGATTCGCCTCGGTGGAGAACGACGCGAACCGCCCACCGACGAGCGACAGGCAGACCAGGACGGGGACGGAGACGGCGGGCCGATCCCAGGTGCGGGGGGCCTCCACGGTGAGGTCGTGCGGCTGCTCCATCCCGCAATTCTTCCCGCTATCACGGAGCGCCGGAAGACCAACACTCCCCGGAGCTGACCCTGATCTTCCCCGCCCGGCCGCACGGCCGGCGCACACCCGTCAGGCGTCGGGGCGAATCAGTGCCGCGTCCAGCTGATCGCGGATCGACCCGATCACCTGCTCGGCGCTCCCCCGGCCGGTGAAACCCGCCGCGAACCGGTGGCCACCGCCGCCCAGCGCGACCGCCACCCGACTGACGTCGACCCCGCCCTTGCTGCGCATGGACACCGCCCACTCGTCCGGCCGGACCTGCTTCAACACGCAGCTCACGTCCGCCTCGGCGGTGCACCGCACCGAGTCGATGAGCGCCTCCAGCACGTACGGGCGCTGGTCGTGCCGGCTCAGGTCCTCCAGCGTCGCGAAGGTCCACACCAGCCCACGGCCGTCGGCGGCGGCCGGCTCCAGCCGGGCCCTGCCGAGCACCTCACCGAAGAGACGCACCGCGCCGAAGGGACGGGTGTCGAAGACCCGCCGGGAGATGTCCCCCGGCGAGATGCCGGTGGCGAGCAACCGGGCGGCCAGGTGGTGCACGGCAGGGGTGGTCGCCTCGAACCGGAACGAACCGGTGTCCGTGGTCAGCGCCACGTACAGGCACTCGGCGATGGCCCGGTCCAACGGTACGCCGAGCCGGGTCAGCAACTGCTCGGCCACCACCGACGTCGCGGCGGCGGTCGGGTCGACCAGGTTGACGGTGCCGAAGCCGTCGTTGGAGGCGTGATGGTCGAGCACCAACGCCGCGCCGGCGCTGGTCAACCGCCCGGCCAACTCGCCCAGCCGCGACTCGCTCGCCGCGTCGAAGCAGATCACCAGGTCCGGTGCCGGGTCCACGTCACTCGCCGGAACCAGCAGCTCCAGGCCGGGCAGCCCACGGAACGGCTCGGGCACCTCCGGCGGCCCGGGGAAGGTCGCCTGCAACCCGCCCACACCGAGGCGCAGCAGCCCCAGACCGAAGCCGAGCATGCTGCCCAGCGCGTCCCCGTCCGGATTCACATGGCAGATCAGCAGCACCCGCCCGGTCGGTGGGAGAGCGCGGATCAGCGCCTCGGCCGCCGCCCAGTCCGCCTCGGCGGGGCCGGCACCGACCGTCGGGGCGAGCTGCGCGCCGGCGGTGCCGGTCACCGCGCTTCCCCACCCCGGGGGCTCTCCGTGACGTCGGCGGCCTCGTCGGCCTCGTCCGTCTCGTCATCGTCCTCGTCGTCGACCCGGTACGGCTGCGCCTCGCCCGCGTACTCCGCCCGGGCGGCGAGGCGCTGCACCTCGGCGTCGGCGTTGCGGGCCGCGGCCAGCAGATCGTCGATGTGCTTGACCTGGTCCTGCACGTCGTCCAGGACGAACGTGAGCGTCGGCGAGTGCCGCAGCCCGAGAGCCTTGCCGACGGTGCTGCGCAGCAGCCCTTTGGCGCTCTCCAGGGCCGCCGCCGTGTCCGCCTGCGCCACCGCGTCACCCAGCACCGTGTAGAAGACGGTCGCGTCACGCAGATCCGCGGTGATCCGGGCGTCGGTGATGGTGATCATGCCGAGCCGCGGATCCTTGATCTGGCTCCGCACCACCGACGCGACCAGCTCACGCACCCGTTCCGCGTGCCGGCGTACCTTGGCCGGATCAGACATCTCGCCACCTCCACGGCGTCCTGCTCCCGGCCGCCCGGCGACCCGCAGGACGCCGGCCGACCGGCCAACAACTCGAACACTACCTTCGCGGCCGGAGCCGGTCGCCCGGCCCGGCCGGCACCCTGGTCAGTCGTCGTCCGCGCCGTACAACCGGCGCCGCACCGACAGCAACTCGACCTCCGGGCGAGCCGCCACCAGGCGCTCACAGGAGTCGAGCACCTCGCGGACGTGCGCCGCCTCGGCGGCCACCACGGCCACCGCTATCTCCGCTCGACCATGCAGGTCGAGCGCACCCACCTCGGCGGCCGACACCTCGAAACGGCGCAATGCCGCCACGATCGGCCGTACATATGATCTCTTGGCTTTGAGCGACCGGGAGTCGCCCGGCAGCAGCAGGTCGAAGACCGCGTTTCCGGTGAACATCGCCCCGGACGATACCGCCACCCGACCCCGCATGATCAAGGGGTTTACGCCGGACGGCGTAAACCCCTTGATCAGCGTGTCACTGCCGGATCAGGCGCGAGCCTTCTCCCGCATCTCGAAGGTCTCGATGACGTCGCCGACCTGGACGTTGTTGTAACCACCCAGGGTCAGACCACACTCGAAGCCCTCGCGGACCTCGGTGGCGTCGTCCTTGAACCGCTTGAGCGAGGTGATCGTGAGGTTGTCCGCCACGACCGTCCCGTCCCGAAGCAGGCGTGCCTTCGCGTTGCGTCGGATGATGCCCGACCGGACGATACAACCGGAGATGTTGCCGATCTTGGACGAGCGGAAGACGTCGCGGATCTCCGCGGTGCCCAGCTCGACCTCCTCGTACTCCGGCTTGAGCAGGCCCTTGAGCGCCGCCTCGATCTCCTCGATGGCCTGGTAGATGACGGTGTAGTACCGGATCTCCACGCCCTCGCGGTCGGCCATCTCACGGACCTTGTTCGAGGCCCGCACGTTGAAGCCGATGATCGTGACCGGCTCGGACGAGGCGCTCGCGAGCATGACGTTGCTCTCGGTGATCGCGCCGACGCCCCGGTCGAGGACCTTGAGCTGGACCTCCTCGGGAATGTCGAGGTTGAACAGCGCGTCCTCCAGGGCCTCCACCGAACCGGAGACATCGCCCTTGAGGATGAGGTTGAGCGACGTCTTCTCGCCCTCCTTGAGCTGCTCCATGAGCGTCTCGAGGGTGGCCCGACCACGGGAGTTGGCGAATGCCGCCGCCCGCCGCCGCGCCTGGCGCTGCTCGGCGATCTGCCGCACCGTCCGGTCGTCCGCCGCGGCGAGGAACGTGTCGCCCGCGCCGGGAGGCGCGGTCAGACCCAGGACCATGACCGGACGCGCCGGCCCGGCCTCGGAGACCTGGTTGCCGTTCTCGTCGAGCATCGCCCGGACCCGGCCGTGCGCCCCACCGGCGACGATCGAGTCGCCCGCCCGCAGGGTGCCCTTCTGCACCAGCACCGTCGCCACCGCACCGCGGCCCTTGTCCAGGTGCGCCTCGATGGCCACACCCTGCGCCGGCCCGTCGATCGGAGCGGTCAGCTCCAGCGACGCGTCGGCGGTCAGCAGGACAGCCTCGAGGAGCTCCTCGATGCCGATGCCCGGCTTCGCGGCCACGTTGACGAACATGGTCTCGCCGCCGTACTCCTCGGCGACCAGGCCGTACTCGGTCAGCTGCTGGCGGACCTTGTCCGGGTTGGCCTCCGGCTTGTCGACCTTGTTGACCGCGACCACGATCGGCACGTCGGCCGCCTTGGCGTGGTTCAACGCCTCGATGGTCTGCGGCATCACGCCGTCGTCGGCCGCGACCACCAGGATCACGATGTCCGTCACCTGGGCACCACGGGCACGCATGGCGGTGAACGCCTCGTGACCCGGGGTGTCGATGAAGGTCACCGCGCGGTCCACACCCTCGTGCGGAACGTGCACCTGGTACGCACCGATGTGCTGGGTGATGCCACCCGCCTCACCGGCCACGACGTTCGCCTTACGGATCGCGTCGAGCAGCTTGGTCTTACCGTGGTCGACGTGACCCATGACGGTCACGACAGGCGCACGGCTGACCAGACGCTCCTCGGCCACCTCCGCGTCGAGGTCGATGTTGAACTGCGCGAGCAGCTCGCGGTCCTCGTCCTCCGGGCTGACGATCTGGATGTCGAAGCCCAGGTGCTCACCCAGCAGCTGCAGGGTGTCGTCAGAACAGGACTGGGTCGCGGTGACCATCTCGCCCAGGTTGAACATCTCCTGGACCAGCGAACCCGGGTTGGCGTTGATCTTGTCGGCGAAGTCCGACAGGGAGGCGCCACGGGACAGCCGGACGACCTGACCCTGACCCCGGGGAGCACCCGAGCTCATGGTCGGAGCCGACAGGTTGTCGAACTCCTGTCTGCGCTGCTTCTTGGACTTGCGAC
This sequence comes from Micromonospora sp. NPDC047521, assembly GCF_055587305.1. Lineage (NCBI taxonomy): Bacteria > Bacillati > Actinomycetota > Actinomycetes > Micromonosporales > Micromonosporaceae > Micromonospora > Micromonospora sp. NPDC047521. Next base: position 40,417 of record NZ_JBVJGN010000005.1, on the reverse strand, counting down.
CGCGCGTCGGCCGGCCACCCGGACGCCCGAAGGCACCCGCGGCGCCGCCGCCACGGCCACGACCACCGGCACCCGGACGACCGCCACCGCCGGACGGGGCACCCGGACGGAAACCGCCGCCGGGAGCACCGCCACCGCCGCCGGGACCGCCACGGTAGCCACCGCCACCGCCGGCACCACCGCCGCCACCGGGGCCGCCGCGGTAACCGCCGCCGCCACCGGCGCCGCCGCCGGGACCGCCACGGAAGCCGCCGCCACCGCCACCGGGACGACCAGCGCCACCGCCACCGGGACGACCAGCGCCACCGGGGCCGGGGCGACCGGCGGCCGGACGCTGACTCGGCATGGACGCCGGGCTGGGCCGCGGCGGCATGGAGTTCGGACTGGGCCGCGGCGGCATACCCGCCGGGCTGTTCGGCCGAGGGCCACCCGCGCCGGCGGCCGGGGGCCGCTGCTGCTGGCCACCCTGGATACCGAACGGGTTGTTACCGGCGCCGCGCGCCGGCGGACGACCGCCCGGCCGGGCACCCGGACCGGGAGCCGGCGTGCTCGGACGAGCTGCCGGCGAACCGGGACGGGGAGGCATCGCGGCCGGACCCGGCCGGGGGCCGGGGCGGTTGCCGTCCGTCGGGGGCTCCCGGCGGACGTTGTCCCGCTGCTGCTGGCGGGCGGCCTGCGCGGCCTTGACCGCGGCCTCCTGCTCAGCCTTCAGCGCGGCGGCACGCGCCTCCGCGGCCGCCACCTCGATGTCGTGGGCACTCGCCGGCTTGGCGACCGGCGCCGCGGGCTGCGGCGCACCGGGCACCGGACCCTTCGGCTTCGGGCCGGGAGCCGGCGCGGCCGGCCGCCGAGGCGGCATCGGCTTGGCCGAGACCCGTGGCGCGCCCGGGGTCGGGGACGGCGTCGGGGTCGGACTCGGGCTCGGGCTCGTGGCCGGCGCCGAAGCGGGCGCCGACGGGGCCGCGGGCGCCGGACCACCGGCGGACGCGACGAATGCGTTACGCAGCCGACGGGCGACGGGCGCCTCAACGGTGCTGGACGCGGACTTCACGAACTCGCCCATTTCCTTCAACTTGGCGAGAACGGTCTTACTCTCGACCCCGAGCTCTTTTGCAAGCTCGTGTACGCGGGCCTTGCCTGCCACTGCACTCCTCACTCCGAGGTCGTGCGGGCAGCACCCGCAGCGACCTCACTCGTGCACTTGAAGCCTGGTCATTTCAGGGACTTCATCGTGTGCTCATGTCGGTCGTCCTACCCTGCTAGCGACCCTCGCCCGGTCGGGCTGACCGGACGTAGTGGTTGGCGCATCGACGTGCTCCGCCAGCACACCGTGGTCGAGGACCTCGGTGATGCGCAACGCACGCCCGAAGGCGCGGCGCCGCACAGCCAGCGCGAAGCAGGCCGGATCCGGGTGCATGTTCGCCCCCCGACCCGGCAGCCTGCGGCGCGGATCAGGCCGGAGGCTGTAACCAGCCTCGTCCCCGATCGCGACGATCCGCAGCAATTCGCTGGCCGGCGCACGCTTCCGGCAGCCCACACAGGTGCGCTCCGGCTGCGCGCGTCGTACCACTGGAGGAAGTCTACCCCTAGCTGCCCGAGATCGCGCCGCCCGGCTCCGGCACGTGATCAGCCGCCCCGCGCGCGGCCGGTGCGGTCTGCTCCGCGTCGGACCGGATATCGATCCGCCAACCGGTCAACCGGGCAGCGAGTCGGGCGTTCTGCCCCTCCCGCCCGATGGCGAGGGAGAGCTGGAAGTCCGGAACCGTCACCCGGGCGGCCCGACCGGCCAGGTCCACCACCTCGACCCGCAGCGCCTTGGCCGGCGACAACGCGTTGCCGACGAAGGTGGCCGGGTCGTCCGACCAGTCGATGATGTCGATCTTCTCGCCGTGCAGCTCGCTCATCACGGCACGCACCCGCTGGCCCATCGGGCCGATGCAGGCGCCCTTGGCGTTCACACCGGGGGTGGTGGAACGGACGGCGATCTTCGTACGGTGACCTGCCTCACGGGCGATCGCACCGATCTCCACAGTGCCGTCGGCGATCTCCGGCACCTCCAACGCGAACAACTTCTTGACCAGCGCCGGGTGCGACCGGGACAGGGTGATCTGCGGACCGCGCATGCCCTTGGCCACGTGCACCACGACACAGCGGACCCGCTCGCCGTGGGCGTACCGCTCGCCGGGCACCTGCTCGGACTGCGGCAGCACGCCCTCCAACTTGCCCAGGTCGACGCTGACGATGCCCTTCTCGGTCCGTGTCTCGTGCGCCTGCACCACACCTGTGACCAGGTCGCCCTCACGGCCGACGTACTCGCCGAAGTGCACCTCGTCGGTGGCCTCCCGCAGTCGCTGGAGAATCACCTGCTTGGCGGTCATGGCGGCGATCCGGCCGAAGTCGTGCGGGGTGTCGTCCCACTCACGCACCAGGCTGCCGTCGGCGTCCATCTCCTGCGCGTACACCAGGGCGGCGCCCGACTTGCGGTCGATCTCCACCCGGGCGTGCGGCTCGGCGCCGTCGGTGTGCCGGTAGGCGGTCAGCAGTGCGGTCTCGATCGCCGCGAGAATCGTGTCGAACGGGATCTCCCGCTCGCGCTCGAGTGCGCGCAGCGCCGCGAGGTCGATGTTCACCTCTCCTCGTCCTCCACATCATCTTCGTCGTCGATGTCGTCTGAATCGTCGAACTCGTCGGTGTCGTCCGCGTCGTCGAGCTCGTCCGGCTCGCCCAGTTCGGCGAGGCGGGTGAACTCGACCTGGACCCGGCCCGGACCCAGCTGGGCGTACGCCCAGGAGGTGCGGCCGTCGTCGGTCTCCAGCTGCACGCCGTCGTCGTCGGCGCCGACCACCCGGCCGGTCAGCTGCCGGTCACCGCCGGGCTGCTCGCCGCGCTGCGGGGGCAACGACGCCGCCGCCCGGACGGTGACCTTGACCAGCCGGCCGACGTTGCGCCGCCAGTGCCGGGGCAGGGTGAGCGGCCGGTCCACGCCTGGCGAGCTGACCTCCAGCTGGTACTCGCCGGCGACGATGTCGCCGTCGGCCTCCTCGGCCGCGTCGAGCGCGGTCGAGACCGCGCGGGAGACGTCGGCGACGGCGTCCAGGTCGATCCCGCCGTCGCGGTCCACGATCACCCGCACCACGTGCCGGCGGCCGGCCCGGGAGACCGTCAGGTCCTCCAGGTCGTAGCCGACGCCGTTGACGACCGGCTCGATCACGGTCCGCAGTCGGGTACGACGCGCCGCGAGATCACCGCTGCGGGGACCACCCTCGCGCGGCCCCCGGGGACCCGCGCCGTCGCGGGGTCGACCCGTCGACCTGGTGGCACGGCCACGCTGCGTCATCTCCGCACCCTTTCCCTGGTCGACCGGGACGTCGTCCCGGCATGCCGGTACACCACCGGAGCGGACGCGCCGGTGGCTGCGCAGAGCGTAACGCGCCTGCCGGCCGGCGGGCCGGGCGGCGCACCGACGCCGGTGGCCCCCGCGACGGCGCGGATGGTGTTGACTTGCCCGGTGGGGATCGGCAGAACGACACCGCGCGACCAATCATCCGGACATTCCCGGCGAAAGCTCCTGCGTGCCGGAGCGCTGCTCGCGCTCGGCGGCGCGGTGACGCCGCTGACCGGCTGTGATCTTTTCGACCGTGACGACGAGCCGACGCCGCCGCCGGATCCGCTGGGGCCCATGGTGGACGAGTCCCTCGGCCTCGCCGCGGCGTACCGGGCGAGCGCGACCGCGCACCCGGAGCTGGCCGACCGGCTCGGCCCGATCGCCGAGGCGCACACCGCGCACGCCACCGAACTGGCAAGGGTCGTCGGCGTCGCGCTGCCCTCGGCGCCCGCCGCCGCGCCGAGCACCACCCCGGCGGCCGACCCGGCCGGTGCGCTGGCCGCCCTGCGTGCCCTGGAGCAGGCCGGCCAGCGGACCGCCACCGCCGCCTGCGCCGCAGCGCCCGCCGAGCGGGCGGCGCTGCTCGGTTCGATCGCCGCCGCCCGGGCCACCCACCAGGAGGCACTGAAGTGAAGCAGCCGTCCGCCGCGGAGGCCCTCGCCGGCGCCCTGTCCGCCGAGTACGGGGCCATCTACGCCTACGGCCGGATCGGGGTACGCCTCACCGGCGCAGCCCGGGACGCCGCACGCCAGGCGGAGGCCGCGCACCGGCGCCGACGCGACGCCCTGGTCGTGCAGCTCAGCACCAGCGGTGGCACCGTCCCACCGGACCGGGCCGGGTACGCGCTGCCGTTCCCGGTCACCGACCGGGCGAGCGCGCTGCGGCTCGCGGTCGAGGTGGAGGAACGCACGGCGGCACACTGGCGGGCCGCGCTCGCGTCCACCACTGGCGCCGACCGGGACCAGGCGCTGGCCGCCCTTGTCGAGTACGCGGTACGGGCCACCCGGTGGCGGAAGACCGCCGGGGTGACCCCGCCGACTGTCGCATTTCCGGGCCGCCCGACCTGAACGGGTCCGCTCCGGTTGCGGCGCGCATACCAGGTATGCATACTCCGTTGCCATGTCCATCCGTCACGGGCTGCTCGCCCTTCTCGAACGCGGCCAGATGTACGGCTACCAGCTGCGCGCCGCGTTCGAGGAGTCGACCGGCTCGACCTGGCCGCTGAACATCGGGCAGGTCTACACCACGCTGTCCCGGCTGGAACGGGACGGTCTGGTGCGCCCGCTGCCGGAGAGCGAGGCCGGGCAGCGCCCGTACGAGATCACCGACGCCGGCCGGGCCGACCTCGCGCTGTGGTTCGCCACCCCGATCAGCCGTACCGACCGCCCCCGCGACGAGCTGGCCATCAAGCTGGCGCTCGCGCTCACCACCCCCGGGGTGGACGTCCGCTCGGTGGTGCAGGCGCAGCGCAGCGCGACGATGCGGGCGTTGCAGGAGTTGACCAGGTTGAAGTACGGCAGCGACCGACCGGAGGACCTGCCGTGGCGGTTGGTCCTGGACTCGATGGTGTTCCAGGCCGAGGCCGAGGTCCGTTGGCTGGACCACTGCGAGACGAGCCTGGTACGCCACCGACCCGCCGTCCCCCCGCCGTCCGCACCGGGACCGGGTGACACACCCGACGCGGCGCGGTGGGCCGACGAGGAGGCGCGACGGTGAGCGGACCGGACGACGCGGTGCTCGAGCTGCGCGCCGTCCAACGCACCCACGGGGCCGGCCCGGCCGCCGTGCACGCCCTGCGTGGCGTCAGCCTCGTCGTCCGACCCGGTGAGCTGGTCGCCGTGATGGGCCCGTCCGGCTCCGGCAAGTCCACGCTGCTGGCCCTCGCCGGCGGCCTGGACCGCCCGACCGACGGCGAGGTGTTCATCGAGGGACAGCCGCTGGGGACACTGGATCGGCGCGGGTTGGCCCAGCTGCGCCGCCGCCGGATCGGCTACATCTTCCAGCAGCTCAACCTGCTGGGCAGCCTGAGCGCCGTGGAGAACGTGGCCCTCCCACTGGAACTCGACGGCACCAGCGGTCGGCGGGCCCGCTCGCTGGCCATGGCCGCGCTCACCGAGGTGGGCCTGCCGGCGCTCGGCGACCGCTTCCCCGACCAGCTCTCCGGCGGCCAGCAGCAGCGGGTGGCCATCGCCCGCGCGCTCGTCGGCGAACGGCGACTGGTGCTCGCCGACGAGCCGACCGGCGCGTTGGACTCGCAGACCGGCGAGGCCGTGCTGCACCTGCTGCGCCGCCGCATCGACGCGGGCGCCGCAGGGGTGCTCGTCACCCACGAGGCACGGCACGCCGGATGGGCGGACCGGGTGGTGTTCCTGCGCGACGGGGTGCTCGTCGACACCACCGCACCGCTGGGCAGCGTCGAGCAGTTGCTGTCCGGCAGCGAGCGGTGACCACCGGCCGTACGCCACGGGCCGCAGGCCGCGGCGACGTACCGGCGTCCCGGCCGACCACCCGGCCGGTCCGGGCCGGCCGGCGGAGGTTCGCCGAGCTGACCGGCTCCTGGCGGGCCGCGCTGCGGATCGCCAGGCGGGAGGCACGCCGCTCCCGCCGTCGTACCGCCCTGGTGCTCGCGATGATCGCCCTGCCGGTGCTGGTGCTGGCCTTCCTGGCGGCGAGTTACGACATGGCCCAGCTGACGCCGCAGGAGCGGGTCGACAGGGGACTCGGTGTTGCCGACGCGGAGCTGCGCTGGATCTCCCAGACCCCCGTCGAGCAGGACGAGTGGGGCGGCAGCTGGTACACGCGGGAGGGCGAGCACCAACCCGCCGGCCCGGTCACCGCCGGTCAGGTCGCCGCGCTGCTGCCGCCAGGCAGCCGCGTCGCCGAGGTACGCGCCCGCGTCCCGATGAGCGTCCGGGGGCCGGACCGCGACGAGAACATCATCGGGCGGGTGCTGGACCTCACCGACCCGCTGGCCCGGGGGACGGCCCGGTTCCGGGCCGGCCGTGCGCCGCAGCAGCCAGGCGAGGTGGCGGTGAGTCCCGCCGCGCTGCGCCGCCTGGGCCTGCGCCTCGGCCGCTCGTTGACGATGGCCGACGGGAACGGGACGTACACGGTCGTGGGGGTGGTGGAGTTCCCCGACGACCTCGGGCCGGTGGTGGCGCTGCACCCGGGAGCCGTGCCACGGACCGTTCCGGAGCTGGACAGCAGATGGCTGGCGATCGTGCCCGGCGGCGTCGACGCCGCGCTCGTCGCCCGGCTCAACGAGCGGGGCGTGCTCGTCACACCACGCCATCGGACGGGCTCCACGCCCGAGCCGGGCCGCGGCTGGGCCGGGTCGATCGGCTCGACCGACACCAACGACCTGAGCACCGGCGTACTGATCGCCGGCCTCGGCCTGCTGGAGGTCGTCCTGCTGGTGGGTCCGGCGTTCGCGGTGGGTGTCCGCCGCCGACGCCGGGACCTAGCGCTGGTCGCGGTGGCCGGCGGGGACGCCGCCCAACTGCGCCGGGTCGTGCTCGCCGACGGCGTGGTGCTGGGTGTGCTGGGCGCCGCCGTCGGCCTGGTCCTCGGCGTCGCCGCGGCGTTCGCCTGCCGCCCGCTTGTGGAGCAGTACGTCTTCGGCGCCCGCTTCGGCGGGTACCGCTGCTGGCCGGCTGCCCTGGTGGTGCTCGGCGGGGTCGCGGTGCTGACCGGTGTGCTCGCCGCGCTGGCGCCGGCGTGGACGGTCGCCCGGCAGGACGTCAGCGCGGGTCTGGCCGGGCGCCGTACGCCGCCGGCCTCCCGGAGCCGATGGCTGGCGCTCGGGTTGTCGCTTGTGGCCGGCGGGGCGGCGGTCGCGGCGTTCGGTGCCGCCCGGACCTCGCCTGCGGTGATCCTCACCGGCCTCATCCTCGGCGAGCTGGGCCTGGTGTGCTGCACGCCCACCCTGATCGGCGTGCTCGCGCGGCTCGGCCGGGTGCTGCCGCTGGCGCCCCGCATCGCGTTGCGCGACGCCAGCCGCAACCGCGCCGCCGCCGCCCCGGCCATCTGCGCCGTGATGGCAGCCGTCGCGAGCAGCGTCGCGCTCGGCGGCTACCTGGCCAGCGACGGCCTCCGCGACCGGCACGCCTACCAGCCGATGCTGCCGCCCGGGCATGTGCTGGTCAGCCCGAACGACAGGGCCCGGCTACCCACGCTGGCCCAGGTCACCGACGCGGCGCGGGAGCAGTTGGGCACCGACGCGGTGGTCGGGCTGTCCGCCGCGGTCTGCGTGCCGCCCGCCGGCGGTTACTGCGACGTCGCGCCGGCGCTCCCGGCTGAACGGGCCTGCCCGTGGCGGCCCGGGGACGACCTCTCCGCGGCGCAGCGTCGCCAGGCCCGGGCCGACCCACGCTGCCAGCGGCGCGCGGTGGACTACTACGGCACCTACGTCGAACCGCTCGTCGACGACGGGACGGCGCTGCCACGGCTCACCAACGCCGATCCGGCGGCGACCGCCGCAGCGACGGCGGTGCTGCGCGCCGGCGGCGTGGTGGTGACCGACGGACGTTACCTGCACAACGGCCTGGTGACAGTGCAGGTCAAGCGAGGGAACGCCGGATCGGAGCAGCCGACGACGGCAGCCGCCGACCTGCCCGGGTACGCGCTGCCCGCGGCGGTCGGCCAGTCCCGCCTGCTGCTCTCCGCCGCCGCGCTACGCGAGCTCGACCTGAAGCCGGCACCGGCCGGCTGGGTGGTCGGCACCTCGTCACCGCCGACCGGGGAACGGCAGGAGCGGTTCACCGCCGCCCTGCGTCCCTTCGGGGCGGTCTCGCTCACAGTGGAGAACGGTGGCGCCCCGGGGGACATCTCGCCGCTGCTCCTGCTGCTCGCGGCGGCGGCCGGACTGATCACGGTGGGGGCGGCCGGGATCGCCACCGCGCTCGCCGCCGCCGAGGGCCGCGCCGAGTTGACCACCCTGGCGGCGGTCGGCGCGGCACCTGCTGTCCGCCGTGTGCTGGCGATCTGCCAGGCCGGGGTCATCTCCGGCCTCGGCTCGGTGCTCGGCATCGTTGCCGGCCTGGGCACCGCCGCGATAGTGCTGTTCTCGGTGAACCGCCAGTACGCCACCGCCTGGCCGGCGCCCGTGCCGTACCCGTACCTGGTGCCGTGGCCGGTGCTCGGTGTCCTGGTGCTGGTGCCCCTGGTGGCGATGCTCGGCGCGGGCCTGTTCACCCGCGCCCGGCTGCCGATCGAGCGGCGACTGGACTGAGCCGACCGTGCGGCGGACCATCCGGGACCGCGCGGGGGTGCCGCCGGGGCGCGGCAGCCGGCAGACTGGTCGGCGTGTCAGTGCTGGGAAACCTCACCCGCCGCGTCGGTCACTACCGCTGGTTCGGCGCCGCCGCCCGCCTGCTCGTCCCCGCCGACCGGGTGGTCGGCCGGCTGACCCGGGGCCGGGTCGTCGCGCTCGGCCTGTTGCCGTCCCTGCTGATCACCACTGTGGGGCGTCGCTCCGGCCAACCGCGCAGCAATCCCCTGCTCTACGTGCCCGACGGCGACGCGTACGTGGTGATCGGCTCGAACTGGGGGCAGACCCACCAGCCCGGCTGGGCGTTGAACCTGCTCGCCGAGCCGTCGGCCGAGGTGGCGGTGAAGGGCCGGCGGATCCCGGTGCGGGCCGAGCTGGCCACCGGCGCCGAACGGGACCGGCTGTGGCAACTGCTGGTCACCGAGTGGCCGGCGTACCGCACGTACGTGCAGCGGGCCGGCGGCCGGGAGATCCGCATCTTCCGGCTGGTGCCCACCGGGCGCGGCGAGCTGTCCGGCCCGCCGCCGGCTGGCTAGGCTGACAGCCGGTAGCGAGCCGGAGGCGAACCGTGAGCGCGAGGAGCGAGCCGGGGTTGCGAGCCCCGCAGCCGCGAACAAAGGCGGACCCGTGAGCGCGAGCAGCGAGCAGGCCGGTGTCGACCGAGGGCTCGACGATCGACGGTGGACGGTGGCCGAACGGGTCGCCGAGGCCATCGGGAGGCGTTTCTCCGCCGAGGTGCTCGCGGTCGCGGTGCACGGTCCGCTGGCGCACGGCGACGACGACGGTGGTGGGGACCGCGAGGTGGGGATGCTCGTGGTCACCTACCGGCCGGGCACCGGTCCGCCGGTGGCGACCCGTCGGGTGGACGGGGTGCTCGTCGACCTGACCGTGGCCGCCGCCGAGGATTATCTGGCGCAGGCCCGGGTGCTGTCCCCGCTGTGGCCGCTGACCGCGGACCGGTACGTCACCACGCAGGCGTTGCACGACCCGACGGGCTGGCTGCGGACGTTGCGCGACGAGCATCTCGGGCGGCTGGCCCGGGCGCGGCCGGCGGAGTTCAGCACGGCGGCGCGGCAGGCCTGGTACCGGGGCTCAGCGGCGCACGCCCGGGCCGCCCGGCTGGCCGAGTGGTACGAGACCGACCAGGCGTTGCTGATGCTCGGCGAGGCACGGTTGGCCGCGGCGACGGTGACCGGCCTGCTGACCCGCACCTACTTCCGTGACCCCGGTGACGCGGTACGCCGTACCGGGCTGGCCGGCGCGGACATGACCGAGGTGGGTGCGGTGCTGGCCCGGCAGGCCGACGAGTTGACGGCCCGTGGCCGACCGGTGGACGGCACTGTCGACGAGCTGCTCAGCGGCTGACAGGTGTCACAGTCCGCCCTGGACGCCGATCAGCGAGCCGATCAGGTAGGTGGCTCCGGCCGCGGCGGCGCCGAGCAGCAGCTGACGCAGGCCGCTTGTCCACCAGGGCCGGCGGGTGAAGCGGGCGACGACCGCCCCGGCGGCGAACAGGCCGAGCCCGCCGACGGCGAGCGCCAGCCACAGGTCGGTGGCACCGAACAGGTACGTCAGCAGCGGCACCAGCGCCCCGACCGAGAAGAACACGAACGACGAGATCGCCGCGGCCCAGGGGCTGGGCTGGTCGTCGGGGTCGACGCCCAGTTCCTCGCGTACGTGCACCCGCAGGGCTTCCTCCGGGTCGCGGCGCACCGCCTCGGCGACCTGGGTGGCCAGGTCGCGGGGAAGGCCACGGGCCACCCACGCGTCGGCCAGTTCGCGGGCCTCCGCCTCGGGGTGCCGTTCCAGCTCGCGCCGTTCCTTGGCGACCTCGGCGGCGACCTGCTCGTTGGCGGAGCGGACGCTCGTGTACTCGCCGAGGCCCATCGAGATCGCACCGGCCACCAGGCCTGCGGTGCCGGTCAGCACGATGCTGCGCGGCGACACCCCGCCGCCGCCGACGCCGGCGATCAGGGCGATGTTGGTGACGAGGCCGTCCATCGCGCCGAAGACGGCCGGGCGCAGCCAGCCGCCGGAGACGTCGGCGTGGTGCGCCTCGCGCAGCGCGGCGGGTGTGTCGGTCACGGCAGGGTCAGGATCTCGTGGCCGTCGTCGGTCACCACGATCGTGTGTTCGAACTGGGCCGTCCACTTCCGGTCCTTGGTGACGACTGTCCACCCGTCGTCCCACATGTCGTACTGGTAGGTGCCGAGGGTGATCATCGGCTCGATGGTGAAGGTCATCCCCGGTTCCATGATGTCGGTGGGGCGGGGACTGTCGTAGTGCGGCACGTACAGCCCGCTGTGGAAGGACTCCCCGATGCCGTGGCCGGTGAAGTCGCGGACCACGCCGTAGCCGAACCGCTTGGCGTACGACTCGATGACCCGGCCCACGACGTTGATCTGGCGGCCCGGGGCGACGGCGCGGATGCCGCGCATCATGGCCTCGTGGGTCCGCTCGACCAGCAGCCGGGCCTCCTCGCTGACCTCGCCGACGCAGAAGGTCGCGTCGGTGTCGCCGTGCACCCCACCGATGTACGCGGTGACGTCGACGTTGATGATGTCGCCGTCCTGGATGACCGTCGAGTCCGGGATGCCGTGGCAGATGACCTCGTTGAGGCTGGTGCAGCAGGACTTGGGGAAGCCCTTGTAGCCGAGCGTCGACGGGTAGGCGCCGTGGTCGCAGAGGAACTCGTGCACCACCTTGTCGATCTCGTCGGTGGTGACGCCGGGCTTGCAGTGCTCGCCGGCGAGCTGGGTCGCCTGGGCGGCCAGCCGGCTGGCGATCCGCATCTTCTCGATGGTCTCCGGCGTCTGCACGTGGGAGCCGCGCCACTCCTGCGGGCGCTTCTTGCCCACGTACTCCGGCCTGGCGATGTGGGACGGCACCTGTCGCATCGGGGAGAGCGCGCCGGGTGTCAGCGGCGGACGGACGGTCATGGCGCAAGCCTATCGCCGGGGCCGCTGGTGACCCGCGCCACGGCCACGGCGGACCGGTTGTTGCCCCGCCAGGTCGGCTGTGCCATGGTGTCTGCGTGGATCAAGGGGGAGCACCACCCGTCTTCTCCGCCAGCGCGGAGATCGACGGTGATCACCTCCACGTGGTGGTGGCCGGCGAGGTCGACATGGCGACCGCCGACACCATGCTCCAGACGGCGCTGCGGGAGCCCGCCGAGCAGATCACGCTGGACCTGAGCGCTGTCACCTTCTTCGACTCGGCAGCCATCCACGCCCTGGTCCGGCTCGCCCAGCAGTTCCGCGGCACGCTCACGGTGCTGCCGTCGCGGCAGGTCCGCCGGGTGCTGGAGATCTCCGGTCTGGGCGAACAGAGCTGGTTGCGCCAGGCCTGAGCCACCGGTCGCCGGGCGCGCGCTCAGCCCTCTAGGCGCCGGCGCAGCGTCACCTCGGTGCCCTCATCGGTGCGCCGCACCGACAGGTCCCCCAGTGCCTTGATCAGGGACAGGCCGCGCCCCCGGAACCCGGAGCCGGTCGACTCCCGCCACCGTCCGCTGTCGCGCACCGTGGCGGTCACCGTGCGGTCCTCGATGGCCACCTCCACGCTGATCGTCGGCTCGGCGGGGTGCACCGGGTGCTCGATGGCGTTGGCGGCGGCCTCGGACACGGCGACGGTCAGGTCGAACAGGTCGGTCTCGCCTACCGAGTGGGCGACGAGGAAGTCCTCCAGGCGCTTGCGCAGCACGCTCAGCCGGGTCGGGTCCGCCGGCAGCCGCAACGCGAATCGATTCAGTTCGGCGGCCTCCAGGCCGAGCACCGCCACGTCGTCCCGACGTTGCTCCCCGACGACCCGCTCGACCACGGCGTCGATGAGGTCCGCCACGTGCTCGCCGGGGGTGGCGGCGTCGACGCGGAGCTGGGTTAGCCCGGCGTCGATGCCGAGTCTGCGGTCCTCGATGAGGCCATCGGTGTAGAGGAGCAGCCGGTCGCCGGCGCGCAGCTCGCCCTCGACCGCCAGGTACGTCGTGTCGGGGATGGCGCCGATCGGCGGCCCCAGCGCGCGGTCGTGCAGGAACGCCACGTCGCCTCCTCGGATCAGCAGTGGGGAGGGGTGGCCGGCGCTGGCGTACCGCAGCTGGCCGGTGCGCGGGTTGAACTGCAGGCAGACCACTGTCGCGAAGGAACGACCCTCGGTCGAGCCGACCAGCCGGTTGAGCCGGGTCAGTGACGCACCCGGGTCGAAGCCCTCCAGCACGTACGCCCGCAGCGCGTTGCGCAGTTGCCCCATCGCCGCGGCGGCCCGGACGCCCTTGCCGACCACGTCGCCGATGACGAGCACCAGCTCGTCGCCGTCCAACGCGATCACGTCGTACCAGTCGCCGCCGACCTCGACGTCGGCGCTGCCGGGCAGGTAACGGCTGGCCACCACCGCGCCCGGCAGTTGCGGCAGCGACTGGGGCAGCAGGCTGTGCTGAAGGGTGGTGGCGATGCGGTGTTCGGCCTCGTAGAGCTGGGCATTCTCCAACCGCACGCCGACGAGCCGGGCGAGCTGGGCCAGCGCGGCGTCGTCGGCCTGCGCGTCGTCGTCGGCGGCGCGCCAGACCCGCAGCTCACCGAGCGGTTCGCCCGTCGTGCCGGTGAGGTCGGCCGCGAAGGACGGCTCGGCGGCGGTGGTGCCACCGGCGTCCGCCTCGGAGCGCGCGTCGGACGCGCTCACCACCACCCGGGCCGCCTCGGCGAGGGTCAGCGCGTGCCGGGCCGCTACCTGGAGCACGTCCGAGGTCGACCGGGCGGTGTTCACCGCCACCGCCGCGTCGGCGAGCGCACGGAGTCGACGGATGATCTGCCCGCGGAGCTGACCCAGCTCCACGTTGGCCCGCACCCGGGCGATCAGCTCCTGCCCGGAGAACGGCTTGACGAGGTAGTCGTCGGCCCCGATGGAGAGACCGGCGACGGCCTCCGCCGAGCCGGCGCGGGCGGAGAGCAGCACGATCGGCACATGCCGGGTACGCGGGTCGGAGCGCAGGGCGGTCACCAGTCCGTACCCGTCCAGGCGGGGCATCATCACGTCGGTGAGCACGAGGTCGAACCCGCCCTCCTGGGCCAGCGGCAGGGCCACCAGCCCGTCGCTGGCGGTGACCACCTCCCAGGTGGGCGAGAGTAGCCGGGTGACGTGCTCACGCAGGTCGACGTTGTCGTCGACCACGAGGATCCGACCGGCCGGTTCGACAGCCGTCGGCCCGGAGTCGAACTCCGGCTCGGCCGCCGAGCCGGTCCACAGCGCGGTCTCGGCCACGTACAGCCGGGCCTGCTCGGGCTCGCCGGCGGGCAGCGGGCCGAACGCCGCCACCCGGTCGGCGGGCAGGTGCGCCGACCCGAACGGGATGGTCACAGTGAAGGTGCTGCCCTCGTCGACCCGACTGGTCAGCCCCACCTGGCCACCGTGCATCTCAACCAGTTCCCGCACCAGCGCCAGGCCGATCCCGGTGCCCTCGTGGGTGCGGGCGCGAACCCCGGGCACCCGGTGGAACCGTTCGAAGACGTGCGGCACCTCGGCCGGGAGGATTCCCACGCCGGTGTCGGTCACCTCCAGCCGGGCGGCGTCGCCGACGACCCGCACCCGGACGCGGATCTCGCCGTGGAAGGTGAACTTGACCGCGTTCGACACCAGGTTGAGGACGATCTTCTCCCACATGTCCCGGTCGACGAAGACGGGCGCGGGCAGCGGCGGGCAGTCCACAAGCAGTCGTAGCCCGGCCCGGTCGGTGGCCGAGCGGAAGGTGCTGGCCAGCCGGGCGGTGTAGCCGGACAGGTCGGTGGGCTGAAAGCGGGCGGCGAGCCGCCCCGACTCCAGTCGGGAGAAGTCCAGCACGGTGTTGACCAGCTTGAGCAGCCGCAACGCGTTGCGGTGCATCATCGTGAGGCGCTCGGTGTCCGCGGAGGGCAGCGCCGGATTGGCAAGCATGTCCTCCAGCGGGCCGAGCACCAGGGTCAGTGGCGTGCGGAACTCGTGGCTGACGTTGGCGAAGAAGTTGGTCTTCGCCTGGTCGAGCGCGGCCAGCTCGGCAGCCCGGGCCCGCTCCTGCTCGTACGCCCGCTGCTTGCCGACCGCCCGGGAGATCTGCGCGGCCACCAGGTCGAGGAAGTCGCGGTAGTCGTCGCCCAGCGGCAGCCGGCGGGCCACCCCGACGACAAGCGCGCCGACCGCCTCGTTGGCGGCCGTGACGGGCAGCACGAGAGCCTGGCGGGCCGCGTCGGTCGGTGGCGGGTCGAGCACGTCCGCCAGGTCCACGGTGGCCGGTTCGCCGTGGGTGGCGACCTGGGCGAGCAGGTCGGCAGGCATCGAGATGGTCGCCGTACCCGTGCCACTGGCCCCGGCCAGGGCGAGGCGACCGCTGTCGTCACCCAGGTAGATCAACGCGAAGGGCACGTCGGCCCGGTGCCGCTCGAGCACCTCGGCGGCGGCCCGGCCGAGTTCGCCCGCACTGCCCACGTCGGCGAGGTCGGCGCCCAGCTCGGCGAGGGCCCGCAGCCGCCGTTCGCCGAGCACCCGCCCGGTGGTCTCGTTGACGATGCAGTAGACGCCGTTGACCGTGCCGTCGTCGCCGCGGATCGGGTCGTACGAGACGTCGAAGTAGGTCTCCTCGACGAAGCCGTACCGGTCCAGCAGGAAGGGGTGGTCCTCACCCCGGTAGGAGAGGCCGGTGCGCCGGACGCCGTCCAACAGCGGACCGAGCACGTCCCAGGTCTCCGCCCAGTGCAGGCGGGCCGGCTGGACGAGCACGTCCGGGTGCTTCGCGCCGATGGTCGGACGGTAGGCGTCGTTGTAGAAGGCGCGCTGGTCGTCACCCCAGAACATGACGATCTGCGCGCTGGAGGCGAGCATCATGCCCACCGCGTTGGAGAGCGCCGCCGGCCACTGCCCGGGCGCACCCAGCGGGGTCGTGGACCAGTCGAAGTCGCGTAGCCGCTGGCCCAACTCGCCGCCGGCCGCGAACGCAGCCGCCAGCATCGGGGGGATCTCCCCACCGTCCGCGAAGGGATGCCCGGTGTCCGCGCCCCCCTGGGCCGAGCTCATACAGCCTCCCGCTCCGGCCGTGCCCCTCAGCCGTTGATCTCCACCCGCTGTGCTCCGACTTGTACCCCGGCGGACCAGCAACGTAACGCATGCCGCTCCGTAGACGCTGGTTACCTCCACCTCATCCGTCGGTCACCCGACAGTCGGGCTGCGGTGGTGGCTGTGGAGCCGATGGCGTCAGGACACAGGGGCAGGTCAGAAGACGGGCAGCCCATCGATGCTTGCCGCGTTCTTGGTGGCCCGGTAGGTCACCAGATCGTCGGCGCTGCGACGCGAGTGTGAGCTGAGCAACAGGTCGCGTTCGGCGCGGAAGTCCATCAGGGGAACGGCGTAGCCGCAGGAGTCGCTCACCCGCTCGACCTCGACGCTGATCACGGCCCGCACCCCGTGCACGTCCGGAGGCTCGGGGAACTCGGCGATCAGGTCGGCGAAGGCGTCGTCGGTCACCGCGACGCTGCTGCCCCGACCATGCAACCGGACGATCTTCGGTGGCCCGTCGAAGGCGCAGAACATCAGCGTGATCCGGCCGTTGTCCCGCAGGTGGGCGATGGTCTCGGCGCCGCTGCCGTGATAGTCCAGGTACGCCACCCGGTGCGGGCCGAGGATCACGAAGGTGCCCCGCATGCCCTTGGGCGAGACGTTGACGTGCCCGTCGGCACCGGACGGCGCGGTGGCCACGAAGAAGACCGGCTGGGCGGCGATGAAGTCCCGCAGCCGACCGTCGATCTCCGGATAGACCTTGCCCATGCGCCGATCCTCCCACCGGCCGCCGCACCTGGCGGGGGCGACCTACGTCACACCCGACCGGGACCGTTCGGCCGCCCGGACCAGGGCGGTGATCGGACGCGGATCCGGCTCGTTCTCCGGATGCCACTGCACGCCCAGCACGAACGGCAGGCCCGGGTCCTCCACCGCCTCGATCACGCCGTCCGCCGCCCACCCGGTGACCGTCAGCCGACCGGGGTCGGCGACCGCCTGGTGGTGGTACGAGTTGACCCGCCGCACCCCCGCCAACACCGTCGCGGCGAGGCTGCCCTCCGCGAACCGCACCGGGTGGGCGCCGTAGACCCCGGGCGCCGGGCGGTGCTCCTCGTGCCCCACCACGTCCGGCAGGTGCTGGTGCAGGCTGCCGCCGTAGGCGACGGCGAGCAGCTGCATTCCCCGGCAGACACCGAGCACCGGCAACCCGACCGCGAGCGCGGCCGCAAGGAGGGCCAGCTCACCGGCGTCCCGGTCCGGCCGGTCCTCGGTACGCGGGTGCGGCGGCTGGCCGTACCGCCCCGGACCCACGTCGGCGCCCCCGGCCAGCAGCAGCCCGTCGAGGACGGCCAGCACGTCGGCGTCCTCGTCGTCCGGAGGCAGGACCACCGCCCGGCCACCGGCGGCGGTCACCGCCCGCACGTACGCCTCGGGCACCAGCACTGCCGGTACGCCACGCCACACCGCCCAGTCGGCGGGTTCGACGTACGCGCTGATCCCGATCAGCGGCCGGGTCCTCGCGGTCACAGCGGTGTGACGTACGCGCCGGTGATGCCGCCGTCGACCACGAACTGCGCGGCGGTCATGAACGAGGCGTCGTCGCTGGCCAGGAAGGCCACCGCGGCGGCGATCTCCTCCGGCTGCCCGAACCGGCCCATCGGCACGTGCACCAGCCGGCGGGCGGCGCGTTCCGGGTCGGCGGCGAACAGTTCCAGCAGCAGCGGGGTGGCCACCGGGCCGGGGCAGAGAGCGTTGACCCGGATGCCCTCGCGGGCGAACTGCACGCCCAGCTCCCGGGTCATCGCCAGCACCCCGCCCTTGCTCGCGGTGTACGCGATCTGCGACGTCGCCGCCCCCATCAACGCCACGAACGAGGCGGTGTTGATGATCGACCCCTTGCCCTGCCGCCGCATGTGCGGAATCGCGTACTTGCAGCACAGGTAGACGCTCGTGGTGTTGACCCGCAGCACCCGTTCCCAGGCGTCCAGGCCGGTGTCCAGGATGGAGTCGTCGTCCGGCGGCGAGATGCCGGCGTTGTTGAACGCGATGTCGACACGCCCGTGCCGCTCGACCACGCCGTCGAACAGGTCGCGTACCGCCGCCTCGTCGGCGACGTCGGTGCGGACGAACTCGCCGCCGCACTCCTGGGCGGCCTTCTCGCCGGCCTCCGCGTCGATGTCGACGCAGACCACCCGCGCCCCCTCGGCGGTGAACCGCCGCACGGTGGCCAACCCGATCCCGCTGCCCGCTCCGGTGACCACTGCCACCCGGTCCTGCAACCGACCCTGCACTGGCGTCACTCCTCCGTCGCGATGAACACGTTCTTGACGTCGGTGAAGGAGTGCAACGCGTCCGGGCCCAGCTCACGGCCGAGCCCGGAGCGCTTCATCCCACCGAACGGGGTCCAGTAGCGCACCGAGGAGTGCGAGTTGACGCTGAGGTTGCCGGCCTCGACGGCGCGGGCGAGCCGCAGGGCGCGGCCCACGTCCCGGGTCCAGATCGAGCCGGAGAGGCCGTACTCGGTGTCGTTGGCGAGCCGGACCGCGTCGGCTTCGTCGTCGAACGGGAGCACCGACACCACCGGACCGAAGATCTCCTCCCGCCAGTGCCTGTCGGCAGGCGAGTCGGCCAGCAGCACGGTGGGCGCGTGCCAGAAGCCGGGACCGTCCGGGCACGAGCCGGTGAAGGCGACCTCCGCGCCGGTCACGTACCCGGCGACGCGGTCCCGCTGGGCCGCCGAGATCAGCGGGCCCATCTCGGCGGTGTCCCGGGACGGGTCCTCCACGCGCACCGCGCGTACCGCCGGTTCGAGCAGTTCCAGGAAGTTGTCGTACACCTGGCGTTGGACCAGGATCCGCGACCGTGCGCAGCAGTCCTGGCCCGCGTTGTCGAAGACCGCGCCGGGTGCGGTCGCGGCGGCGCGCTCCAGGTCGGCGTCGGCGAACACGATGTTGGCGCTCTTGCCGCCCAACTCCAGGGTGAGCCGCTTCACCTGCGCGGCGCAGCCGGCCATGATGCGGGTGCCGACCTCGGTGGAGCCGGTGAAGCAGATCTTGCGTACCGCCGGGTGGGTGACGAACCGCTCCCCCACGACAGCGCCCTCGCCGGGGATGACTGTGAACACGTCGTCGGGCAGGCCCGCGTCACGGGCAAGCTCGACCAGGCGCAGCGCGGTGAGCGGGGTCAACTCGGCCGGTTTGAGCACCACTGTGTTGCCGGCCGCGAGGGCGGGGGCGAACCCCCAGGCGGCGATCGGCATCGGGAAGTTCCACGGCACGATCACCCCGACCACGCCGAGTGGCTCGTGGAAGGTGACGTCCCACCCGCCGGGTGCCGGGATCTGCCGCCCGGTCAGCCGCTCGGGTGCCCCGGCGTAGTAGTCGAGCACGTCGCGGACGTTGCCTGCCTCCCAGCGGGCGTTACCGATCGTGTGCCCGGAGTTGCGGACCTCCAGGGCGGCCAGTTCGTCCAGGTGCGCGTCGACGACGGCGGCGAAGCGCCGCAGCAGGCGGGCCCGGTCTCCAGGCGCCACGGCCCGCCATGACTCGAAGGCCGCAGCCGCCCGCGCGACAGCCGCGTCCACCTCCGCCACCGAGGCCGCGGCGACCTCCCGAAACCCCTGCCCCGAAGTCGGGTCAACAACCCTGGTCACGACCTAACCCCCGACCCTCCGCGCGATCTTGCACTTTCTGCCCCGACAGAAGCCACGATTCACCACGTACCCACGACACTAAATGCAAGATCGCGGGAGAGGGAGGGGTCAGAGGCGTTCGAAGCCACGGGTCAGCTCCCAGTCCGTCACCGCCGCGTCGAAGGCCGCCAGCTCCACTCTGGCCTGGTTGGCGTAGTGGGCGACCACCTCGCCACCGAAGGCTTCCCGGGCCACCGTCGAGGATTCCCAGAGGGCCAGGGCGTCGCGCAGCGTGCCGGGGACCCGCTCGGCCTCCGGGTCGTCGTACGCGTTGCCGGTGCACTCGTCGCCCAGCTCCAGCTCCTGGTCGATGCCGTGCAGGGCGCCGGCGACCAGCCCGGCGATCGCCAGGTACGGGTTGACGTCCGCGCCCGGCACCCGGTTCTCCACACGCATGCCCTGCCCGTGCCCGACCACCCGCAGCGCACAGGTGCGGTTGTCCACACCCCAGCGCAGGGCCGTCGGGGCGAACGACCCCGGCTGGTAGCGCTTGTAGGAGTTGATGTTCGGGGCGAAGAGCAGGCTGAACTCCCGCATGGTGGCGAGCAGCCCGGCGAGCACCCGCTGACCGGTCTGCGACAGGTGCGCCGGCCCGTCGCCGAGCATCGCCGACGCGCCGGACCGGTCCCGCAGCGAGAAGTGGATGTGGCAGGAGTTGCCCTCCCGCTCGTTCGGCTTGGCCATGAAGGTGATCGCCATGCCCTCCTGGGCGGCGATCTCCTTGGCCCCGTTCTTGTAGATGACGTGGTGGTCGGCGCAGGCCACCGCCTCGTCGTACCGGAAGGCGATCTCGTGCTGGCCGAGGTTGCACTCGCCCTTGGCGCTCTCCGGGGTGAGGCCGGCGCCTGCCATCTCGGTGCGGATCCGGCGCAGCAGCGGCTCGACCCGTGCGGTCCCGAGCAGCGAGTAGTCCACGTTGTACTGGTTCGCCGGGGTGAGGTCGCGGTAGCCACGTCGCCAGGCGTCCTCGTACGAGTCACGGAACAGCACGAACTCCAGTTCGGTCCCCGCGTACGCGGTGAGCCCGTGCTCGGCCAGCCGGTCCAGTTGCCGGCGCAGGATCTGCCGGGGTGAGGCGACCACGTCACCGGCGCCGTCCAGCCAGGTCAGGTCGGCCAGCAGCAGCGCCGAGCCGGGCTGCCAGGGCACCCGGCGCAGGGTGGCGAAGTCGGGCACCATCGCGAAGTCGCCGTAGCCGCGTTCCCAGCTCGACATCGCGTACCCGTCGACTGTGTTCATGTCGACGTCCACGGCGAGCAGGTAGTTGCAGCCCTCGCTGCCGTTGGCGACCACCTGGTCGAGGAAGTAGGGCGCGTGGAACCGTTTGCCCTGCAACCGGCCCTGCATGTCGACGAGGGCCAGCACCACGGTGTCGATCTCACCCTCGGCGACGGCGACCCGCAGTTGTTCAAGCGTGAGCGGTGCTTTCCTCATTCGCGGGCCTCCATCACCAAGGTCTACTGGCAAACCGGATCACCGTCAATGCCCCGACCCGCCGGGGCGCGAAACCGGGGACCAGGTCCGCGCCGGTGTCCGCTGCTCGGACCTCGGCCCCCGCGTTCAGGTCACGTCACCGTCCCCATCGACACCACGACGTCCTCGTTGCCGGTGTGCGACCAGAACACCGGCTCGTCCGAGTAACTCAATTTTGCCTCGGCCCACAGGGGGTGGGACGAGACCACGAACCAGTCATGGCTGCGGGACAGCAGGTAGACGTCCCAACCGGGTTCGACCACTAGGTCGTGCAGGTCCGTCAGACGGCGCGTCTGCTCCGGATCCGCCCTGCGCAGCCACAGACCGCGCAGCACGAAGGGCGTGCACAGGTACGTCACGTCCTGGAACAGCACCTCAAGCCGGTACGCGTGGGTGGAGCTGGCATCGGCCTGGAGCCACAGCTGGGTGTGCGTCCGGCTCACCTGGGTGATCTGGAACAGCCGGTCCGGCGCCTCGATCTCGGCGGTGGTGTCGTTGCGGATCATGCGCTCACATTCTCAGGAACCCGGCTACCGCCCATCAGTCGCGGCGTTCGTCGACGGTACGAACGGGGCCGGTGAACCACTTGCGGGCCGAGGCGTACCACCAGACGGCGACCACAAGCAGCACCCCGCCCACGGCGAGCGGCGCGTAGTTCACAGCCGACCAGGTGAAGTCGTCGTTGCCAGGCACCCCGGCGGGCACGATCGGCAGCACGAAGTAGACGGCGATGACCGCGATCTCGATGACCGCGATCCAGCCGAGCAGCTTGTACTTCCGCCCGAGCGTCCACGGGCCGGGGGTGAACCTGTCGCCCATCCGCAGCCGCAGCGCGATCGGGATGAGGAACGACAGGTAGAGCCCGAGCACCGCGACGGACACCACGGCGTAGAAGGCGATCGGGATGCCGGCGGAGCTTTCGTAGAGCGCCGGCAGGGTCAGCACCAGGCCGGCCACCGTGGCCCCGATGATCGCGTTGACCGGGGTGCCGTTGCGGTCGACGGTCGACCAGAGCCGCCAGCCGGGCACCGCCCGGTCGCGGCTGAACGCGTACGCCATCCGGCTCATCGAGGTCACGCAGCTCATCCCGCAGAAGAACTGCCCGATCGTGGAGATGATGATGACGATCTTGAAGAAGACCGGGGTCAGGGCGGATTCGAAGATCGCGCCGGAGAAGCCGCCTGCGGCGTTGACCGCCTCGACGTCGGTGGCCGCGAAGAGGAACGCCAGCAGCAGGATCCAGCCGCCCACCGCCGAGTAGAAGATCGACTGCCAGAGCCCGCGCGCGGCGGCCTGCGAGGCGCCCCGGGTCTCCTCCGAGACGTGGGCGCAGGCGTCGAAGCCGGTGATCGTGTACTGGGTGAGCAGGAAGCCCAGCGGCAGCACGTAGAACCAGAACGTCAGCCCGCCGACGTCCCCGTCACCGAACCCGGAGTTGTTGAACCGCTCGGTGAACACGAACTGGAAGCTCTGGTGGTTGTCCGGGACGAAGACCAGGATGGCCACCACGACCGCCGCGCCGGCCACGTGCCACCAGACCGAGACGTTCTGGAGTACGTCGATGATCCGGTGCCCGAAGATGTTGATCAGGCCGTGCAGCACCAGGATGACCACGAAGAGGACGAACGCCTGCCGCAGCGTCCCCGCCCAGCCGTCGAAGAGCGCCGACAGGGTGAGGTTGAGAAACGTCGCGCAGCCGTAGTCGACCGACGCGGTGACCGCGACCAGGCCGATCAGGTTCAGCCAGCCCGTGAACCAGCCGTGCACCGGGCGTCCCATGGTGGCCGCCCACCAGTAGATCCCGCCGGCGGTCGGGTACGCGGACACCAGCTCCGCCATGCAGAAGCCGATGATCAGGATGAACAGCGAGATCAGCGGCCAGCCCCAGGAGATGGCGACCGGCCCGCCGTTGTTCCACGCCTGCCCGAAGGTGGTGAAGCAGCCGGCCAGGATCGAAATGATCGAGAACGAGATGGC
Source organism: Micromonospora sp. NPDC047521 (assembly GCF_055587305.1). Classification (NCBI taxonomy): domain Bacteria; kingdom Bacillati; phylum Actinomycetota; class Actinomycetes; order Micromonosporales; family Micromonosporaceae; genus Micromonospora; species Micromonospora sp. NPDC047521. Next base: position 17,611 of record NZ_JBVJGN010000005.1, on the reverse strand, counting down.
GAAGTTGGAGAAGCCGCTCCACTTGCGGCGCAGTTCCTGTTTGTAGCCGAGTTCGGCGAGCCGTCGGGCATCGTCGTCCATTGGTTGCTCGGCGGTCGGCACGGGCGTCGTGGCCACTGCACACCTCCCTGAGGTGATTCCGCGTACGAGTGCGCAAAGTGTCGTCCCGCCGATCAAGGGCGGTCAATACGGTGCGGGTGGGAATCTCACCGCCGTCGGGCTAATTGCGTTGCCGCCGCGACCACCCCGGCCGCATCCTTGACCTCGTGACCAGGGCCGGCTCTCCGGCCGATCCCCCGGGCGCTCGGACCGCCCGGACCGCGGCGGCGCGGGGCACACCTCTCTCTCACGAAACCGGTACGGTGCCCCGCGCCCCCTCTCCTCCCGGTGATCAAGAGAATTGCGTCAGATTTCGCGCGCTTCCTGACGCAGACCTCTTGATCACCGCGGGAAGGGTCGGCCCGGTCAGGTAAGGAGGAGGCCGGCCAGCCACAGCGCGGCGACGAGCAGGCCTGCGGTGAACTCCACGAGCATGGACAGGCCGGCGGCCTTGAGCGCCTGCACGGTGGACGGCCAGGCCAGGCGGTTGCTGCCCAGCCGCAGCCGTTCCGCTCCCCACACCCCGGCGACGAAGCCGAGCACCAACCCGACGACGGGCACCACGAAGAACCCGATGATGCCGAGCACCGCGCCGGCGAGCAGCGTGGACGTGGGCACGCCTGTGCGCTTCAGGTTCCGGCCGGGCCAGGCGTACTTGATCACCGTGCCGCCGGCGGCGACAAGCGTCGCGGCGGCGAACACCGCCCAGCCACCCGGGCCGGCGCCACCGAAGACCGCCCAGACGAGCACCCCGCCCCAGCACAGCGGCAGCGCCGGCAGGCCGGGCACCACCACGCCCGCCAGCCCGGCGACGATGGCGAGCGCCGCCACCACCGTCACCACCGTCTGCGAGTCGTTCAGGCTCACGCCGCCACCCTCCGTCGCCACCCTCGCGGCCGTACCGGTCCCGCGCTCACCCGGCCGCCCCACCGCGCAGCCGGGCGGTGATCACCTCGGCCGGGGCGGGAGCGCCGAAGTACCGCCCCTGCCCGGTGTCGCAGCGCAGCGCGCGCAGCCGTTCGGCCTGCACTCCGGTCTCCACCGCCTCGGCCGTGACCCACAACTCCAGGGCGTGCGCCAACCGGACCAACGCGTCGACGATCCGCTCGTCGCGATGGTCCGCCGCGACGTCCGTACCGTCGGCGCGGATGCCCTCGACGAACGGGCCGGCCAGTTTCAGGCAGTGGATCGGCAGCCGGCGCAGGTACGCCAGGTTCGAGTAGCCGGTGCCGAAGTCGTCCACGGCCAGCCGGATGCCCAACGCGGCGAGCCGGTGCAGGCTGCGCAGCGGCTCACCGGCGCTGCCCATCACGGCGCTCTCGGTCAGCTCCAGTTGCAGCAGCTCCGCCGGCAGCCCGCTGGTGTCCAGCGCGTCGGCGACGGTGTCCACGATCGCGGGGTCGTCGGCCTGCCGGGCGGCCAGGTTGACGCTGACCACCAGCCGCGCGCCGGGGAACTCCCGCCACCACCGCTCGGCGTCCCGGCACGCGGTGCGCAGCACCCATTCGCCGAGTCCGACGATCAGACCGGTCTCCTCGGCGAGGCCGATGAAACGGTCCGGCCCGATGAGGCCCAGCTCGGGGTGCTGCCAGCGGACCAACGCCTCCACGGCGAGCATCCGGCCCTCCAGCAGCGACACGATCGGCTGGTAGTGCAGCACGAACTCGCCCCGCTCCAGGGCCGCCGGCAGCCCGGCGACGAGCGTCGCGCGGGCCAGGTCCCGGGCGCTACGCTCCGGGTCGTAGACCGCGTACCGGCCCCGGCCCGCCGCCTTCGCCCAGTAGAGCGTCGTGTCGGCGGCCTTCATCAGCTCCGAGGCGGTGGTCTCCTCGGCCGGGCACTCCACGACGCCGACACTCGCCGACACCGCCAACTGCTTGTCGCCGACGTGCACCGGGGCCGCGACGGCGGCCAACGCCGTCTGCGCCACCGCCACCGCGTCCTGGCCGCCGTCGACCAGGATCACGAACTCGTCGCCGCCCATCCGGGCCACCAGGTGACCGTGCTCGGCCACGCACTCGGCCAGCCGACGGCCGATCACCACCAGCAGCCGGTCACCGAGGTCGTGGCCGAGACTGTCGTTGATCGCCTTGAAGCCGTCCAGGTCGAGGAAGCACACGCCAACGCGGCGTTGCGGCGCGGCGGAGTCGAAGACCCGGCCCAGCGTCTCGAAGAACAGCGTCCGGTTGGGCAGCCCGGTCAGCGGGTCGTGCAGGGCCTGGAAGCGCAGCCGCTGCTGGAGTTCGTACCGCTCGGTGATGTCCTCGATCATCGCGACGGTGAACCGGGGCCGGCCGTCGTCGTACCTGATCAGCGACACGGCCAGGTCCGTCCAGACGATGCTGCCGTCCTTGCGGTAGTAGCGCTTCTCCATCCGGGCCGAGTCCTGCTTGCCCTCGACCATCTCCTGGTACAGGTCCCACATACCGGCGGCGTCGTCGGCGTGGAACAACTCCGCCACGTTGGTCCGGCACAGCTCCTCGATCGAGTAGCCGAGCATGTCGGCGAACGCCTGGTTGACGTCGATGATCTGACCGTCCACGCCGGCGATGCCGATCCCGATCGCCGCACCGGTGAACACCGCCCGGAACCGCGCCTCGCTGTCGCGCAGCGCCTGCTCGACCTCGTCGCGCGCCTGCCAGGCCGACCGGGCGATCCGTTCCTGCTGGGCGAAGGTGCGGTCGCGCAGCGCCCGGGCGTACCCGGCCGCCAGCCCGCCCTGCACGGCAGCGATCCGCTCGCTCAGGTCCGCCGGCCAGCCCTCGGCGGCCAGCACCCGGTGGGGGAAGTCCGCGCCGAGTGCGGCCAATGCCCATTCCAGTGCCCGAGGCTCGGTGAGGTGCGCCTCCACCAGGGCCCGGCCGACCTCCTCCGCCGGCCGGGCCGTGAACGGCTCCGCGCGCACCGCCTGCGCCAACCGGACGGTGTGCACCATCAGCAGCCGCTCGGTCTCGGCCGCGCTGAGCGGCACGAAACCGAGCCGGCGTACCGCACGGGCCCAGTCGGCGGCGTAGCCCTGGGCACCGCCCCGGCCGACGTCGGCCCCGATGGGCTCCGGGACGGCGGCCACGGGATCAGCCGGCGGACTGGTCGTGCCGGGCGACACCCCCGAAGGCGCCGAACCGCTCCGGGTGCTCGTCCACGTCGGACGGCGAGTCGGGACGCCAGAGCGGCATGTGCACGACACCCGGTTCGAGGATGGTCCAGTCGCCGAAGAAGCCGGTGATCTGGGCGCGGGAGCGCAGGGTGATCTCCGTGTCGGTACGCGCGGAGAGGCGCTGGGCGTCAAGCATCTCCTGCGGCTGGTCCTCGAAGGTGGAGTGCGAGATGACCAGGAAGCTGCCCGGCGCGGCGGCGGCCCGCAGGGTGGAGAGGATCTCCTCGGGACGGTCGGCGTCGGGGACGAAGTGCACCACCCCGGCCAGCAGGATGCCCATCGGCCGGCTGAAGTCGATCAGGTTGAGCTGGTGGGTCTCGGTGAGGATCCGCTCCGGCTCGCGCAGGTCGGCGTGGATCACGCCGGTCAGGTCGTTGCCGGCGAGCAGTTCCCTGCTGTGCGCGACGGCCACCGGGTCGATGTCGACGTACACCACCCGGGCCTTGGGGTTCGCCGCCTGGGCCACCTCGTGCACGTTGCCCACGGTGGGAATTCCGGAGCCGATGTCGAGGAACTGGTCGATGCCGGCGTCGAGCAGCGCGCGGACGGCGCGGCGCAGGAACTCCCGACCGGACCGCATGGTGGCGGCGAGGTTCGGGGTCATGCTGGCGATCTGCTCGGCCAACTGCCTGTCGATCTCGAAGTTGTGCGCCCCACCCAGGAAATAGTCGTACACCCGGGCCGCACTCGGCCTGGTCAGATCGATCTCGGTCGGCAGTCCGTCCGGCATCAGCGTGCTCCCCAGTTCATCGCCGCGGCGCGGGGCGGCACCGGCGTCGGCGGACGTGCGCGACCACCGGCGGACCCGCGGGTCGTGTGGTGTGGACCACTCTAGGCCGCCGACGCGAGCGTTCGGGAGATCCCTTCACGCTGTTTCCGCGCTCAGTCGACGGACTCCAGCAGCAGCGAGATGCCCTGCCCGACGCCGATGCACATGGTGGCCAGGGCACGACGGCCTCCGCGCCTGCGCAGCTCCAGGGCGGCGGTCAGGGCCAGCCGGGCGCCGCTGGCGCCGAGCGGATGGCCCAACGCGATGGCGCCGCCGTTCGGGTTGACGTGCTCGGCGTCGACGGGCAACCCCAGCTCGCGCAGCACCGCCACGGACTGCGCGGCGAACGCCTCGTTCAGCTCCACCACGTCCACCGCACCCACCTCGACGCCGACCCGGTCGAGGAGCTTGCGGGTGGCCGGCACCGGGCCGATCCCCATGATCCGGGGCGGTACGCCGGCCGCGGCCGCCCCGCCGATGCGGGCCAGCGGGGTGAGGCCGTACCGGGCCACCGCCGCCTCGCTGGCCACCAGCAGCGCGACAGCGCCGTCGTTGACGCCCGACGAGTTGCCGGCGGTCACCGTGCCGCCGTCGCGGAACGGGGTGGGCAGCGCGGCAAGCTTCTCCAGCGACGTCTCCCGGGGGTGCTCGTCCACCTCGACGAGGCGGGTCTCCCGGCGGCCGGCCGGCACGGACACCGGCACGATCTCCTCGGCGAGCCGGCCGTCGGCCTGCGCCCTGGCCGCCCGCTGCTGCGAGCGGTACGCGAACGCGTCCTGCTCGGCCCGGCTCACGCCGTACTCGGCCGCCACGTTCTCCGCCGTCTCCGGCATCGAGTCGATCCCCCACCCGTCACGCATGAGCGGGTTGACCAGCCGCCAGCCCAGCGTGGTGTCGTGCACCTCGGCCGAGCGGGAGTACGCCGACGTCGCCTTCGGCATGACGAACGGCGCCCGGCTCATGCTCTCCACGCCGCCCGCGACCACCAGCTCGGCGTCCCCGGCGACGATCGACCGCGCGGCGGTGGCCAGGGCGTCCAGGCCGGAGCCGCAGAGCCTGTTGACGGTGCTGCCCGGCACCTCCTCGGGCAGGCCGGCGAGCAGCGCCGCCATCCGGGCCACGTTCCGGTTGTCCTCGCCGGCCTGGTTGGCGCAGCCGAGCACCACGTCGTCCACCCGCGCCCAGTCCACCGACGGGTGGCGGGCGACCAGCTCACGGATCACGTGCGCGGCCAGGTCGTCGGGGCGGACTCCGGCCAGCGCGCCGGCGTACCGGCCGATCGGGGTGCGGACACCGGCCACCAGGTATGCCACGGTCATCGCGAGTCCTTCGGGGGTGCAGACGGCGGGGGTGGGGCACGCCCACCGGGTCGCGGAGGGCTGCCGGCCGCCAGGATATCCGCGCTCGCAGCGGATAGGTTGACGGCATGGCCCGGGCCCAGTTCAGCGCAGAGACAAGTGGCGGCGGCGCGTTCGTCCGCCAGCCCAACCGGTTCACCGGTCGGGTCACCGCCGACTCGACCTCCCCGCCCGGTGGCGGCCCGGACGAGCAGGACCGCTGGCCGCTGGAGGCCGGCCGCTACCGGCTGATCTGGTGCCGTGCCTGCCCGTGGGCGCACCGGGCGAGGATCGTGCGTGGTCTGCTCGGGTTGGACGACGCGATCTCGCTGGGCACCGTCGACCCGATCCGCGACGAGCGGGGCTGGGCGTTCGCCCTCGACCTGGACGGGTTCGACCCGGTCCTCGGCGTCGGGTTCCTCTCCGAGGCGTACCTGGCCACCGACCCGGACTACACCGGCCGGGTGACGGTGCCGGCGCTTGTCGACGCCCTGACCGGTCGGGTCGTCACCAACGACTACCCGCAGCTCACACTCGACCTCTCCACCGAGTGGCGGTCACTGCACCGCGCGGGGGCGCCGGACCTCTACCCGGAGGCGCTGCGCCCGGAGATGGACGCGCTGATGGCCGACATCCACGCCGACGTCAACAACGGCGTCTACCGGTGCGGGTTCGCCACCTCCCAGGAGGCGTACGACGAGGCGTTCCGGGCGCTCTTCGCCCGGCTCGACATGCTCTCGGACCGGCTGGCCGGGCAGCGCTATCTGATGGGCGACGCCATCACCGAGGCCGACGTCCGGCTGTTCACCACACTTGTCCGCTTCGACGCCGCGTACCACGGGCACTTCAAGTGCAACCGCGACAAGCTGACCGAGATGCCTGTGCTGTGGGCGTACGCCCGGGACCTGTTCCAGACCCCGGGTTTCGGCGAGACTGTCGACTTCGACCACATCAAGCGGCACTACTACGGCACCCACCGGGAGATCAACCCGACCGGGATCGTGCCGCTCGGCCCCGACGAGTCCGGCTGGACGACGCCGCACGGGCGTGGCTGAGCGGGGGCGGGCCGGCACCACGAGCGCGCCGGGCGTCGGCGCGGACGTCGCCCGCCGGGTCGCCGCGTCGGTCGCCGCCGGCTGCACGCTCGCCGGCGCGGTAGCGGTGACAGTCGCCGTGCTCGCCGGTCCCGGTCCGGGTTTCACCGGGTACGTCAGTGAGGCAGGTATCGCCGGCAGCGGCTACGCCGCGACGTACCGGATCGGGGTGCTGGCCCTGGCGGGCGCGCTGCTGCTGATCGCCGCGGCGCTGCCCCCGGGGGTACGGGCGGCGTCGGCGCTGCTGGCCGTCGGCGCCGTGTGCACGGCCGTGTCCGGGGCGGTGACCTGCTCGGCGGGCTGCCCGCTGCCGCCGTTCGAGAAGACAACAGTGGCCGACCTGGTGCACGGCGGCGCGAGTATCGCGGCGACCGCGGCGGTCGTCCTGGCGATGGCCGCGCTTGCCGTCTCGGGTGCGGCCGACCGGACGGTACGACGCCTGGCCGCCGGGGCTGCCGGGCTGGCCCTGCCGCTCTGCGCCGCGGTGGGGCTGGCCATGCTCGTCGTGGGCCGGGGCGCGGTGGTGGGTGTGCTGGAGCGGGTGGTCCTCGCGCTCGCGGCGCTGTGGGGCGTGGCGACGGCCACCACGCTGGCGCTCTGTAAGGATCCTCACCCGGATCGCTCCTTGCGGTGACCGGCGACCGGGGTATCGTGTGTCAACGATGACCAATGTCTGGGGCCTCACCGTCCGCCTGTACGTCGATCTCCGACTGCAGGCCAGCGGCATCTGTCCGGCGTAGCGCGCGTCACTCGCCCATCCCGCCCGGACCAGACAATTGGAAAACGTCCCATGCCATTCGGCCTGCGTAAAATCCCCTTCTCCGTGCAGATCCTGCTCGGTCTCGTCCTCGGTGTCGCACTCGGTTTCATTGCCCGCAGCAACGATCTGAGCTGGCTGACCAGCACCCTGCACACCGTCGGCAGCCTCTTCATCCAACTCCTGAAGCTGGCCGTGCCGCCGCTGGTCTTCACCGCCATCGTGGTGAGCGTGGTCAGCCTGCGCGGTGTCGCCAACGCCGCCCGGCTCGCGCTCAAGACCCTCATGTGGTTCGGCATCACCGCGCTCATCGCGGTGAGCATCGGCATCGGCCTCGGCCTGCTCACCAACCCCGGCAAGGGTGTGACCCTCGACGTGGGTGGCGCCGCGCCGCCGAAGAACACCGGCTCGTGGACCGACTTCCTCACCGGCATCGTGCCCACCAACCCGGTCGGCGCGTTCGTCGAGGGCAACGTCCTGCAGATCGTCTTCCTCGCCCTGGTCGTCGGTGCCGCCGCCCTGCTCGTCGGCGAGCCCGCCGAGCCGTTCGTGGCGCTGAACCGCTCGCTGCTGGAGATCGTCCAGAAGGCGCTCTGGTGGGTCATCCGGCTCGCCCCGATCGGCACCCTCGGCCTGATCGGCAACGCCGTCGCCTCGTACGGCTGGGACCTGCTGGCCCCGCTCGCGAAGTTCACCACGGCCGTCTACGTCGGCTGCGCCATCGTGCTGTTCGTGGTCTACCCGCTGGTGCTGATCCTCGCCGGCCGGCTCAACCCGCTGCGCTTCTTCGCCGGCGCCTGGCCGGCCATCGAGCTGGCGTTCGTGTCCCGCTCCTCGGTGGGCACCATGCCGGTGACCCAGCGCTCCGTCGAGCGCCTCGGCGTCCCCCGCGAGTACGCCTCGTTCGCGGTGCCGTTCGGCGCCACCACGAAGATGGACGGCTGCGCCGCGATCTACCCGGCCCTGGCCGCGATCTTCGTGGCCCAGGTGTTCGGCGTCCAGCTCGGCGTCACCGACTACCTGCTCATCGCGTTCGTCTCGGTGGTCGGCTCGGCCGCCACCGCCGGCCTGACCGGCGCGATCGTGATGCTCACCCTCACCCTGAGCACGCTGGGTCTGCCGCTGGCCGGCGCCGGCCTGCTGCTCGCCATCGACCCGATCCTCGACATGATCCGCACCGCCACCAACGTGGCCGGGCAGGCTCTGGTGCCGACGGTGGTCGCCGCCCGCGAGGGCACCCTCGACCGGGCCGCGTACGAGTCCGCCGGCAAGCGCGACCTGACCGAGCCGGAGCCGGCCCCGGTGGCCCGACCCGACCGGCAGGACGAACTGAGCCCCGTCCCCGCCTGATCCCGGCACACCGACGTCGACGGACCCCTCCCCGAGGGGTCCGTCGACGTTTTCGAGAGGATGACGACATGAGTTCCCTGTTCACACCGCTGGCCCTGCGCGCGGTCACCCTGCCCAACCGGATCGCCATGGCACCCATGTGCCAGTACTCGGCAGGCCCCGACGGGCTGCCCACCGACTGGCACCTGATCCACCTCGGCACCCGCGCCGTCGGCGGAGCCGGCCTGGTGCTGAGCGAGGCCACCGCCGTGGTGCCCGAGGGGCGGATCAGCCCGCAGGACACCGGGCTGTGGTCCGGCGCCCACGTGGACGCGTGGCGACCGGTGACCGAGTTCGTCGCCGCACACGGCGCGGTGCCGGCCGTGCAGCTCGCGCACGCAGGGTTCAAGGCCTCGACGTACCGGCCGTGGGCACCGGAGCGCGGCGGTGTTCCGGACGACGAGGGCGGCTGGACCCCTGTCGCCCCCGGGTCGGACCCGTTCACCGCCGGCTACCGGACGCCTACCGCGCTCGACGCGGCGGGTGTCGCCCGTGTGGTCGACGCGTTCGCCGCCGCCGCCGAGCGGGCACTGGCCGCCGGGTTCGCCGCCGTGGAGATCCACGCCGCGCACGGCTACCTGCTCAACGAGTTCCTCTCCCCGCTGACCAACCACCGCACCGACGGCTACGGCGGCGACCGGGCCGGCCGGATGCGGCTCACCCTCGAGGTCGCCCGCGCGGTACGCGCCGCCGTCGGCGAGAACGTCCCGGTGCTCACCCGGATCTCCGCCACCGACTGGGTCGAGGGCGGCTGGACGATCGAGGACAGCGTGGTGCTCGCCGGCGAACTGGCAGGTGTCGGCGTGGACCTGGTCGACGCGTCCTCCGGCGGTGTGAGCACGGAACAGCGCATCCCGCTCGGCCCCGGCTACCAGGTGCCGCTGGCCGCCCGGATCCGCCGCGAGGCAGGCGTGCCGAGCGGCGCGGTCGGCCTGATCGTGGAGCCGGAGCACGCCGAGCAGATCATCGCCAGCGGCGACGCCGACCTGGTGCTGCTCGGGCGTGAGCTGCTGCGCGACCCGTACTGGCCGCGCCGGGCCGCCGCGAAGCTCGGAGTCGCGTACACCGGGCCGGCGCAGTACGCCCGCGCCGCCTGATCCCCGCCGGTCGGGCGGCTGCCGTGTCCGGCGGCCGCCCGACCGTCAGCCCGCCAGGTGCGACCAGTCGCCCTCCAGGTCCTGCCACGCGCCCTGAGCCGCGACGGCTCCGCCCAGCAGCACCACCACGTGGTCGGCGCGGACCAGCGCGGCCCGCTTCGCGGTCGACCCGACCACTGTCACCCCGTGTGCCCGCAACGCCTGCCACAACGCCAGCTCGGTGGTGACGTCGAGCGCCGAGGACACGTCGTCGGCGACCAGCAGCTCGGTACGCGGCGCCAACGCCCGCGCCAACGCCAACCGCTGCAACTGCCCGCCGGAGAGCCGCGTGCCCTTGTGCCCGATGAGCAGACCCAGCCCGCCACCGGCGGCGGTCAGATCGTGGTCGAGCTGGGCGGTGCTTACCGCTCCGGCCGCGTCCACCTGGTGCCCGAGAGCGATGTTGTCGGCGACCGTGCCGGAGAGCACCCGGGGCAGCTGGGCGACGTAGCCGACCTGGTTGGGGCGCAGGAACAGCTCCGGCTCGGTGACCGGGTCGCCGTTCCAGGACAGCTCACCGGTGTGGTGCACGATGCCGGCTAGCGCCCGCAGCAGCGACGACTTGCCCGACCCCACCGGCCCGACGACAAGCACCAACTGTCCCCGTTCGACGGTCAGGTCCACGTCCCGGACGGCGACCGTGCCGTCGGAGTGCACCACGCCGAAGCCGCGCAGCTCCAGCCGGCGCAGCGGGTGGCGGGGCGGTGGCGTCGGCGCGGGGGCCGTCCCGCCGGCCAGGTCGACCGCCGGCACCGCCGCAGAGTACGCGCCCACTCCGGTCATCGCCACCGTACGACGGGTCCAGACCCGCGCGGACGGCAGCTGGGAGATCAACGACGCCGTCGTCCAGGCGAACCAGCGGGCCGCGCCCAGGGTGGAGACCGCCACCAGCACCGCCCCGGCGGAGAGCCCGCCGCTCAGGTAGAGCGCCCACGCGCCGATCGGCAACAACCCGCTCGCCATCGACGGTGTGGAACGCGACCACACCTGCACCGAGATCTCCCGCCGCTGCCTGTCGCTGCGCACCGCGTCCAGGTCCGCCAGGTGGCGCAGCACGGCCGCCGTCGCGCCGGAGAGTTTCACCGTCCGCGCCGCGGAGAGCGCCGAGACCAGCGCGGTGGCGAACGCGGCCCGCGCCGCCACCGTCGCCCGGGCGGCACGCTCCAACTTCGGCCCGAAGAGGGTCGCGGCCAGCCCGGAGACGACGATCGTGCCGAGGAAGAACAGCCCCGGTACGACGCTGCCGGTGACCGCCGTCATGGCGACCAGGAACACCAGCGCGACGACCTGGTCCAGCACGTTGTCGGCGAGTTGGACGACCCGCTCGGTGTCCCCGCCCTGTGCCACCACCTCGGCCGGGGTGTGGGAGCTGACCCGGCGCGGCCCGGTCTGGCCGTGCACCAGGCGCAGGCCGATCCGCAGCATCTGCCGTACCCACCAGTGCGGGAACCAGACGTGGGTGTAGAACGGCAGCGGAAGGGTGACCAGCAGTCCGACCACGATCCCCATCGCCGGCAGATACGGACTGCCCCCGTCCACCACGTCGGCCCAGAGCCAGGGCAGCACCGGGCCGTCCAGCCCGAGCAGGCTGAGCCCGAGGAACAGCCCGATCGCGGACATCCCGTACCGGGGATCGTTGAGGCAGAGCCGGAAGATCTCCCGCATCGTCCGGGCCCGCGGCACGGGCGGCAGCGGCGGCGGGTCGGCGCGGGTCGGCCCGACCGGTTCGGACGATTCGGCAGGCGTGGTCGCCGGCTCGCCCGGCCAGGCGTCGACCGGGTCGGGACCGACCAGCAGGTCGGTACCAGCGCCGGCGCGACCGGTCGGCGCCGACGCGGCGTACGCGGCGGCGTGGCTGGTCGCCAGCAGTTCGGCGAAGCGCGTGGACGTCTCCAGCGGGCCGGCCTCGACCACCGCACCGTCGGCCAGCACCACCACCTCGTCGCAGCGGCGCACCGAGGAGAGCCGGTGCGCGATGACGATGCCGATCCGGTCGCGCAGCAGTCGTTCGGTGGCGCGCTGCACCCGCGCCTCGGTCACCGGATCCAACCGGGCAGTGGCCTCGTCGAGGATCACCACGTGCGGGTCCCGCACCAGGATCCGGGCGAACGCCACCAACTGCTCCTGCCCTGCGGAGAGAACGTGACCGCCCTCCCCCAACCGGGTCGCCAGTCCCTGCGGCAGCTCGGCGATCCAGCCGGCCAGGCCCAGCTCGTCAAGTGCGCGGGCGGCGGCGTCGAGCAGGTCCGGGTCGAAGAGCGCCACGTTCTCGGCGAGCGTGCCGGCGAGGATCTCGGTGCGCTGCGGCACCAGCGCCACCCAGCGGCGCAACTGCTCGACGTCGAGATCACACAGGTCGGTGCCGCCGAGGAAGACAGTTCCCGGTGGCACGTCGACCGCCCGGGTGAGCACCTTCGCCAGTGTCGACTTGCCCGAACCGGTCCGCCCGATCAGCGCGTACGAGCGGCCCCGCGCGAAGGTCAGGCTGAGCCCGCGCAGGGCGGCACCCCGTCCACTCTCCGGGCCGCTGACCTCGTACTCGAACGTCAGGTCGCGGATGCGCAGGTCACCCGAGGTCGGGCTGGCTCCGCCGACGGGTTCCTGCCGGGCCTGCTGGAGCAACCGCACCCGGGCCCACGCCCCGAGGGCCTCCTGGATCTCCGGCACCATTCGGCTGACGTGCTCCGCGGTGGCCCCGAAGGCCAGGGCGAGCAGCCAGATGCCGGTGAGCCGGGCGGCGTCGATCCGGCCGGCGGCAAGGGCCCAGGCCCCGCCGAGCACCACCGCGCCGATGCCACCCCGGATCGTCGCGGTGGCGATCGTGGCCACCCGGGCCGACATCACCCAGACCCGGTTGCCCCGGGACAGCACGGCGGCGGCGCGGCGGGCGTACAGCCGCAGGACGTACGGCCGGGCCAGGCTGGTCCGTACGTCGTCCTGGCCGTGCACCGCCTCCTCCATCACCGCGGCCAGGTCCGACCACGCCTCCTCCTCGGCCATCCGGGCCGGGCCGATCCGTGCCGTGGGCCGCCGCAACCCGACCGCGAGCACCACCGTGAGCAGCAGCATCGCGATCCCGGCCGGCCACCACACGGCCAACGCGACGACCATCGACAGCAGGCCCACGCAGAGCCCCTGCGCGAGCCGGGTGCCCTGGTTACGGATCGCCGCCGCCACCTGGTAGACGTCACCGTCGATGCGGTCGAGCATCTCGCCCACCGGGGTGGTCTCCAGCGCGGGCAGGTCCTGCCCGAGGGCCACCCGGCAGAGTCGACGGCGCACGTCGGCCGACCAGTCGGCGGTCAGACCGGCCATCAGCAGGCTCACCACGAAGTCGCTGAGCACCACGGCGACGAGCGCCGCGGCCAGCACGGCGAAGAAGCCGGCCGAGCGGTGCACCAGCACCGCGCCGGCCAGCGCCGACGCGCCTGCCTGACCGGCGGCACCGAGGACGATGAGGACGGCCACGACCGTCATCCGGCGCGGCGAGGTGCCCCACATATCTCGGAGCAGGCGCATGGAGAGTCCCTCCGGACGTGGGTGGCTGAGCACCCAGCCTGCCGGCAGCAGCCCTGTCCGCTCAACCGAATTACCCGCTCTGAGCAGGACTTCCGATCACGTCTGGGCGACCCGGCGGACGATGCCGAGCAGCGCCTCCTGCACGTCGGAGATGGGCCTGTCGGGCTGGAACACCAGCCAGTCCACGGCCACCACCAGGCCCACGCCGAACAGCGCCGAGGAGGCGGTCGGCACGTCCAGATCGGCCGGTAGGTCACCGCTGTCCACTCCGGCCCGTACCGTCTCGGCGATCACCTCGATCGCCTCGCCGCGCAGCAGCCGCAACGTCTGCTGCCACTCCCTGTTCGTCCGCCACATTTCCGACAACAGCAACTGGGCGAACGCCCGGTACCGGCGGATGTAGTCCAACTCGGCGCGGACGAGGGCCGCCAGCGCGGCGCGGGGCGGCAGCCCGGCGACCGCCGCCCGGAACTCGGCGGTGAGCAGACCGATGCCGTGCCGCAGCAACTCCTCGAAGAGCGCAGTCTTGGACTCGAAGTTGTAGTAGACCGTCCCCTTCGCGACCCCGGCCCGCGCGGCGATGTCGTCCACGGTGGTCGCGGAGAAACCCTGCTCGGCGATGAGGTCGACGGCCGCGACGAAGAGGCGCTGGCGGGTGTCCTCGCGCCGCCTCGACCGTCCGTCCGTCACCGGCCCATCCTCACATGGCCAACTCGGGGTGCAGCTTCGACGGGGTGAGCCGGCGCGAGCGGCGGGCCGCGAGAGTGGTCAGGACCAGCGCCGCCGCCCCGAAGCCGACAAGCACCAGCACCGCCCGCAACACCGGGTTGGTCGGGCCGCCGTTGACTGTGTGCCGCAGCCCGTCCACCACGTAGCTCATCGGCAGCCACGGGTGGATCGCCTGGAAGAAGCCGGGCGAGGTCTGCACCGGGTAGGTTCCTCCGGACGAGGTGAGCTGGAGCATCAGCAACGCCAACGCGGCGAGCCGCCCGGCCGGGCCGAGCTGGGCGCCGAGCCACTGCATGATCGCGGTGAACGCGAGCGAGACGAGGGCGAGCAGGCCCAGGGTCGCGGCGGGCCGGACCGGGTCCAGCCCGAGCAGCAGCGTCACCGCCGCGAACAGCACCCCGGCCTGCGCCAGTCCGACCGCCGCGGCGGGCAGCCAGCCCGCGAGCGCCACCCGCCAGGCGGGCGCGCCGGACATGACATGCCGCCGGTTGACCGGCCGCAGCAGCATGTACGTGATCATCGCGCCGACCCAGAGCGCCAGCCCGAGGAAGTACGGGGCGAAGCCCACCCCGTACGAGGCTGCCGGGTTGCGGGCCGAACGGTCCAGCGACACCGGATCACCGAGTACGTCGGCGCGGGCGTCCGCGTCGTCGTACCCCGGGATCTTCTTCTCTCCGGCGGTCAGGCCGGCGGCGAGGTCGCCGGCCCCGCCGTCCAGGCGGGTCAGCCCGGAGGCCAGCTCACCGGCGCCGCTCTCCAGCCGGACCAGACCGCTGGCGAGCTGGTCGCTGCCGCTGGTGAGCTGGTTGAGCCCGCCGTCCAACTCCCGCGCCCCGCTTGCCAGCCGGAACAATCCGCCGCGCAGCCGCTCGGCACCTGTTGCCGCGTCGCCCAAGCCGTCGCGCAGCTCGGCGCTGCCGTCGGCGAGGGCGCCCAGGCCTGCGGCGAGTTCGTCGACCTTGCCGCGCGCGGCGGCGACGTCGTCAGCCAGGTGCGGTGCGGCGTCGGCGATCTGCCGGGCGGTGGCCGCCACAGTGGTCATGCGGTTCCGCAGCGCCGTCAGGTCGGCCCGGTCGAGACCGGAGACGACCGCCCGGGCCGCCTCGACGGTGGCCGTCGCGGCCGTGCGGGCGGCAGCGACGTTCGGGTCGTCGGCCAGCTCCGGGTGCGCGGCGACCAGGGCGTCGAGCCGCTCGCGTACGGTCTCGGCCTGGGTCAGAGCCTTCTGCGCCCGCTGCGGCAGAGCGTCCAGGCCGTCGGCGAGCGCCTGCGCGCCGTCGGCGATGGCCGTCGCCGACCGCTCGATCCGCCCGGCGTTGTCCCGTAGCACCGGCTCGATCCTCGCTGCCGCACCGTCCACGGTGCTCGCCACCGCCCGGGTCGCGGTGGCCGCGCGGGCCGTACCGTCGGCGAGCTGCGCCGCACCGGTGCGGAGCTGGTCCAGCCCGGCGGTCAACTCGTCGGCGCCCCGCGCGCTCTGGTCCAGCCCGCCGGAGAGGCTTCCGGCGCCGGCGGCGGACCGACCCAACCCGTCGGCGACCTGCCCGGCCCCGGAGGCCGACCGGTCCAACCCGTCGGCGATCCGGCCCGCGCCCGCCCGGGAGCTGCCCAGCCCGTCGGCGAGCTGACCGGCACCATCGGCGGCTCTGCCGGTCTCGGCCTTCGCGTCGGTGAAACCGACAAGCATCCGGGCGAAGTAGCCCGACGCCGCGCTCTCCGCGGCGGCGGCCCGGATCTCGCTGAACGCCGACCGGGCGAGCAACCCGGACAGGTAGTTCGTGGCGTCGTCGTTGACGACCTTCAGCTCACCCCGCCGCGCCGGCTGGTCCGGCTCCGGGCTCGCGGCGAGCGTGGCGGAGAAGTCCGCCGGGATGGAGAACACCAGGTGGTAGCGGCCGGTACGCAGGCCCGCAGCGGCGTCCTCGGCGTCGGTGACCTGCCAGCCGAACACCCGCCGGTCGATCAGCTCGTCGGCCAGATCCTGCCCGGCGTGCACCACCGAACCGTCACCGGCCTTCGCCGGCCGGTCGGCGTTGACAAGCGCGACCGGGATCCGGTCCATCTTCCCGTACGGATCCCAGAAGGCGTACAGGTAGAGCGCCCCGTAGAGCAACGGGATCACGGTCAGCACGGCGAGCGCGGCGCGGGGCAACCGCCCCCGGGTCATCCGGCGCAGCTCGAACCAGGCGAGTCGGACAACGCTCATCGGGTCACCTCGGCGTGATGGGCGGGAACTGTTCCGGTGCCAGCGCGGCCCGCTGAAGCGGGCGCGAGGTCCTCGATGTCGGCCTGCTCGGTCGGTGCTTCCTCGACGGCGGCCTGCTCGGCTGTCGTTTCCTCGGTGGCGGTCACCTCGGCCTGGTCGGCCGAGGGCTCGCCCAGTCGGTGGATGATCGGCGTCGAGGGCGGCTCGACCTCGCGGGCGGTGACCACCACGGCGATGCCCTGGCTGGCGACGCGGTCGAGGATCGTCCAGAGCAGGGCCCGATCCGAGGAGCTGGTGCCCGCGTCGATGTCGTCGGCGAGGATCAGCCCCGGCCCGCTCAGGGCGGCCAGGGTCAGGCCGAGCACCTGGCGCTGCACCGGCGTCAGGTCCCGCCCTCGGCGGGCCGGATCGAGAAGGTTCTCCGCGCCCAGCCCGACGCTCTCGATCGCGGCGGTCACCGCACCCCGCCGGCCCCGTCGACCGAGCAGGAGCAGCCGCTCGATGATGTGCTCGGCGACAGTCAACTCCGGATCGGGTTCGTGTACCCCGGCCACCTGGCCCAGCGCCGCCGGCGCGTGGTGCCGCAACTCCCCCTCGGTGATCGGAAAGCTACCCGCCAGGGCGAGCAGCAGGGAGGTTCGTCCACTTCCGGGCGGGCCGACGACCGCATGCACCTCGCCGGCACGGCCCGCGAGGTCGACACCCCGAAAGACCCACCCCCGACGGGTACGCAGGCCGAGCCCACGGGCTTCGACGACCACCATCACTCGACCCCGATCGCTGTACTGACTGGTCAGTATAAAAACAACCTCAGCATAGGTCGCTCGCCGCCCAGACGGGACAGTCGGTTCAGGTGATCCTGATCAACCCACCTAGCCAGCCCTCGCCCCAGCCAGGTCGAGGAGGCCTCAGGGCCTGTGGGCTGGCGGTCGACTTCATATCGGCGATGGGGCGGCATCCAGGTCGCCCCGACAGTCCCAGATCTCCGACATGAAGTCGATCAACCCCGATCGCCCCAGGCCGCACGGTGCCGGTGTCGCCGGATGGGCATTTGTCCGGCTTGGGTTGTGACCGGTCGCACCGGTGCGGCGGAATCGTGGCCGGCCGGGGGTCGTTACATACCCTGACGATCGCAGGACCACGGCCACTCGGCCCCGGCCCCACGGGGTTGGAACGCCCGGCCGGGCCCGGTCGTTGCAGACCCCCAGGCGCCGCCTCGATGCGGGTGCCCCCGGACGGGCCGCCCCCGGAATGACCCCGGTCCGCCGGCCGTTACACAGACCCCCCGGGCACCGCCAAGATGTGGGTGCCGCTGGATGGGCCACCCCCGGAATGACCCCGGCCCCCGGGTCGTTACACCCAGACCCCGGCGCCGTGAGCCCCCCGGCTCGCAGGCCGCCGATCTTCCCCCAGTCTTTG
>NZ_JBVJGN010000004.1:0-538373 GCF_055587305.1 Micromonospora sp. NPDC047521 | reverse complement strand
GACTACGGCCTCCTGCCCTACCGACCCGGCCTCCTGACCCTGCAACGCTGACCACACGACACACGGGCGGGCACGGCCTCCGGGCCGTGCCCGCCCTGCCATGCGAGAGGTGGTGCCGGGCCGCCGCCTGAATGACGTCGACCCGACACCGCCGCGTGCCAGAGTGGGACATGCCATTGAGCGCGTACCACCTCAGAGCGTCGATCGCCGTGTCCGACATCCAGACGGCTGTCGCCTTCTACGAGGGCAAGCTGGGCCTACCGGTGCTGCGGTCTGGTCCCAGTGCCACCATCGCCGGCGGTAGCCGGATCTACGGCTCCGGTGGCGGGCCGGCGCTGAACGTCTACCAGTCGGTCACCGCCGGGAAGACCCAGGCCACGCTGGCGACGTGGTACGTCGACGACCTCGACCGGATCGTCGACGAACTCACCTCGGCCGGTGTCGAGTTCGTCCGCTACGAGCAGTTCGACCACGACGCCCGGGGGATCACCCCGCGCGCTGGAGGTGGACGGATCGCCTGGTTCCAGGACCCGGACGGCAACACCTTCGCCCTGGAGGCCGACACCTGACCGTCGGTGCGTCAGACGTCACCTTGACGCTGTCGGCTAATCGTATTAGCTTAAAGCTAACGCAGATAGCTAACCGGGGAGAGCTGATGACCGAACACCTGACAGTCGACGGCGGCACAATCGCGTACGAGGTGACAGGCGACGGACCACTCGTCGTCCTCGCCCACGGCATGGGGGACAGCCGCGAGGCGTACCGTTTCGTCGCCCCACGCCTGGCGGCCGCCGGCTACCGGGTGGCGGCGGTCGACCTGCGGGGCTGCGGCGAGTCGAGCGCCCGATGGCCGTCGTACAGCCGCACCGACATCGCCGGCGACCTGCTCGCGGTGATCAGGCACCTCGGCGGCCCGGCCGTGCTTGTCGGTCACTCGATCTCGGGTGGGGCCGCCACCATCGCCGCCGCCCAGGCACCCGACCTGGTCACCGGCATCGTCGAGTTGGCGCCGTTCACCCGCAAGCAGTCGATCAGGCTGGGCGACCTGCGGGTCGGCCGTTACCGCAGGGGCATGATCCGACTGCTCGGGGCCGGCCTGCTGGGCAGCGTGCCGCTCTGGCGCAGCTACCTCGAGGTCGCGTACCCGGGCAGGAAGCCGGCCGACTGGGCCGCCCGGATGGCCCGCGTCGACGCCATGATGCGCGAGCCCGGCCGGATGAAGGCCCTGCAGAAGATGGGCCAGTCGGCGCCCGTCGACGCCGGGGCGCAGCTGGCGAACGTCCGCTGCCCCGTGCTCATCGTCGAGGGCACGCTCGACCCGGACTGGGCCGACCCGCGCGCCGAGGGCGAGGCGATCGTCGCCGCGCTTCCGGCGGGTCTGGGCCGGCTCGACATCATCGAGGGCGCCGGCCACTACCCGCACGCCCAGTACCCCGACGAGGTGACCTCGCTGGTGCTGACCTTCCTGCGCGCGAACGCCCATGCCTAGGGCCGGCCTCGCCCCGGCGGCGGTCGTCGCCGCCGGGGCCGCGCTCGCCGACGAGGTCGGCTTCGCCAACCTGTCGATGGGCCTGGTGGCCGAACGGGTCGGCGTCCGGACACCGTCGCTCTACAAACACGTCGACTCGCTGGAGGCGCTGCGTCGGGGCATCTCCATCCAGGCCCGACGCGAACTCGGTGACACGCTGGTCCGGGCGACCGTCGGCAGATCCGGCCCGGACGCCGTCCGCGCGTTCGCCGACGCCTACCGCCGCTGGGTCCTCGACCATCCGGGCCGCTACGCCGCCACCGTCCGCGCGCCCGACCTCGATGACGAGGAGGACCGCCGCGCCAGCGACGAGGCCCTGCGGATCCTGCTCGACGTCCTGGCCGGCTTCGGGTCGCCGGGCGCCGATGCCATCGACGCCGCCCGCGCGCTGCGCTCGGCGCTGCACGGCTTCGCCAGCCTGGAGAGCGCCGGCGGCTTCGGGCTGCCCCGCGACGTCGACCGCAGCTACCGCTTCCTCGTCGAGACTCTGATCAGCGGCCTGGGAGCCGACAGGTCAGGTGACTCGGCGAGCCCCGGGGACGCGGCGTGACCGCCGCCCCGCCACCGGGTGTCGTCAGACCAGCAGTTGCTCCCGCAGCCGTGCGCCCAGGTTGATCGCGCCCACCGCCCGCGGCCCGGCCGGATCGTGCACGCCGACCGTGTTGTTGCGGCGCATCAGCTCACGGACCGCCGGGGGCAGTCGGGGCGGATCGTCCATGGCGGCGAGGACCTGCGCGGCGCTCGAGATCAGTCGATCGACCAGGGCGGCGGCGTCGGTGTCCACCCGTACCCGGCCGTACTCCCAGCCGGCGGTCGTGAGGTCCAGCACCTCGAACACGCGGGTCACGACCGGGACCGGATCGGTCACCCGCTCGAGACGGCGCGCCTGGCCGCCGACCACGGAGACGGCGGCGGCCAGCTGGGCGTACGGGTGGTAGCCGCACGGCAGCGCGAACAGGGGCCACCGCAGCGCCGGACCGACCTCCTTCCACAGTGGCCGGTAGTTGCGGCGGTTCACCAGCAGCCGTCGACCCGTCCGTCGGTGGTAGTCCTGGGCCTGGGCCTGCAGGTCGGCGTGGGCCTCGTCGGCGACCTGGCTCACGATCCCCGCCGCCACCACCAGGCCGTCATCGCCGCCGAGGACTCCGGTGACCGCCTCGACCTGCTGGGCGAACGGGATCCGCGCGTGGGCGCCGTACCTCTGACGGACGTCCCGCAGCAGCGCCTGCTGCCGCTGCGGATCGAGCTGGACCCGCCCGCCACCCAGCAACCGCTGGAGCCAACCCATCTCGCCTCGTTTCAGCAGAGCCGTCCCGGACCGCGGCAATGCTAGTGCGTCGGACCCCGTCCGGTGCTGAAGGGGTGGCGACCGGCCACGGTCATCGGCAGGCGGCCCCGGCCCGTTCGCGGACCGCCTCCCGCATGCTCGGGGTTCCGCCATTCTGCATGGCGCGCATCGTGTCGTGGGCGTTGCGCCACGCGCGGCCGGCCCCCACCACGTCCTCGAGGGACCGCCGCGTGTCGTGGATCAGGATCTCGGCCTGGAAGGCGTCGATCCTGTTCCGCGTCGCGGTCGCCACCCGGACGGCCTGGTCGAGCTGCTCCACCGCCTCGTCCGAACGGCCCGTCTCGACGAGGTACCGCGCGAGGGACATCCGGATCTCGGGCTCGTCGGTCCTGCGCCCTGCCTTCTCGGCGAGCGCGAGCGCCGCCCGCAGAGAATGCCCTGCCTGGTCGGTGGCGCCGAGCAGCACGAGGGACCGCCCTCGGGCCTCGGACGTCCAGATCTCCGCGTCCTCGACGCCGACGCTCCGGTACAGGGCACGGGCCCGTTCGCTGTTCTCGATGGCGGTCTCGTGCCTGCCGAGCGCGCCGTACGTGCGGTGCAGGTTCAGGTGCACCACTGCCTGCTCCAGGAGCATTCCCTCGTCCACGAAGATCCTCAGCGCGTCCGACAGCAGCTCAAGGGCCTCCTCGTCGGCCCCGAAGAAGTGCCTGGCGCAGCCCAGGCTCCGCAGCGCGTGTGCCTCGCCGACCCGGTCCCCGCTCTCGCGGGCCGACCGCAGCGACAGCCGCATGACGTCCTGCCAGTCATGGAAACGTCCACTGCGCTGCAACCACGACTGCATCCTGAGGGCGAGCTGCCACGCGAGGACGCCCGTGTCACGCTCACCCGCGACGCGTACCGCCTCGTGCAGGATCTCGTGGTTGTCGTCGAACCAGCGGACGGCCGCGTCGAAGGTGTCCGGCAGTTCCGCGACGACACAGGCGTACGGCGGGGGCGGTGCCGCAAGGGTGCCCTTCGGCTTCAGCGCCGCCAGGGCGTGGTGACTGCTGTGCAGGTAGTGCTGGAGCAGGCGGGTCACCGCCGCGTTCCGGTCGGCCTCGGACTCCTCGGCCAGGAACAGCTCCTGCGCGTACGCCTTCACCAGGACGTGGGACGTGAAGCGGCTC
Source organism: Micromonospora sp. NPDC047521 (assembly GCF_055587305.1). Lineage (NCBI taxonomy): Bacteria > Bacillati > Actinomycetota > Actinomycetes > Micromonosporales > Micromonosporaceae > Micromonospora > Micromonospora sp. NPDC047521. Next base: position 534,391 of record NZ_JBVJGN010000004.1, on the reverse strand, counting down.
CTGTCGTCCTCCTCCAGCAGGGCCGCGTCGGTGAGTTCCGTGAGCAGGTCACGAGCGGCCAGCGGTGGGATCCCGGCCAGGCTGGCGCACGCCTCGGCGGAGATGCCGGGAGCCAGGGCGGCGGAGGACAGCCGGAAGAGCCGCGCCGCGTCGGGGCTGAGCTGGTGGTACGACCAGGCGAACGCGGCCCGGGGGTCGCACACTCCGGAGCCGCCGGGGAAGGACGACAGTCGCCGCGTGTCGTCGCGCAGCTCGCTGGCCAGGGTGGCGAGCGAGAGTCGGGGACGCGCGCTCAACCGGCCGCCCAGGATCGCCAGTGCCAGCGGCAGACGACCACACAGTTCGATGATCTCGTCCAGGGCGTCGCCGGACGCGGTGGACCGTCCGGGCGTGCGCTCGATCCGGCGTTCGAGCAGCGCACGGGCGGTCGGCATGTCCGGAGGGTCGAGGTGCAGGAGGCAGGCCCCGTCGAGAGCCGCGAGCCCGACGAGGGGTCTGCGACTCGTCACCAGTACGAGGCTCCGCGCCGAGTTGGGCAGCAGGGGGCGTACCTGCCCGAGGTCCTGGGCGTTGTCCAGCAGGATCAGGATGCGCCGTCCCGCGGTCAGGCTGCGCCACGTCCCGACCAGCGCGTCGAGGGTCTCCGGCATGCTGGACACCCGGACGCCCTGCGACGACAGCAGCGAGCGCAGGGCCTCGTCGGCCGGCATGACGGCGTCCTCGACACCGTGCCCGCGCAGGTCCAGGCTGAGCTGGCCGTCGGTGAACTCGTGGGCGACCCGGTGGGCGAAGTGTGCGGCAAGCGTCGACTTGCCGACCCCGCCCATGCCGTCGAGCGCCACGATCAGGGGGCCGGTACGCCCGCCGTCACACGTCCTGAGCCACTCGTGAAGCGTCGCGAGTTCCTCGGTGCGGCCGACGAAGAGGGGAAGATCCGGCGGCAGCTGCGCCGGCCGGGTCAGCGGTGCCCAGGCGATCGTCCCGGCGGTCTCCGGCGCGGGCGCCGTCGGGGTGGCACCGACCGGGCCGGCCGGCGTCACCGCCTGCTCCAGCACCTGCCGGTGCACCTCCTGGAGGCCTTGCCCCGGGTCGAGGCCCAGGTCCTCGGCGAGGCGGGCGCGGACCGTCCGGTACACGGCCAGGGCCTCCGCCTGCTGCCCGGCGGCGGCCAGCGTGTGGATCAGGCTCGCCTGCACCTGCTCGTGCAGCGGCGCGATCGAGGTGGCCAGCCGCAGGGAGGGCAGCACGCGGGCCGGCTGGCCGAGCGCCACCGCGAGGTCGGCCGCGGCCCCGCACACGTCGAGAAGTTCCGTGTCGAGGGCAGTGAAGATCGACGTCGCGGACGGGCCGTACGCCAGCGCGTCGCCGGCGGCGCCACGCCAGAGCCCGAGCGCCTCGACGTACCGGTCGAGGGCCTCCTCCCGGCGCTGGGCGGCGATGCTCGCCCTGGCCGCCTCGGTGAGGTCACGGAACGCCAGCAGATCCACCGTGCCCGGCCCCGGGGACAACAGGTAGCCGTTGCCGTGCCGCCGCAGGTACGAGCCGTCCTCCCGCCTCGGAATCGTGGGCTCCATCAGCCGCCTCAGCGCGCCCACGTACTTGTGGATGACATTGCGTGCGGCGGCGGGGGAGCTGTCGCCCCAGATGTGCTCGATCAGGCTGTCCGTGCTGATCGGCCGCCCCACTCGGGCGAGCAGGAGTGCCAGCAGAAGGCGCTGTTGTGCGGGGCCGGGATTCACCTCGACGCCGTCGCGCCAGAACCGGAGCGGACCGAGGAGCTGGAAGTGCAGACGTCCGCCCACGGTCGGCGCGGTCCCCGGGTCGGTGGCGCCGGTGCTTGTCGATCTGGACAATGACGTGGTCCTTTGCCGGTGTTTCGTGCCGTTCGCCGCTTCGTGTCCGCCTCCACGGCCAGGTGGGCGGGCGCAGCCGTCAAGGATACGAGCGGGATCGGGTCGAGCAGGGAACAGCGAACGCCAGTAGCGGCTCGGGCCACCCTCCTGGGGTTCGCGAGGGCAGCCCGAGTCGCCGCGTGGTCAGTTCCGCAGCGCCCACTGCTGGTTCTGTTGTCCGTTGCAGGACCAGAGGATGAGCTTGGTGCCGTTGGCGGTGCCGGCGCCGTTGGCGTCGAGGCAGAGTCCGGACTGTACGCCGGTGATGGTGCCGTTGCTGTTGACGTTCCACTGCTGGTTGGTGCCGCCGTGGCAGTCCCAGATGATGGCCTGGGTGCCGTTGGCGGTGCCGTTGCCGTTCGCGTCCAGGCACTTGTTGCCGAGCACCTGGAGTTGCCTGGCGGCGGTGTAGGTCCAGCGTTGCGGGCTGCCGCCTGTGCAGTCCCAGAGCTGTGTCTGGGTGCCGTTTGTGGTGCTGCCGTTGGGTACGTCGACGCAGCGGTTCGACTGCCCGCCGACGATCTGGACGTTCTGCTGCGGGTTGGTGCCCCCGGCCGGCGCGTAGCCGGCGGCGGCGATGTTGGCCTGTACGGCGTCCTCGGTGGCCGCCGTCGGGTAGCCCGAGGTCAGGACCCCCTCGAAGAAGGTGCCGCGGCCGGTGATGCTGTTGTCGCCACCGATGCCGAGCAGGATGGCCCCCTCCTTCTTCATCGGGTGGTAGCCGTCGGGCCGTCGTCCGTCGAAGTAGGTGGTCAGGCCACCGGACTGGGCACTTGCGCCCCGGATCGCCCAGTGGTTCGGCTCGCCCTTGACCATGGCGGTCACGAAGCGGTGGTTGATGGACGCGATGTTGTTGTAACCGGCGTTCACCCCGGAGAACAGCCCCCACTCCAGGTCGGCCATGATCCAGGGGCCGGCACCGGCGCCGTAGCCCCACTGTTTGTTGGCGCCGAAGTACACCGTCTCCATGATCGCGCGCTCGTCGGCCAGGCCGTTGGTCTGCGCGTTGCCGTAGTCGAAGCAGCACCACTGGTTGTAGTGCGTGCCGTCGACGACCGCGTAGATGCCCTCGGGCTGGTCGCCTGTCGCGACGCCGTTGGTGTTGTTGTTGCGGTAGCCGGTCCCGGGGGCGATGTAGACGCCGTACGCCTTCTGACCGCCGATCGTGACCGGAGCCGCCTTCGCGTCGGCGAGGTTGTCGTACCCGCCGGGGGCGGGGCCGGAGAAGCCGCCGGGTGGTGCCTGGGTCAGGCGGTTGTTGCGGCCCGACTGGTCGTAGATGATCGTGATGACGCAGCTCGTGTTGGCGCAGAACGAGTCCTGCGTGGCGGCGTTGGCGTAGCCGCCCGCGCTCAGCACGCCGACGTCCCTGGTGGTGTTGTCCGACGAGCGGCGGACCTGGTAGAGCGGACCGCTGTACGCCCCGTACAGGGCCCGGGTGGTGCTGTGCGCGGCGACGCACGGGGTGCCGCCCGAGGCGTAGATGTCACACGGTCCGGTGCCGGCGGCGCGGGCGATGCCCGGCGCGTCCGAGACCACGTAGAGGCCGGCGGCGACGACGAGGGTGAGCAGGGTCCCCGCAGCGGCCAGCAAGCGACCCGGTCTCCGTCTCATCTGCATCGAATCCTTTCGGGTGGTGGGGTGTGGAGTCACGGTGACGTAACACGTCATACCTATGAGATTAATGTGCATCTATGGATATGGCCAGCGTGGTTATGCTCGTGGGGCGAGGCATGGCGCGTCCCCGTGTCGGGGCAAGAATCGATTCGAGGACGAGGATGAACATCGGGGAGATCGCCCGCCGGGCGGGAGTGTCCCGCAGCACCGTCTCCTACGTGCTGAGCGGGAAGCGGGCGGTGTCCGAAGCGACCCGACAGCGGATCCAGGCGGTCATCGACGAACTGGACTACCGCCCGAACGCCAGCGCGCGGGCCCTCAAGGAGGGGCGTACCCGCACCCTCGGGCTGGTGATCCCGCCGGCGAGCCAGCGGTTGACCGACATGCAGTTGGGCTTCGTCGCCAGCGTCGTCGAGGCGGCCGCCCGCCACGACCTCGACGTCCTGCTGTCCCCGTCCGGCGGTGACCACGACCGGTCGTTCGAGCGGATCGTCACCGGGCGGCGCGTCGACGGTGTCGTCCTCATGGAGATCCGGTTGGAGGACGAGCGGGTGACGCGGCTGACCCGCACGGGTCTGCCGTTCGTCACGATCGGTCGGACCGCCGACCCGCACGGGATGAGCTGGATCGACATCGACTACGCCGGTCTCATCTCCCGGTGCGTGCACCACCTGGCCGACCTCGGGCACCGGCACGTGGCCCTGGTCAACCGTTCCGCCGAGTTGGTGGCGGCCGGCTACGGCCCCAGCCACCGGGCGCTCGCCGGTTTCCGGGCGGCGGTCTCGGAACGCGGCCTGACCGGCGTCGACGTCTGCTGTGGCGATGACACGGCCGCCGGGGAGATGTGCGTGGAGCAACTGCTCGCCACGCATCCGGAGGTCACGGCGGTGGCCACCATCAACGAGGCGGCGCTGCCCGGCATGCAGCGTGCGCTGGCCGGCGCCGGGTTGTCCGTGCCGGCGGACTTCTCCGTCACGGGGGTGGCCGCGCAGCACTGGGCGGAGGATTTCCGGCCGCCGTTGACGGCAGCCGACGTGCCGATGCGCGAGATGGGCGCGGAGGCGGTGGCGCTGCTGCTGGAGATCATCGCCGCACCCCAGGCGGTGCCGCGTCACCGCCTCTACAGTCCGCCCGTCTCGTTGCGATCCAGCACCGGCCCGGTCCGGGCCCGCCGAGCCGGGCCGGCTACCCGCCACTGACCCGCCGCTCCTGGTGGGCGGCGGCAAGGATGAGGTAACTGCTGGCCGTCCAGGTGTACGCGCGGTCGCGCAGCCCGGCCCCGGTCTCGGCGTCGAAGTTCTCCGCGAAGCCGGACTTCTCACACAGGGCGAGGAACCGGCGACTGATGTCGTCGGCGATCCCGGTGTGCCCGGCCCGCCGCAGACCGTCCTCGACCAGCACCGTCGAGGGCGCCCAGATCGGCCCCCGCCAGTAACCGTCGGCGACGTAGTGCGCCGAGTCGACCGGTTCGGTGGCCAGGCCGTGCGTGGTCAGGTGCGCCCCGATGCCCCGGGCCAGCGCGTCGGCGACCGGGGTGGGCAGGTCGGCGCCGAGCGCCACGGGCATCAGGTCGAGCAGGCTGCGGCTCGTCCGGCGCCGGCCGCTTCGCGGGCTGCGGGCGGTGAAGCGCTCGCCGTCCCACAGGTCCCGCAGCATTGCCGTACGGATCCGGTCGGCCTCCCGGGACCACCGCGCGGCGGGCTCACCCAACTCGGTGGCGAGGTCGGCCAGGCACGTCAGCTGCGAGACCAGGAACGCGGCGAGGTCGGCCGTCTCCAGGACCCGGTCGCCGTCGAAGGTGGTGGCGTTGTCCCAGCCGCTGTCGTTGCCGTGCTGATAGTGCGGCAGGTCGTGCCCGGGGGCGCGGCGCGCGTCGAGCCAGAACCCGGTCCAGCGCGACAGCCTGTCGTACGTCCGGGCGAGCGCCGCCCGGTCCGGCGGCTGAGGGAGGCGCTGGCGCAGGTGGCGCAGCGCCCAGCCGTGGATGGGGGGTTTGACGTAGTTGTGCAGGACCTCCGAGTGGGTGACCGAGTCGGGCAGCGCACCGGCCTCGTCCTGGTGGTCGAAGGGCAGGTGGAACTGGTGCCAGGCCAACTCCGGATCGCCGGCGGCCAGGGCGATCGCGTTGAAGCAGTGGTCCCAGCTCCACACCTTGTCCATCCAGTGCTTCGACATGAGGACGGCCGGTCGGGTGACGAAGCCCGCCGGGCCGACAGTCGCCGACCACAGCACGTACGCGGCCAACTCGGCGGACGGGGTGTCCGGACCGCGCCACGGCGCGACCGCGTCGACGAACGCGCCGAACTCACAAGCGCGGTCGCGGCACAGCCTGTCGAAGGTGGCGGACGCCGTGTACGGCCGGCGGGCGGTCGCGTACTCCTCGATCGCGATCTCCCACGGCTCGTCGCCGGCCAGGTCCAGGAACCGGTCCGCGGTGCCGAGGGCCTCCACGCCCCCGGCCCGACGCAGCGCGCCGGCGAGCACCGTGATCCGGTAACGGCGCCCGGTCTCGTAGGAGGTGAACACGTGCGCGCCGTCGACCGGATCGAGGTAGAGGTAGGTGCCGCTGAACGGGGTGAGGGTGCTGGCGACCGCCGCCACCCGCAGCCCGAGTCGCCGGCCCCGGATCCGCAGGGTGTCCGGCCCGTCGTAGACCGCGTCGATCCGGCCGGGCCCGGTCCGCCAGGACAGCAGCGCGGGCGTGGCGACGACAGTGGCGCCGGGGACCTCGGGTGCGAGACGCAGGACGGGGTGCAGGCCGGTCTGGTGGGAGACCAGGTGCAGGTCGTCGGCGTACGTCTTCTCGGCTACCACCGGGGAGATGTTGAACCAGGAGCCGCGGTAGCTGAACGGGATGTCCTGGATGGAGAACTCCGGACCGGACGGGGCGACGGTCATGGGTGGCTGGTGCCTTTCTGGGGCGGGTGGTCAGTCCTTCACTGCGCCGGCGGTGACGCCCGTCGAGACGTACCGCTGGGCCAGGACCAGGAGCACGGCGGCCGGGACGGAGGCGACCACAGCGGTGGCCATGATGGCGTTCCACTGTTGGTTGTCGTTGCCGCCGTCCACGACTGAGTCCGGTCATCTGCTGCCTCACTTCAAGTCGATCGTCAGATGGGTGTGCGGGTGGTGACAGTCGCGCACCGGACGCGGTCCGACCTGAGGCGAAACGATTCGACGAATCGGTTCGCCCGAAGATAGGACTGTCCTCGTTCGATGGTCAAGGGGTGATCAGCCGCAAGGATGTGACACCGGGAAACACACTTGTCACTCGATCGTCACTTCATTGACATCCTTCAGTGTCCGGTCCTACGATCCCTGCGAATCGATTCGCAAGCGCCGCCTCCGGAGTGCGTCCCTCACGCCCCACCAAGGAGCCGCCCCGTGAAAACCCCGTCCCACGGCAGGCCAGGACGAGCCCGCGCGCTCGTCGCCCGACTCGTGGTCGGCCTGCTCGCCGCCACCACCGCCGTGACAGTCGCCTCGCCCGGCGCGCGGGCCGCCGACGAGTCGATAAGCGTCACCTTCTCCACGACCGGCGGCACACCTGCCTACCGCGCGTCCGGCTGGATCTACGGAATGACCGAGAACGCCAGCGGCCCCGCCGACCACTTCTACCGGGACGTCAAGTTCCAGTACATGCGTGCCGGGGGCGCGCAACTGCCCGGCAGCGGCTGGGTCGGCGGCACCTACGACCGCCGGTGGAACTCCACGGTCGCCCAGGCACGCCGGACCGTCGCCCTGGGCGGCCAGTTCATCATCCTGCCGCACGACCTGTGGGGCGCCGACGGCGCCGGGATCTCCCGCTTCCCCGGGGACAACGGCAACTGGACCGACTACGACGCCTTCCTGACCCGGCTCATCAACGACGTCCGGGCCTCCGGGCTGTCCGTGCAGTGGGACATCTGGAACGAACCGAACATCACCATCTTCTGGAACCGCCCGATCGCCCAGTACCTCGAACTGTGGCGCCGCACCTACCAGCGCATCCGGGCCGAGTTCCCCAACCAGCTCATCGTCGGGCCGAGCTGCGCCTGCGTACCGTCGACCACGCACGCCTTCTGGAACCAGTACCTGGAGTTCGTCCGCTCGACAAACACCGTGCCGGACATCGTCAGCTGGCACTCGCTGCCCGGTGACCCGGTCGCCAACGTGGCCGCCGCCAACGCCACCCTCGACCCGCGCGGCATCGCCCACCCCCGGCCGTACCAGATCAACGAGTACGGCGCCCCCGACGAGCAGAATCCCGCCGACGGCGCCTGGTACATCGCACGGTTGGAGCGCGCCCGCGCGGACGGGCTGCGGGCGAACTGGGCCGGCGGCGGCAGCCTGCACAACGACCTCGGCAACCTGCTGATCCGCAACTCGGCCGGCCAGCACCAGCCCAAGGGGGAGTGGTGGGCCTACCGCTACTACGCCTCCCAGACCGGTCAGATCGTCGCGGTGACACCCAGCCAGTCGTACGACGCGTTCGCCACGAAGGCGACAGGCGTGGCGAAGGTGCTCGTCGGCGGCGGGCGTACCACCGGGAACCTGACAGTCAACCTGCAACGCCTCGACACGACCAGTGGGATCGTGCAGAACAACCAGGTGCGGGTGCTCACGCAGCGCATCCCGCACAACGGCGGCGGCGCCGTGCAGGGCCCCGTGACGGTCTCGAACACCGTGGTCACCCTGTCCAGCACCAACGCCACGGTGACCCTGCCGTACGGCAACCAGAACGACACGTACACCATCACCCTGCTGCCGCCCTCCGACGGCGGCTTCCAGTCGGTGGCCGTCGCCCAGCACTCCCAGCAGTGCCTGAACAACGCCGGTTCGAGCACCACCGACGGCACCGTCCAGCAGCAGAACCACTGCGACGGCGGTGACCAGCAGCTCTGGAACTTCCGCCCGGTCGCGGGTGTGGCAAACACCTACACGGTGGTCAACCAGCAGAGCGGCAGGTGCCTCGACGTCAGCGGCGTATCCACCGCGGACGGCGCCGCCGTGCACCAGTGGACCTGCCTGAACGGCCTCAACCAGCAGTTCGGCCTCCGCAAGGTGACCTACGCGGGCAACGACTCGCACGACTACCAGCTGGTGGCCCGGCACAGCGGAAAGTGTGTCGACGTCAGCACGATCTCCACGGCCGCCGGGGCGGCGGTGCACCAGTGGACCTGCAATCAGGTCGGCCAGGGCAGCCCGCTGAACCAGACGTGGCGGATCTGGGGGCGCTAGGCGTCTCGGGGGCGGTGGTGCGCTGGTCGTTCGCCACCGGTCGGCGCGCCACCGGGCCAGCGACATTCATTGACATGAATCGAAGAAACGTCATACGATTCGGCGCGAATCGATTCGCCACCGCCACCACCGTCGCCCGTGGCGAGTCGCCAAATCCCCGCGCCTCCACGACTCCGAGGAGCCACCTCGTGCGAACACCGTCCCCGAGTGGGCCAGGCAGAGCCCGCCATCCCAACCCGAGGCGCAGTCGCGCCCGACGTCTGACCACCCTGGCGGGTGCTCTGCTGGGCATCCTCGTCGTCATCGGCGTCACCCCCGCCGCCCCGGTGGCCGCCGCCATCGAGCCGGGGCGGAGCACCCCGATCGTCGGCACGCCGTCCGGCCGCTGCCTCGAGGTGCCCAACTCCAGCACCACGAACGGCACCCAGACGCAACTCTGGGACTGCAACGGCAGCGCCGGGCAGACCTGGACGTGGACGTCGACCAAACAACTCCAGGTGTACGGCAACAAGTGCCTGGACGCCTCCGGCCGCGGTACCGCCAACGGCACCCAGGTGATCATCTGGGACTGCAACGGCCAGAACAACCAGCAGTGGAACGTCAACAGCAACGGCACCATCACCGGCGTGCAGTCCGGGCTCTGCCTCGACGCCAACGGCGCCGCCACCGCGAACGGCACCAGGATCATCCTCTGGGCCTGCAACGGAGGCGCCAACCAGCAGTGGGCCTCGCCGACCACCACCCCGCCGCCGACAAACCCGCCGACCGGCGCCCGCCCGTGCGACATCTACGCCTCCGGCGGCACCCCGTGCGTGGCGGCGCACAGCACCACCCGGGCTCTCTTCGAGGCGTACGCCGGCAACCTGTACCAGGTCCGGCGCTCGTCGGACAACACGACACGCAACATCGGGCTCACGGGTACGGGCGGCACCGCCAACGCGGCGACACAGGACTCGTTCTGTGCCGGCACCACCTGCGTGATCACCGTCGTCTTCGACCAGTCCGGGCGCGGGAACGACCTCTGGTACCAGGGGTCGAGCGTGGTCCCCGGCTCACCGCAGAGCAGGCCGGCGGTCGCCACCTCGGAGTCCCTCACCGTGGGCGGCGCGAAGGCGTACTCGCTCTACATCAACCCCGGCAACAGTTACTGGCGCGACGGACACCTGACCGGAGTGCCGACCGGCGCGGCTCCCGAGGGCATGTACATGGTGACAAGCGGCACCCACGTCAACAGCGGCTGCTGCTTCGACTACGGCAACAGCGAGACGACGCGCAAGGCCGACGCCGCCGGCGCGATGGACGCCATCAACTTCGGCAAGCAGTGCTGGTTCGGCGGCTGCTCCGGCAGCGGGCCCTGGGTGCAGGCGGACCTGGAGTGGGGCCTGTTCCCCGGTGGAAGCAGCTCCTGGAACCCGAACCAGCGCGCGTTCACCAGCAAGTTCGTCACCGCGACGCTGAAGAACAACGGCACCACCCGCTTCGCCATCAAGGGCAGCGACGCGCAGGCAGGCAACCTCTACACGCTCTGGGACGGCTCGCTCCCGCCCGGATACAGCCCGATGAAGAAGCAGGGCGCCATCATCCTGGGCAGCGGCGGGGACTGCTGCAAGCCCGACGGCGGCGCGAACCTCAGCGCCGGCACCTTCTACGAGGGGGCCATGGTCGCCGGCTATCCCAGCGACGCCACCGAGAACGCGGTGCAGGCCAACGTGGTCACCGCCGGCTACCGCTGACCTGTACGGGAAGCGCGCGGCACACCCGTGCGCCGGTCACCAGTCGATGGTGGCCGGCGCACCCGCGCGGCCGATCAGGAGACCGCCGCCTTCACCAACTCGACTACCCGCTTCTCCACCTCAGGGCTCCACGCGCGCAGCGCGTACGCAACAGGCCACAGGTCACCGTCGTCGAGGTTGGCCGTGTCCTGGAAACCCAGCGTCGAGTACCTGTAGTTGAACTTGGCGGAGTCCTGGAAGAAGACGACGATCTTGCCGTCCTCGTTCGCGTAGGCGGGCATCCCGTACCAGGTCTTCGGTGCCAGGTCCGGGGCGGTCGCGCTCACCGTCACGTGCACCCGCTCGGCGAGCGCGCGGTCCTCCGGCTCCATCTGCGCGATCCGGTCGAGGACCGCCTGGAGGCCGTCGGCCCGCTTCGCACCCTTGCGGCCCTCGGCACGCAGCTCGGCGGCGCGCTCCTTCATCGCGGCGCGTTCCTCCGCGGTGAAGCCGTCGGATGGGGTCGTGGACGTCTTCGCGGACATTCGCGGGCTCCCTCTCTCTGGTGAGGCTCGGCGTGCTGCCGTCTACCTGGTAAAAGGCTAGGCTCGGCGACAGGCGGACGCTTCTTGATTCCTGATCGATGACGGGCGCGGCGTCGATCCGGTCCGGGGGAAATGCCCACGCGAGACAGACTGCCGTTGCGTAGTGTCACCGGACGTGATGGATCTTGTGGAGCGGCACACCGTCCTCTCCGTCGTTGTCGGTTCGCGGGCGTACGGCCTGGACGGCCCGGAATCGGACGTCGACCGGCGCGGCGTCTACGTCGCACCGACCCGGGCGTTCTGGCATCTGGACAAGCCGCCCACCCACCTCGACGGGCCAGCGACCGAACAGTTCTCCTGGGAGATCGAGCGCTTCTGCGTGCTGGCGTTGCAGGGCAACCCGACAGTCCTGGAGGTGCTCTGGTCTCCGCTCGTCGAGTCCGTCGGCGCGGACGGACGACAGCTGCTCGCGCAGCGGCAGGCGTTCCTGTCGCAGCGACTCGCCCAGACGTACGGCAGGTACGCCCGGGACCAGCTCGACCGGGTGGCCGCACGCCGGGAGCGCACCGGGCAGACCAATCACAAGCAGGCCATGCACATGATCCGGCTGCTGGTCGCCGGAGCGCACGCGCTGCGGACCGGGGAGATCCTGGTCGACGTGCGACGCCTGCGCGACAGGCTGCTGGCGGTACGGCGGGGCGACCTGCCCTGGCCGACGATCACCGCGTGGGCCGCCGGTCTGCTCGCCGAGCTGTCCGAAGCGGCCGCCGACAGCGTCCTGCCGGAACAAGCCGACCGGGAGGCCGTGGACCGGTTGCTCACCGCCGTACGAGAGGGGAATCTACGGTGACCCTCGACGTGCCGTCGTGGGCCGCGCAGGCCGCCCGCGCGCTGCCCCGCCCCCTGCTGTTCGCCACGGTCAGCGGGGCGCACCTGTACGGGTTCGCATCCGTCGACTCTGATCTGGACCTGCGGGCCGCGCACCTGCTGGCGCCCGAGGAGGTCGTCGGCCTGCGCACCGGGCCGCAGACGTTGCAGCACACCGGCGTACGTGACGCCGTGGAGCTGGACGTGGTCAGTCACGACCTGCTGAAGTTCGCCAGCCTCCTGAACAGTCGCAACGGGTACGTCCTGGAGCAGGTGCTGTCCCCTCTGGTGGTCGTGACCACGCCGGTGCACGCCGAACTCACGTCCCTGGCCCCGCGCCTGATCACCCGTCACCACGCGCACCACTACCTCGGGTTCGCGGCCGGGCAGATGAAGCTGTACACCAGGACCGGGCAGCTCAAGCCCGCGCTGTACACGCTGCGGGTCCTGCTCACCGGAATCCACCTGATGCGCACCGGCCGCCTGGAGACGGACCTCGGCGTGCTCGGGGCACACCTGGCGTACGTGCCAGACCTGATCGCCGCCAAGCGGGAGGCCGAGCACGGGCCGCTTCCGGAGGGCGCCGCGCAACGACTCGCCGTCGACGTACCCCGACTCCACGCCGAACTGGAGGCGGCCCGGGACGCCTCGACGCTGCCCGACCACGCCGACCCAGCGGCCGTGACCGCGCTGCACGAGCTGGTGGTCCGTACCCGACTGGGCGGCATACCTGCGAACTAGCGTCCGCCGGACACGCACAAGCCCCGGTCGGGACGTGTCCGACCGGGGCTTGTGCGGTTGTCCTACCGGCGGCGTCGCCGGGTCAGGAGACGAAGCGGGTACGGCGGCGGCGCCCCGTCAGGAACAGGACGGCGCCCGCGGCCAGCAGGGCGACCCCGCCGCCCAGCGCCAGGCCGGACTGACCGGTGATCGGCAGCGACGGGCCGTCGCCGGCGTCTCCGCCACCGGTGCCGCCGCCGGCAGGGTTGACGACAAGTGCGGCGACGTCGTTGTCGGACGTGACGTCAGGGGTCGAGGACTTCGCCGTGACGGTGCCGGTCAGCTCCCCGGCGGTGTCGATCCGCAGCCCGAAGTTCCAGGTGACTGCCTCACCCACGTCGAGCGGGTGGACGGCCGTCCGGCACACGTAGCCGGCGTCCGCCTTCGCGCAGCCGTCCGGCACCGCCGTGACGGTGGTGCCCTTCGGCGGTACGACGGTCACTGTCGCGGCCGGCTCGCTGATCCCGGAGGCGTACGCGGGACCGAGGTTCTTGACACCAACCTTCGCGGTGACCGTGGCGCCGACACTGGCGCGGACCTGCCCACCGACGGCGCTCACGTCGGAACGGTTGGTGCCCTCGACCGTGAGGATCACGTGCTGCGAGTCCAGGAAGACCGAATCCTCGGTCTGGGCGCCCTGTGCGCGCAGACCGTCGGTCTTGCGGACCAGACCGAGGGTGCCCTGCGTGCCACGGGTCGGCTTGGTGGCCCGGACCATGTCGAGGTTGTCCCGCCCGTCGACCGGAGTCGACCAGGTGAACCCGGCCCCGGCGACACCCGGCGCCGGCACCTGCGGCCGAAGCTGCAACGGCAGATCCTCGGACAGCCGGTACTCCTGACCGGGGGCCAGCGTCGCGTCGAAGTGGCAGTACGCGGCGAAGCTGCCGTACTCGCAGTTGTCGTAGCGCTTCGGCACGGTGAACATGGCCTCGTAGTAGAAGAACATGTCGACGCCGGTGATCGCGTTGTCCCCGGTGTTGCGCACCGTGAGCGGGTTGGTGAAGACGTCACCAGGCCGGGCCTTCTTGCTGATGATCGGCCCGACCTCCAGGGCGACCTTCTCGCTGACGGTCACCGTCGACGTCCTGGTGTACGTCTGGTCGCGGCTGGCCACCTTGACGCTCACCTCACCCTCGTCGCCGACCTTCGCCGCCGCCAGCGGCCGGAAGGTGAGCGTGGTGATGCCCGCGAACAGGTTCTCCGATGCGAGCGTGTCGAACGTGCAGGTGATCGTGGTGCCCGACTGCTTGCACGGGCCGGAGCCCTCGAACGTGAGCGCGGCCGTGGCGACACCGGCGAGCTTCGCGGTGTCGATGGTGACCGTGACGTCGTTGAGCGTGAAGTCGGTGTCGTAGTTGTAGAGGTAGACGGACTGGGTCTTGCCGATCGAGCCGGGCACCAGCGCGGTGTGGTCGAGGTTGAGCTGCGTGCCCTTGGGCAGCGCGACCGCGGACGGCGGCGCCACGGCGTTGGCGCCGAGCACCCCGATGGCGCAGGCGCCGAACCACGCGGCGACCCGCAGCAGACGTGAACGACTCACTGATGTTCCTCCCCCGTTGATGAACGGGGGAGATCCTAGCCGCTGTGACCCGTGCGTGGGGGGCGTCGGGACGACGGACCGTCCTTGCTGGACGTAGGCTTCGGCCTATGTCCAGCTGGCCATGGCAGGGCCGGGCGACGAACGTGTCAGTGGTGTTCGTGGTCGGCCTGGTCGCGCTCGTCGGCCTCGTGGTGCAGTCCGAGGGCGTCGACACCACCGCCGACCGGGCGGCCCTGCTGGTGGTGCTGGCGTCCTCCGGGGCGCTGTACGTGCGCCGCCGTCACCCGGTGTGGGTGGGCGTGGTGGCGCTGGTGGCCGTCGGCGCGTACGGGGCACTGCTGCACCGGCCGGGACCGATCATGCTGGTCTTCGTGGTGGCGCTCTACACGGTCGTCGACGAGGGTCACCTCGCGGTGGCGATCGGGCTCGGGGTCGCCTCGGTGGTCGCCTTCGCCGTGGCGGACGGCGGCAACCGTGTCGGGCCCGACTCCAACGGTGCGACGCTGCTGCACGCCGGCTGGCTCGTCGCGGTCATCGTCGGCGTGACCCGCAACCGGCGGGCGTACGTCGCGGAGGCGCGGGCCCGGGTGCTCGAAGCGGAGCAGACCATGCGGGAGGAGGCCCGTCGGCGGGCCACCGAGGAACGCTTGCGCATCGCCCGTGAACTGCACGACGCGCTCGGCCACCACCTCTCGCTGATCAACGTGCAGGCCAGCGCCGCGCTGCACCGCCCGGATCCCACCCGGTCCGTGCAGGCCCTCACCGCGATCAAGCAGACGAGCAGGGACACGCTTCGCGAGTTGCGCGCGACGTTGGACGTCCTGCGGCAGGAGAGCGGGACACCCGCCGCGGCACCCGGCCTGAACCGTCTCGACGAGCTGGTGCACGTGGCCGGAGGGTCCGGGTTGGCGATCCGTGTCGACGTGACCGAGACCCGACCGTTGCCGCCGGAGGTCGACCTGGCGGTGTACCGGATCGTCCAGGAAGCGCTCACCAACGTGGCCCGGCACGCAGGCGCGACCGCCGCCGTGGTCCGGGTGCGGCCCGAGGGGGACGACGTGCTGGTCGAGGTCGACGACGACGGCACCGGGTCGCCCGGGCCGACCGGCAACGGGATCATCGGCATGGGTGAGCGCGCGCGGTCGCTCGGCGGTTCGCTCACCGCGCGTCCGGGGCCGGACGGCGGTTTCCGGGTGCGGGCCCGCCTTCCGCTGGGACCAGGCGACGTGCCGGCGGGGGCGTCGGCGTGATCCGGGTGCTGCTCGCCGACGACCAGACCCTGGTCCGTGCCGGCTTCCGGTCCATCCTGGAGGGTGAGGACGGCATCGAGGTGGTCGGTGAGGCCGCCGACGGTGCCGAGGCGGTGCGTCTCGCCCGCCTGTCGCGGCCGGACGTCGTCCTGATGGACATCCGGATGCCCGGGCTGGACGGCCTGGCGGCGACCCGCGAGATCACCGCGCACTCCGAGATCCGGGTGATCATCCTGACCACGTTCGACCTGGACGACTACGTCTACGGCGCGCTGCGGGCGGGCGCCAGCGGTTTCCTGGTCAAGGACACCGAGCCGGCGGAGCTGATCCACGGCGTGCGGGTGGTGGCCCGTGGTGACGCGCTGATCGCGCCGTCGATCACGCGCCGGCTGATCTCCGAGTTCGCCGCCCGGGCCCGGCACCCGGACCCGGGCCCACGGCTGAACGCGCTCACCGACCGGGAACGCGAGGTCATGGCGCTTGTCGCGGCCGGCCTGTCCAACGACGAGATCGCGGCGCGACTGGTGCTGAGCCCGGCCACCGCCAAGACGCACGTCAGCCGGATCATGACCAAGGCGGGGGTCCGGGACCGGGCCCAGTTGGTCATCCTCGCCTACGAGTCCGGTCTGACGGTCCCCGGATGGCTCGCCCGCGACCGCCCGTGACCCGGGCGCCGGTCCCGCTCAGCCGGCACGCCGGGAGCGGGCCAGCGCCAACCCGCCGAGAACGATGCTGACCAGGCCGACCACCAGAGCCACGTAGGCGCCGCCACGTCCGTTGCCGGTGCCGATGCCACTGTCGGAGGTGGCCACGACGACGCCGCCGAGGACGACACCGATCAGCCCGGCCGTCACGGCCACGGCCGGTCGGAGTCGCGCGTTTGCGGCACCGGTGGCGGGGCGGGCCAACGCGAGCCCTCCGATCACCACGCCGATCAACCCCAGCACAGCGGCCACGGAGGCGCCGAGCCGACCGGCGCTCATCGTGGTGACGCTGGCGGCGAGCAGGTGAGTGTCGTACATGGCGGTTCCCTTCGCTCACGGGCGGATGCCGTTGCAGCGTATGGAGCCGCAGGGGCACCGGTCGTCAGGCCGGAGTTGTCGATGGGCCTACCACCACGGGTGTACTGACGCGACACGACGCACCACCCCGGTTGCGGCCCGCACACGCCAACGCCGCCGCCTGCCGAAGAACCGACAGGCGGCGGCGCTGACGCGACGCTCAGGAGTACGGGAGCCGCAGCACCGACTGGTTGCCGATGCCCACAGTGCTGGGGTTGCTGCCGATCGCCGACCAGACCTCCACCCGCACCGTGCCGTTGCTCAGCGCGCCGAACGTTCCGGTGGCCGAGGCGAGGCCGGCGGCCTGGGTGTAGTGCTCGTAGCCGGAGACCGGGTCGGTGGCGAAGTACCGCCACGTCTCGACCCGTTCCCAACTGCCGTTGCCGGTCAGGTCGTAGGAGACCCGCACCTGCACGCCGTTGCCGACCGCCGTACCGGCATCGACGAACAGGTCGAACGCGGTCTGCGCGCCCGAGTAGGCGAGGGTGAGCCCGGTCGCCGTGAACACCTGGGCGTTCGTCGGCGTACCGTCGTGGTTTCCGTTGGCGGCCGCGACAGTGGTCGTGGCCGCGCCACCGGCGGCGCCCAGACCGCCACCGGGCAGCAGGTACCGCGTCGGGCTGCCCGTCGGCGGCGGAGTCGTCGGCGGCGGCGTGGTCGGTGGCGGAGTCGTCGGCGGGGGATCGGTGGGCGTCGGGGACACGCCGCCGGCCGCGTTGCCGCCACTCCAGGTGTACGCCCCGGTGGTGGCCGTCCTGCCGGCGCCCACGGTGAGCGTGGTGCCGTTGGAGAACGTCACAGTGACAGGTGACGCGGTCGGGTTCGATGCCACGTAGGTACGCGCCCCGTTGCGCGAGAAGACCGCCGACAGCGGGTGGTTGCCGGTGACCGTCGTGTCGACTGTGCCCAGCGCCGCGAGGTTGCGGATCCAGTGGAAGGTGTGCGCCCTGCTCTCGCCCTCCTCCGGGGTGTAGCCGGGGTTCGCCCGCAGGTTCGCCAGTGCCGCGTCGGGATCGCCGAGCGCCTGGAACTGCCAGAGGATGTCCTGCCACACCGTTGGTTGTCCGCCGTTGTTGCGGACCAGTTCGGCGTAGTTGGTGCGCACGTACGCCGGGTTGTTGCCGAGGTAGAGGTGTCCGCCGGTGACGGGCAGCAGGTTGATGCCCTGGATCATCTCCGGGTCGGCGCTGAACCAGGTGGCGTACGCGCCGCCGTCGCCCCACACCATGCCGACCGTGGAGTGCCCGAAGGCGGCGGGGAAGTTCTGGTCGCTGACGTCGAACCAGTACTCCTGGATGGCGGCGGCCTGCGTGGTGTAGAGGAAGACACCCGCGTCACGGACGGCCGTGTTGCCGGTGACCTGCCCCCACTGGATCAGGGCGTTGGCGAAGTTCATCCCCTCGGACGAGGACTCCTGGTTGTTGCCCGAGCCGAACGAGCCGTGCCCGGACGCCCAGTCGTGCCCGGCGTAGATGTCGAAGTCCCGCAGGTAGGGAAAGCGGGTGTCGTCGCGCCGGTAGTTGTTGGCGTCGCGGATCAGCAGGTCCACCATGCCGCCGTAGCGACTGGTGCTGGCCCACGACGGGTCGAACTTGGCAAGTGTCGCGGCGGCGGCGATGTAGTAGCCGTAGTGGAAGTGGTGGTCGTTGAGTTCCTGGTCGGAGCCGTACGACGCCGGGTAGCCGATCAGGGTGCCCCAGTTGTTGTCGTAGTAGAAGACCCGGCTGGTCTTGCCGCTGGAGGCGGTGAACCAGTCGGTGAGCGTGCTGCGGATGGCGTTCAGCGCGCTGTCACGCGTCGTGGTGTCGTTGACCAGGTCGGCGATCTCGGCGATCCGCGCGGCCCGGCCGAGGCCCTTGCCGGTCCAGTACGTGTCGCCGCCGCGCTGGTCCATCGGGTTTGCGCGCACGGCGGCCAGTTGGCTGGTGAGCGTCGCCAGGTCGCTTCCGCTGCCGTCGCCGACGGCGGGCAGCTCCGGCAGGACACCCTGGTACTTCATGGCGGTACGGAACTGGTTGACGCCTGTGAGCACCTTCATCCGGCCGCGCGCCGACGGGTAGGTGGGCGTGATCGCGGTTGACCCGCTCAGCGACTTCCACTGGTGCGGGTAGAGGCTGACCACCGTCTGCGTCGCGGTGCCCTCCCGGGCGGTGGTGGTGAACGCGTACGTGGTGGTCAGGCCGCTGGCCGCCGGGTTGTAGGCGTACGACACCTGGGTGCCGGTGACGTGGGCGTGCGCGTACCGGCCGTAGGTGGCGGCCAGGTCGGCGCGTTCGGTCGCGCTCGACGTCGGCGGCAGGAGAGCGACGGAGAAGTAACCCCGGCCGGCCAGGGTGGACGTGATCCGGCCGGACGCCACGGTCCAGCTCGCGCCGCTGGGGGCGTACCCGACGTAGTCGTGGCCGTTGACCCGGAAGCCGATTGTCGCGCCACTGTTGGACCAGACCTCGGGGGTGCCGGCGGTGCTGATCTGCGCGTTCCCGCCGGTGGTCTGGAAGTACGCGAAGGGCAGCCCGTGGCCGATGGTGGCGCGCATGGTGCGCGTGCCGTCACTCCAGTACGGGCTGACGGTCCAGTCGGTCCAGCCGTCGACCTTGACCACTGGTGCGCCGAGGCCGGCCACGCCGACCCGGATGTCCTGGACGTACGGGTAGTGGAATTCACCGACGCCGGTCGCGGTGCCGCTGATGGCGGGTGTGGAGTTGGCGGAGAAGCCGAGGCCGTCGGTGTAGGTGTCGTACGAGATCGGGTGGGCGTGCAGGGGCTCGCTGAAGGAGCAGTCGGTGCGTTTGAACAGCAGCGAGGACCACCAGTCGTTTGTGGGTACCGCGCCGGCGGGGGCGTTGGCGGTGACGAACTGCCGGGGGTTTGTGGACATCGGTCCGCACCCCGTGGGCAGCGGCCCGACCGGGGTGGTGGTGTAGCTGCCGGCGCCGACGGGTGCGGCCGCCGCGGGGCCGGTGACGGGGATGGCCAGGCCGCCGACGACCAGCGCCAGGGCTGTCGTGACGGCCAGGATCCATCGGCGGTGGGGGACGGGAGGTTTCATGGTGCCTCCATCGCGCGTCGGTGCCGGTGGGGGCCGGCCCGACGCCTTCGTCTTAATTGAGGAGAAGGTCTGCTGAGAGAGCGCTCTCTCACCGGGCACGGTAATCGAACGCCGAGAATCTCGTCAATGTGTCCGGCTGGTTGCGTGCGGATGTCGCGATTTGCCGCCGGCGGGACCGACCCGACCCCGGGCCGCACGCGCGGCCGTCAGCTCAGGTCGTACCAGCGGGCCCACTCGTTCGCCACGGCGACCCGGACCGGGTCCGGGTCCGCCCAACTCCAGTTGGGGTGGGCCCGGTTGGTGAGAAGGACGAGCACGAGCCGGCGGTCGGGGTCGACGACCAGGGAGGTGCCTGTGAAGCCGGTGTGCCCGAAGGTGGTCGGACGGCTGATCCGGCCCATGAACCAGGGCTGGTTGAGCACCACGCCGAGGCCGTGGTCGCTGGTGCGACCCGGACGCTCGGCGTCGACCGCGGGCAGGCCGGCGTTGGCGTTGGTCAGCATCAGCCGTACGGTGCTCTCGGCCAGGACCCGTTGCCCGCCGTACACGCCGCCGTCGAGCAGGAGCCGACCGATGACGGCGACCTCCTGCGCGGTGCTGAAGACGCCCGCGTGCCCGGCGACGCCGCCGAGGTGGTTGGCGACGTCGTCGTGGACGACCCCGCGCAGCAGTCCACGCGAGGATCGGGCGTCGGTGGCGACCATCCGGGCCGCGCGTTCGGCGCTGCTGATCCAGGTGTTCGGGGTGAAGCCGGTCCACAGTAGACCGAGCGGGTCGGTCAGGTTTGTCTTCAGTGCCTGGTCGAGCGTCTGGCCGGTGACCTTCTCGACGAGCTTTCCGGCGACCATCAGACCGACGCTCGAGTACCGGAACACGCTCCCCGGCACGGTGCCCGCGACCAGCGGAGTGGCGAGCACCGCCCTCCACCTCGCGTCCAGGGTGCCCGAGCCGGTGCCGCTGGCGCCGACCGGCAGGCCGCTCGTGTGCGCCAGCAGCATCGCCACGGTGACCGCCGACTTGCCGGTGCCTGTGAAGTCCGGCAGATAGCGCACCACAGGCGCGTCCAGGTCGAGGCGACCCCTCTCCACCTGCTGCAGCACGAGGATCGCGGTGTAGACCTTGGTGATCGACGCCAGGTCGAAGATCGAGTCTGGACGCATCTGGACACGCTGCGCCGCCGGCAGGAGCACCGGTCCCGCGTCGAAACGCAGGGCCTCACCCACGGTGACCCGCGCGCTCGTCTGCCCGTCCGTGCTGACCAGCGCCACCGCGCCCGCGTACGACGGGTGCGCGGGATTGTCGGCTGTGGGTTCCAGGTGTTCGGTGAGTAGGCGGGTCAGCCGTTTGCCGAGCGTTGTCGCCACAGGGCCCAGGGGAATGGTGGCACCGCCACGACCGACGGCCACGGACGCGGCCTGCCGAGCACCCGTCTGTTCCGCCGGGTGGGTCGCCTGGCGACCGGTGAGTGCCGCGGCGGCGGTCAGGCCGAGACCGAGCAGCGAACGACGATTGAGGCGCACGGGTGGATCATGCCAGCCGGCCGGGCGTGTCGACAGCTGTCGACACGCCACGACTGCCGGACGAGGTCAGCGGAGACCGGCGAACAGGTCGTCCTCCGGTAGTGGCGTGTCGGTGGTGTCCCGCACCCGGACGAACGTCTCCATGCCCATCAGCTCGGTGAACCGGTCCCGGCCCAGCTGGAGGAAGAAGATGTTCTCGGTCTGGCTGGCGTGCGTGGCCAGGGCGTCGAACTTCTGCCCGCCGTACGCCCTGGTGTCCACCCAGGTGGAGATCTCCTCGTCGGGCAGGCCCAGCTGCGGCTGTGACTCGTCCGGCTCGGCCCACTCGACGCCCATCTCCTGCATGATCTTGCCGAATTCCGCGAACGCCGTACGCGGCACGGTGGTCCAGTACACCTTCGCGGGGATGTCGGTCTTCGCGACGGCCGCCATCGTGATCCGGTGGGCCTGGATGTGGTCCGGGTGGCCGTAGAAGCCGTTCTCGTCGTAGGTGACCACGACGTCCGGGCGGTACCGCCGGATCAGCTCCGCCAACCGGTCCGCCGCCTCGTCCACCGGAGTGGTCCAGAACGCGCCGGGGAGGTCGTTGGTCGGCCACCCCATCATCCCGGAGTCGGCGTACCCGAGAGTTTCCAGGTGGGTGACCTTCAGCGCCGCGCAGCTGGCCTCCAGCTCGGCTTGGCGCATCGCCACGACGGCCGCCGGGTCGTGCCCCGGGTCGCCGGGCTTGACCCCGCCCGGACCGTCACCGCACCGCCCGTCGGTGCAGGTCACGAGCACGGTCGTGACCCCCTCAGCCGCGTAGCGGGCCAGGACGCCGCCGGTGCTTGTCGCCTCGTCGTCGGGGTGGGCGTGCACCGCCATCAGGGTCAGGGATCGTTCAGCCATGCCGTCAGCCTACGAGGACCGGCGGGGATCGGTGGTGACCCGCGCCACGGCGCCCGGGAGGACCGGTGCGGGTCGTCGATAGCCCGATCCTGTCGGATCGCCCGATACGCTCCTTCTGACGCCCTACGATCTGACCTTGTCGGAGGCCGCGAAACCGCAGGCGGACACCGGGAAGAGTCGCTGGAAGGGACCGCGCTGATGGCACCGTTCGATGACGTGCGGCAGGTCGACGCCGGGGTGCTGAACGTCGGGTATGTGCAGGCCGGGCCGACCGACGGCGACGCCGTGATCCTCCTGCACGGCTGGCCGTACGACATCCACAGCTTCGTCGACGTCGTGCCGCTGCTCGCCGACGCCGGCCACCGGGTGGTCGTCCCCTATCTGCGCGGCTACGGCACCACCCGGTTCCGGTCCGACGACACCATGCGCAACGGCGAGCCGGCGGCCATGGGGCTCGACCTCATCGCCCTCATGGACGCCCTCGACATCGACACGGCGACACTCGCCGGCTTCGACTGGGGTGCGCGTACGGCAGACGTCGTGGCCGCGCTGTGGCCCGAGCGGTGCCGGGGTCTGGTCTCGGTCAGCGGTTACCTGATCGACGGGCAGGCGTCGGGCGCGGTGCCGCTACCGCCGAAGGCCGAACTCGCCTGGTGGTACCAGTACTACTTCGCCACCGAGCGCGGCCGGCGGGGCTACGACCAGAACCGGCGCGACTTCGCCCGGTTGATCTGGCACACCGCGTCACCGAAGTGGGCGTTCGACGACGCGACCTTCGACCGCAGCGCGGCGGCCCTGGACAACCCCGACCACGTCGACATCGTGATCCACAACTACCGGTGGCGGCTGGCCCTCGCCGACGGTGAGCCCCGGTACGACGAGTGGGAGAAGCGCCTCGCGGCGAAGCCGGCGATCACGGTGCCCAGCATCTCGCTGGAGGGCGACGCCAACGGCGCTCCCCACCTCGACCCCGGCGTGTACGCCAAGCAGTTCGCCGGCCCGTACGAGCACCGGACCGTCGGTGGCGGTGTCGGGCACAACCTGCCCCAGGAGGCACCCCGCGCCTTCGCCGAAGCGGTGCTCGACGTCTGCGCTCAACGCTGAGCCCTCGGACGTTCCACGCGGACCGGGTCGCCGCGCACCAGCTCGTCATGCGCTCGCCAGCGGGCGGTGCGTACCGCGCGCCGCGCCGCGTCGTTGCCCTCCTCGACGCGCTGACGCAGCAGACGCACCGCGATGCGACGGTTCAGGGTGAACTGCCGCTCCGTGTCCACCACCACGACGATGCCCGACGGCCGGTGGGTCGCCCGTACCGCGGTGCTGGCCTTGTTCCGGTGCTGACCGCCGGGCCCGCCGGTACGGCAACCGACGATCTCGACGTCCGACTCCGCGAACGGCGTGGGCGGGGCGTCACCGAGGGGCGGCCGCGCCGTGACGTACCAGTTCTTCCGGCCGGTGCCCGCCCGGTACGGGCTGGGTGCCTGCCAGCACAGGGTGCCGGTCCACGAGGCGGCGAACGCCTCGGCGTCGCCACCGGCGATCCGGATCAGCACCGACCGGTAGGTGTCGGGCCGCTCACCCGGCACGGCCTGGACCTGCTGGACCGTCAACCCCTGACGGCCCGCGTCACAGGTGAGGCGGCGCAGCAGTCGGCCCACCGCCCAGGCGCACTCCTGCGGGCCACGACCGGCGGACAGCAGGAGGAACGTGCTCACGACCGGCCCCGCCCGTGCCGCCGGTCCCGCCGTCCGGTGCGGGACGCCGCCCCGAGGCCCGGCGTCTTGTACGTCACCAGGGGCGTCGTGTCGACCACCGGCGTGGCCAGATCGTGCGCGACGAGGTCCGCGATCACCTGCTCGATGCGTTTGTACGCCGTCGGCGCCTCCTCGAACAGCAGCTGCCGGTCGCCGCAGACCACGACCGAGCCCACCGGCGTACGACGCAGCTCCTCCACCGTGTGCTTCGCCCGGCCGCGGCGCAGGGCGTCGGCGCGCGACATCTTGCGACCCGCACCGTGCGCCACCGAGTGGTTGGCGTCCGCCCCGGCGTGGGCGGCCACGAGGCAGGAGGCCGTGCCCCGCGTCCCGGCGATGAGCACGTCCCGGCCGTCGCCCGGCGCCGCGCCCTTGCGGTGCAGGTAGACCCCGTCGCGAACCTCGACCAGGTTGTGGCACTGGTCGACGATCGGTTCGGTCGGCTCGGCCCCCAGCGCGTACGCGACCCGCGCCGCGAGGACCCGACGGTTGAGCGAGCCCCACCGTACGGCGGCGTCGTGCAGCGCCAGGTAGGCCTCGGGATCGACGGCCCGGCCGGCGCCGTGGACCTCGGTGTGCGCCCGCAGGATCCGTTCGCCCAACCCACGTGAACCACTGTGGACGATCAGCGCGAGCGCGCCGGTGTCGAGCCCGAGACGGCTCGCGTGCCCCGCGTCGAGGACTGTGTCGACGCGTGCCAGTTCGACGAAGTGGTTGCCTCGGCCGACCGTACCCAGGCCGTCGAGGTGGCCCGCGGGGATCTCCGCCGGTACGACGGCCCAGGCCGGATCGTCGGCGTCGCGCCGCGGGTCCAGCGCGCGGTCGAGGTCGGGGAACCGGGTGGCGAGGCGTTCGGGTACGGCACGCCTGAGCCGGATGGGGAACACGGCGATGCCGCAGCCGATGTCGGAGCC
Source organism: Micromonospora sp. NPDC047521 (assembly GCF_055587305.1). NCBI lineage: Bacteria > Bacillati > Actinomycetota > Actinomycetes > Micromonosporales > Micromonosporaceae > Micromonospora > Micromonospora sp. NPDC047521. The sequence continues at coordinate 509,782 of NZ_JBVJGN010000004.1, read as the reverse complement.
CACCAGATGCGGGTACAGCACCGTCGACGCCATGGCGGCGCCGATCGGGGCGCCCTTGCCGGGGTGCAGGTCCGGCATCGCGGCGACGTGGACCATGCCGTCGAGGGCGGCGACCTGCTGACACTGTGCGAGCGCGTCGGACTCGATCCAGCTCGCGGGCGAGGCGAAGACGGTGACGGTGGCGGGCGTGCGGGAGTACACCTGGGACAAGGGTGCTCACTGTTCTGAAGAGACGGACGGACGGCGGCGCGGCCCGGGAGTCGTCACCGGGGGCGCGAGCGGGGGTGTGTCCGTCAGTACGTCATGGGTGCCACTCTCGCGGAATTCGCGAGCACCCGGCAAGCGAGTTTTCCTCGCGACATACGCTGCCGCGATGAGCGCACCGCGACGCATCCTGGTCTACGGCGTGTACGGCGCCGGCAAGTCCACCCTCGCCGCGCGCCTGGCAGAACACCTCGCGGTGCCCTGGTACCCGGTGGACGACCTGGTGTGGCAGCCGGGCTGGGTCGAGGTGCCCGTCGCGCAGCAGCGCAGTCGCATCGAGGAGATCTGCCGACGGGACCGTTGGATCATCGACGGGGCGTACCACGGCTGGCGGGACGTACCGTTGGCCCGCGCCGACCTGGTGGTCGGCCTGGACTACCCGCGGTGGCGTTCGTTCTGGCAGCTGCTGCGCCGTACCCTGCGACGTCTGGTGACGCGCGAGGTGATCTGCAACGGCAACCGTGAGTCGCTCGGCAGCGTGCTGTCGCACGACTCGATCCTGATCTGGCACGTCGCCGCGTTCGGCCGGGCGAGGCGACGGATGCGGGCCTGGCAGGCAGATCCGTCAGTGCCCCAGGTGCTGCTGTTCGGCTCACCTGCGGCGCTCGACGAATGGATGACCAGCCTGCCCCGACCGGACTCCACCTAGGCCGCACCGCGCATCGGCCCGATCCCTGACGGGAAGCGGGCCGATGGTGGACCGTCCTGGACGGCCCGGCCGGCGGGAATCGCCGGCCGGGCCACCACTCAGGACTCCTGGCGTCGGCGCCGGGCGAGCAGGAACGCCAACCCGCCGAGGACGACCATGACGCTTCCCATGCCGGTCATGGCCGCGACCCGGGTGTCCCCGGTCACCGGCAGGATCGGCGCATCGCCACCAGGGAAACCAGGGCTCCCGGGCGCTCCGGGGCTGCCAGGTGCTCCGGGTGCTCCGGGGCTACCGGGTGCTCCGGGTGCTCCGGGGCTACCGGGTGCTCCGGGTGCTCCGGGGCTACCGGGTGCTCCAGGTGCGCCGGGGCTACCGGGTGCTCCAGGTGCGCCGGGGCTACCGGGTGCTCCGGGCGCGCCAGGGCTGCCGGGTGCTCCGGGGCTGCCGGGTGCGCCGGGGCTGCCGGGTGCTCCGGGGCTGCCGGGTGCTCCGGGGCTGCCGGGTGCTCCGGGGCTGCCGGGCGCGCCAGGACTTCCCGGAGGGCCCGACGGTCCGGGAGGACCAGAGGGTCCGGGTGGACCAGACGGTCCGGGCGGGCCGGTCGGGCCGGCGCAGATCGGCGCGGTGATGACGTTTGTGTCGAGGGTGACGGCCGCGGTGCGCGCCAGTGCCCGGCCCTGCAGCGTCGCGCCGGTGGCCAGGGTGATCGCGGCCTGCGCCATGATGGTGCCCACGAATGTGGTTCCCGTGCCGATGGTGGCCGAGCTGCCGATCTGCCAGAACACGTTGCACGCCGACGCGCCGTTGATGAGGACGACACTGCTGTTCGACGCCGTCGTCAACGAGGAGTCGACCTGGAAAATGAACACGGCGGCCGGGTCGCCCTGACCGTTGAGAGTCAGGGCCCCCGTGAGCTGCGCGGCCCCGAGCCGGTAGACGCCCGGGTTGAGCGTGTTGCCGCCGAGTTCCGCCGGGAGATTGGTGAACGGTGTCCGGCCGGCGGCGTCGTTGTAGGCGATGGTCAGGTCGCTCTGGGCCTGGAGGGCGACCGCGTCGCCGAGGTGGACCTCGCCGCCGATGGTCGCCGTGCCGAAGCCCGACGCGGTGTTTCCGGGGAACCTCCCGAGGCTCTGCGCCAGGAAGCTCGGGCCGGTGTTCGTCGGCTCGGCCCCGGCCAGGACCGAGAAGTTGGCGGCCGTCCCCAGGTTCACAGGTGCTTCCTGGGCGATCGCCGGCGTCGAGTTGAACAGCAGCAGGCTCGCCGCGACGGCGGTGGCCGCGGATGCCGCGAGTGCCGGGAGGAGCCTTCGCCGAAGACGCTGATTGGGTTTTGCTGTCACAGAACACCCTCCGTGGGTACTGCTCGCAGGGAGGCGTCAGAAGCCGCGTCCCGCGTTAAGCGGCGTAGATGGCAGACAAGTGCGCTGACCACCACATCACGTCGAGGGGGCTTATACCGCCAAAACGGGGCAATACGGATAATGCTCGGCTCGTTTCCACAGAAGCCTTCACAATCGTCCGCAGTGCACGGTGGCGGAGGGTGGCTCGCGTCCGCGCGGTAGGGACCGCTGGCACGGGCGCCAGGGGTGGCAGCCGAGCCGTCAGGTGGTCGTCCTCAGCGTGGGCCCGCCGGCGCCGGCAGGACCGCGCGTCCCCGGACGCAGGGCGAGGACGGGCTGTTGCTGGTCGCCGGGAAACGGAACCGCAGCAGCTCCTCGATGACGAAGCCCTGTGCCCCGATGGCGGCGACTGTGTCGCGGCCCGTGTGGCAGCCGGCGAAGAGCGTCGGCCACACCGTCGCGTCGACAAGCCGCTGGACCCGCCGCAGACGGCCGGTCCCGTCGGCGGCGACGTGCTCGAAGAACCGCAGTTGACCGCCGGGGCGCAGCACCCGAACGACCTCGGCGAGCGCGACCGCCTGATCGGGTACGGTGCACAGCACCAACGCGACCACAGCCGCGTCGAAGCCGCCGTCCGGGGCGGGCAGCGCCTCGGCCAGACCGTCGACGACAGTGACCGGCACGAGCGCCGTCGACGCCGCGCGCAGGGCCGCGGCGCGCAGGCGTGGCTCCGGTTCGACAGCGAGGACCTCGGTGACCGCGGGCGGATAGTGGGGGAACATCCGGCCGTTGCCCGCACCGATCTCGATCACCCGGCCGGACAGGCCGGCGACCAGGTCCCGTCGGTGCTCCGCCGTACCGGCGCGGTCCATGGCGACGCTGAGCCGCTCGTAGACCCGGGCGAACACGGGGTGGGAAACCGCGGCCATGCCGACCTCCAGTGGTGGTGGTGAACTCCCCGCACCGTTCTCCGGCGATTGTCACGCATCGGCGCACGCTTTCCGTCTTACTGGTCAGGGGGAGGAGGCCCAGTCGAAAGGGAGCGGATCGACCATGAAGATCGTCGTCATCGGGGGTAGCGGCCTCATCGGTTCCAAGCTCGTGCACCTCCTCGGCGCCCAGGGCCACGAGGCGGTGCCGGCGTCGCCGAAGACCGGTGTGAACACGCTGACCGGCGACGGCGTGGCCCAGGCGCTCGCCGGAGCCGACGTCGTGGTCGACGTGTCGAACTCGCCGTCCTTCGAGGACGCCGCCGTGCTGGAGTTCTTCGAGACGTCCACCCGTACCCTCCTCGCCGCGTCGGCGGAGGCGGGGATCGGGCACTACGTGGCGCTCTCCATCGTCGGTTCCGACCGGATCCCCGACGGCGGCTACATACGGGCGAAGGCCGCCCAGGAGAGACTCATCGCCGCCGCTGCGATCCCGTACTCGCTTGTGCACGCCACGCAGTTCTTCGAGTTCCTCCAGGGCATCGTCGACGCCGCCACGGACGGCGACACCGTCCACCTCGCGCCTGTGCTCATCCAGCCGATGGCCGCCGACGACGTCGCGGCGGCGGTGGCCGAGGTCGTGGTGGGGCCGCCGACGAACGGCGTCGTCGAGATCGCGGGGCCGGAACAGTTCCGGATGGACGAGCTGGGCCGCTCCGTCCTCGCCGCACGACACGATCCCCGTTCCGTGGTGACCGACCCCGACGCCCGGTATTTCGGCGCGAGGCTGGGCGAACGCTCGCTCGTCCCCGCCGACGGCGCCCGCCTCGCCGGTACCCGTCTGCACGACTGGCGGGCCCGGACGGCCGGCGGCAGGTGATCCGGTCCGCTACGGCGGCGGGCCGGTCCGCTCGCGCAGGCGCCGCACCAGCTCCCGCACCGCCCGGGCGAACGGCTCGTCGGACTCGCCCGGCCAGTGCCCCTCGATCGGCGGCGGCACGCTGTCGCTGAGCGGTGTCACCACGTCGCGGGGATCGCGCTGGCGGCGGTCCACCGCGTCCGCCGGGTCGCCTGTGGCGGGCGCGAGCGGCGGCCGGTGGGCGGCGAAGATCCAACCGCCGACCGGGTCCGTGTCGCGCCACAGGTTCACCCAGCGCCAGCCGACCCGCCTGCCGATCTCCCGCAGCGCGGCGTCGTCGACGTAGGCGGGGAAGAGCCGCGCGTACAGCCGTCGCAGCGGCGACCCGTGGGTGAGCAGGGCGACCCGGTTGCCGACGTGCGGCGGCAACTGGAGCACCGTCGCGGCGAGCAGGACCGAGCCGTGACTGTGCCCGGTGAGCAGCACCGCGTCCCCGCGACCCACGAGGTACGTGATGCGCCGGGTCAGCTCCGGCACGGCCCGTTCGGAGTAGCAGGGCGGCGCGAACGGGTGGGCGGCCCGCGGCCAGAAGGTGCCGAGGTCCCACAGGACGCCCACGTGCCGCCGGAACGGGACCGTCCGGTACGCGAAGAGACCCCCGACGATCAGGCCGAGGATGATCGCCGCGATCGCCCAGCTGCCGAACGCGATGCCGAAGGTGACAGCGCCGGCCGGTAGCCCGGCGAACCGCTCGACGACGTCACTCGGGAACTGCCCGAGCAGGCCGATGGTGGTGGTGGCCGTGCCGAGGCCGGCGAAACAGCCGTAGGCGACCGCCAGCGGCACCAGCTTCTCGGTGAACCGGGCGCGGGCGATCGCGTCCCGGACCTGCCGCAGTCGGGGCACCGCCTCCGCCGGCGGATCCGGGTAGTCGTCGGCGACGATCGCCGCCGCGGCCCGGCGCCGGGCGCGTCGGGAGACGAGCACGAGCAGGGCCGCGACGACGAGCGTGAGCGCCACCGCGCGCAGAAAACCGAAGATCGCCCAGGTGTACGCCGGGGGAGGGCCGCTGGCGATGCCCTCCCCGGTCGGCAGGTCGCGGTCCAGGAAGTCCGCCGCCCGGTAGACCAGTTCCGCGGAGTACGCCACCGCGACACTGATCCCGGTCGCCGCGATGAAGAGGGCCCCCAGCCCGAACATCGACGTGACGCCCCGCCCGCGGTCGCGGCGCCACAGCAGCACCACGCCGAGGGCGGCCAGCAGCGTCGTCTGCGCCACGAACACGCCGGCCAGCGTCGTGTCGTAGCCGGGAAGCCCGCGCTCGTGGCTCCACGGCTGGGAGCTGGCCAGCGCGTGGACCATGACGACGGCGGTCAGGACGACCGCGACGGTCCGCAGCGCGGAGGTGATCCGGTCGAGCCGGCGGTCGGTGGCGCCCCTGTCGATCAGCGGCGGTGTGCAGAGCAGGCCCACACAGGCGGCCAGGACCACGATGGTGGCCACGGCCAGCCCGATCGTGGTGGCCGTGGCGCCGGTCGCGGCCCGGGCGAGCAGCAGCGTCAGGTCCAGCGTCGCGAACGCGGCGGCGACGTGGATGGAGCGCAGCCGCCCCACGAGGGGCTCGGCGTCCCACTGACCGATGGCGCCGAGGGGAAGGTCGGAGACGTCCCGGTCGGGTGCGCGGAACGCGGCGAACGCCCGTCCCGGCCGGTTGCTGAACCGCCAGACCAGGCCGATGGCGGCCGCCGGGAGCAGCGCGAGCACCGCCAGCCGCAGCCCGACCGGTTGCCCGCCCAACCAGGACAACCAGCTGCGGCCGGCCAGGCAGCGGGGCGAGGCCGTGCACGTCCAGCCGACCAGGTCCAGGGCGACGCCGGAGATGGCGAGCACGTACAGCGCGGTGAGGGTGAGCGCCAGCACCCGGCACAGGGACTTGACCACGGCCTCCGAGCGGGGGTCCGCCGGACGCATCCAGATCGCGACGTTGACAAGCATGAACGGCAGCAGGAAGACAAGCGCCAGGGTGCGGGTCACCGTCCCGGACGGCAGGTCACCCCAGCGGTACGCCTCGAGCGTCACCCCGTGCGCGCCGGTGTCCGTACTCCTGGGTCGTCGCCGGTAGAAGCCTCCGCTGCGGTCGCCCGCGACCTGCGTGATCTGCCGCAGGTCAAGCACCTGGTCGGGGCTGGCGCCGGAGACGCCGTGCACCCGCACCTCCACGACGTCGCCGGGGACGTCCGGCCCGCTCAACCGCGCTGATCCATCAGACATCGCCCCCGACGTGTCCTGAGCGGCATCGGGCAGGTCCTTGCGCCGAGGCCGGGCCACCAACTCCGCGTTCTACCCGACCGGGGCGGCCCCAACCGCCGGCCGGCGGCTGCGCACGCGCTCGCGCCCGGGTCGGCTACCCGGACCGCCCGGAGCGGGCCACCTGCCGGTAGGCGCGCGGTGAGACGCCTGTGGTGCGTTTGAAGGCGACGCTAAGGGCACTCTCCGAGCCGTATCCGACGGCCTGGGCGATGGTGGCGACGGTGTCCGAGCCGCGCCGGATGCGGTCGGCCGCCAGTTCGATACGCCAATTCGTGAGGTACTCCAGTGGGCCGACGCCCACCACCTTCTTGAAGCGGGCCGCCAACGTCGACCGGGAGACCATCGCGGCGCGGGCGAGGTCGTCAACGGTCCACGGTTGCGCGGGCCGGGCGTGCAGCGCCCGCAGTGCCGGGGCGACCACCGGGTCGGCGAGACCGGCCAGCCAGCCGCTTGTGGCCTGTGGGTCACGGGCGAGGTGCAACCGCAGGACCCGGATGAGCAGGACCAGGGCGAGATGCTCGGCGACGAGCCTCGATCCGAGTTGTGTCCGTCGCAGTTCGGCGTCGATCTCGTCGAGGGCCCACCGGACGGCGCCGGCCTCCGGGGTGTCGGCGGGTACGTGGATGACCGGCGGAAGGCTGTCCAGCAGGAGGCTGCGGGCCCGGTCGCCAAGGGTGAACGCACCACCGACGAGGAACACGTCGTCCCCGTCGCCGGTGTGGGCCACGCCGGCGACGGCGGAGGCGAAGACGGTGTGCGCCGGCTCGACCGGTGCGTCGGGGTCGCTGAAGAGCGTGTACGCCACCGGTCGGGTCAGGAGGAAGCAGTCGCCCTCGCCGAGGCTGACCGGGTCGGGGTCGCCGTCGATTCGCAGGAAACACCTGCCGCGACGCACGGCGTTGAACTTCGCCCCGGCCGGCCTGTCGAAGGCGACGGCCCAGCGGCCGCCGGCGACCAGGCCGGCCGAGACATGACTCGTGGCGCCGAGGAGAGCCAGCACCTCTTCGAGCGGATCCACCCCACCTCCTGGACGCTCACTAAAGTATGACGGACTCCAGACTATAGGCGGTCCAGGGCGGCCGTTCGTAGCCTGGCGGGCATGACAGCCAACCAACGCCTCACCACCCCCTTCACCGCCCGCACCACAGCCGCCGAGATCCTCGACGGAGTCGACCTCACCGGACGCCGGATGATCGTCACCGGGGGCGCCTCCGGCATCGGCGTCGAGACCGTGCGCGCCCTGGCCGGTGCCGGCGCCGACGTCACCATCGCCACGCGTGATCCCCGGCGCGCCGAGGCGCTCGTCGAGGAGTTCACCGGGCGGGGCGCGGTCAGGTCGGTCGCGCTGGACCTCGCCGACCTGGAGTCCGTCGACGCCTTCGTCGAGGGGTGGCAGGGTCCACTCGACGTACTTGTCGCCAATGCCGGGATCATGGCGATCCCGACCCGCCAGCTCACCGCGCAGGGTTGGGAGATGCAGCTCGCGACCAACTACCTGGGTCACTTCGCGCTCGCCCTGGGGCTGCACGGCAGCCTGCGGGCCGCGCCGGCGGCGCGGGTCGTGGTGGTCAGTTCCGGCGCCCACCTGGCTACGCCGTTCGACTTCGACGACCCGCAGTTCGAGCGGCGCGCGTACGACCCGTGGGCGGCCTACGGCCAGTCGAAGACCGCGGACACCCTGCTCGCGGTCGGCATCACCCGACGGTGGGCGGTGGACGGGATCACCGCCAACGCCCTCAATCCCGGCTACATCTTCACCAACCTCCAGCGCCACATCGACGACGACACGATGCGCGCCATGGGTGCCATGGACGAGGCGGGCAACCTCGTCGAGGCGGACTACTACAAGAACCCGGCCCAGGGCGCGTCGACCGCTGTGCTGCTCGCCGGCTCGCCCCTCCTCGACGGTGTCAGCGGCAGGTACTTCGACGACAACCAGGAGGCGGCTGTCGTACCCGGCGGGCCGGACGCCACAGGCGGGGTGGCCGCCCACGCGCTTGACCCGGCCGCCGCCGACCGGCTCTGGACGTACGCCGAGAAGGCTGTTGTCACGCGCTGAGGCACGACGCGGCCATCGGCGGCGCGGTCCGGGACTGATCCGGTTACGGCCGGGTACGTGCCGCCATGGTCGATGTCGGTCGGCAGGGAGCGGACGGGGGCACGCCGACCCGGACCGGCCTGGCGGCGAGGCTCACCGGGCTGCGTGAGCGTTCGGTGGTCGAACTGCGGGACCGTGGGCGTCGGGTCCGCGCCATCGGCGGGCTCGCTGTGCAGGCCGGACTTGCCGCGGCGCTGTCCTGGCTGGTGGCGCACGAGCTGCTGCACGTCTCGCAGCCGGTGTTCGCCCCGATCTCGGCGGTGTCGACGCTCGCCGCGTCCGTCGGCCAACGGTTGCGCCGCACCATCGAGCTGGTCATCGGTGTCACGGTCGGGGTGCTGATCGGCGATCTGCTGGTCCTGGTGATCGGCACGGGCTGGTGGCAACTCGCCCTGATCGTCGTCCTGGCCGTCCTGGTCGCGTTGTTCCTGGTCGGCAGCGCGGCGGTGATGATCCAGGCCGGCGCCACGGCGGTGCTCATCGTCGCGCTGAGTCCGTCCGTGCGGGACCTGGAGATCCCCCGCTTCGTGGACGCCCTCATCGGGGGATCGGTGGCGCTGCTGGTGACGGCCGTCCTGCTGCCGCTGAACCCGTTGCGGGTGCTCAACCGGGCGGCCCGTCCGGCGCTGGACCTGCTCACCGCCCAGCTCGACGCGACCGCGTCCGCCCTGCGTGAGGGCGACGTGGCCCGTGCGCGTGCCGCGTTGACCGCGCTGCGGGAGAACACCGATGAGGTGAACGCCCTGATCGAGGCGACCAAGGGCGCTCGGGAGGCCAGCACCCTGTCGCCTGTCAACTGGCATCACCGGCACGGGCCGGTGAGCCGCTACGCCCGAATGGCCGAGCCGATCGACCGGGCGATGCGCAACAGCGGGACGTTGATCCGCCGGGCGGTGACCCTGATCGAGGACGGCGAGCCGGTCCCGGAGCCGATGCCCAGGGCGGTCGCCGACCTGGCCGAGACGGTCCGGCTGCTCAAGCAGCAGTTCGCCGCCGGCGACGAACCCCTGCGGGCACGGGAGGCGGCGTTGCGGGCGGTCTGCGCGGCGGGTGACGCGTACCGCGAGGGCGTCGGGTTCTCCGGCGCCGTCGTGGTGGCGCAGGTCCGGACGACGGTCAGCGATCTGATGGTGGGTACCGGGCTGACCCAGGAGGCCGCTAACCGGCTGGTCCGGCGCGCCTTCGGTGAGCTTCGGCCACCCGCCGCCTCCAGGGACGACGACGGTCTGGCACCACCGGCGGCAGCAGACTGAGCCATAGGGGTTGCACTCTGAGCCAAAGTGGTGCCATGATGGTGCCATGGAGCTGAGGTCGTACGTCGAGAACCTGCGAACCGAATTCGCCGTGGCGGCGGAGGGAGTCGACCCGGAGGCACGGGTGCTGGCCGAGAGGCTCTTCACCCAACTGGAGGCGGCCACCCGCCTCACGTTGCTGGAGGCGCTGTCCGACGCCGCCGACGAGATCACCCGGGAGCTCGCACCGGGGTCGGTGCACGTCCGGCTGCGCGGCCGCGAACCCGACTTCGTGGTGACGCCGGCCAACCCTCCGATCGACCCGGCGAGCGAGGTCACCGAACCACCCCCGATGCCGGCCCCGCTGCTCCCGCCCGAGGGCGACGACGGCGGCACGTCGCGGATCAACCTCCGCCTGCCCGACCACCTGAAGGCCAGCGTCGACGAGGCGGCCAGCCGGGCCGGGCTGTCGGTGAACGCCTGGCTGGTGCGCGCCGTCGCCGGCGCGGTCGCGGCCGGCGGGACAGATCGGCAGCCACCCCGCCGACCGGAGCCGCCCCGCTCCGGCCAGCACTTCACCGGCTGGGCGCGCTGACCCCCGTACCCCCTCTCCTTCCTCGCCGCCCACCGGCGGTGACCTTCGCCGACCACCTTCCGGGAGACCGCCATGCCTGTTTTCGACACGCCAGAGCCGATTTCCGTCCAGATCGAGATGCCGGTGGGGGACGCGTGGATCGCCGCCACCGACCGCACCGACACCGTGGTCCAGGTGCGACCCCGGGACCCGTCGAGCAAGGCCGACGTGAGCGCGGCCGAGCAGACCACGGTCGAGTACGCCGCCGGGAAACTGCTGATCAGGGTGCCCAAGAGCTGGCGCCGCTACGGCTTCGGGTCCGGCCCGTCGGTCGACGTCCTGATCGAGCTGCCCACCGGGTCGCGGCTGCACGCCGAGGCGTCCTGGGCGGCGTTCCGCTGCGAGGGCCGGCTCGGTGACTGCCGCATCAAGACCGGCAGCAGCATCCGGCTCGACGAGACCGGGCCGCTCGACATCGACAGCAGCCACGGCGAAGTCGCCGTCGAACGCGTCGCCGGCTCCGCCCGGGTGAAGGCGTCCTCCGGCAAGGTCCGCATCGGTGCGGTCGACGGCACCACCGAGATCAAGAACTCCTCGGGCGACTGCTGGATCGGCCAGAGCGGCGGGGACGCGCGGATCAACACCGCGTACGGCGACATCACCGTCGACGCGTCGACGGCCTCGGTGAACGCCCGTACCGCCTACGGCAACCTCCGGTTGGGCCAGGTCGTACGCGGAGCGGTCGAGTTGCAGACCTCGTACGGGGCGATCGAGGTAGGCGTCCGCCGGGGCACCGCCGCCTGGCTCGACGTCAGCTCCCGACACGGCCGCGTGCACAACGCGCTCGAGACGACCGACAGCCCGGCGCAGACCGACGAGACGGTCGAGGTCAGGGCGAACACCTCCTACGGCGACATCACGATCCGCCGCGCCTGATCCACCTCCACGAATCGAGGCAACCGATGACCAGATCCCGACCATCCGCGATCAGCGCGACAGGTCTACGAAAGTCCTACGGGGAGAAGGTGGTGCTCGACGGCATCGACCTGGAGATCGCCGCAGGGACGATCTTCGCGCTGCTCGGCCCCAACGGCGCCGGCAAGACCACCACCGTGCGGATCCTGTCCACCCTGATCGACGCCGACGGCGGCGAGGCCCGCATCGCCGGGCACGAGCTGAGCCGGCAGGCCGACGCCGTACGCGCCCTGATCGGCGTCACCGGCCAGTTCTCCGCTGTGGACAACCTGCTCACCGGGCGGGAGAACCTGCGGCTCATGGCCGACCTGTGCCACCTGGACCGGGCGGCCGGGCACCGACGCGTCGAGGACCTGCTCGTCCAGTTCGACCTCGTCGACGTGGCGGGCAAGCCGGCGTCGACGTACTCCGGGGGTCTGCGCCGACGGCTCGACCTCGCGATGACGCTTGTCGGCGAACCGCGCGTCATCTTCCTCGACGAGCCGACGACAGGCCTCGACCCGCGCAGCCGCCGCGCCATGTGGCAGATCATCCGTGACCTCGCCGCCAGCGGCGTCACCATCCTGCTCACCACCCAGTACCTGGAGGAGGCCGACCAGCTCGCCGACCGGGTGGCGTTCCTCGACCACGGGCGGCTCATCGCCGAGGGCACCCCGCGCGAGCTGAAACGGCTCATCCCCGGCGGGCACGTCGTCCTCCAGTTCGCCGACCAGGACGGGCTCGACGCGGCGGCGCGCACCCTCACGGCGTCCACCCGCGACGACGCGGCGCTCACCCTCCAGGTGCCGAGCGACGGCGGGGTCGGATCGCTGCGCTCCCTGCTGGACCAGCTCGACCGGGCCTCGATCAGCGTGGCCGGCCTCGCCGTGCACACCCCCGACCTCGACGACGTCTTCCTCACCCTGACCGGCCAACCCGACCACGAAAGGGCCATGGCGCGATGAGCACCCTCACCCTCGCTGTCCGCGACTCGGGCACGATGCTGCGACGCAACCTTCTGCACATGCGCCGCTATCCCTCGTTGACGCTCATGCTCATCGGCGTGCCGGTGATCATCCTGCTGCTCTTCGTCTACGTCTTCGGTGGCACGCTCGGCGCCGGCCTCGGCCCCTCCGGTGATCGCGGCGACTACGCCAACTACGTCACCCCCGGCATCCTGCTCATCACCGTGGCCAGCGCGGCGCAGGGCACCGCGATCTCGGTCGCCATGGACATGACCGAGGGGATCATCGCCCGCTTCCGGACGATGGCGATCTTCCGGCCGTCCGTCCTCACCGGACACGTGCTCGGCAGCGTCATCCAGACGATGGTCAGCATCGCGGCCGTCACCGGCGCGGCGCTGCTCGTCGGGTTCCGACCCAGCGCCACCCCGCTCGAGTGGCTTGCCGTGTTCGGTGTCCTCACCATGATCACTGTGGCGGTCACCTGGCTCTCGGTCGCCCTCGGCCTGGTCAGCGAGAGCGTCGAGACGGCGAGCAACCTCCCCATGCCCCTGGTGCTCCTGCCCTTCCTGGGCAGCGGGTTCGTTCCCACCGACTCGATGCCGACGGCGGTGCGGTGGTTCGCCGACTACCAGCCGTTCACGCCCGTCATGGAGACCCTGCGGGGCCTGCTGTTCGGCACCGGGATCGGCGCCAACGCGATCCTCGCGGTCGCCTGGTGCGCCGTCATCACGGTGCTCTGCTTCCTCTGGGCCAAGGCCCTGTACAACCGCAGTCGGGCGGCCTGATCCGACGCGCGGCCTCCGGCACCGCGACGGCCCGGCCCGGGAAGGGGTCGGGCCGTCAGCCGTGCCCACCGCGGCGAGCGTGCGTCAGGCGGCGGCCAGAGCCCGGCCCCGACCCGACGCGGCCCGGCTCGTCTGGGTCCGGCCCGGCTCGGCTCGTCTGGGTCCGGCTCGGCCCGGCTCGGCCCGGCCCGGCCCGGCTCGGCTCGGCCCGGCCCGGCTCGGCCCGGCCCGGCTCGGCCCGGCCGGCTCGGCCCGGGCCCGGGCCGGCTCGGCCCGGCTCGACGAATGATCGACACCAGATCGGCGCCCTTGCGGTGTCCGCTTGCCGGGGATGGCGCAACATCGCCGATCTGGAGTCGATCACACCCTGCGGCGGCGCCGCGACAGGCGTCCGGCGGGAAACGTCGAATGTTATCGATAACACCGATCTTCGGCCCGGCCGGGTGGGGCGCGCTTCGCCCTCCGGGGCGCTCGACTCCGAGCCCGGTGGTGTCCGGGCGTCGTTCCATTGATCTGATCACGCCTGAGCGGCGCCCGGTTGATGTTATCGCCCACATCGTCGGTGTCGCGGGTGGCGGTCGTGACTGGACGGTCCTCGTGCGGCTGTGCGGGGACGCTGTGCTCGTCGCCGGCCTACCGACGGGCCGCGTGACTGATCGTCGGTCGGCGATCGGTCCCTGTCGCCGCGTTCCACGACGGGTGCCGGGATGGGGGGTTTTGCGCCGTTCCGGTATCAACGCGCCCGAGTCGATCCGTCCCTGGCGTTCCGTTACGTAGCTGTTGCGGTCAGATGTCTTGACGACGCTGGATGTGAGCGTTAACACTATCCCCGTTAACGGTGGAGGTGAACATGAACCGTGTGGACGGAGCTGACGACCGCTATGTCGTCGGTGTCGACTTCGGCACCCTGTCCGGACGAGCTCTGGTGGTTCGCGTCGGTGATGGTGCCGAACTGGGGACCGCGGTGCACGAGTACGGCGACGGAGTCATCAGCACGGCGCTTCCGGGAGGTCGACCGCTTCCCCCGGACTGGGCCCTGCAGAACCCCGAGGACTACCGCGACGTGCTGCGGTACGCCGTCCCGGCGGCGCTGGCCGCCGCGGGGGTGGACCCGGCGGCGGTGGTCGGCATCGGCATCGACTTCACCGCCTGCACGGTGCTGCCGACCCTCGCGGACGGCACTCCGCTGTGCGAGACCGCCGAGCTTCGCGACAGGCCACACGCCTGGGTGAAGTTGTGGAAGCACCACGCCGCGCAGCCGCACGCCGACCGGATCAACGCGCTCGCCCACGAGCGGGCCGAGCCGTGGATCGGCCGGTACGGCGGCAAGATCTCCGCCGAGTGGCAGTTCGCCAAGGGCCTGCAGATGCTGGAGGAGGACCCGGAGGTCTACCACCGGGCCGAGCGTTTCGTCGAAGCGGCCGACTGGATCGTCTGGCAACTCAGCGGCACCGAGACCCGCAACGTCTGCACTGCCGGTTACAAGGGAATCCTCCAGGACGGCACCTATCCCTCCGAGGGTTTCCTGACCGCGCTCAACCCGGACTTCGGCGACTTCGTGGCCAAGCTGGACGGTCCGCTGCTGCCCCTCGGGGCGCGCGCCGGCGCGCTGACCGCCGAGGCCGCCGCGTGGACCGGCCTGCCGGAGGGGATCGCGGTGGCCGTCGGCAACGTCGACGCGCACGTCACGGCGGCGTCCGCGCAGGCCGTGGAACCCGGCCGACTCGTCGCGATCATGGGTACGTCGACCTGCCACGTGGTCAACGGCGCGCACCTCGCCGAGGTGGCCGGCATGTGCGGCGTCGTCGACGGCGGTATCAGCCCGGGCGCCTGGGGTTACGAGGCCGGCCAGAGCGGAGTCGGTGACATCTTCGGCTGGTTCGTCGAGCACGCGGCCCCGGCCGGCGTCGACTCGCACGAACGCCTCACCGAGCTGGCCGCGAGCCAACCGGTAGGCGCGCACGGTCTGATCGCGCTGGACTGGTGGAACGGCAACCGTTCCCTGCTGGTCAACCACGACCTCAGCGGGATGATCGTCGGCATGACCCTGGCCACCCGGCCGCAGGACATCTACCGGGCGCTGCTGGAGTCCACGGCCTTCGGCACGCGAATGATCATCGAGGCGTTCGTCGAGGCCGGGGTCACCGTGAACGACCTGGTGATCGCCGGCGGCCTCACCAACAACGCGCTGCTGATGCAGATCTACGCCGACGTGACCAGGCGACCCCTGAACATCATCGCCTCCGCCCAGGGGCCGGCGCTCGGCTCGGCGATCCATGCCGCCGTCGCCGCCGGCGAGTACCCGTCGATCCACGAGGCAGCACAGGCGATGGGCCGGGTGCACGAGGCCGTCTACCGGCCGGACCCGGACCGGGCGCGCGCCTACGACGCCCTCTACGCCGAGTACCGGGCGCTGCACGACCACTTCGGACGCGGCGGCGACGACGTGATGCTCCGCCTTCGGGCGATCCGGAACGCCGCGGTCGGCACCGCCACCCCCGCGCACGGGACCGCGCTGGAGGTGGTGGCGTGAACGCCGAGGTGAGTCGACAGATCAGCGCTCTGCGTGAGACCGTCGCCCGGCTGCACGCCGAGTTGACCCGGTACAACCTGGTCGCCTGGACGTCCGGGAACGTCTCCGCGCGGGTCCCCGGCCACGACCTGATGGTGATCAAGCCGAGCGGGGTGAGCTACGACGACCTCACCGCGGACACGATGGTGCTGTGCGACCTCGACGGCGTACTCGTCGAGGGGGACTTCGCCCCCTCCAGCGACACCGCCGCGCACGCCTACGTCTACCGGGTCATGCCGGACGTCGGCGGGGTCGTGCACACGCACAGCTCGTACGCGACCGCCTGGGCCGCGTGCGGGGAGTCGATCCCCTGCCACCTCACCGCGCAGGCCGACGAGTTCGGCGGGGAGATCCCGATCGGCCCGTTCGCGTTGATCGGCGGCGACGACATCGGCAAGGGCATCGTCGCCACGCTCGCCGGGCACCGCTCACCCGCGGTGCTGATGCGCAACCACGGCGTGTTCACCATCGGGCGGGACGCCCGCGCGGCGGTCAAGGCGGCGGTCATGTGCGAGGACGTGGCCCGTACCGCACACCTCGCCCGCACGCTCGGGCAGCCGGTGCCGATGGCGCAGGCGGACATCGATGCTCTTTATGACCGTTACCAGAACGTCTACGGTCAACAACCAGTCGCACCGGCGGGTTCCTGACCGTCCACCGGTCATCCGGGACCTGCCGGTCTGCACCACGACGCACCAGCACGCACCACCCGCGTACGCCGCTTCCGCACCTCGGCGGTTGGCGCGGTCACCCACCACACCCAGCCAAGGAGAACTGATGAGAAAGTTGCGAACGCAGCGCGTCATCGCGGTCCTCGCCAGCGTGCTGCTCGTCGGCGGCGTGGCGGCCTGCGGCAACAGCGACACCGGCGGCGGCGGGTCCAAGGACGACGGCAAGATCACGCTGGGCTTCTCGCAGGTCGGCGCGGAGAGCGGGTGGCGTACGGCGAACACCACCTCGATCAAGGAGTCCGCTGCCGCCGCGGGCATCGACCTGAAGTTCGACGACGCGCAGCAGAAGCAGGAAAACCAGATCAAGGCGATCCGCAACTACATACAGCAGAAGGTGGACGTGATCGCCTTCTCGCCGGTGGTGGAGTCCGGCTGGGACACGGTGCTCAAGGAGGCCAAGGACGCCGGCATCCCGGTCATCCTGACCGACCGCTCGGTGGATTCGGCCGACAAGAGCCTGTACAAGACGTTCCTCGGCTCGGACTTCGTCAAGGAGGGCCGCCTCGCCGGCGAGTGGCTGGTCGAGCAGAAGAAGGGCGCCACCGGCCCGGTCAACATCGTGGAGTTGCAGGGCAACACCGGCGCGGCCCCGGCCAACGACCGCAAGAAGGGCTTCGGCGAGGCGATCGCCGTCAACCCGAACCTGAAGATCATCGCCTCTCAGCCGGGTGACTTCACCCGGGCGGGCGGCAAGCAGGTCATGGAGCAGTTCCTCAAGGCCAACCCGAAGATCGACGTGCTGTTCGCGCACAACGACGACATGGGCCTGGGCGCGCTCGAGGCGATCACCGCCGCCGGCAAGGTGCCCGGCAAGGACATCACCATCATCACCGTCGACGCCGTCAAGGACGGCATGCAGGCTCTCGCCGACGGGAAGTTCAACTTCATCGCGGAGTGCAGCCCGCTGCTCGGCCCGCAGCTGATGGACCTGGCCAAGAAGGTCCACGCGGGCGAGGAGGTGCCTGCTCGGATCGAGACCGAGGAGACCACCTTCACCCAGGAGCAGGCCAAGGAGGCCCTGCCCAACCGTAAGTACTGATCGACGACGGGGTCGCCGCGTTCGCGCGGCGGCCCCGCCGCGTCGCTCCCATACCCGTAACGGACCGGGCCTGGCCCGCGACCACCCCCGTACCACGCCCGCCCGAGCGACCCCCAGGGACGACCGGGCGGGCGCCGCGGGAGCGTAGCGGCCTCTCCGTGCCGACAACCCAGAAGAGGTCTGATGGGATGACGGATAGCCGTCCGGTCCTGACGATGACCGGGATCAGCAAGTCCTTCCCCGGGGTGCGCGCACTCCACGACGTCAACTTCCGGCTCTTCCCCGGCGAGGTGCACGCCCTGATGGGCGAGAACGGCGCCGGCAAGTCGACTCTCATCAAGGTGCTGACCGGCGTCTACGACACCGACGCGGGCGCGATCACACTCGACGGTGACCCCGTGTCGTTCACCGGGCCGATGCAGGCGACCGCCGCCGGGGTGAGCACCGTCTTCCAGGAGGTCAACCTCTGCACCAACCTCTCGGTGGCGGAGAACATCTTCATCGGCCGTGAGCCTCGGCGCCTCGGCGCGGTCCACTGGGGTGAGGTCCGCCGTCGCGCCCGCGCCCTGCTGGCCCGCCTCGACCTCGACCTCGACGTCAGCGCGCCGCTCGGCTCGTACTCCCTGGCGATCCAACAGATGGTCGCCATCGCCCGCGCCATCGACATCAAGGCGCGGGTCCTGATCCTGGACGAGCCGACGTCAAGCCTCGACGCCGGCGAGGTGGCGCAGCTGTTCCGCATCATGCGGCAACTGCGCGACGAGGGCATCGCCATCCTGTTCGTGACCCACTTCCTCGACCAGGTCTACGAGATCGCCGACCGGATCACCGTGCTGCGCAACGGCGGGCTCGTCGGCGAGTACCTCACCACCGAGCTGCCCCAGCTCTCCCTGGTGGAGAAGATGATCGGCAAGGAACTCGACGCCCTGGAGGGCATCGAGGAGCACTCCCGCCGGGACCTGGCCGCGCTTGAGGAGGGCACCCCCCTGGTGGCGGTGTCGAACTTCGGTCGGGCGGGCGCGGTCGAGCCGTTCAGCCTCACCATCCACGCCGGCGAGGTGGTGGGTCTGGCCGGTCTGCTGGGTTCGGGGCGTACCGAGGTGGCGCGGCTGCTGTTCGGCGCCGACCGGACCGACGGCGGTCAGGTCGCGGTCGACGGCACGGCGAGCAGCCTGCGTACTCCCGCCCAGGCCATCGACCACGGCGTCGGCTTCTGTTCGGAGAACCGCCGCGCGGAGGGCATCGTCGCCGACCTGTCGGTCCGCGAGAACATGATCCTCGCCATGCAGGCGGCCCGTGGCTGGCTGCGGCCCATTCCGCGTCGCCGCCAGGACGAGCTGGTCGACAGGTACGTCAAGGCCCTCAACATCCGGCCCGCGGACCCGGAGGTGCCGGTCCGCAACCTGTCCGGCGGCAACCAGCAGAAGGTGCTGCTGGCCCGGTGGTTGATCACCGAGCCACGGCTGCTGATCCTCGACGAGCCGACCCGGGGCATCGACATCGGCGCGAAGACCGAGATCCAGAAACTCGTGACGCAGCTGTCCGACGGTGGCATGGCCGTGCTGTTCATCTCCGCCGAGCTGGAGGAGGTGCTGCGCCTCAGCCACAAGGTGGCGGTGATGCGGGACCGGCAGATGGTCGCGCAGCTCGCCAACGACGACAGCCTCGACGCCGACCGCATCATGCAGACCATCGCCAGCGGATCCCACCGGGAGGAGGCAGACCGATGAACGCCACAATGAGCCGCTACCGGACGATTACCGGTCACCGGCTGTTCTGGCCCGCCGCCGTGCTGTTCGTCATGCTCGCCGCGAACACCATCTACCGCCCCGGGTTCCTGTCCATCGAGCTCAAGGACGGGCACCTGTACGGCTCGCCGATCGACATCCTGCGGTTGAGCGCGCCGCTGATCCTCGTCGCGCTGGGCATGACCCTGGTCATCTCGACCGGCGGCATCGACCTGTCGGTGGGGTCGGTCTGTGCGATCAGCGGCGCGATCGCCTGCATGTACATCAGCAAGCAGTCCGACCAGAACAGCCTCGTCGTGGTGCTGACGGCCCTCGCGATGGCGTTGGGGGTCGCGCTCGTGCTCGGCGCCTGGAACGGGGTGCTGGTGGCCGTGATCGGGATCCAGCCGATCATCGCCACCCTGATCCTGATGGTGGCCGGCCGGGGTCTCGCCCAGCTGATCACCCAGGGCCAGATCATCACCATCAACTCCGAGCCGTTCCGGGCGATCGGGCTGGGCCACCTGCTCACCCTGCCGCTCGCCATCTTCATCGCCCTCGCCGCGGCACTTCTCGTCGCCGCGTTCACACGGCGTACCGCACTCGGGATGATCGTCGAGTCGGTGGGCGGTAACGCCGAGGCGAGCCGGTTGGCGGGCATCCGCTCCGGCCGGGTCATCTTCCTCGCGTACGTGCTCAGCGCCGCCTGCGCCGCGATCGCCGGTTTCATGATGACCGCCAACGTCTCGAGTGCCGACGGCAACGCGGTGGGCCTCTGGGTGGAGCTGGACGCCATCCTCGCCGTCGTCATCGGCGGCACGTCCCTCGCCGGTGGCCGGTTCTTCCTCAGCGGCACGATCATCGGCGCGCTGATCATCCAGACGCTGACCACCACCGTGTACGCAATGGACATCTCGCCGCAGACCTCGCTGCTGTTCAAAGCGGTGGTCGTCATCGCCGTCTGCCTCATCCAGGCGCCGGCCTTCCGGGCCCGGTTCAGTCGCCGCAGGCGCACCGCACCGCCGCCCGCCGCCATCGCCGACAAGCCGAAGGAGCAGGTGCCGGCATGACCACTGGATTGCTCACCCCCGGCCGTACCCGGTTCCGGGTGCCGAGGAGGCAGATACCGGTCCTGGCGACGCTCGCCCTGCTGCTGGTGATGTACGGCATCGGCGTCTCGCAGTACACGGCGTTCTCCAACGTGCAGGTCATCTTCAATGTCTTCATCGACAACGGTTTCCTGCTCGTGGTCGCGATCGGGATGACCTTCGTGATCCTCACCGGCGGCATCGACCTGTCGGTCGGGTCCGTCGTCGCGATGACGGCGATGGTGTCGGCCTGGCTGCTCCAGGAGGGCCTACCGGCGGCCCTGGTGCTCGTCATCGCCCTGCTCATCGGGCCGACGCTCGGCCTGCTGATGGGCTGCGCCATCCACTTCTTCGACATCCAGCCGTTCATCGTCACGCTCGCCGGGATGTTCTTCGCCCGGGGGATGTGCACGTTCATCTCGGGCTCGTCGATCCCGATCACCGACGGGTTCTGGACCAGGATGTCGCAGGAACGGATCGGCGATCCCCGGGGCAACTTCGTCTCGATCAGCGTGTTGATCGCCTTCGTCGTGGTCGCCGTCGCCGCGTACACGCTGGCCTACACCCGGCTGGGGCGCAACGTCTACGCCATCGGCGGCAACCCCCAGTCGGCCCTTCTGATGGGTCTGCCGGTGGGACGGACCAGGATCGCCGTCTACACGATCAGTGGTCTGTGCTCGGCCATCGGCGGGATCCTGCTGTCCTTCTACACCCTCTCCGGCGCGCCGCTGATCGCCGTCGGGATGGAGCTGGACGTCATCGCCGCCGTCGTCATCGGTGGCACGGTGCTCACCGGCGGCGCGGGTTACGTCTTCGGCACGGTGCTCGGCGTCCTGGTCCTGGGCGTGATCCAGACCCTCATCACCTTCGACGGGAGTCTCAACTCTTGGTGGACCAAGATCGTGATCGGCGGTCTGCTCTTCGCGTTCATCCTCCTTCAGCGCCTCATCGGAATCCGTTACAAGTGACCGCCCCTCTCGCGGAAGGCAACTCCATGGCACCACACACCGCACCCGAGATCTGGTTCCTCACCGGCAGCCAGGGCATGTACGGCGAGGAGACGCTCCGGCAGGTCGCCGAGCAGTCCCGTCAGATCGCGGCCGCGCTCGACGACTCGCCGCAGATTCCGGCCCGGGTGGTCTGGAAGCCCGTCCTGACCAACAGCGGCGAGATCCTGCAGGTCTGTCGGGACGCCGCCGCCCAGGGCGCCATCGGGGTCATCGCCTGGATGCACACGTTCTCGCCGGCGAAGATGTGGATCGCCGGTCTCGACGCTTTGCAGACGCCGTTGCTGCACCTGCACACGCAGGCAAACGTCCTGCTGCCGTGGAACGACATCGACATGGACTTCATGAACCTGAACCAGGCCGCCCACGGCGACCGGGAGTTCGGGTACATCCAGACCCGTCTCGGTGTGGCCCGCAAGACGGTGGCCGGGCACGTCAGCGACCCGCGGGTGAGCGCCCGGGTCGGGGCGTGGGCCCGCGCGGCGCTCGGTTGGTCGGCGATGCGGTCGCTGCGCCTGGCCCGTTTCGGCGACAACATGCGCGACGTGGCGGTGACCGAGGGCGACAAGGTCGAGGCGGAGCTGCGGTTCGGGGTGTCGGTCAACACCTACGGCGTCAACGACCTGGTCGAGGTGGTCGGTCAGGTCACCGATGCGCAGGTGGACGACCTGGTCAAGGAGTACGAGGACACCTACCGGGTGGTGCCGAGTCTGGTCGCGGGCGGCGAGCAGCACGACTCCCTGCGGTACGCGGCCCGGCTGGAGCTGGGCATGCGTGCCTTCCTGGACGAGGGCGGGTTCCGGGCCTTCACCACCAACTTCGAGGACCTCGGTGGCCTGCGTCAGCTGCCCGGCATCGCCGTACAGCGGCTGATGGCCGACGGGTACGGCTTCGGTGGCGAGGGCGACTGGAAGACCTCAGTGCTGGTGCACACCCTCAAGGCGATGTCGGTGGGCGTGGACGGCGGTACGTCGTTCATGGAGGACTACACCTACGACCTGACCCCCGGCGAGGAGCTGGTGCTGGGCGCCCACATGCTGGAGGTCTGCCCGACCATCGCGTCGGACGTGCCGAACGTGGAGATCCACCCGTTGAGCATCGGTGGGCGGGAGGATCCGGTCCGCCTCGTCTTCGACGCCGCGCCCGGTCCGGCGGTGGTGCTCGGTCTAGCCGACATGGGGGAGCGCTTCCGGCTGGTGGCCAACGAGATCGACGTGGTCGCGCCGCCGCAGCCGCTGCGCCGGCTGCCGGTGGCCCGCGCGGTCTGGCGGCCGCGCCCCGACCTGCCCGGCTCGGCGGAGGCGTGGATCACCGCCGGCGCGCCGCACCACACGGTGCTGTCCCAGGCGGTGGGTGTGGAGGAGCTGCACGACCTGGCCGAGATGAGCCGCACCGAGCTGGTGGTCATCGACGCCGACACCCGGCCCCGCCGCTTCGCCGACGAGATCCGGTGGAACCAGGCCTACTACCGGTTGGCCCGCGGCTTCTGACCGACGCGGTCGGAGCGCCTCTTCTGACGGGTGGCCCGTCCCTGCCTGCGGGCGGGGGCGGGCCACCCGTTCGCGCGTCCGCAGCACGACCGGGGGTCGACTGTGTTACGCCTTGACTAAGAGCATGTTATCGCTCACAGTCTATAGCCAAGACGGTCGATGTCTTCGGTTGGTCCGGCCCGGCATGCGTCCTCGCCCCTCGGTTCCGGCAGTTCCGCGCCGCAACCGTCGGGCGATCGGTGTTAGCGATCACATGATCGGGTCGTGGTCAGCTCGGTGCCCCGCCCGGTGCCGCGGACGCCGGCCCAGACCGCTCGGTTCGCGTCAGCAGAGGAGGATCATGCTTTCCATCGGTCGGGTTCCCCGCGGTGCGCCACGCCGGCGCGGGTGGATGTCGCGGCTCGTGGCCGCAGCGGCGGCGGTGCTGGTGGGCGGCGCGGTCGCGGCCGTCGCACCCACGGCCGCGTCGGCGGCGACTGTGGACACCAACGCGTGGTACGTGTTGGTCAACCGCAACAGCGGCAAGGGTCTGGACGTGTACAACCAGGCGACAAACGACGGCGCGCGGATCACCCAGTGGTCGCGTAACGACGGCGCCTGGCAGCAGTGGCAGTTCGTCGACTCCGGCGGTGGCTACTACCGGCTCAAGTCGCGGCACTCGGGCAAGGTGCTGGACGTCTACAACTTCTCCACAGCGAACGGCGCATCGATCGTGCAGTGGGCGGACGGCAACGGGACCAACCAGCAGTTCCGGCTGGCCGACTCGGACAGCGGCTACATCCGGTTGATCAACCGCAACAGCAACAAGGCGATGGAGGTGCAGGGCGCCTCGACCGCCGACGGAGGCAACATCGTGCAGTACGACGACTGGGGCGGCAGCAACCAGCAGTGGCAGCTCGTCCCCGTCGGCGGCAGCAACCCGCCGCCGTCGAGCGGCACCTACACCAACCCGGTCATCTGGCAGGACTTCGCCGACGTCGACATCATCCGGGTGGACAACGCCTACTACATGTCGGCGTCCACCATGCACTACTCCCCGGGCGCGCCGGTGCTGCGCTCGTACGACCTGGTGAACTGGGAGTTCGCCGGGCACTCCGTACCCCGCCTCGAGTTCGGGTCGAAGTACGACATGAGCGGTGGCAACGCGTACGTCGACGGGATCTGGGCGTCGACGTTGAACTACCGGCCGAGCAACCGGACGTACTACTGGGCCGGGTGCATCGACTTCGCGCAGACCCACATCTACACCGCGTCCGCCGTCGACGGCACGTGGAGCAAGCACACCACCATCCCCAACTGCTACTACGACGCGGGGATGCTGATCGACGACAACGACACCATGTACGTGGCGTACGGCAACGGCACCATCAGCGTGGCGCAACTGTCCGCCGACGGGAAGTCGCAGGTCCGCGCCCAGCAGGTGTACCAGACGCCGTCGAGCATCGGGACGCTGGAGGGCGCGCGCTTCTACAAGCGCAACGGCGCCTACTACATCTGGCTCACCCGCCCGGCCAACGGCCAGTACGTGCTGAAGTCGACGAACGGTCCCTTCGGCCCGTACGAGCAGCGTCAGGTGCTGCTCAACCTGCCCGGTCCGATCTCCGGCGGCGGCGTGCCGCACCAGGGTGGGCTGGTGCAGACCCAGAACGGCGACTGGTACTACATGTCCTTCGTCGACGCGTACCCCGGTGGTCGGATGCCGGCCATGGCCCCGATCACCTGGACCAGCGACGGTTGGCCAGTGCTCCAGACGGTCAACGGCGCGTGGGGCACCTCGTACCCGAAGCCCAACCTGCCGGCGCCGCCCCGGGCGGTCAAGCCGCTCACCGGCAGCGACACGTTCGCCGGCACCACGCTCGGCCCGCAGTGGGAGTGGAACCACAACCCGGACAACAGCAAGTGGTCGGTGAACAACGGGCTCAACCTGCAGACCGCCACCGTCACCGGCGACCTCTACAAGGCGCGCAACACGTTGACGCACCGCATCCAGGGTCCGACCTCCACCGCCACCATCGAGTTGGACTACTCCACGATGCGCGACGGCGACCGCACCGGCCTGGCGGTGCTGCGCAACTCGTCGGCCTGGATCGGGGTACGGCGGGACAACGGCTCCACGCGTCTGGTCATGCAGAACGGCCTGACGATGGACGGCAGCTGGAACACCACGAGCACCGGCAGCGAGGTGGCGAGCACCGCCGTCTCCGGTGGCCGGATCTGGTTGCGCGCCAACGCCGACATCAGACCCGGCTCCGGCCGGCAGGCCCGTTTCTCGTACAGCACCGACGGGGTGACCTTCACGTCGTTCGGCAACGCCCTGACCCTGGCGAACAACTGGCAGTTCTTCATGGGCTACCGGTTCGCCATCTTCAACCACGCCACACAGGCGCTCGGTGGTGCCGTCACGGTGCGCCGATTCGACCTGACGACACCGTGACACCAGTCACAACCTGATCGGTCGACAGGTCACGAGGACAGCCCTGCGCCCCGTGCGCCGGGTGCGGTCCACGGCACCGCGTCAGACAGTCGCCGGCCTGCTCCTCGCCCTTTCCAGGGGCGTGGAGCGGGCCGGCGCTCCGTTGCCGATCGGGGCGCGGGGCCGGGATGCCGTGTGCGCGACGGGAAGCCCGGCGCACGGCCAGCTCGGACCTTCCGTCCGCGCCGCACGGCCGAACCGTGTCGGAGGCCTTCGCTGGCGTAGACTGTCGGCGATCCAGCGCTGGTCACCTGGGATTCAGCACCGGCGTGGTGGCTGAGCGAGGGGATCGGGCCGGGCCGCTCCAGTCGACGTCGACGGGCTGCGGGCCGGAGACGTAGCGGGGGGAGTTAAATGGCCGTCCACGGTCCCGCGATGACGGACGTCGCTCGTCTCGCCGGTGTCTCCCATCAGACGGTGTCGCGTGTGCTCAACGGGCACCCCAACGTCCGCGAGCAGACCCGGCTGCGGGTGCGCGCGGCGATCGCCGAACTCGGCTACCGCCCGAACGGCGCGGCACGCGCGCTGGTGACCGGCCGGTCGCAGGTCATCGGTGTGGTCGCCCAGAACACGACGCTCTACGGTCCGGCCTCACTGCTTGCCGCGTTGGAGCAGACGGCCGCGGCGGAGGGTTTCGCGGTGAGCGTGGGCAGCGTCCGGAATCTGGACCACCGGTCCATCTCGGCGGCCGTCGAACGGCACCTGTCGCACCGCGTCGCAGGCATCGTGGTCATCGCGCCCGTCGAATCGGCCGGCGAGGCGCTGGAACGACTGCCCAAGGACGTCCCGTTGGTCACTGTCGACGGCGATCCGAGCCGGCCGGTGCCGCTTGTGACAGTCGACCAGGTGGCGGGTGCCCGGGCGGCGACGCAGCACCTGCTCGACGCGGGGCACCGCACCGTCTGGCACGTCTCCGGGCCGTCGGACTGGTTCGACAGCGTCGGCCGGGTCGACGGCTGGCGTGAGGCGTTGGTGGCCGCCGGGATCGACCCGCCGCCGCTGATGCACGGCGACTGGTCGGCCGCGTCGGGTTACCGCTGTGGGCAGATGCTCGCGCGGATGCCGGAGGTGACCGCGGTCTTCACCGCCAACGACCATCTCGCGTTGGGTGTGCTGCGGGCTCTGCACGAGTTCGGTAGGCGCGTGCCGGACGACATCAGTGTCGTCGGCTTCGACGACGTGCCCGAGGCCGCGTACTTCATTCCGCCGTTGACCACCGTCCGACCGGACTTCGACGCGGTGGCGCGGGCGAGCCTGCAGCTGCTGCTGAGGCAGATCGAGTCGGGCACCGGCGGGGCGTTGCGGCAGACCATCGCACCGGCCCTGGTCGCCCGCGCCAGCGTCGCCCCACCACCCGCCTGACCGCGCCCGGGCGCGGTGTGCCCGTATTCGGGTCGGCCATCGTGCCGCTATGGCGTCCGTCGATGAGGGGTCAACCTAGTCGATCGACGTATGACGATTCGATGCGGCGCAGGTATTGAACGACCTGAAATCCCGCCGTAACATGATGGCCGTCTCTGTTAGCGTTAACAACATTGGTGTCCGGCTATCAGTCCACGGGTCAGCGATCCGGTCGCGGGGCGGGGCGCCACCGGCAAGGAGGCTCGATGAACCGCATCACCCGAGGTCGTCGGTGGGGAAGCGTACTGGCGGCGGGACTACTGCTGGCCGGCGCCCTCGTCGGCCTGCGCTCACCGGCCGCGCAGGCGTTGGACAACGGGGTGGCCCGCACACCTCCGATGGGTTGGAACTCCTGGAACTCGTTCGGCTGCAACATCAACGAGGGGCTGATCCGCCAGTCCGCAGATGCGATCGTCAACAGCGGAATGCGGGACCTGGGCTACGAGTACGTAGTCGTCGACGACTGCTGGTTCAACCCGAACCGGGACTCCTCCGGCAACATCCAGGGGGATCCGACGCGGTTCCCCAGCGGGATGAAGGCGCTCGGCGACTACCTGCACGCCCGGGGCCTGAAGTTCGGTCTGTACCAGGTGCCTGTCGACAAGACCTGCGCGCAGTACTTCAACTCCTACCCGGGCGCCACCGGCAGCCGGGGCCACGAGGTGCAGGACGCCCGCCAGTTCGCCGCCTGGGGTGTCGACTTCCTCAAGTACGACTGGTGCTCGCCGGAGGGCAGCATCAACGACCAGGTGGCCACCTTCGCCAAGATGCGGGACGCGCTGGCGGCCACCGGCCGACCGATCGTGTACAGCATCAACCCGAACAGCATCCACGCCAAGACCGGCCCGCAGCGCAACTGGGGCGACGTGGCAAACATGTGGCGGACCACCGAGGACATCACCAACGCGTGGGACACCGGCCAGACCAACGGCTACCCGATGGGCATCCAGAACATCATCAACGTGACGGTTCCGCTGGCCTCGTACGCGCGCCCGGGTGGGTTCAACGACCCGGACATGATGGAGGTCGGTCGCGGCGGCATGAACGACACGGAGATGCGCAGCCACTTCGCGATGTGGGCGATCATGGCGTCTCCGCTGATCGCGGGCAACGACGTGCGGAACATGAACGCCGCGACGCAGGCAATCCTCAAGAACGCCAACCTGATCGCGATCAACCAGGACTCCCTCGGGTTGCAGGGGACGCCTGTGTCGTTCGACGGTACGCGTCGGGTGCTGGCCAAGCGGCTCGCCAACGGTGACGTGGCGGTCGCGCTGTTCAACCAGGGCTCCTCGACGACGACGATCTCGACCA
Organism: Micromonospora sp. NPDC047521; assembly: GCF_055587305.1. NCBI lineage: Bacteria > Bacillati > Actinomycetota > Actinomycetes > Micromonosporales > Micromonosporaceae > Micromonospora > Micromonospora sp. NPDC047521. The sequence goes on along the minus strand of NZ_JBVJGN010000004.1, from coordinate 481,981 downwards.
CGGCCGCGGCGGTCGGCAAGTCCGGGACGTCGTTCACGCTTGTCGACGCGTGGACCGGCGGCACCAGCTCCAGCAGCGGGACCATCAGCGCCAGCGTCCCCGCGCACGGCACTGTGGTGTACCGGGTCAGCGGTGGCGGCACCACGACCCCGCCCCCGACCACGTCCAGCGCCCTCGCCAGCGTCTCCTCCGGTCGCTGCCTGGACGTCCCGAACAGCAACACGACAAACGGCACCCAGCCGGTCATCTGGGACTGCAATGGCGCCGCCAACCAGAGCTGGACGGTCAACGGGCAGACCCTGCAGTCCCTCGGCAAGTGCCTGGACGCTCCGCTCAACGCCACGGCCGGCGCCAAGGTGCAGATCTGGGACTGCAACGGTGGGGCCAACCAGCGGTGGAGCATCAACACCAACGGCACGATCAGCGCCGCGCAGTCCGGGCTCTGCCTGGACGTCAACAACAACGGCACGGCCAACGGCACCACGGTGATCCTCTGGACCTGCACCGCGGCGGCGAACCAACGGTGGACGCGGCGGTAGCCGGTCGGGTCCGCCGGCCGACCGGGCCCCGGCGGCCCACCTGACCCTCCGGCGGTGCGGGGTGCCCGCGGACGACGACGTCGTCCGCGGGCACCGCTCTGTGTGGGCCCCCCGCGTGCGCCTCGGTGACCTGCGCTTCGCGTCGGTCGGCGCCGAAGTCGCTCTTGCGCTGACGCCTCCGTTACGAGACCGTGACACCGGTATTTCGGATCAAGTGTTGACGCACCCTATGTGAGCGCTAACACTACCCGAAAGGTGACAGTTGGCCCCGGCACTCGGCGGGGGAGTCCAGAGAGGAGAGGCCCGTGGGCAGGAGATTCCTGGTTGCTCTCGGCAGCGCGGCGCTGGCGCTAAGCCTGGCGGCATGCAGTGGCGAGGGCGCCGGCAGTGGTGGCGACAAGAGCGGGGACAAGCCCGCCGACCTGACCATCGGCGTCTCGATGCCGACCCAGACCTCCGAGCGGTGGATCGCCGACGGCAACGCCGTGAAGCAGAAGCTGGAGGCCAAGGGCTACAAGGTCGAGCTCCAGTACGCCGGAGACGACATCCCCACCCAGTCGCAGCAGGTCGACCAGATGATCACCCAGGGCGCCGACGTCCTGGTCATCGCCGCGATCGACGGCACGGCTCTCAACAGCCAGCTGCAGGCCGCCGCCGACGCGAAGATCCCGGTCATCTCGTACGACCGGCTGATCCGCGGCAGCAAGAACGTCGACTTCTACGTCAGCTTCGACAACTACAAGGTCGGCGTCGCCCAGGCCACCTCCCTGCTCGTCGGTCTCGGCCTGCAGAACAAGGACGGCTCGAAGGGCACGGCCAAGGGTCCGTTCAACGTCGAGCTGTTCGCCGGTTCGCTCGACGACAACAACACGCAGTACTTCTTCGGCGGCGCGATGGACACGCTGAAGCCGTTCATCGAGGCCGGCACGCTGAAGGTCAAGTCGGGCCAGACCAAGATCGAGCAGGTCGCCATCCTGCGGTGGCAGCAGGAGACCGCGCAGAAGCGCATGGAGGACCTGCTCACCTCCAGCTACAACGACGGCGCCAAGGTCGACGGCGTGCTGTCGCCGTACGACGGCATCTCTCGGGGCATCATCACCGCCCTGCAGAACGCCGGCTACGGCAGCGCCAGCAAGAAGATCCCGGTGGTCACCGGCCAGGACGCGGAGATCGCCTCGATCAAGCTGATCAACGACGGCGTGCAGAACTCCACGGTCTTCAAGGACACCCGTCTGCTCGCCGAGCAGGCCGTGAACGCGGCCGAGGCGTTCCTGCAGAAGAAGCAGCCGCAGGCCAACGACACGAAGACGTACGACAACGGCGTCAAGGTCGTCCCGGCGTACCTGCTGCCGATCGCGACCGTCTACAAGGACGACATCAAGGCTACGCTGATCGACTCCGGCTACTGGACGGCGGACGAGGTCGCCGCCGGTCAGGCCAAGAAGTAAGCCCGTCGTCGGGCCCGACGGTGACCGTCGGGCCCGACGCCGTGGCGTACCGCGTCCGACCTGACAGAGGACAGTGACCATGGACGACACCATCCTCGAGATGCGCCGCATCACGAAGACCTTCCCCGGGGTGACCGCGCTGGAGGACGTCTCCCTCTCGGTGCGCCGGGGAGAGATCCACGCCATCTGCGGTGAGAACGGCGCCGGCAAGTCCACCCTGATGAAGGTGCTCTCCGGCGTACACCCGACCGGCTCCTACGACGGCGAGATCCTGTTCGACGGCAAGCCCGTGCAGTTCCGGGGCATCCGCGACAGCGAAGCCGACGGCATCGTCATCATCCACCAGGAGCTCGCCCTGGTGCCGTACCTGTCGATCGCGGAGAACATCTTCCTGGGCAACGAGCGGCGCGGTCGCGGTGGGCTCATCGACTGGAACCGGGCCAACGCCGAGGCGGCGCAGCTGCTGGCGTCCGTGGGGCTGCACGAGAACCCGGTGACCCCGGTCATCCAGCTCGGCGTGGGCAAGCAGCAACTGGTGGAGATCGCCAAGGCGCTGTCGAAGAAGGTGCGCCTGCTCATCCTCGACGAGCCGACCGCCGCCCTCAACGACGTCGACTCCGCCCACCTGCTCGACCTGCTGCGGCAGCTGCGCGACAGGGGCATCACCTGCATCATGATCTCGCACAAGCTCAACGAGATCACCGCCATCGCCGACTCGACCACGGTCATCCGGGACGGTCGCACGGTGGAGACCCTCGACATGAAAGCCGGCGAGGTGACCCAGCAACGGATCATCCGCGGCATGGTCGGACGCGACCTGGACAGCTTCTACCCGGACCGGGAGTCGTCCCCCGGCGAGGAGGTCCTGCGCATCGAGGACTGGACGGTGCGTCACCCCGTCCAGGATCGCAAGGTCGTCGAGGGTGTCGGCCTGTCCGTGCGCGCCGGCGAGGTCGTCGGCATCGCCGGTCTCATGGGGGCCGGGCGCACCGAGCTGGCGATGAGCGTGTTCGGCAGGTCGTACGGGCGGGACATCAGCGGCCGGCTCTTCGTGCGCGGGCGCGAGGTGCAGGCCCGTACCGTCGCCGAGGCGATCGACAACGGCATCGCGTACGTCACCGAGGACCGCAAGCGGTACGGCCTCAACCTGATCGACGACGTGCGCCGTAACGTCTCGGCCGCCGCGCTGGACCGGCTGGCCCGGCTGGGCTGGGTGAACGGCAACGAGGAGATCAAGGTCGCCGAGACGAGCCGGCGGGAGATGAACATCAGGACCACGAGCGTCATGGCGGTGGTAGGCAAGCTCTCCGGCGGCAACCAGCAGAAGGTCGTGCTGTCGAAGTGGTTGTTCACCGACCCGGACGTGCTGATCCTTGACGAACCCACACGTGGGATCGACGTCGGCGCCAAGTACGAGATCTACACGATCATCAATCGGCTGGTGGCCGCCGGTAAGGCGGTGATCGTCATCTCCTCGGAGCTGCCGGAGCTGCTCGGGATGTGCGACCGGATCTACACCCTCGCCGGCGGCCGGATCACCGGTGAGGTGCCGGTGGGCGAGGCGACCCAGGAGAGCCTCATGGAGCTGATGACCAAGGACAAGGAGCTCGTCGGATGACAAGCATCAAGACCCCTCCGGCGGAGCGCCCGACGCCCTCGGACAGCACACCCGCCGCCGCCCTGCACACGGGGACGAGCGACCTGCGGGCGTTGGTGTTGAACAACCTGCGGCAGAGCGGGATCTACGTCGCGCTGGTCGTCATCGTGGCGCTCTTCGCGATCCTGACCGACGGGGTGTCGCTGAGCCCCGGGAACATCACGAACATCGTCCTTCAGTACTCGTACATCCTGGTCCTCGCGATCGGGATGGTCATCCTGATCATCGGCGGGCACATCGACCTGTCGGTGGGGTCGGTCGTCGCGCTGACCGGGGCGGTCTCCGCCGTCCTGGTGATCCAGCAGGGCCACCCGTGGTGGATCGGCGTGCTGGCCGCCCTGGCCGTCGGCGTGGCGGTCGGCGCGTGGCACGGCTTCTGGGTGGCGTACGCCGGCATCCCGGCGTTCATCGTGACCCTCGCCGGGATGCTGCTGTTCCGCGGCCTCACCCTGCGGGTGCTCGACAACATCTCGCTGTCGCCGTTCCCGGCCGAGTACCAGCGCGTCGCGGCGGGTTTCCTCAACGGACTGCTCGGCGGCAACGGCTTCGACGCGTTCACACTGCTGATCGGCGCCGTCGCGGTGGCCGGCTACGCGGTGAGCGGGTTCCGCACCCGGGTCGCCCGCATCCGCTACCAGCAGCCTGTCGAGTCGTTCCCGCTGTTCGTCGCCCGGGTCGTCGCGGTCGGCGCGGTCATCATGTACTTCGCCTGGCAGTTGGCGCACGCCCGTGGTCTGCCGATCGTGCTGATCATCCTGGCGGTGCTGGTCCTGGTCTACGGCCTGCTCACCAGGCGTACCGTCTTCGGTCGTCAGGTGTACGCGATCGGCGGCAACCTCTCCGCGGCGGCGCTGTCGGGCGTGAAGGTCCGCACCGTCAACTTCTGGATGTTCGTCAACATGGGCTTCCTGGCGGCGGTGGCCGGTGTCATCTACTCGTCGCGGTCCAACGGCGCCCAGCCGGCAGCCGGCAACATGTTCGAGCTGGACGCGATCGCGGCGGCCTTCATCGGCGGCGCGGCGGTCACCGGTGGCGTGGGCACCGTTGTCGGCGCGATGGTCGGTGGTCTGATCATGGCGGTGATGAGCAACGGCATGCAGCTGATGGGCGTCGACCAGTCGACCCAGTCGGTGGTCAAGGGGCTCGTGCTGCTGGTGGCCGTCGCCTTCGACGTCTACAACAAGCGCCGCGCCGGCTCGGCCCGCTGACGCCGGCACCGCACGTCCGTGCCCCCTGCCCGTCGTTCGGGCAGGGGGCACGCGTCGTGTCAGGCGGTCAGTGGCAGGTGGCGGTGCCGCTGTCGGTGTACGTCTGGCCGGCGACCGGCACGAACTGCCAGTCGTAGCTGCCGGCGTGCAGGGTGAACTTCAGGACCCCGTACGCCGAGCTGTTGCGTGCCTCGCTGTTGGGCTGGACGGTGCCGAAGCCGTAGTGGCTCGCACCGCCCATCCCGGCCACGAAGCTGCGCATGCCCCGGGTGGCGTCGGCCCCGCCGGCCGGGTTCATCGGGGCGAACCGCTCGTACACGTGGTTGTGGCCCCACACCACGACGTCGGCGTTGTAGTCGTAGAGCGCCTGGTACAGCGGGCGTGTCGACGTCGACGGCGCGTGGTTGGAGCTGGACGTGAACAGCGGGTGGTGCCAGTACGCCAGCGTGCACGGCTTGCCGCTGGCGGCCAGGTCCGCGCGCAGCCACTGCTCCTGCGCCGACCCGACGGACATGCTGATGTTGGAGTTCAACGACACGATGTGCCAGTTGCCGAGGTCGAAGGAGTAGTAGCCGCGACCGCTCGGGCCGGCGGCCGTACCGAAGTAGCTGTAGTAGCCGGTCGCGCCCGAGGTGTTGTAGTCGTGGTTGCCGGGCGACGGGCGGGTGCGTGCCTTGTGCCGACCCCAGGTGGGCTCGTAGTAGCTGGCGAACTGCGACGCGGTGCCGTTGTCGTACACGTTGTCGCCGGTGGTGAAGACGGTGCCGGGGATGCTGTCCAGCAGCGCGGCGGTGGCGGTGTCGCCGGAGCCGGAGTTGGCGATGTCGCCGGCGCCCACGAAGACCGGGTCACCTGACGTCGGCGGCGTGGTGGTCCCGGTGGTGACCACCAGTTGCGGCGCGTCCGCTCCGCTCTCGCGGGTGCCGTAGTAGGCGCCGTCGCCGCTGGTCGAGGTCGCGCCGAAGCTGTACGTGCCGTTGCCGGTGACCGCGGCGGTGACATCGACCTCGTACCAGCTGGCGCCGCTGACCGCTCCGATCGAGCCGAGTGTGGCGCCGTCGATGGTCGGCTGGTTGCTCCAGGTGGTGCCGGTCTCCGACCAGGTCGTGTTGGACATCCGCCGGAACGTGCCGCCGGCGTCGCTGCCGTCGTTGCCGCTGATCGTGCGCAGTCGCAGCTTCGCGCCGGTCACCGTGCCGCTGACCCCGCTGACGGTGAAGCGCAGGAACGAGCGCCGCACCGGCGAGTTGTCCACCACGAGCTGCGCGGAGGTGCCGTAGTTGGTGGACGCCGTGTCGCTCTGGACGTAGGTGTCGGCGACCGGCGTGAACGTCACGCTCGCGGCCGAAGCCGCGCCCGCTCCGGTCACGACGACGGCGGCCGTCGAGGCGAGCAGCACCGCGACCACCCCCACCGTCACCGACGGGCGGGGAAATCGAATGTCCATCCAGGACTCCTTCGCTACGGGTGTGAGGCGCAAGGAATGTAGGAAGGCCGATCAGCCGGCGGGCCACGCGCGGGTGAACAGTGCGTCCCGCCAGGCGAACACCTCGGTGTTCGGCGAGCGTTCACCAACCGCACGCCCGGCCGTCACGCGCCCTCCCTTGTGGCCGGTCGGAGCGGTTCCGCACGATGGCTGACCGTCAGCCGTCGATCCGAGGAGATGCTCGTGTACCTGTCGACCGTCTCCCGACCGGTCACCGACCCGCCCGGGCCACGACGCCGACGGATCGCCATGGTCAGTGGCAACGTCGTCGCGTTGGGCACGGTCAGCCTGATCACCGACGTCTCCGCCGAGATGGTCGCCGCCGTCCTGCCGCTCTACCTGGTGCTGGGACTGCACCTGAGCCCGGTGGCGTTCGGTGTGCTCGACGGCGTCCACACCGGCGCCACGGCACTGCTGCGGGTCGTCGGTGGATTCGTCGCCGACCGGTTCCGGCGGCGCAAGCTGATCGCGGGCACCGGCTACGCGCTCTCGGCGGTCGCCAAGCTCGGCCTGCTGCTCGCCGGCCGGTCGGTGCCGGCGATCGGCGCCGTCATCGCCGTCGACCGGCTCGGCAAGGGGATCCGCAGCGCGCCCCGCGACGCGCTGATCACGCTGTCCACCCCACCCGAGGCGCTCGGGCGCGCGTTCGGGGTGCACCGGGCCATGGACAGCGTCGGCGCGTTCCTCGGCCCGCTCGCCGCGTTCGCGGTCCTGCTGGCCGTCGGGCAGTCGTACGACGCGGTGTTCGTCACCAGTTTCTGCGTCGCCGCCCTGGCCGTCGTCGTGCTCGTGCTGTTCGTCAGGGAGCGGCCGTCCGGTGTGCCGACCGACGGGCCGGACGACCCGAGGGTCTCCGTCGGCGAGGCGTTCGGACTGCTGCGCAGCCGGCCGGCGCGCCGCCTCGTGCTGGCGGCGGCGCTGCTCGGCCTGTCCACCATCGGCGACGGGTTCGTATACCTGCTGCTGCAACGGCGCGAGGACCTCGGTCTGCGCTGGTTCCCGCTCCTCGCGGTCGGCACCAGCCTGGCGTACCTGCTGCTCGCCGCGCCCCTCGGGGTGCTGGCTGACCGGATCGGCAGGCTGCCGGTGGTGGTGTGCGGGTACGCGGCGCTCGGCGTGACGTACCTGCTGCTGTCCGGGCCGACGCACGGCTGGCCGGTGCTCGCGGTGACGCTTGCGCTGTACGGCACGTTCTACGCGGCCACCGACGGGGTGCTCATCGCGCTCGCCGGTCCGGTGCTGCCGGCGCGACTGCGGACCACCGGAATCGCCCTCGTGCAGACCGGGCAGGCGCTGGCGTACCTCGTCTCCTCGATCCTGTTCGGCCTGGCCTGGCAGGCGTGGGGGCCGCAGACCGCGGTCCGGGCCGCGGCCCTCGCGGTCGGCGTCGTTCTCGTCGGCACGCTGCTCCTGCTCGCCTCGCCGTCCCGTCCCGCTGCCCGGAGGGTGTCCCGATGACCACGATGTCGACCCGCGCGAAGATCGCCGTGGTGACCGCCTCGGCCGTGCTGCTGGGCACCGTGGCGGCCGGCTACGCCGCCACCGCGGCGGGACCGGCCCGGACCCCGCCACCCGCCACCGGCGAACGGGCCGTCACCCTCACGCCCGGCCCGCGGCTGCTCGCCGTCACCGACCGGTACGTCTCCTCGGTCGCCGCTGCCGACCCGGACGGGCCGCGCACCGTGTCCGCTCTGGAGTGCCTGCGGGTGTACGCCGCCGCCGGCACCGGTGTCTGCCTGCGGCCGGAGACCGCCTGGTCGTACCAGGTCGTCGTGCTCGACTCCGCGCTGCGTCAGACGCGCGCCGTGAGCGTGCCGGGCCTGCCGAACCGGGCCCGGGTGTCGGCGTCCGGGCGGATGGTCTCGTGGACGACGTTCGTCGGCGGTGACTCCTACACCGCGAGCGGCTTCTCCACCCGCACCGGCATCCTCGACACCGTCACCGGTGCGACGGTGCAGTCGCTCGAGGGGTTCGCGATCACGCGGGACGGCAGGGGCTACCGCAACGCGGACATCAACTACTGGGGCGTCACCTTCACCGCCGACGACAACCGCTTCTACGCGACCCTGTCGACCCAGGGACGGCGCTACCTCGTGCGGGGTGACCTCGCCGCCCGGACCGTGGAGACCGTGAAGGAGAACGTCGAGTGCCCGTCGCTGTCGCCCGACGGCACCCGGCTGGCCTTCAAGGAGGCGATCGACGCCGACCCGGCGAAGGGCTGGCGGCTGTCGGTCCTCGACCTGGCGAGCATGCGGGTGACCGCGACGGCCGAGACGTCGAGCGTCGACGACCAGGCCGCCTGGCTCGACGGCGCGACTCTCGCCTACACGCTGCGCGGGAGTGACGGCCGGCCGGACGTGTGGAGCGTCCCGGCGGACGGGTCCGGTACGCCGACGCTCCTGATCCCTGGCGCGGAGTCGCCCTCGCCGCTCACCTGACGGTCAGGACACCTGACCGCCTTGGTGCGGACAGCATCCCGTCATGCCGGATTCCGCGCCATACCCATCGCCGTTCATCGACGTTCCCGAGGCTGTCGACCATGACAAGGTTGAGCCGTCGCATCTTCGTCCTCGGTGGACTCGTGGCTGCCGGCGTCGCGGTGACACCCCGCCAGGGTGCCCGCGCCGCGGTGCCGTACCCCTTCAAACTCGGTGTGGCGTCAGGTGATCCGGCGCCCGACAGCGTGGTCCTGTGGACGCGGCTGGCACCCTCGCCGCTCAACGCCGACGGGCAGGGCGGCATGGCCGATACCGACGTGACAGTCGAGTGGCAGGTGTCCACCACCGACCGGTTCACCTCGCTCGTCGCCTCCGGCTCGGTGGTCGCCCGCTACGCCGACGCGCACTCGGTGCACGCCGTCGCGGGAGGGCTCGCCGCCGACTCCGACTACTTCTACCGGTTCCGCGCCCAGGGGCAGATCTCCCCGGTCGGGCGGACCCGGACGGCCCCGGCCCCCAGCAGCTTTGGCCGCGACCTGGTGATGGCCTTCGCCTCCTGCGCGCACTACGAGGCCGGCTACTACACCGCCTACCGCCGGATGGCCGAGGACAACCCCGGGCTGATCCTGCACCTGGGCGACTACATCTACGAGGGTGGGGTGAACACCTCCGCCGTACGGCAGCACGTCGGCGCCGAGATCGTCTCGCTCGCCGACTACCGCCGCCGGTACGCGCTCTACAAGTCCGACCCGGACCTGCAGGCGGCGCACGCGGCGGCACCCTGGCTCGTCGTACCTGACGACCACGAGGTGGAGAACAACTACGCCAACATGGTCCGCAACGACAGCAGCCCGACGCTTACCGCCGCGCAGTGGACCGCCCGGCGCAGCGCCGCGTACCGGGCCTACTACGAGAACATGCCGCTGCGGCCGGCGTCCGCCGCGAACGGCAACAGCATCCCGCTGTACCGGCGGATCCGGTGGGGGCGGCTCGCCACGTTCCACATGCTCGACACCAGGCAGTTCCGCGACGACCAGGCGTGCGGGGACGGTTGGAAGGTCTGCGCGGACGCCGACCTGGCCTCCCGGTCGTTGACCGGCGCCGCCCAGGAGGCGTGGCTGCTGGACGGGCTGGCCCAGCGCTCCGGCACCTGGGACATCCTCGGCCAGCAGGTGTTCTTCGCCCAGCAGCTCGACGCGGCCGGCGCGTCGAGTATGGACGCCTGGGACGGCTACCGGGCCTCGCGGAGCCGGATCCAGGCCGGCTGGCAGCAGCGGGGAGTGCGCAACCCTCTGGTGCTCACCGGCGACGTGCACCGGTCGTGGGCCAACGAGCTGAAGGCCGACTACGCCAACCCGTCCTCGGCCATTATCGGCACCGAACTGGTCTGCACCTCGATCAGCTCGACCGGCGACGGCAGCGGCAGCACCACCGTCCCGAACGCGGCGGCCAACCCGCACCTGAAGTTCTACTCGGACCGGCGCGGCTACGTGCGTACCACGATCAGCCGCAGCCAGGTCCGCGCGGACTTCCGCGCGGTGAACACGGTGACCGAACACGGCGCGGCGGCGTCCACGGTGCGGTCGTTCGTCATCCTCGACGGCCAGCCCGGCCTCCAGGCCGGATGAAGGAGAGCCAGCCATGACCCCACTTTCCGCACTGCTCGCCGCGTCCCTGCTGGTCCCGGTGCCGGCCCCGATCGCCGTCACCGCCGCGGCTGTCACCTGGACCACCGCGAACAGCGTCGCCACCGGAGACCAGGACCTGCCCGCCATCGCCACGAACCGCGCCGGTCACGTCGCTGTGGTCTGGGAGGACGACCGGGACTCGACCGCACCACAGGACGACACCCACAGCGAGGTCTACCTGCGGCTGTTCCGCGACGGCACACCGGCGTACGAGCTGAAGCTCTCCACCGGCGGCACCAGCGGGGCGGCCTGGCGGCACATCAGCCCCGACGTGGGGCTCGACGACCGGGGCAACGCCGTGGTGGTCTGGGCCGCCGACGGGGACGGCAACGGCGTCTACAACATCCAGTACCTGGTGGTGTCGCCCGCCGGTGCGGTCCTCGGCTCCGGGCAGGCCAACGCGTCCGACGCGGGCCAGCAGATCTGGCCGAAGGTGGCGGTCGACCCGGACGGCGCGCCCACCAACGCCGCCGCGGTGGGCTTCACTGTGGTCTGGGAGGACGTGCAGGGGACCGCCCCCGCGACAGTCAGGGCCGCCGGTTTCACCGCCGCCACCACCAAGGGGTACGAGGTGACGGCCTCGCAGACGACAGGCGCGCACCACAGTCCGGATGTGGCGGTGTCGGCGTCCGGCGAGGCGCTCGTGGTGTGGGAGGAGGACGCCGACGCGAACGGCTCGTACAACATCGGTCTGGCCCGGCTGGCCCGGTCCAACGGCGCTGTGGTGCTGTCCCGACGGACGGCGAACGCGCAGAGCGGCGGGCAGCAGCAGCGGGCCTCGGTGGCGGCGACATTCGCCGGTGACTTCACCGTCGGGTGGGAGTCGGACCACACCGGCACCCGGGGCGTCTGGGCGCGGTCGTTCACCGCCGCAGGCGTTGCCCGGCACGGCGAGGTCCAGGTCTCGACCGGGGCCGGGGCCGTCGCGCCCGGTGTCGGCATCGACGACGAGGACAACGTGGTGGTGGGCTGGACGGTGTCCGGCGCCAACCCGGACGTCTGGGCGCGGGGCGTCAACCCCGACGGCACGTTCGACGGCCGACTGGCCGCGCAGGCGCTGAGCCAGACCACCACGGGTCGGCAGGAGCACCTCGCCGTCGCCGCGTCCCCGTGGGGCGAGGTGAGCCTCTGCTACACCGACGACAACGACGGGAACGCCTTCGACCAGGTGCTCCTCGGCCTCGGGGCGACGAACTCCACCTGGCTCGTCCCGGCCGACGAACTGCGCCGACGAAAGGCTCGGGCCGCCACCGCCCCGGCGGGCTGACCGGGATCGGGGTAACGGGCCGCGTCTCGCGTTCGGAGGCGCGGCCCGTACGCGTCGAGGGGTCACGCCGGGACTCATCCTCGCCCACTCCCGGCCCGGTCCGAGGGGTCGGTACCGCAATAGCGGAGATGTAGAAAACTTTCGATGTGTGCATTGACTTCCGGTGGTTTACTCCACAACAATCATCGTCAATATTTACGTCTGTCTCTTTAAGGTCACGGGAAGGAGGCCTCCATGGCGGCTCTGCAAGGCGAGGTGTCGTGGTTCTGCTGCGGCAGCGCCTGGGGTCCCTGCGGTACCACCGGGGGTGGCGCCTGCGGCACCTGCACCTCGGGCAACTACCAGCACGCCTGGCCGAACACCTCGGACGCCTGCCTGGCCATCACCCGCCCGGACCGGTGCGGGGTCACCGGCATGGCCCGGCGCGGCTGCGGCTTCCGGCACTACACCACGAACCTGTGCACGGGTGCCCGGGTCGGCACCACAATCGCCGACTGCGGCCCCCAGACCGACCTGTTCTGCGGCGAGCGCACATGCTGCGGCTCCGCCTGCGGCAGCAACCGGATCATCGACCTGACGCCCGCCGCGTACAGCGCCATCGCCAGTCTCTCCACCGGGCTGCGCCCCTGCCTGGTCGACACGGTCTGAGAGGGAGGACGCCACGATGAACCAGACCCTGGACCGCCGGCGACTGCTCGCCACCGCGGCGCTCGGCGGCGTCGTCGGCGCCACCGGCCTCGGCTCACTCGCCCCGGAGGCCGCCTTCGCCGCCGAACCGGCGACCATCGAACCGGGCGCGCCCGACCCGAACTTCGCCGAGGGCCGGATCAGCAAGATCTCCGGCAGCATGGTGCTCGTCACCGGTTCCGACACCGTCCTGCACTCGCTGCGGATCACCGACGGCACGAGCATCTGGAAACTGCACCCCACCACCTTCGACAAGATGGCCGTCGGCGACGGGCTCTACGCCCGGGGCGTCCGACTGCCCGACGGCACGCTCGCCGTGGACTCGGTCTGGGTCAACATCGTCAACCTGCACGGGCACATCGCCGCTGTCGGCCGCAACGTGCTGCACCTCGACCACCAGGGCCGGCGGATCGTCGCGCACGTGGTTCCGGACCGGTCCGCCGCCGTCTACAACGGCACCCCGGCGGTCAGCGACCTGTCGCTGCTGCGCGTCGGCCGGCACGTCCAGGTGCTCGGCGCCTGGCACCCGGACACCAACGAGATCGACATCGCCACCGTCTACGCCGCCGCCTAGCCGGCCCGGGCGCGGCGTCCCGAGCGCCGCGCCACGCCGCCGACCGCCGGTCACCCACGTGGGAGGCCCGAGGGGAGAAACCGATGATCAATCTGATCGCGGCGGTGCAGCCGCTTGTCGTGGGCGCGGTGCTGATCTGGTCGGCGCGCGTCAAACTGCTCAGCCCGTACGCCGCCCGGACCGTCGACCGTTCGGCCCTCGGACAGCTCGTCGGCAACCGGCGGGCGCTGCCCGCGTACCGGCTCCTAGGCGGCATCGAGGCCACCCTCGGCGCGCTGCTCCTGCTGCCGCCCGTCCTGCGGGTGGAGGCGCTGGCCGCGACCGGGCTGGCCACCGGCTTCCTGGCCTACCTCGGTTGGGCCCGCCGGGTCAGCCCGAACTCCTCCTGCGGCTGCCTGAGCGCACGGGCCACCCCCGTCTCCGGCCGCGGAATCGCCCGCGCCGGGTTGCTACTGGTGGCCGGCGCGCTCGCCGTGACGACCACCGACGGTTGGCTGCCCGCCCTGACCGGCCGGCCCGTGACCGGCGGCGCCGTCCTGCTCGTCGAACTGGCGGCGGTGGTGGCGCTCTCCCCGGAGCTGGACCGGCACTGGCTGCTGCCGCTGCGACGGCTGCGCGCCGCCCTGACCCACCCGCTGCGCGGCGGCTCCGGCGTACCGCTGCTCGCGTCCGTGCACCAACTCCAGCTCAGCGACGCCTATCGACGGGTGGCGCCGCTGCTGCGCTCCGACGTGCGGGAGCACTGGGACGAGGGCGACTGGCGCTTCGTCGGGCATGCCGCGCGCTACAAGGGTCGACCTGTCACGGCGGTGTTCGCCGTGCCACTGGCCGATCGGGACCCCGACCGGGTGCGGGTCGCCGTCGTCGACGACGTCACCGGTCACACCCTGCTCAGCCTGGCCGGCGCCCCGCCCGCCAGCGGCCGTCGGCTCTCCGTCGCCCCGGCCTGAACCCGCCGCACCGAAAGTGAGGGCACGATGAGACACAGCCGACGACTGGTCGGCGGCGCGGCCGCCGCCCTGTTGATGCTCACCAGTCTGATCGGGGCGACACCGGGCGCCGCCTCGGCGGCGCCCGTCACCTCCACGCTCACCGCCGCGGTGACCGCCAAACTGCTCGGCGCGGCCGAACTGTCCACTGCCGCCACGCGACCGGAAACCCGGGTCACCGTCAGCCGCACCAGCGGCCGGTGGGCGTTCGGCACCGCTGTCGCCCTCGCGCCCCGACAGGAGGACGCCCACCCGACCGGCTCGGTCTTCATCGCCCGGTCCGAGCCCACCGGCTGGCGGGTCGCCTTCGACGGCGAGGCCACCTTCGCCGCGCTGGCCGCCGAATCGCCATTGGTGAGCAACCAGGAGAGGGGCGTGCTCACCGCCACCCCCACTCCGCTCTACGCGGGCGGGGACTTCCGCACCGGAATGGCCCTGCCGTTCGGCGTGGGCCAGACGTGGACGCTCACCAGCGGCCCGCACGGCTGGGGCGGAACCGAGTGGCCGTACAGCTCGGTCGACCTGGCCGGTGGTGACCAGGTGGTCCGCGCCGCCCGCGCCGGCACGGCGTACACGATGTGTCAGGGATGGATCCGGGTCATCCACGACCGGGGCTACTCGACCGACTACTACCACCTGTGGAACAGCATCTCCGTCAACGGCCTCGGCGTCGGCCAGGGCGCCGTGCTGGGCAACACCGGCACCGACGTCACCTGCGGCGGGGCGGCGTACGGCCGGCACGTGCACTTCGGGCTGCGGCAGAACAGCGCGTACGTGCCGATCGCCGACCACGACATCGGAAAGTGGGTGCTGGCCAACGGGTCCGCCGCGTACCAGGGCGGGGCGCGGCACGGTTCGGCCTGGGCCGGCGTCGGCGGCGGCCTGTACAACTACGGCGCGCTCGGCTTCAACCAGGCGGTCGTCGACGCGAACGGCGGCGGGGCGCTCACCCGACGTGCCGGGCCGGGCACCGGCTACGGCTCGCTCGGTTCACTGGGCGACGGCGCGACAGTCACCGTCTCCTGCTCCGCCAACGGGACCTCGCACACCGGGCGGTACGGCACCACGGCGCTCTGGGACCGCCTGAGCGACGGCAGTTGGGTGTCCGACGCGTACCTGTGGACCGGCGTGAACGGTCCGGTCAACGGCTGGTGCTGACGAGTTCGACCGCCGGGGTGGGTGGTCAACCGGCCGCCCACCCCAGTCCTCCCGAGGAGTGCTGATGTCCGTTCGAACCTCCCTGCTCGCCCTGACCACCGCCCTGACCGTCGCGGTCGCGTCACCTGCCGTCGCCGACCCCGGGGGGACGCCCGCGTCGGCCGCCCCGCTGGCCGCCGCGTTCGACACCGCCGCCGCGCGGTACGACGTTCCCCGCGACCTGCTTGTCGCCCTCGGGTACGCCGAGTCGCGGCTCGACCCGCACGGCGGCGCGGCCAGCACGGCCGGCGGGTACGGGCTCATGCACCTGGCCACCGACCGCACTTTGGACGAGGCGGCCACCCTCACCCGACTCAGTCCGGCCACGCTGCGCGCCGACACCGCGGCGAACGTCCTCGGGGCGGCCGCCGTGCTGCGGTCGTACGCCGACCACGCCGGCCTCACCGCCCCGGCCCGCGACGACGTGAACGGGTGGTACGTGCCTGTCGCCAGGTACGGCGGCGCCGCCGAGCCGTCGGTCGCGCGGCTCTACGCGGACACCGTCTACGACCTGCTGCGCGTCGGGATCGCGCCGACGCGTGGTGAGGCGGTGGCCGGTCGGCCTGTCGCGCCGCGCCGGGGCGCCCTGGAGCGGGTCGCGGTGCCCGGCGGGGTCGGCACCCTCAGCACCGACTACGGGCCGGCCGCGTGGGCGCCGGCCAGCACGAGCAACTACACGGTGGCCAGCCGGCCGGGCAGCCACCCCGTGAACCGCGTCGTCATCCACTTCGCGCAGGGCTCGTACGCCGGGACGGTCAGCTGGTTCCAGAACCCGGCCGCCCAGGCCAGCGCGCACTACACCGTCCGCTCCTCGGACGGCGCGGTCACCCAGTCGGTGCGGGAGAAGGACATCGCCTGGCACGCCGGCAACTGGACCTACAACACCCAGTCGGTCGGCATCGAGCACGAGGGGTACGTCGACAATCCGGCCTGGTTCACCGACGCGATGTACCGCCAGTCCGCCACCCTGACCCGCAACCTCACCACGAAGTACGGCATACCCAGGGACCGGGCGCACATCATCGGCCACAACGAGGTGCCCGGCGCCACCCACACCGACCCCGGCCCGAACTGGAACTGGACCTACTACCTGCAACTGGTGAACGGGATCACCGGCATCGGCTCGGGCACGGTGAACACCAGCGCGAGCACCCTGAACGTGCGCTCCGGCCCGGGGGCGAGCTATCCGGTCGTCGGCTCGGTCGCCGACGGCGCCACGGTCTCCATCTACTGCCAGGCGGTCGGCAGCACCGTCACCGGCCCGTACGGCACCACCTCCGTGTGGAACCGGATCGGCACCAACCGCTACGTCTCGGACGCGTACCTGCTCACCGGGTACGACGGGTACATCCCGAACGTGCCGCGCTGCTGACGGCGCGGATCGGCCCCGGCGACCGTCGCTCAGGCGGTCGCCGGTGCGCCGAACAGCAGGTCGAGGTGGGCGTCCAGGGCGTCCAGCGCCTGCTCGGGGGTGTACTGCCCACCCAGCAGGTAGACGCCCAGCCCCTCCATGAGCGCCAGCAGGCCGGCCGCCGCGGCCGCGTCCCTCGTGGGCAGGACGCTGGCGATGAAGCTGGTCAGCTGCGCGGTGTCCGCGCGGAGACCGGGCGCGGCCGACGGTCGTACCGCCGTGTAGGCGAGGAACGCCAACGCCACCCGGCCGTCGTCGCGGGTCCGGTCGTCGAGCGGCAGCAGCGCGGCGATCATCGTCCGGAGCAGGAGCCGGGGGGAGGGGTTCTCGCCCAGCCGCCGCACCGCCTCGGTGACCCGGACCTGGCCGCGCTCGCGCACCACGCTCAACGCGAACGCCATCATCTCGTCCTTGGTCCGGAAGTAGTGCTGGACCATCCCGGCGGACACGCCGGCCGCGGCGGCCACGTGACGCAGGCTCACCGCCTCCAGGCCCTGGTCCGCGGCGACCCGCATCAGCGCGTCCGCGATGAGGGTGCGTCGCTCCTGGTGGTCGACCTTCTTGGGCATGACCTCGATCGTTTCACAGTGGGTGGCCCGGACACCCCGCCCGTGGGCGGCGGCTACCGGCGGGCGGTGTCGCCCGCCGGCGTGCCCCGCGCGCTGCGCAGGAGGCCGTCGGGGTCGTCGGCGTACAGCCGGAGTTCGTTCATCGGCGCGGACCGGCCCTTGGGCAGGTCGAAGGTCAGCGGTTGGCGCAGCAGGACGTCGATGCTCGTCTGGCTGCCGACGGCGAGGTGCAGGACCTGTCGGTCTCCCTCCCGCTCGACCTGGACGGATCTGCTGGAGGGCAGCGAGCGGTAGCGCTTGCGCAGCGCCTCGATGTCCGTCCACGGGATCCAGATGTCGATTCCCGAGCTGACCCGGACCCGCAGGCCGGTGTCGCCGACGACGTGCGGGTGGATCGTCATGCTGGCGAAGAGGCCGATCATCCAGAGCAGACCCCAGACGCCGAGGCCCAGCACGATCCAGCGGGCGGGCCGCCACGGCACGACGTGGGTGACGACGAGGTCGAAGATCGGGATCTCGACAGCCGACAGGACGATGAAGATGACGAGGATGGGCTTGACCACGCCGAGATAGCCGAACGGCTCGTCGCCGGGTTCCAGTGGCAGCGGGCGTCGTCGCGCCCACAGGTGCAGGCTTCGCCACATCGCCGCCTCGGCCGTCGCCGCCCGGCGCAGCAGCTGGCCCACGGTCGTCGCGGTGGGTGGTCCCGGCTCGGTCATCGTCGTCCTCGCGGTAGGGGTGGTGGTCATCCGAGGGTGACCGTTCCGGCGCCGCCGTCGACTGTGACGAGCTGCCCGGTGGTGATCGTCCGGGTGGCGTCCGGCACGCAGATGACGGCGGGGATCCCGTACTCCCGGGCCACTGTGGGCCCGTGGGCCATGATCGCGCCGGTGTCGGTGACCAGCGCGGCGGCGGTGAGGAAGAGCGGGGTCCAACCGGGGTCTGTGGTCGCGGCGACCAGGACGTCGCCTGGTTCGAGGTGGGCGGTGCCCGGGTCGTGCACGACCCGGGCCGGTCCGGTCACCCGACCCGCGGACGCGCCCACGCCGACGAGCGTCCCCTCGCCGGCGGCAGTCGCCGGCAGGACCGTCTCGACGTCGGTGCCGTCGGACAGCAGCGCCACCGGCACCGACCGGCGACGCAGTTCCCGACGGTGCACGGCCCGCCGCGCGGCGACCACGCCGCGCAGATCAACACCCTGGTGTACGACGGAGTGCGCCTCGTCGAGCGTCAGGAACATGATGTCGTCGCTCCGGTCCAGCAACCCGGCGCCGTGCAGGTCGGCCCCGATGATCAGCAGGTGTCGGCGGGTCTCGCGCAGCGGGTACAACCCGGCGAACTTGCCTGCCTCGCGCAGGCCGGCCAACGACCGGGCGCGGCGCAGCAGGAATCCGGCGAGCCTGCCCCGTACCGGGCGCCGGCGGCGGGCCCGGGCGACCAGCTCCTCCAGCGCCGCCTCCGCCGCCACGGCAGCCCGGTGGAAACGTTTGTCGGGGCCCTGCCGCGGATCGGTGACGCGCAGGTAGTTGGCGAGCGCCGCGAAGACGGGCGTGGGGTCTTCGGCCCACCGGGGGACACCGAGGTCGACCTCGGCGACGCCCCGGTGGCCGTACTCGTCGAGGAAGGCGGTCATGCCGATGTCGGGCAGCGTTCCGTTCAGGTGACGCGCGGCCAGCTCGTCCGCCGGGGTGTCCAGCAGGAGTTGACGGTGGTCACCCGCGCCCTGGGCGAGCCGCCACAGCGCCAGGTCCATCTCGATCGTCACGTTGTGCGGCATGCCGGCCAGCACAGCGTGGATCTCGTCCGGGCCGGCGATGCCCTTGAGCAGTGCGGCAGGCAGCGCGGCGGCGAGCATCCCCGCGACGATCGGCCACATGATCGCGTCGGCGCTGTCGTCTGCGTCCTGTGCCTCCCGCACGAAGCGCAGCCGGTCGGCGCTGGTCCGCAGGTCGGTCGGGGCTGCCGAGCGTACCCTCATCTGCTCGACCGCCCGGAACATCCGGATCCGCGCCGTGTCCGGACGGGCCAGGGCCCGCAGGATCCCCACCACCGCGCGCCCGGCCGTCCCCAGCGACGCCGCGCCCTGCCCCGCGCCGCGGCCGGTGCCGCCGCTGACCGGGGCGAATCGCGGATCCGCGAGCACGTGTCGCATCACCGCCTGCGCCCGGGGGCCGAAGTCGACGGCCAGGAGCTTCACCAGCCGCCGGCGGGACGACCTGTCCCGCGCCAGGTCGGTCAGGTCGCCGTAGAGGCGGCCGCCGATGTCGACGATCTCGACCCGGACGCCGAGCGCGGCGAGCATCGCGGTGATCTGCGCCCGCAGGGTCGCCATACCCATCGGCGTCACTGGTCGCAGCATGCCCTGGACGTGCCCGAACTCCAGGTAGACGCGGGGGAGGGGCTTGTCGGTGGCCGGCGGCGCGGGGAACAGGCTGGTGATCGGTCGCGACTGCAGCAGCCACAGCACGTCGTCCGTGTCGATCGCCCACTCCACGTCCTGGGGGCAGCCGAAGTGGTCCTGGAGCCGTTCGCCCGTGCCGCGCAGTTCGGCCAGGTGCGCGGACGTCAGGCAGCCGGTGTCGTCCCTGTCGACGCCGTCGAGGACGTAGTGGTCCACAGTCGTCGCGCCGTCCACCACAGTGGTGCCCAGGCCCGGCGCGGCGTCGACCACCATCTCGTCACGGCGGCCGGTCACCGGGTTGGCGGTGAACAGCACCCCCGCCACCGTCGGGGCGACCATGCGTTGCACGACGACAGCCATCCACACCTGCTGACTGTCGATCCGTCGGGCGTCGCGGTAGGCGGTGGCGCGGTGGCCGTGCAGCGAGTCCCAGCATGTGCCGATCGCGGCGATGACCTCGGCGGCGCCTGTGACGTTCAGGACGGTTTCCTGCTGGCCGGCGAAGCTGGCGTCCGGCAGGTCCTCGGCGGTGGCGCTGGAGCGTACCGCCACCGGGCCGGCACCGAGCCTCTGGTACGCGGCGATGATCTCCGCCTCGGGGAGGACGCCGAGCCGGTGTGCCTCGGCGGTGACGCAGAAGCCCTCGGGGACGCGTTCACCCCGCCGGATCAGTTCGCCCAGCCCGGCCGCCTTGCCGCCGACCAGGTCGACCATCTCGGTGGTCGTCTCGGACAACGCGATCACGTGCACGGGTGCTCCCTCGTTTGCAATACGACTGCATTGCGTTCACCGTAGCTCTTTCACGATGCGACTGCAATGCAACTGCGGTGGTGATCGTCCGACCCGGGGCGGGCGCGTTGCCGGCGTCTGCCATGCTCGGGCCGGTGACGACCGGCCGCCCCACCCGAGCCCGCACCCACCGCCGTCCCCGCGGCCGTGCCGTGCGTGTCCTCCTGGCGCTCGTCGCGGTGGCGGCCCTCCTCGGCATCGCCGTGGTCGTGGTGCCGATGCTGCGACCGGCCGGTCCCCGTCCGCTCTTCCAGATGCCTGTCGCCTGCGGCGAGACGTGGCAGCTCGGCACCTACCCCGGCCACGACGACTACGACGTCGACCTGTTCCCCACCGAGGGCGAGGCCTGGGGTCGCCCGGTGCTCGCGTCCTACGCCGGCACGGTCACCGTGGCAGGCATCAACGGGTCGCTCGGTGGGCGTACCCCGGAGAACCCGCAGGGCCCGCGCGGTCGCGGCGGTGGCTACTGGGTGAAGATCGACCACGGCGGCAAGTGGGAGACGCAGTACCTGCACATGCTCGAACCGCCGCTGGTCGAGGTCGGGCAGAAGGTCGCCCAGGGTGAGCAGATCGGGCGGCTCGGCAGCACCGGCAACTCCGGCGCCCCGCATCTGCACTACGAGCAGCGGCGCGGCTGGGACAAGGTGGAGACCCACTTCGACGGCGCGCCGTCGGGCATCACCACCGACGATCGCGAGTACACGGTCAGGCGGACGAGCAACAACTGCCCGGCCGTCTCCTGAGGACTCCGTTTTGCCCGGCACGACTCGGGGCACTGATCCGGGGGACAGTCCAGACGCAGTGAGGAGCCGGCCATGGCCAAGGGTGACGTCGACACGTACCACGAGGACGGGCAGTGGAAGAACAAGCCGGAGGGCAACGAGCGGGCCAGCAGCACGCACGACGGGAAGGCCGAGGCGCAGGCCGAGGGCCGGGAGATGGCGGCCGACCGGGGCGTCGAGCACGTGATCAAGAAGCAGGACGGCACGATCGGGGAGAAGAACACCTACCCCCGCAGCCGCGATCCCCGCGACATCGCGGGCTGACCGCAGCAGCGGCAGGCGGACCGACCTCTTCGGCGTGACCGAGGGGGTCGGTCCGCTTTCGTGCGCCGGTCAGGCCGGTACCACGTACGGGAACGTGGCGGCGCGGGCGGCCTTCGTGACATCAGACGTGAGGCCGGAGGTCGTACCGGTGTTGAGGACCAGGGAGAACATCACCTCGGGCGCGTTGTCGGCCATCGTGCGCCCGTTGCGACAGGCGAAGCCGAAGGTCGCGGCCGTGCCGACCGTGTACGACAACACGTCCGGGTAGAGCTGGCGGGCAACGCTCCAGCCGTACGCCTGCGGGTCCGGTGCGGTGCCGTTCGCCGCCACGACCCCCGCGACCGCTGTGGCGATCTCCTCTCCGCCGTCGGGCAGGTCCCTGCTGGGGTGCCGGAAGTTGGCGGGATCCGAGAAGTCGGTGTCGTGGGGCCAGAAGATCGGCCACATCATCGGGTGCCCGGCGCGGTTGATCTGCCGCCATCCGCCGGCGTCGGTGGCGAGCAGGGTACGACACCACACGCCGATCTCGGTGCCGTCGCGCAGCAGCGGCTCGTCCTGGGAGACCTCGAGGACGATCGACTCGACAGTCGTGCCGGCGAAGCTGTTCTTGGCCTGGTCGGCCCGCCACGCTGAGCGGTCCACCCGCGAACCGTCCTTGACCGCGCCGTTGATGGTGGCCAGTTCGTCGAGGTCGACGAAGAACGGGTCGGTGATCCGTCCGGCCCAGATCCGGACGTTGCCGCCGGTCGTGATCTCGCCGGTCCGCCCCTCGGCGATGGGGGTGCCCATCGCGGCGTCGTCGCGGGCGTCGGCTCCGGTGAGTTCGTACAGCTGGAGGGCCTGCCTGCCCTCGCCGTCCGGCTCGCCGAAGGCGAAGCGGTAGGTCAGTTCCTCCATCTCCGCGCCGTTGAAATGGATCTTGATTTCGTAACGCGCCTCGGCGTGGAAGCCTCGTTTGATGTCGGCTCTGGTCACCGAGCTGTTGACGTCCATGACGAACACCGTGGAGCGGTCGCCCTCGAAGACGTACAGGTCGTCGATGTAGAGCTGACCGCCCTGGGCGGCGAGGGGGGTGTCGAGATGGTGGGACATGGGCTCACTCCCGGAACGGTCGGATATGGATAATCCGAACATAGGGCGTGAACCGACCTGCGTCGGCGGAATCCGGGTCGCTCCGGTGGCCCGGTACGCCGTACCCGACGGTGGGCCGCCCGAAGCCTCTCGGGCGGCCCGCTCGTCGACGCCGGCGTGGTCAGATGCGAGACCACTTCTGGTTGGCGGCGCCGATGCAGTCCCACAGGTGCAGCTTGCCCCCGTTGTTGGGGTTGGCCTCCCGTACGTCCACGCACTTGTTGGCGCTCAGGTTGACCAGGTCGCCCGCGCCGTTGAGGGTGAATCGCTGGGCCGGGTTGCCGTTGCAGCTGACGAGGTTGACCTCGGTGCCGTTGGCGGTGCCGGCCCAGGCCGGGTCCATGCACTTTCCCATCGCGCGGACGGTCCCGTCGGAGGCGAAGGTCCACGCCTGGGCGGCTGTGGTGTTGCAGTCCCAGATCTGGAGCTTGGCGCCCTCGACCGGGTTGGCGCTCGGGATGTCGATGCACCTACCGCTCTGCGCCCCCCGGATCCGGCTGGTGCCGGGCGCGGGGTCGCCTCCGCCGGAGGTGTAGCTGGACACCCGGACGTAGTCGACGAGCATCTGCTGCGGGAACTGGGTGGAGCCGTCCGGATAGCCGGGCCAGTTACCGCCGACCGCCACGTTGAGGATCATGAAGAACGGGTGGTCGAACACCCACCGGTTGCCGCCGAGCCGGGCGGGGTCGACCCGGTGGTACTGCACCCCGTCCAGGTACCAGGTGATCGCGTTCGGCTCCCAGTCCACCTGGTAGGTGTGGAAGCCGTCGGCGAGCGGAGCGCCGATGGTGCGGCTGCCGGTGATGCCTCCGCTCCCGGAGTAGCCGGGCCCGTGCACGGTGCCGTAGACGGTGTTGGGTTCCCGGCCGATGTTCTCCATGACGTCGATCTCGCCCGCGTCGGGCCACCCGCCGCCGGTGCCGAGCATCCAGAACGCCGGCCAGATGCCCTGACCGCGCGGGATCTTGATGCGAGCCTCGAAACGGCCGTACGTCTGGGTGAAGGTCGCCGCCGTCAGCAGACGGGCCGAGGTGTACTCGCAGCGCCCGTAGTGGCACTGGTAGTTGCCGGGGTTCTCCCGGCGGGCGGTGATGACGAGGTTGCCCTGGCCGTCGTGGACGGCGTTGCTTGTGCTGTTGGTGTAGTACTGCCGCTCGTTGTTGCCCCAGCCGCCGCCGCCGATGTCGAAGCGCCACTTGTTCTGGTCGACGGGGGCGCCGGCGGGGGCGTTGAACTCGTCCTGCCAGGTGATCGGGCCGATGGCGGCCTCGGCGCGGTCGGACTGCGCGGGGACGGCGAGGGCGGCGGCGGTGGTGACGAGGGCGACCGCCGCGAGGAGGAGGGGTCGGAGACGGGGTGCGGGGCGGGCTGTGAACACGGGGGGCTCCTCGGTGAAGAGGGTGGCGGAGGCTGCGCGCCGGAGAGGTGGAGAGCGCTCTCTGAAGCGAAGCATGTCGATATCGTTGCTTTCTGTCAAGAGTGTTTCCAATACGACGACCGTCCGTTACCGCCCGATCGCACCCCTCGATAGCGGTCGAATCGACCCTTCCTATTGCCGTGGAGCGTCCACCCGGGACAGGATGACGAGGTTCGCAGGAAACCTCCCCGTAACCTGCGCGCTGCTGGTCTCTGTCACAAGGAAGTGGGAGTCAGTCATGAGCGACGCGTCGGCGGCACTGGGTGTGCGCCTCTACCCGGACCTGGTCGAGCAAGGTGGCCTGGCCCCCGCGCTCATCGAAACCGCCGCCCGCCACGGCCTCGACCTCGGCCGGGTCACCGCCCCGGAGCAGGGGCGGAGCCGGTTCACCTGCGCCGAGCTGCACTCCGGCCAGGGCGTGGTCTGCGTCAAGCTGGGATCGCAGGCCCGATACTTCATGATCGATCTTCGGGTCGCTGGGGAGATCATCGCGCGCGGCGACGTCATGGACCTGGCACAGGTCGCCCAGGTCGCCTCGGCATGGCAGGCGGGGTTGACGGTCGCCGAGCTCACCGCCCAGTTCCCGTTCATGGAGGAGATCCGGCACCGCCCGACGCCGGTGGCCCAGGTCAGCTGATCGCCGACCCGCACCCGGGGGCACTGTCAGCGAGAACCGATCCGGTCCGTCGGTCCGCCGGGGCATCGTCCCCCGACGATGACATGTCCGGGGTGGACAGTGGTGGCCCCACGCGCCGCGGATCCCCCTCGCGGGGGAGGAGCCGGGACGCCTGTGCCCGGCATACTGACCGGAAGTCCACTTGTCGTGGTGGTGGCTGCGTCCCACGGGGGGAGAATGCCGATGACCGCGTTGTCCGATGGTGTGTCAGGTCCGACCGCCACCGAGATCATGGCCATGATCAGCGATGAACGACGACGAGCCGCTGACCTGATCGACGCGCTCACCCCCGCGCAGCTGGACGCGCCAAGCCTGTGCGGAGCCTGGACCGTCCGGCAGGTGGCCGCTCACCTCGTCGCCCCGTTCGCGGCCCGCCGCCGCTGGTTCCTGCCGATCCTCCTGCGCAGCGGGTTCAACCTGCACGAGGCCAACGCCCGGCTGGCCGAGATGGTCGCCCACCGCCCCGTCGGGCAGATCTCGGCGCTGCTTCGCGAGAACGCCGAGACGCCGTTCCGCGCGCCGCGCGTCGGATACTTCGGCCAGCTCACCGACCTTCAGGTGCACGGGCAGGACATCCGCCGCCCGCTGGGCCTCGCGCACGAGTTGCGTCCGGACCGGCTGCGGACGTCGCTGGACTTCCTGGTGCACCGCCGCGCGCTCGGCTTCTTCGTGTCCCGGGGCCTCACCGACGGGCTGCGGTTCGAGGCGACCGACATCGGCTGGGCGTCGGGGCAGGGGCGGGTGGTCCGGGGCGAGGCGGAGGCGGTGATGCTCGCGCTGACCGGGAGGCCCGCCGTCCTCGCCGAGTTGTCCGGCGACGGCGTCGCGACCCTGCGGGACCGTCTGCGCCACTGACCCCACCAGGGCGGTAGGCGTCCACCGTGCGGCCCGGTCGTGCCGGGACCCAGGTGCGGGCATGAACGGCGCAGGCCGGGGAAGACCTGCCGCCTCCGTGCCGAACAGGGGGTCGGATGAGAGCCGTCGTCTACGCGGACGTCCGGACGGTCGCCGTGCGCGAGGTGCCCGACGCGACAATCGAGGAGGAGACCGATGCGCTCGTCCGGATCACCTCCAGCGCGTTGTGCGGCACCGACCTGCACATGTACGACGGGCGCACCGGGGCCGACCCCGGGTTGGTGCTCGGTCACGAGCCGCTGGGCGTGGTGCAGGAGGTCGGCGGGGCGGTGCAGACCGTCCGGCCGGGCACCCGGGTGGTGATCCCCACCCACCTGTTCTGCGGCACGTGCGTGATGTGCGCCAGGGGGCTGTCGGCGGCGTGTCTGCGGGCGCGGGCCGAGGGGCCGGGCGCGGCGTACGGCTACGCAGGTATGGGGCCGTACCGGGGCGCGCAGGCCGAGCTGCTGCGGGTGCCGTGGGCCGACGCCAACTGCGTTCCCGTGCCCGGGGAGCCGCAGGACGCGTACGAGGACGACTTCGTGCTGCTCGCCGACGCGTTCGTCACCGGATGGCATGCCGCCGCCGCTCTGGCGGTGGTCGAGCCCGGTGACACGGTGGCAGTGTTCGGCGCGGGCACCATCGGTCTGCTCGGCGCGTACTCGGCGCTGCTCCGGGGCGCCCGGGTCGTCTACTGCGTCGACGGTGTGGACGCGCGGCTCGACAAGGCCGGCGAGATCGGGGCGGTGCCCGTCGACTTCCGGCGCGGAGATCCGGTCGAGCAGATCCGCGCCGACCGCGCCCGGTCGGGGCTTCCGCTCGGCGAGGAGAAGCTGGGCGGGGTCGACAAGGTCATCGACGCGGTCGGCTTCCAGGCCCGCGACCGGGAGCGCCCGGAGCAGGAACGCCCCGATCAGGTGATCTCCGACGCGGCCCGGTTGGTCAATCCCGCGGGCGCGATCGCGGTCGCCGGGGTGTACCCGGAGAAGGACCTGCACCCGCGCCCCGGCGCGGACGGCCACGAGAACCTGGTCGCGGCGTGGGGGACGCTGTTCAGCAAGGGGGTCGCGGTGCGGTTCGGCCGTACCCACGACCGCCGCTACACGGTGCTGCTGCGCGACATGGTCGTCGCCGGCCGGGCCCGACCCAGCGTGATCGTGACCCACCACGGCAGCCTCGACGACGCGCCCGATCTGTATCGCCGCTTCGACCGCCGGGAGGATGGCGTGATCAAGGCGGTGCTGCGCCCGAGTTGACCGATCGGATCGCGGCCGACTGCCGCGAATCGGCAGTAACCGGCGTTAAGGTGCGGGATCCCTCTCCTGGTGGCGGGCGTGTCGAGGCGACGGTCGTCGATCCGGTGCCGCCGTAGAGGCGCGGGTCACACATGTGGTCGAGGGTCGCCGTGGCGTCCCGCAGGGGGCGCCGGAGTGGTGTTCCCTTCACGATCGTTCGATTGTGGCGGGCGCGCGGGTACGTCGCTGGTCCTCCGGTCACTGCGGATCACCCCTGGTGGTGGGGCTTGTCAAGGGTCGGGCGGCGTCAACCGCCGCGCCACTGCCATTTGACAACGTTGCCACCCGCGCGGGAAGGTGCCGTGAGTGGCTGCGGGGGCGGCTGTGACGGGCGAAGACAGCGTTACGTCTATATTGCCGGATTGTTACATTTTCAACAGGCCCTCGCCTTGCGGATGGCCGCTCCGCCGCAATACGTTGCCGTCAACAACAAAACCAAGTGAAGGTTCAACCTTCCGGAGGCAACCGATGACGTTGGCGAGGTGGTACGAGCGATGAGCGACGTGCCCATCCTCCTTGAGATGCGTTCCATCACCAAGGAGTTCCCCGGAGTCAAGGCCCTCTCCGACGTCAACCTGGTGGTTCGCGCCGGCGAGATCCATGCCATCTGCGGCGAGAACGGCGCGGGCAAGTCCACGCTGATGAAGGTCCTCAGCGGGGTCTACCCGTACGGCAGCTACGACGGCAAGATCATTTACCAGGGTTCGGAGAGCCGGTTCTCCGACATCCGGGCCAGCGAGAACGCCGGAATCGTGATCATCCACCAGGAGCTCGCGCTCATTCCGGGCATGTCGATCGCCGAGAACATCTTCCTCGGCAACGAGCCGCGCAAGCGGGGCGCGATCGACTGGAAGGCCGCGAACCGGATGGCCCTGGACCTGATGGCCCGGGTCGGCCTCCAGGAGGACCCGGACACCCTGATCAAGGACATCGGCGTCGGCAAGCAGCAGCTCGTGGAGATCGCCAAGGCGTTCGCCAAGGACGTGAAGCTGCTCATCCTCGACGAGCCGACGGCCGCGCTCAACGAGGCGGACTCCCGGCACCTGCTGGACCTGCTGCGCGGCTTCCGCTCGCGCGGCATCACCTCGATCATGATCTCGCACAAGCTCAACGAGATCGAGGCGATCGCCGACCAGATCACCATCCTGCGCGACGGCCGGACCGTGGAGACCCTCGACGTCAAGGCGGACGGGGTCGACGAGGACCGGATCGTGCGGGGCATGGTCGGCCGCGAGCTGAGCAGCCGGTTCCCGGACCACACCCCGAAGATCGGCGACGTCTTCTTCGAGGTCCGCGACTGGAACGTCAGGCACCCGATCTCCGCCGAGCGGCAGGTCTGCAAGAACGAGAGCTTCGTGGTGCGCCGCGGCGAGATCGTCGGCTTCGCCGGTCTCATGGGCGCGGGCCGTACGGAACTCGCGATGAGTGTCTTCGGCCGCTCCTACGGGGTGTACGAGTCGGGCACGATCATCAAGGACGGCAAGGAGATCGTCCTGAAGTCGGTGGCGGACGCCATCGACAACGGGCTCGCGTACGTCAGCGAGGACCGCAAGGCGATCGGCCTCAACCTGCTCGACGACATCAAGTCCTCGACGGTGGCCGCCAAGCTGTCCAAGATCTCGCACCACGGCGTCCTCAGTGAGGTCGAGGAGTACCAGGCGGCCGAGGCGTACCGCAAGGAGTTGCGGACCAAGGCCCCGACTGTCGACGAGAGCGTCTCCAAGCTCTCCGGCGGCAATCAGCAGAAGGTCGTCCTGGCGAAGTGGATGTTCACCGACCCGGACCTGCTGATCCTCGACGAGCCGACACGCGGCATCGACGTCGGTGCCAAGTACGAGATCTACGGCATCATCCAGCGGCTCGCCGACCAGGGGAAGGGCGTCATCGTCATCTCCTCGGAGCTGCCCGAGCTGATCGGGCTCTGCGACCGCATCTACACCGTGTTCGAGGGTGCCATCACGGGCGAGATCGCCCGGGCCGACGCCACCCCGGAAAACCTCATGAAGCAGATGACCTCGACGAAGAAGATGGCCACACGATGAGCCGATTGAAGGACCTTCAGAAGAACCTGTTCGGAGGCACCACCTCCAACGCTCGACAGTTCGGAATGATCTTCACCCTGGTGGCGATCGTCGTCCTGTTCCAGATCCTGACCGACGGCCTCACCCTGCGGTCGGACAACCTGATCGCGCTGTTCCAGCAGAACTCGTACATTCTGATTCTGGCCATCGGCATGCTCATGGTGATCGTGGCCGGGCACATCGACCTCTCGGTCGGCTCGGTCGCCGCCTTCGCGGGCATCCTGGTGGCCAAGTCGATGGCCGAATGGTCGCTGCCCTGGCCCGTCGCCATCCTGTTCGGCCTCGCCATCGGTGCGATCATCGGTGCCTGGCAGGGCTTCTGGGTGGCGTACATCGGGGTGCCGGCGTTCATCGTCACGCTGGCCGGCATGCTGCTCTTCCGCGGTGGCAACCAGTTCATCGGTAACGCCAACACCATTCCGGTGCCCGAGGGCTTCCGGGAGATCGGCTCGGGCTTCCTGCCCGAGTTCGGCCCGAACACCGGCTACAACAACGCGACGCTGCTGCTCGGTCTGGCCGCGGCGGTGGCGGTGGTGTGGCGCGAGATCCAGGCCCGCAAGACCCGTCGGGCCATGGACGCCGACCCGGCGCCGATGTGGATCTCGATCCTGCGGATGGCCGTCATGGTCGGGGTCATCGCCTTCGCCTCGCTGCGCTTCGCCAGTGGCCGCGTCGGCACCAGCTTCCCGATCTCCGGAATCATCCTGGTGGTCCTGGTCATCGCGTACTCCTTCTACACCCGCAACACGGCAGGTGGCCGGCACATCTACGCGGTGGGCGGCAACTCCCGGGCGGCCGAGCTGTCCGGCGTGAAGCTCAAGCGGGTCAACTTCTTCGTCATGATGAACATGTCCGTCCTGGCAGCGCTTGCCGGCATGATCTTCGTGGCCCGTTCGGCGGCCTCCGGACCGCAGGACGGCAACGGCTGGGAGTTGGACGCCATCGCCGCGGTCTTCATCGGTGGCGCGGCGGTCTCCGGCGGTATCGGCACCATCAGCGGCTCGATCGTCGGTGGTCTCGTCATGGCCGTGCTCAACAACGGCCTCCAGCTCATGGGCGTCGGCACCGACCGCGTCCAGATCATCAAGGGTCTGGTCCTGCTGCTGGCCGTCGCGATCGACGTCTACAACAAGAGCCAGGGGCGCTTCTCCATCATCGGGAGCCTGATGCGGCCGTTCCGTCGCGACGACTCCGCCCCACCCGCCTCACCGCCGGACGCGGAGCGCGAGCCCGCCAAGGCAGCGGTGTCCGGCTGACGGCCACCGACCTCTCCACCCGTCTCACATCCAGAAAGGCAAGTCCTCACCATGCGTAAATTCTTCGGCTCGTCGGTGGTGGCCATCAGCGCCGCCGCCATGCTGGCCCTCGCCGGCTGCGGCTCCGGCCGTGACGGCGACAGCGACTCCGGCGGCGAGGCCGCCAAGGGCTTCGCTGCGAACTCCCTGATCGGTGTGGCCCTGCCGGCCAAGACCTCGGAGAACTGGGTCCTCGCCGGTGACCTGTTCACCAACGGTCTCAAGGAGGCCGGTTTCCAGGCTGACGTGCAGTACGCCGGCGCGTCGACCACCGTCGCCGACCAGCAGGCCCAGATCACCGCCATGACCACCAAGGGCGCCAAGGTCATCGTCATCGGCGCGACCGACGCCGCGCAGCTGTCGACCCAGGTCGCCGCGGCGCACGCCGCCGGCGCCAAGGTGATCGCGTACGACCGGCTCATCACCAACACGCCGGACCTCGACTACTACGTCGCGTTCGACAACTTCAAGGTCGGCCAGCTCCAGGGCCAGGCCCTGCTGGACGGCATGAAGGCCAAGAAGCCGAACGGCCCGTACAACATCGAGCTGTTCTCCGGCTCGCCTGACGACAACAACGCCGGTGTCTTCTTCAACGGCGCCATGGACGTGCTCAAGCCGGAGATCGACAAGGGCAACGTCGTCGTCGCCTCGGGTCAGAAGGACGTCAAGCAGACCGCCATCCAGGGCTGGAAGGCCGAGGGTGCGCAGGCCCGCATGGACCAGCTGCTGACCTCGACCTACGGCAACAAGGAGCTGGACGGCGTCCTCTCCCCGAACGACACGCTGGCCCGCGCCATCCTGACCTCGGTCAAGGGTGCCGGCAAGCCGATCCCGGTCGTCACCGGCCAGGACTCCGAGGTCGAGTCGGTCAAGTCGATCGTCGCCGGTGAGCAGTACATGACGATCAACAAGGACACCCGCAACCTGGTGAAGGAGACCATCAACATGGTCAAGGCTCTCCAGGCCGGTGACAAGCCGCAGGTGAACGACACCGAGTCGTACAACAACGGCAGCAAGGTCGTCGACACGTTCCTGCTCCCGCCGGTCGCCGTCACCAAGGCGAACGCCGCCGAGGCGTACGCGAACGACCCGAAGCTCGCACCGCTCACCAAGTAATCACGCGGTAGGCAGCAACGACGATGGGTCCCGGGATCTCCTGTTCCGGGACCCATCGTCGTCCGGGCGCCCCGCACCACCCGGCAGCGACCCGGAAGGAGGTCTGACCGTGAACGAACCCATCCGGTCCAGGCCAGCCGGCGTCGGCCGTAACCCCGAATCCCCACTGCCCTCGGTCCCCGGCGCCAGCCAGGAGGAGATCCGGCGGCAGAACCTCGGTGCCGTGCTGCGCTACGTGCACCTGCACGGCCCGACGTCCCGCGCCGAGCTGACCAGTCGGCTCGGCCTGAACCGCAGCACCATCGGCGCCCTCGCCGCCGACCTGGTCGCCAGTGGCCTGGTCACCGAGGAGACAACCACCACCGCCCGCCGCGCCGGCCGCCCCTCGCTGGTGGTCAGCCCTCGCTCCGACCGGGTGTACGCACACGCCCTGAGCATCGACGCCTACCGGTTGCGTGCCGCCCGGGTCGGCCTGGGCGGGCGCATCCTCGACCTGCGGGAGGTCGCCCGGCCCGGTGGCATGTCGGCGGTCGACGCCGTCGGGCCGCTCGCCGACCTGGTCCGCGACATGGAACGCGCGGTGGCCCCCGACGCGCTACTCGTCGGCGGCGCGGTCGCGGTGACCGACACGTCCCGCAACCCGGACGGCGAGATCCTGGTCGCCGGCGTCGAGGCGACCCTCGGCGCGGCGCTCGAGGCCGAGCTGTCCGCCTGCCCCGGCTTCGTGGCCGGGGACCTGGCCGACATCGCCGGGCTGGCCGAACACGTACGCGGCGTGGCGGCAGGCGTCGACGACCTCATCTACCTGCACGGCGACGTCGGGATCAGCGCCGGCATCATCGTCGGCGGCCGGCTGGTGATCGGCCACCGGGGGCACAGCGGCAAGGTCGGCCACATGGTCGTCAACCCGAACGGGCTGCCCTGCGGCTGCGGCTCGCGCGGCTGCTGGGAGACCGAGATCGGTGAGGCGGCGCTGCTGCGGCACGCCGGCCGGGACCCCCGCGACCGTACGGCGGTGGCCGCGGTGCTGCGCGCGGCGGAGCACGGCGACCCGACCGCGCGGGCGGCGGTCGAGCGGGTCGCCGACTGGCTCGGCTTCGGCGTGGCGAACCTCGTCAACGTGGTCAACCCGGACGCGGTGGTGTTCGGTGGCTCCCTTCGCGACATCTTCACCGCCGGCGCGGACACCGTACGCCGCCGGCTGGACACCATGCCGCTGCCGGGTTCCCGGGAGCACCTGCGCCTGCGCGCGGCCGCGCTCGGCCGGGACGCCGTTCTGATCGGCGCCGCCGAACTGGCCTTCGACAAGCTGCTTGCCGATCCGCTCAACGTCGGCGTCGCCGGACAGCGGGGATCCGCCGGCTCGGCCTAGGGATCCCCGCGCGGGATCCGGCAGTTGCCGCACCACCCGATCGTCATCGCGCTGAAGCCGGCCGGAACTCCTTCCCGTATTTGCTACCGTATGTCGTACGGTAGGCGCCGGTGGTCGCTACGGAGGGGAGATCGACGTGACAGCGAGCGGTGCGGCGATAGTCGCGCAGGGGCTGCGTAAGCGGTATCGGGACCGGTTCGCCCTGGACGGCTTCGACCTGCGGGTGGACGCGGGGACGGTGTGTGGCCTGCTCGGTCCGAACGGGGCCGGCAAGACCACCTCGGTGCGGATCCTGTCCACCCTGCTGCGGCTGGACGGAGGTCGCGCCGAGGTCGCCGGCTTCGACGTGACCCGCCAGCCGGACCAGGTGCGCTACCGCATCGGGCTGGTGGGGCAGCACCCCGCGCTCGACGAGGCGCTCAGCGGCAGACAGAACCTCGTGCTCTTCGGGCGGCTGTTCCACCTGGGGCGGCGCCGGGCCCAGCAGCGGGCGGTCGAGCTGCTGGAGCGGTTCGGCCTCGACGATGTCGGCGAGCGGCCGGTCCGCACGTACTCCGGCGGGATGCGGCGGCGGCTGGACCTGGCATCCGGCATGATCCTGGCCCCCGCCGTCCTCTTCCTCGACGAACCCACCACCGGGCTGGACCCTCGCGGCCGGAACGAGGTGTGGGTGTCGATCCGGGAGCTGGTCCGCGCCGGCACCACAGTGCTGCTCACCACCCAGCACCT
The DNA here is from genome assembly GCF_055587305.1 of Micromonospora sp. NPDC047521. Taxonomy (NCBI): domain Bacteria; kingdom Bacillati; phylum Actinomycetota; class Actinomycetes; order Micromonosporales; family Micromonosporaceae; genus Micromonospora; species Micromonospora sp. NPDC047521. The sequence continues at coordinate 448,581 of NZ_JBVJGN010000004.1, read as the reverse complement.
GGACGAGGCCGACCAGCTCGCCGACCAGATCTCGGTGGTCGAGGCCGGTCACGTGATCGCCGAAGGCACACCCGACGACCTCAAGGCCCGCCTCGGCGGCGACCGGATCGAGCTGGTCGTCGCGGACGCCGCCGATCTCGCCACCGCCGTCACCCAGGTGCGCCGGGTCGTCGACGACGAGCCGACGGTCGACCCCGACCGGCGTGCGGTGAGTGTCGGCGTCGGGCATCGCGCCGGTGCTCTCGTCGAGGTGTTGCGGGCACTCGACGCCGCGCAGGTCACGGTGGCCGACGTCGCTCTCCGTCGCCCCACCCTGGACGACGTGTTCCTGCACCTCACCGGGCACCGGGCCGTGCGGGAGGTGACCGCGTGAGCACCACGACCCTGCCCTCGGCGGTGGACCTGACACCCGGCCGGCCCGCCGCGCTCACCGACAGCGGCACCCTCGTCTGGCGCGGCCTGGCCCGGTGGAGACGCGAGCCCGGGCCGCTTGTCGCCTCGCTCGGCTTCAACATCCTGATCGTGCTGATCTTCGCCTACCTGTTCGGCGGGGCGTTGCAGGTGCCCGGCGGGGGCAGCTACCGGGAGTTCCTGATGCCCGGCATGTTCGTGATGACAATGGTGTTCGGGATCAGCCTCACCACGATCGCCGTCGCCGAGGACCTGGAGCGCGGCATCACCGACCGGCTTCGCGCCATGCCTGTGTCACCCTTCGCGCCGCTCGTCGCCCGGGCGGTGACCGATATGCTGTTCGCCCTGGTCACCCTCGCGGTGCTGCTGGCCGCCGGCCTCGCGGTCGGTTGGCGGGCGCACGGCGGCGCCGGCGCCACGCTGGGCGCGGTGGGGCTGATCCTGCTGCTGCGGTTCGCCCTGATCTGGGTCGGCATCTTCCTCGGCCTGGTCACCAGGGGGCAGACGGCCGTGGTCGCCGTGCAGACCCTGGAGTTCCCGCTCGGCTTCCTCTCCAACGCGTTCGTCGCACCGGCCACGATGCCGGCCTGGCTCGGCGCGGTGGCCGCGTGGAACCCGCTGTCGGCGACCGTCGGCGCCACCCGCGAGCTGTTCGGCAACCCCGGCTGGGGAGGTGACTCGTGGGCGGCGCAGCACTACCCGTGGCTGGCGGTGGCCTGGCCGATCGTGCTTGTCGCCGTGTTCCTGCCGCTCTCGGTCGCCAGGTACCGGCGGCTGGCCGGCTGAGCGTCCAGGCGTACGCGCCCCCGGTGGCCGGGCCACCGGGGGCGCGGTCGGTCACCCGGCGGGGCGCAGCACCCGCCCCGGGCCGGCTGCGTTGTCGGCGGCGGCCTGGCTGCGCTGCGTCCCGGTGACGCAGACGTCGTCGCCGATGAACGCCTCGCGCCACACGTAGCCGGCGACGCAGGTGTGCGGGCCGTACGGGCCGTTGACCCAGCGGCTCGCCGCGGCCGCGTTGTCCGCGAGCACCTGGGAGCGGGTCGCGCCGGTGACGCAGACGTAGTCGGACTGGTCGGCGTCGCGCCAGACGTACCCGCTGACGCAGGTGTTCGGGCCGGAGACGAGCCGGGCCGGGTTGCGCCGGGACGCGGCCGCGGCGTTGTCGGCGGCGGCCTGGCTGCGCTGCGTCCCGGTGACGCAGACGTCGTCCCCGGCGTACGCCTCGCGCCACACGTAGCCGGCGACGCAGGTGTGCGGGCCGTACGGGCCGTTCACCCAGCGGCTGGCCGCGGCGGCGTTGTCCGCCCAGACCTGGCTGCGGGTGGCGCCTGTGACGCAGACCAGATCGCCGGCGCGGGCCTCGCGCCACACGTAGCCCTGGAGGCAGCGGTTCACCACGTCGGTCGTCACGGTCACCGAGGCGGCGTTGCCGGAGAGCCAGTTCACGCCGATCTGCACGCCGTTGGCGTTGAGCGACTGGGCCGGCCCGCCGCCGGGGCCGGTACGCAGCAGGGTCGGGGTGCCGTTGCGGACCTCGTGCAGCAGCACCGTGTCGGCGGGGATGCCCGCGCTCCAGCCGGTCTTACGGCGGAACTCGACCGTGTAGTAGTGGAACAGGTCGGCCGGATCGAACGGGATCCGGACCAGCTGCGGGCCGCTCGCGGCGGGCACCTCAAGCGGGGCCAGGGTGAGGGTGCGGGAGCCGACCCCGTCGGCGGCCATGGTGAACACCCGGTTCTTGGGCAGCCAGCCCAGCTCGTCGCGGTGCGGCCCGTTGAGCCCTACCGCGCTGGTGCCGTAGTTCGCGGTGCCGAAGGCGTGGATGTGCATGGCGCTCATCTCGTCCCACGGGTCGTCGTACTCGCCAGGCTGGGACCACGGCGCGTTCTGGTACGTGGTGTCGTTGGAGAAGGAGTGCCCCAGGTTGTAACCGTGCAGCATCTCGTGCGCGGCGAAGCCGACGTTCCAGGCGCCCGGGTCGAGCAGCACCCGGCCGCCTGCCGCGCCGGAATCCACCCAGTCGTTGAGCATGACCGCGATCCGGTTGCCGGCGGGCACCGCGTAGCCGGCGGTCGCCGCCGTGTCCACGCAGCGCTGGATCCGGGTCCACCTGTCGATCGACCCGAACTGCGCAAGCGTGTACGGCATCGTGTACCAGCCCCGCACCACCGACCCGGCCAGCGACACCCGTCCGCCGGACTGGTCGGCCAGGTAGTCCGCCACCCCGCCGGTGCCGACCCCGGCCGCGGTGAGGAAGTTGGCGAAGTGCGACGGCGGTTGAGGCTCCGCCGGTTTGTCGCTGAACTTGCACAGCAGCACCGACCAGGCGGTGGCGTTGCGGATCGGGCTGGCCGTCGCCGGGGCGGCCGGCAACGCGACCGCGCCCAGCGCGGCGCAGGCGAGCGCCACGGCCGACGCGGCGACCCGACTGAGGATTCTGGACTTCACGCGTACGCTCCCATCTCCACGGCCCGGCCAACCCGGGCCCGGAGTCCACATCGGAGCACCGTGGGTGAGTGAATCGGCACGTTGAGTCGCGTTGGCGACGGGCCGGAATCCGACTTCGCGGGCTCGTACTGACTGTCGAGCGCCTGCGCCCACGGGTGATCGCCGGGGCCCCCGCACCCCGACGAGCGCCCGCCGCCGCGCTACGCGATCCGGCGGATCCGCCGCACCGCGAGGTAGAGCAGGAGCAGGGCCAGGGCGACGAAGAGGCCCGTCTCGATGCCCTGGAACAGCCAGAACCGGTCCGCCGGCTGGTACAGCTGCCAGTTGTACGCGCCCGGTTCGAGGCCCAACTCGGCACCGCAGACCCGACCGTCAGGTCCCTTTCCGCCGGGCGGACACTGGATCCGGGTGTCCTGGGCGATCAACGTCCCGTCGGGGTTCCGGACGCCCTGGGTGAGGATCCAGTCTCCCCGGCTGATCTCCGGTGGCCCTTCCCCCTCGATCGGGAAGGTCTGGGTGCGGGCCGGCTGGTAGCGCGGTCGGGCCAGGATCTCCACCGCCGCCCGTACACCGATGTAGCCGGCGAGGGTGATGCCCATGGCGGGCAGCATCCGCTTCCACACGGTGCCGGCGAAGACGCCAAGCGCCACGGCGAACAGGGTGTACCCGATCGGGACGACGCCCTGCAGATCGAAGACGATCATGCCGAGCCGGCCCTCGTGCGCGGCCTTGGTGAGCGGGTCGACCCACCACGACATGCCCAGCCCGTACAGCGCCGCGAGGACCACGACGGCCCCGCCCACCAGTCCGAACTTCACCAGGGCCCAGCGGGTCCGGCCGACGCCCTGGGTCCAGACGAACCGGTGCGTGCCGTGCTCCACCTCGCGGGCGACGAGCGGAGCGCCCCAGAAGAGGCCGACAAGCGCCGGCAGGGTGATCAACAGCACGGCCACCAGGTTGAGGCTGCCGTACCTGTTGCCGAAGCGGCGGAAACCCGCGTCGCAGGCCTCCCGGGTCGCCGTCGCCACATTGGTGTCCGCGAGCTGGCGTGCGCAGTCCGTCAGCCCGAGGTCGCTGAAGGTGTTCCGCATCGACAGGCCGATCGGCACCAGCAGGGCGGCGAGCGCCGCGAGCCCGACCAGGGTGTAGAACGCCTGCTTGCGGTGTTGCCGCCAGGTCAGCCAGATCATGCCGCCACCCCCCACTCGCTGTGACTGGTCTGCGTGGTGCCGTCGGCCAGGTAGGCCAGCACGACGTCCTCCAGGCTGACCTCGCGGACCGTCCAGGCCGGGTTGGTGACCGGACCGTCGGTGCGGACCAGCAGCGTGGACTGCCGGTCGGTGTGGCTGGCCCGGACCACGGCGGCGACGCCCCCGACAACGCCGCCGTCGTGCCGGGGACCGACGAGCTGCCGGTGGGCGGCCACCAGGTCGTCGACCGCGCCGGTGAGCTGCACCCGGGCCGAGTTGAGCACGATCAGGTAGTCGCAGACCCGTTCGAGGTCGGCCAGCAGGTGCGAGGAGAGCAGCACCGTGGTTCCGGAGTCCGCCACGCTGCCCATCAGCGACTGGAGGAACTCCCGCCGGGCCAGCGGGTCGAGGCTGGCCACCGGCTCGTCGAGCAGGAGCAGCCGGGGCCGCTTGGCCAGCGCCAGGGCGAGCGCCACCTGGGCCCGCTGCCCGCCGGAGAGCTTGCCCACCGGCCGGTCCGGTGGAATGCCGAGCTGTGCCAACCGGGTACGGGCCAACGCCGCGTCCCACCGCCTGTTCAGCTTGCCACCGGCGAAGACCAGCTCGGCGGCGGTGAAGTCCCGGTACAGGGGCGTGTCCTGGGCGACGAACCCGATGTCGGCCAGGCCCTGCGTGTCCCCGTACGGGGACCTGCCGAACACCCGCACCGCTCCCGCGTCGGGCTTGAGCAGCCCGACGGCGAGGTGCAGCAGGGTGCTCTTTCCCGCGCCGTTCGGCCCGACCAGCGCGGCGATCCGGCCGGCCGGCAGGTGCAGTGAGCAGTCCCGCAGCGCCCAGGTGCTGCCGTACCGCTTGCCGAGCCGGTCGGCCTCCAAGACCATGTCCATCCGCTGTCCTCTCGTTCCACTCATGCGGGTTCGGGCTGCGGGGTGTCGTCGGCGAGGGTGGCGCGCAGCGTGGTCTCCACCAGGGCGATGACGTCCTCGGCCGTGAGGCCCGCGGCCTGCGCCCGGTGCAGCCAGGCGACCAGGTCGTCGCGCAGCTCGGCCTGGTTGGGCAGGGACGCGCCGGCAAGCGTGCGCTGCACGAACGTCCCCACCCCGGGTCGGCCGCCGACCAGACCCTCGATCTCCAACTCGCGGTACGCCTTCAACACCGTGTTCGGGTTGATCGCCAGTGACTGGGCGACGTCCCGGACCTTCGGCAGCTGGTCGCCCGGTGAGAGCAGGCCGACCCGTAGCGCCTGTTTCACCTGCTGCACGAGCTGCATGTAGGTGTTCACCTTCGACCGGCTGTCCAGCACGAACTCGATCACTCGTGATGATCCTTCCTCTTGTCCTACGACAGTAGGACTAATAGACAGCTTCGACGCACGGGTCGTACCTGTCAAGCGACTCGGCGCCAGTGGTGGCACCGGCGGGCCACGGATTGGCACCCGCGGGCCAGCGGACCGGGAAGGGGACGGCAGGCGATCCGCGCGACGGAGAGGTGGGCGATGGTCACCAGGCAGTTCACTGCGCCGACGGCGACACCGTTGCAGACGGCCCGCGCCCGGGGCCGGGTGCGCGGACGGCTGATCCTGCTCGGCCCGGCGTTCGTCGCCGCCGTCGCGTACGTCGACCCGGGCAACTTCGCGACCAACTCGGCCGCCGGCGCCCGCTACGGCTACCTGCTGGTCTGGGTCGTGGTGGTGGCCAACCTGATGGCCATGCTGGTGCAGACGCTCACCGCCAAGCTGGGCCTGGCCACCGGGCGCAGCCTGCCGGAGCTGTGCCGCGAGCGCCTGCCACGGCCGGTGAACCGGATGATGTGGGTGCAGGCCGAGCTGGTCGCCATGGCCACCGACCTGGCCGAGGTGATCGGTGGCGCGGTCGCGCTCTACCTGCTCTTCGGTATCCCGCTGCTGCCCGGCGGGATCATCATCGGCACCGCCGCGTTCGCCGTGCTGGCCCTGCGCTCACGGGGCTTTCGCGCGTTCGAGATCGGCATCGCCGTGCTGCTCGGTGTGATCGTGCTGGCCTTCGCCGCCAACCTGCTCGCCTCCGGCTCCGACCCGGGCTCCGCCGTCGCCGGCCTGGTGCCCCGGCTCCAGGGCACCGACAGCGTGCTGCTGGCCGCCGGCATCCTCGGCGCCACGGTCATGCCGCACGTCATCTACGTGCACTCCGCGCTGACCCGCGACCGCATCCCCGCCGCCGACGACACCGAACGTCGCACGCTCTTTCGGGGCCAGCGCACCGACGTGCTGCTCGCGCTGACCGCCGCCGGGGCGGTGAACCTCGCCATGCTGCTGATCGCCGCGGCCAGCTTCCGGGGCGGGGGCCCGGCCGGCGCGGACAGCCTGGAGGGAGTGCACGCCGGCCTCGGTCAGACGATCGGCACCGCTGCGGCGTTCGGCTTCGCCATCGCCCTGCTGGTCTCCGGGCTCGCGTCCACGAGCGTCGGCACGTACGCCGGTGAAGTGATCATGCAGGGCTTCCTGCGGCGGCGGATTCCCCTGCTGCTGCGTCGCCTGGTCACCCTGCTGCCCGCGCTCGCCGTCCTCGCCATCGGCCTCGACCCTACCCGGGCGCTGGTGTTGTCCCAGGTCATCCTCAGCTTCGGCATCCCGTTCGCGCTGATCCCGGTGGTCGCCTTCACCCGCCGCCGTGACCTGATGGGAAACCTGGTCAACCACCCCCTCACCACCGCCGCCGCCTCGCTTGTGGCCGTGCTTGTGGTCGCGCTCAACGCCTTCCTGCTCTGGCAGGTCGTCGCCGGGTGAGCCGGGGCGTGGTCAGGTCCGGCGGCCCTCGTCGCGGGCCGGGATCTGCTGGCGCTGTTCGAGGGCGTCCGCCGGGTCGGCGTCGGCCGGCAGTGACGTCCCCTCCTCCAGGGTGCCCGCCGGCAGGGCGCCCTGCTCGGCGAGGTCGGCCTCGGACGCCTCCGGGTCGACGTCACCCGACACCAGGTCCGGCGGTCCCACGTCGAACGCGTCCTGCCGTTGCTCGACGGCGTCCGCCTCCGGGGGAGGGATCGGAACGCCCTGGTCGTCCGGGTACGTGCTCATCGGAGCCTCCTCGCGGCGGTCGTCGACATGCCGCCGGGCCGCTGCCTACCCGGCATCGCCGCACTCAGACCTGCCCCGGGGGCGGGATCCGGGCGGGATCCCGAGCGGGTCGGGTGTCAGGCCGGCGGGGTCGCGCCGCCGCGACAGGACCGGGCGGTCGTGCCCAGTACCGTCGTGGGGGCACCGAGATCCACCGGAGTGGGGCCGCCCGCGCAGGCCAGCGCGCCCACCCGCCCGCCGGCGAGGATCGGTGCCGACGCCGTACCGGTCAGCGCCAGCGGGCCGTCCACCCGCGTGCCCACCACCGTGACGTGGCCTGTCGTGCCGGTCAGCGTCACCGCGCCGCGTACCTCGGTGCCCAGCAGTTCGACCGCGGCGGCGCCGGACGACGCCAGGCCCCCGCCGATCGTGGACCGCTCGGCGACCAGGGAGGCGCCACGTGCCACGGTGACCGGGCCGCTCACGGTGGCCCCGCGCAGGCAGGTGACGCCGGCGCTCGCCACCAGCGGGCCGGCGTGCCGCCCGGCGACCACGCGGGCGCAGGCAGGTGGCGGCGGGATCAGTGTGGCCACGAACGCACGGGACGACCCGACGTTGCCGACCGCGTCGACGCCCCGGTACTCGATGGTGTGCCTGCCGTACCCCGGGGAGCGCTCCGCGAACGGCGACACCGACAGCCCGCCCGAGCCGAGGTTGCCGTAGACCAGGCCGTCCACGTCGGTGCCGGTGGCGGTGAACAGGAACGGCGACCGGGCGTCCGTCGGCCAGCCGTAGTAGGTGTGCCAGCCGTCGCCGTCGAGCCGGAACTCCGAGGTCACCACCCCGGGGCGGTCGTCCGTGCCGGTCAACCCCATGGTGAACGGGCCGTTGTACACGTGCTCGGTGGGCCGGCCGGGCCGGGTCACGGTGAGCAGGGGTTCGGAGAGGGCGTACGCGACGTCGGGGCCTGTCGCGTCGACCGTCCAGGTGCGGGTCACCGCCTCCCGGGTCGCCGGATCGCTCACCCGGGCGGTCAGCCGGTGGGTGCCCCGCGACAGGCGCAGCGCGCCCAGGTCGAGGTCGCGGTCGCTGCCGGTGTCGGCCACCTGTCGCCCGTCCAGAGACCAGCGCACGCCCGGCGCCCGGTCGGTGGGTTGGCTGGTCTGCACGTATACCACGTCGTGTGCGCCGACCGGCCGGTCGGTCGCGGTGGACCCGGTGATGGCCAACGGCGGCGCCACCGGCGGGGTGCGGGTTCCGGTGTCCACCGTCCAGGTGCGGGTCTGGGTCAGCGCGGGGGAGGTGCGGATCGCCGGGTCGCGGACGAACTCCGTCGGGTCGGTCACCGTGGCGGTGACCGTGTGCCGGCCGGGGCGCAGCCGCAGCGTCCGCAGGTCCAGGTGGCGGGCGTCGCCGGTCCGCGGCACCACCCTGCCGTCCACCGACCAGGTCACGGCCAACGCGTGGCTCACCGGGTGCAGGGTGTCCACCCAGAGCAGCCGGTCCGCGCCGACCGGCTGGTCGGTGGCCGTGCCGCCCTGCACGATGCTCACCCGGTCCGCGATCCGCTCGGTCATCTGTTCGCGGCCGACCTGGTCGAAGTAGAAGCCCAGCGACTTCATCATCGAGTGCCGGCTCGGCCGCCACACCCCGCGCTGGAGGTACAGGCCGCCCTCGTAGCGGCCGATCCGGCCGCCGGACTCGCTCGGCTCACCCAGCCAGCGCCACCACTTGGCCCGGGTGTCGCGCATCTGCCGCTCGGTGAGCACCGTGTGGTGCGCCGAGTCCGGTTCGGGCCCGTCGTACGTGTCGCCGGGCACCCCGCGGGCGTAGTAGTCGTACTCGTCCTGCAACCCGCCGAGCGAGTGCCCCAGCTCGTGCGGGCTGATCAGCGCGGAGAGCGCGTTACCGCCGGACGCGGTGGCGTTGCTGCCGCCCGCCCCGCCGTACGTGCCGCTGTTGGCCAGGGCGATCAGCTGCCGGTTGCCCGGGTTGGTGCCGACGGCCAGGTCGGCGTACGTGTTCGCGGCGGCGCCGTCGACAGTGAGCAGGCGTTGCACGCTCGCCGGGTTGCACCCGCCCCAGAAACCCATGCCCAGCACTGTGTCGCGTCGCGGCGCGGACAGCCCGGGATCGCAGTCCACCCCCGACTCCGGCGAGACGATCTCGACGGCGTACACGTTGAAGTAGCTGCGGTAGGACTTGAACGGCTCGATCGTCCAGAGGGTGTTGAGGTGCCGGTCCACGTGCTCCCGGAAGGTGGGCAGGTCGGCCTCGGTGTAGCCGTCGCCCAGCAGCACCAGGTTGAACCGCTTCGCCGGGTCGCCGGTGACCTGGATCGGCACCACTGTGGCGCTGCCGGCCGGCGCGGCGGTGGCCGGTGTGGCGACAGCCATTCCCGCCGCGACCAGCGCCGCCACACACAATCCCGCTCTGATCCGCACCCCAGCGCCCCTTCCGACGTGCCGTGCGGCCGGACGGCGTGGGACGACCGGACCGGCGGGAGCGCCGGTGCCCGGTCCGCCGTGACCGCTGTCACCTCGGACCGTACCGGGGGCCGGGCCGGCACGTAACCCCGCGTCGTCGTGAGTGGACCGTGGCGGCGGGTGACCGCTCGGCGCAGCCAGCGCGGCGTTCGGCTCGCGCGCCCGCCGGTCCGGGTGTCGGGCCAGCCGTTCGATCGGGAAGCATCGATGCACCGTCCGGTGTGGCAGTTGTTGTCGGCGGGCGACGCCCCACGGTGCACCCGGACCACCCGCGAGGAGAGGGAACACCATGCGATGGAACCCACGACGGGCCGCCGCCGGCGGCTTCGGGCTCGTCCTCGGCGCCGCACTGGCGCTGGCCCAGGTCGCACCCGCCCAGGCCGAGTCGAACGGCGGCGTACGCGTGATGCCACTTGGTGACTCGATCACCGACGGGTACAACGTGCCCGGCGGGTACCGGATCAACCTGTGGCAGCGGCTGGCCGGCGGCGGCTATACGGTCGACTTCGTCGGCTCCGGGTTCAACGGCCCGGCCAGCCTCGGGGACCACGACCACGAGGGCCACTCCGGCTGGCGCATCGACCAGCTCGACGCCAACATCGTCACCTGGCTGCGGAACACCGACCCGCGTACCGTCCTGCTGCACATCGGCACCAACGACGTGAACCAGAACTACGACCTGGCCAACGCGCCGGCCCGGCTCTCCGGTCTCATCGACAAGATCAGGTCGACGGCTCCGGAGGCCGAGATCTTCGTCGCCACCATCACCCCGGAGTCCGACGCGACCCGGGAGGCGCGGGTACTGGCGTACAACGCCGCGATACCCGGGATCGTGGCGCAGAAGGGCAGCCGGGTGCACCTGGTCGACATGCACGCCGCGCTCACCACCGCCGACCTCGCCGACGGTGTCCACCCCAACGCCGGCGGGTACGACAAGATGGCCGCCCGCTGGTACGACGCGCTGCGCTCGGTGCCCGGCAGCCTGACCCCGGCCGGCGGCCCACCGGTCGGCACCCCTGTCGGTCTGGTCAACACCGCCTCCGGGCGATGCCTGGACGTCTCGGGCGCGAGCACCACGGCCGGCGCGCCCACCATCATCTGGGACTGCCACGGCGGCGCCAACCAGCGGTGGACCCGCACCGCCGCCGGCGAACTGCGGGTCTACGGCGACCGGTGCCTCGATGTGAACGGCGGGGCGAGCGCCGACGGCACAAGAGTGCAGATCTGGACGTGCAACGGCAGCGCCGCGCAGCGCTTCACCTTCCGCACCGACGGGGCCGTCGTGCTCGCCTCCGCCGGCAAGTGCGTGGACGTGACCTCCGGCGGTACGGCCAACGGCACGACGGTGCGGCTCTGGACCTGCAACGGCACCGGCGCGCAACGCTGGTCCACCCGGTAGCGGACGCCCGGCCGGTCCACGTCGTACCCGGCGGGACCGGCAGGGCGGCGGGTGCCCGCTCAGGGGGCGGTCGGGGTGCCCCTGCGGGTTGCGGCGGCCACACCCAGTGCGAGAAGTACGCACAGCGCACCGACCAGGAAGAGCAGCGAGCCGGTCGGCTGGCCCAGCCACTCCCACAGCGGATGCCAGGCCGGGTGCGGCTCGTCCAGGTGGTGGCGCAGCAGCAGCGGGACGGTCAGCAGTGCCGGCAGCCACCACAGGACCATTGCCACACCGATCAGGACATCGACTGTGCCGCCGCTGCGTCTCCCCGCCGTGCGCCTGCTGGCCCAGCCGAGGACCAGCCAGGCGGCCACCGCGCCCAGCATCGTGCCGAGCACACCGGCCGGCACCACCGCCGGGGGTGGCGCGCGGTTCACCTCGACCGTCAGGTACGTGGCGTCGAAGCCTCCCCGTGAGGAGATGGAGGCATTCAGCACGGTGTCGCCGCGCCGGGCGACAAGCGCCGTGTCGGTCACGGTCACCGGGGTCGCGCACACCTTGTCCACGCAGGTGGCCCCGTCGGACACCTGCGGGGCGTACACCCGCCAGCCGGAACTCACCAGCCGGTCCCGGGCCACCGCGACGGTCTGCTCGGCGGGCACCGGCGGAGCGCCGGAGGCGGCGGCGCTCGTGGCGCTCTCCTGGTACTCGCCGCCGTCGCCGAACAGCAGGGTCTTGACTGTGCCCAGGCGCACCGGGTGGGCGTAGACCACGAACAGCGCGGGCGGTGTGTCGATGTCGCCGAAATCGTGCCCGGGAAAGACCTCGGCCAGGATGGCGCCGGCCTCGGCCCGGTCGGGTTGTGGCCGCGAGGTCTCCCAGGCGACCCGACCGGCCAGCGCGCCGGTGAAGAGGCCGCAGATGACCCCGCCGAGCACCGCCCAGACCATGCCGGCGCTGCCGGCCGGAGGGCCCAGGCGACGGATCAGCGTCCGCGCGAACCGCCGGGCCACGGAGGTGTCGCTAGCGGGCATGGCCATTCCTCACATCCAGAATCCGGCGGGCTGACAGTACATCGACAAGGGTGTGGTCACGGCCCCGAGATGACCACGCCGGTGGTCGGGATCCGCCAGGATGGGCGGGGCGGCCGGGACGTGGCCGCGACGAGGAGGCGGGCGATGCGGGTACGCGGGTGGGTGACCCGGGGGCGGCGTGTCCGCGCGGCAGCGGTTCTCGGCGCGCTTGTCGTCGGCGCCGTGCCGGCCGTGGCGCTGGCGCCCGGTGTGGCCGGCGCGGCGGGCCCGGCACCTGTGTGCCAGGTGCGGGACGACCGGCTCACCGAGATCTCCGGGATGGTCGCCACGGACGACGGGTACGTGGTCGTCAACGACGGCGCCGACGACGAGGCCCGTCGCCGGATCTTCCACCTCGACCGCCGCTGCGCGGTGACGCGCACGGTCAGCTACCCGTCGCGCCCCCGCGACACCGAGGACCTGGCGATCGGCGCGGACGGCACCATCTGGGTGGCCGACACCGGTGACAACGACCGGACGCGGGAGACGATCGCCCTGTGGCGGCTCGCGCCGGGCGCGGACGAGCCGGTGCTGCTCCGGATGACCTACCCGGACCGCCCGCACGACGCGGAGGCGCTGCTGCTCGACGCCGACGGCCGGCCGTTGATCATCACCAAGGGTGGCAGCGGCACCGCCGTCCTGTACGCGCCGACCGCCGGGCTGCGACCGGGCGCGACGACGCCGCTGGCCTCGGTCGGCCAGGTGGTCCTGCCGTCCAGCTCCACGAGCAACCCGTTCTCGTTCCTCGGCCGGGGCGTGGTCACCGGCGCGGCGAACGCGCCGGACGGACGCCGGGTGGTGCTGCGCACCTACGCCGACGCCTTCGAGTACGACGTGCCCGACGGTGACGTGGTCGCCGCGCTCACCACAGGCGTCCCGAGGGCCATCGCGCTGCCGGACGAGCCCCAGGGCGAGTCGATCACCTACAGCCGGGACGGACGGTCGCTGCTCACCGTGTCCGAGTCCGCCGACCAGCCGGGCACCCGCCCGACGATCCTGCGGTACGCGGTCGCGCCCGCCACCGCCGCACCGCAGCCGGCGGAGTCCACCACCGCCCCCACGCCCGCGCGCACGACTGCCGTCCCCGCCGCCGAGAAGGCCGACGGGGGCGGCCGGATCTGGCCCCTCACGGCCGGGGCCGGGACGCTCCTGGGCCTCCTCGCGGTCGGCGGTGTGCTGTGGCGGCGGCACACCGACAGGCGGTGACCGGCGGCTCGTCAGCCGGCGCGCGTCCGGTGCGGCAGGATGGGCGGATGTCCGTCCTGTCCACGTTGCGTCATCCGATCGTCGCCGCCCCGATGGCCGGCGGGCCGTCCACCCCGGCACTCGTCGCGGCCGTCTCCGCCGCCGGTGGCCTGGGCTTCCTGGCCGCCGGGATGATCGACACCGGACGGCTGGTCGCCGACGTCGCGCAGGTCCGCGCCCGCACCGACAGCCCGTTCGGGGTCAACGTCTTCCTTCCCGGCGCCGGCCCGGTCGACCAGGCCGCCATCGAGGCGTACGCCGAGCGGCTCGCGCCGCAGGCCGACAGGCGCGGCGTGCGGTTGGGCGAGCCGGTGGGCGGCGACGACGCGTACCCCGAGAAGCTGGCGGCGCTGCTCGCGGACCCGGTGCCCGTGGTGTCCTTCGTGTTCGGCCTGCCGGACCGGGCGGCGGTGGCCGCCCTGCGCGAGCGCGGCACCGAGGTGTGGGCCACGGTCACCAGGCCGGACGCCGCCACGGCAGCCGTCGAGCTGGGTGTGGACGCGGTAGTCGTGCAGGGCACCGAGGCGGGCGGGCACCGCGGTGGGGTGCCGGACGACGACGACTACGCGCTGCTGCCGCTGCTCCGGTTGGCCGCCGCCCGGTGCGCCAGGCCGCTGGTGGCCGCCGGTGGCATCGCCGACGGTCCCGGCGTCGCCGCCGTGCTGACCGCCGGGGCCGCCGCCGCCCAGCTCGGTACGGCCTTCCTGCGCTGTCCGGAGGCGGGCAGCTCGCCCCTGCACCGGGCGGCGGTGGCCAGCGCCGACCCGACCGCGTTGACCCGGGCGTTCACCGGCAAGCGGGCCAGGGGAGTGGTGAACGACTTCCTGCGGCGGCACGACGCGGCGGCGCCGGCCGGTTACCCGCAGGTGCTGCACCTGACCCGGCCGCTGCTCGCCGCCGCCCGGCGGGACGGGGACGCGTCGATCGCCAACCTGTGGGCCGGTCAGGCGCACCCGCTGGCCCGGGAGATGCCGGCGGCCGACCTGCTCGCCGAGTTGAGCGCCGACGCCCGGGCGGCCCTGGAGGGGGCGCTGCGGCGGTCGACCCACTGGGGCTGACCAGCGCGTGCACAGTTGAGCCGGGCGGGCGGACGGCGCCGGACGGGAAACCCGTTAGAGTCTCGCCGTGATCGAGATCGGCACCCAGGTGGACCTGTCCCACCCGCCCGACCGGGTCTGGCTCGCCCTGACGGATCTGGAGCTGCTCGGCAGGTGGTTCGTGGAGGCCGAGACGGTCGAGGGTGTGCCGGACCGGCTGCTGCTGCACACGTCCGGCCTGCCGGGCTTCGACGCCGACGTCGAGGTCGAGGTGACCGAACGGAACGCGCCGGAACTGCTCTCGTTGCGCTGCGACGAGGCCGGCCGGCTCACCGAGCTGACCTGTGCCGTCACCGCCACCAGGGAGGGCTCGCGACTCGCGGTGCGGGAGGTCACCACGCACGGCGCCTGGTCGGCCGAGCAGCACGAGGCGCGTGAGCAGCAACTCCGGCAGGCGCTCACCGTACGCCTGCCGGCCATTCTCGACTGGCTCGCCTTCCAGCAGGTCGACCTGCGCCGGGGCGAGGCCGGGATGACCGCCGAACTGCCGGTGATCGGCGCGGGCGGCACGTCGGCCGGTCCCCGACGGCGGCGGCGCACGCTTGTGGCAGTGCTGGGCGGGGCTGTCCTGGTGGCGGGCACGGCCGCGTGGATCGCGCTGCCGACCGGGTCGGATCCCGCAGCCGCGCCGGCCCCGACGGGCACACCGTCGGCGAGCGCGACGGCCGTCGCCCCCACCGTCGCGCCCACGGTGACCCCGTCGGCGCGGCCGTCGCGGACCGTCGCTTCGGCGACCGCCCGCCCGAGCCGTACCCCGTCGGCGAAGCCGTCGCGGACGCCCTCGTCGGCCCCGCCGCCCCCGCCGCAGGTCGTGGTGGTGGCCCGCTACGAGACCGACTCCAGCCGGCTGTTCGGTTACACGGGCGAGATCGTGGTGGACAACCCGGGCGGCGCACCGGCGGCGAACTGGTCGGTAGTGGTCACGCTCGCCGAGGGCACCACAGTGGACGACGTGGACGACGCCACCTGGCGGCAGGACGGACGGACGATCACGTTCACCGGGCCCGCCGTGTCGGCCGGCGGGTCACAGACGTTCCGGTTCGACGTGCGCGACAGCCGGCCCAAGGCACGGGAACCGGAGAGCTGCACGATCGACGGGAAACCCTGCGCGGGCCTGTGACCTAGGCTGCCGGAATGGCTCTGCTGCACCGCGCGACACTGCGCCCCACGAAGCTCGACCTGCTGGCGACCTGGCTACCGGGCCGGCCCTGGTACCAGGGGCCGGCCGGCGCCGCCGTGGTGAGCCGGGGCGCCTACCGCTTCGACGACCCGGCCGGCGCGGTAGGCGTCGAGACGATGCTTGTGGGCGCCGCCGACGGACCGGTCCACCACGTCCCGCTCACCTACCGCGACGCGCCGCTCGACGGCGCCGACGACTCGCTGCTCGGCACCACCGAACACTCGGCGCTCGGCACCCGCTGGGTGTACGACGGCTGCGCCGACCCGGTGTACGCCGCCGCGCTGGCCCACGCCGTCCTGACCGGCGCCGGTCAGGCGGAGCAGTACTTCGAGGTGGGCGGGCGGCGGGAGGTGCGCGAGCCGACGATGACCGTCGCCGTCACCGGCGCCGGGCACGCCGACGTGGCACCTGTCGGCGTCGTACGTCGGGTGGTCGACGGGGACGACACGGTGATCGTCACCGACTCCGTCGAGCTTGTCGTCGTCCGCCGGCCCGCCCCGGCCGAGCCCGCCGGGCCCACCCTGCTCGGCAGCTGGGACGGGCAGCCGGCGAGCGTCCCGCTGGCGTACGCCCGGTTGGCCTGACGACGCGGTGGGCGGCCCGGCTGTGCGGCCGCCCACCGTGGTCACCACCGTGACGGAGGCGAGGGCGGCGACACCGGGGGCCGGTCGTCGCAGGTGATGGTGTTGGGCAGCAGCCACGGCGCGAGCCAGCCGCCGTCGTTGCCGCCGAGGTCGGTCAACCTGAACTCCGAGCCGGCCGGGGTGAAGTGGAACGACCCGCAGTTGTTGACGCCGACGGCTCCCACGTCGCGGGCGTCCACGTTGGCGAACGAGGCCGACCCCGCCGCGCGGGCGCTGACCACCGAGGTGCCGGTGCCGTCGACCCGGACGTCGCGGAAACGCACGTCGCTGATCGAGTAGAGGTCCTTCACCGGCCAGTCGCTGACCAGCATGATCGCGTTGTAGGTGTTGTCGAGGTACGCGTCCCCGGTCACCTCGATCGCCGCGTCGATGCTGCGGTCCAGGGCGAAGACCCAGATCGCGCCCAGCCCGATGTTCCAGTTCAGCTCGTACGTGCCGGCGCGGACCGTGGTGTTGTCGGTGAACCGCAGGTGCCCGGTGAACGGTTCCGCGCCGAAACGGGAACCGGCGTGCAGGCCGCTGCCCTCGCGTACCGGGTCGGCGACGAGGTTGTGCGAGACGGTGGTGTCCGTGCCGCCGTAGACGGCGATGCCGTTGGCCAGCGTCGGCGACTGCACGGTGTTGTGGTCGAACGTGTTGCGCGCGTTGGCCGTCTTCTCCGACCACATCGCCAGGCCGTCGTCGCCTGTGTTGCGGACGAAGGTGTGCGCGACGAGCGAGTCGGTGACGCCTGTGTGGAAGTTGAGCGCGTCGGCGATCTGGTCGACGACGATGGTGTTGGTGACGCGGACGTTGCGCATCGGGCCGTCGAACCACAGACCCGCCTTGGTGTGGCGCAGGTGCAGGCCGTCGATCGTCGAGTCGCTCATCGCCCCGCCGATCGCGTTCACCTGGTCGGTGTCGATGCGTTCCCGCACGTCGCCCTCGATGGCGAAGCCGGACAGGTGGACGTTGCGGCTGCCGCCGTCGGCGGCGTCGCGACCGTAGAACCCGACACCTGTGTGCACCGAGCCGTCCGGCGCGGGGGTCGGCAGGGCGACCTCGCGGCCCTTGATGATGGTGTGCCAGTTGCCGGCGCCCTCGATGGTCACGTCGTCCACGATGATGTGCCTGTTGACCTGGTAGGTACCCGGCGGGATGTACACCTTCAGGTGGGTGCGCCGGGCGAAGGCGATGGCCCGGTCCAGGGCGTCGGCGGAGTCCCGCCGGCCGGTGGGGTCGGCGCCGAAGGCCAGCACGTTCGCCGCGAGCAGGCGGATGCGCGGCGGCGCCACCAGTTCAGAGTCGAGCAGGTCGATGACCGTCCAGGCGGCGGCGCTGCCGGCCGGCGCGGTGAGCCGGATCCGGTCACCGGCCCGGTAGGTGCGCCCGAGCAGCAGTCGCTGTTCGTCGTAGAAGTGGGTGGGCCGGAACGGCTTGCTGATGCTCGGGTACGGCGTGGTGGCCGACGGCACGCACTGGCACTCGGTGATCCACCAGTCCGGGTGCAGCAGCCCGGCCTGCGGGTCGTTGGTGAACGGGTACTGGTTGTAGAGCCACGAGTACTGCGAGGTGAGCGTCATGGTGCGCACGTGCGTGCCGTTGACGGCGACCCGCAGCGGCGCGGTGATTCCGCCGCCGGAGGGCGCGTCCGGGATGCTGTACCGCACGGTGATCCCGTTGGCCGCGCTGGGCAGGACGAACTCCACGTACTCGCCGGGGGTGAGCCGGACTGCCCGACGACCGGACGCCTCTGCGGGCAGCGTGTAGGCGGACCGGTCCGGGCCGATGACCTCGCCCGTGGTGCGGGCGGTCTCCGCCTCCTGTTCGACGAAGTCGACGTCGGCACCGCGCCCGGTGACGAGCGCAGGATCGAGGGCGGCGCGGGTGACCACCGGCCGCGCGGCGTCGGACGCGGACGGAGCGGCGACGGCGACGGCGGGCGCGGCGGCCAGCACGGCGAGGCCTGTCGCGAGCGCGACCGCCGCCGAGGTGGGCCGGCCCGGGCGTCCCCCTGGCGGCATGAGGCTGCGAAACATCGGTGACCCTCCTGGGTGGATGGTGGTGGAGGTCCGCCCGGCGTCCTCCGACGCCCGACATTGATCTGCATGATGCAGCACCGGACAGCCTGCTGCAAGACAACAATCGAACACCGAAAAGAAGCGACTGTGGGATCGCAAGAAATGGACGGTTGGTGAGTTGAGGTGTCGCGCCTCGCCTGCGCCCGGACGGCCCACGGTCGGCGTACGCTGGGCCGCGTGGATCAAGAAGACCGGATCGCCCTTTTCCTCGACTACGAGAACCTCGCGCTGGGGGCGCGCGACCACCGTGGCGGCGCGGACTTCGACTTCCGGCCGATCGCGGACGCGCTGGCCGAGCGGGGGCGGGTGGTGGTGCGCCGGGCGTACGCCGACTGGTCGTACTTCGACGAGGACCGCCGCATGCTCACCCGGTCGCACGTCGAGCTGATCGAGATCCCCCAGCGGATGGGCGCGTCCCGCAAGAACGCGGCGGACATCAAGATGGCGGTCGACGCGATCGAGTTGGCGTTCGAGCGCGACTACATCTCCACCTTCGTCATCTGTAGCGGTGACAGTGACTTCACGCCGCTGGTGCACAAGCTGCGCGAGCTGAACAAGCGGGTCATCGGGGTCGGGGTCGAGGGGTCGACGTCGGCGCTGCTGCCCCCGGCGTGCGACGAGTTCCTCTACTACGACCGGCTGGAGGGCGTCGACATCCCGCCGGCCCGCGGCCGGCGTGCCCGCCCCGCCGCTCGGCAGGCCGGCCCGGACCAGCGTCCGTCCGAGCCGGAGCGGCAGCACGAGCCGGAACCCGACGTGGACGGTCGCCCCGCCGGGGAGGAACCCGGCCGTGACGTGGACGCCCTCGCCGTGCAGGTCGCCCAGACCGTGGCCGGGTTGCAGGGCAGCGCCAACGGCGAGGTCACCGCCTCCCGGCTCAAGCGCACCCTGCTGCGCAAGGACCCGACGTTCAGCGAGTCCGACTACGGCTTCCGCACCTTCGGCGAGCTGCTGCGCCACCTCGCCGAGCGCAACGTGATCGAGTTGGCCGAGGGCCCCGCGAAGGGCGACCCGGAGGTCTCGCTGCCCGAGCACGGCGACCGGGAGGTGGCGTTCGGCCTGCTCCGGGGCGTCGTGGCGGACCTGGGCAGCGGCGGCAACCCGGTGGCCCTGTCGGGCCTGAAGAACCAGGTACGCCGGGCGCGCCCCGACTTCAGCGAGAAGAAGCTCGGCTACCGCAGCTTCCTTCAGTTCTGCAAGGCCGCCGCCACCGCCGGCGTACTCGACCTGCGGTGGAGCCCCGAGGCCGACGACTACCTCCTGACCACCCGGGCCTGACCGCCCGGGCGGGTCCGACGTGCTCCTGATCTGCAAGTCAGGAGGGGAAGATCCGCCGTTGTGGTTTCGAACTGTCAACGCTTGGCCCGAAATACGCCTGGAATGCGGCTCTTGCCCTGGTCTGAGCCCTCCTGCGCCGTACCCTCGGCGCGGGAATTGCTATACGGTCGGCGAATGAAGGTCGAGGAGCATTGGTGGAACGGAGACACGACCCCGCGCGGGCGCCGGGACGTGTACATCCGTACTGATGGGCAGGGTTGGGAGGTTCGCGCCCAGATCGGTGGGGCGTCGGGCCGTGAGCGGGTGCAGCAGTGCCCCAGCCGGGCCTCGGCGGCCATCCTGGCCGACGCCTGGCGCGGCACCCACCCATCCTGGCGCGAGCTGAAGCAGCGCTGATCCGGCGCCGGGCCGGGCCGGCACCGCTCCTGGGCTTGCGCCCGGGCGCACTCGCCGACCGGCCCGGCGCACGGCTTTCACCCCGTGCGCCTCCGGGCCTCCGAGACACCTCCCGCTTTCCGTGTCCCCGCCGTCAGGCCGGGTACCCGAAGCGTCCGTGCCCGACGGAGGTCGCCCATGTCGCAAGGTCCTGACGAGGAGAACTCCCGGCTCGACGAAGAGGTCCGGGAGGCCGAGCGTCGGCTCGCGAACCTCACCCACTCGTCGGACGACACGCTTACCGACGACGACGCCCGGGTGCCGGACGACGCCCTCTCCGAGCGGGAAGCCGAGTAGCTCTCAACCTCGGTGGCCGTCCTGGTGGGTCCCACCCTGTGCGGGTCCGCCGTACGTGCCAGGGAAACCGCCACCCACTGGCCTGTGCAGGACGGCTGTCGGCGCGTCGGTCATGCTCCCGCCACCCACAGGCCTGAGCACCGTTGTCGGCGCGTCGGCCATGCCCCCGCCGGCCGGCGCCGACAGTGGTGGCGTCGAAGGAATCCCCGCCTCCGTTGCGTTCCTCCGACGCATCACCAGCAGTACGAGCGTGCCCAGGCCCGCGGCGACCAGTAGGCCGCCCAGGACGAAGGGCAGCGCCGAACTGCCTTCCCCGTCGCTGACCGCCTTGAGGGTGGGCGGCGCGGCCTCGGGGGTACCGTCGGCCGCCTCGTCGAGCGGGCTCGCCTCCACGGCGGGCGACGACGACGCCGTGGAGGGCGCCGGCACCGCGGAGAGGGTCAGCCGCACTGTCGCGACGGCGCCAGCCGTGCCCCGTACGGTCGTGCTGGCGGCGCGGTAGCCGTCCATTGCCGCGCGAACCGTGATGGGGCCCTCGGCGATCGTCCTGCCGGCGCTCGCCGTGATCGAGAACTGGCCGCTGCTGCCGCTTGTCGTCCGGTACTCGTGCCCGGCGCTGTCCCGGATGGTCAGGGCCACGCCGCCGATCGCCTTCCCGCCGGAGTCGCGCACCCGGCCGGAGACCCCGCTCACCCCTGCCGCCGGCTTGTCCCCGGCGGACGGCGACGCGCCCGGGCCGTGGACGTAGACCATCTTGTAGGCATAGCTGTTCTCCCCGGCAAGCCGCACGCCGATCGAGATGTTGAGGCCGGTGGTCTCGCCCGGGTGAGCCGCGGGGGCGACGACCGTCGCGTCGAAGGTCTGGCTGCGGCCGGGTGCGAGTTTCGGCTCCGCCCGGCATCCGGAGGTGCACGGCAGGCCACCGCCGACCACCACGATGGCCTTGTCGGCCCGGCTTCCGTTGTTGGTGACGCTGAACCGCACGCGTACCTTCTCGCCGGGTTTCACGTTCTCCGCCGACACGCTCAGGATGCGGACGGTCTCCGGGGCGGCCGTCGCGGGTACCGCCGACACCGCGAGCGTCCCCCCGGCGAGCGTGATCAATGCGGCCGCCACCGGCCAGCGGACACCTGAGCGCGTCACTTCCACCACCCTCTCCAGGAGCGAGCAACATCGGTCGATGGCGCCGCCGGCCACTATGCCCTGTCCGGTACGGACGGCGCGACCCGCCCGCGCGCCCGATGAGACACGGACCGGGGCCTGCCCGGCGGATCGTGCCGGACAGGCCCCAGATCATCGATGACGGATCAGCGTTTGAGCGTGAAGGTGAAGTCGCCCGAGAGCGTGCCCCCCAGCAGCCGGGCCATCGACACGATCTTCCCTTCCGTGATCAGCCGCTCGACCTCCCCGCGCGACAGGCCGCACCCGTCGGCGATCAGTCGTACGGGGCGGACCGGGATCCGGGCGGCGAAGCGGACCTCGACGTCGATCCTGTCGTGGTCCAGGTGATCCGGTCCGTCCGTGTCGAGCCGCCAGGCGTCGGTCCAGTCCAGCTCGAACCGGTTGCGGCGCCGCACGTCCGGATCCTGGAGCAGTTCGGCGGTCAGACCGGGATCGTTGTCGTGCAGCCGGTCCAGCAGCTCCGGTCGGATGGAACGCACCGTGTCCCGTTCCAGGACCGTGAGCTTCGCCGTTTCCCCGCAGACGGTGCAGAGCGCGAGGATCCAGACGTCGATGAGCTTGCGGTTGGCGTTGACGCGGAATTTGCCGCTTGGTCGAAGGAGTTCGGACGCACATGCGCGGCAACGGCGGCGTACGAGCGGCAGGCAGGTGGGCACGACGGCCCAGGTTGTGAGCACAGAGGTACACCGGTTTCAGTGAGAAGTCCGCAGCAAGAAGGAGCGCGGCGCAGATGCGACGCGCGACAGATCAGCGCTCGGGAGGTCTCACAGGGTGTACAACGGCCGGCCCTTTACCTGGACGACGTGGTTGCGCCGCACGGTAGTGGCGCAGGGCGGCGCCACTCCACCGGTTTTTCGGGCAGGCGCCGCTCAGGCGGTCGGGACCGGCAGCACCGCGCCCTCGGCCGCCGACCGGTGGGCCAGTTCGATCAGCTCGACCGTGGCGACCGAGTCGCGTGGGTCGACAGGCATCGGCGTGCCGTCGCGCAGTGCCGCCGCCACCTGCGCGTAGAAACTCTGGTACGCGCCCGGCTCGGTCGGCACCGGCCGCAGGTCACCGTCCACACCGAACATGCCGTACCGCTCCGGCGGGACCTCGCCCCAGCCCGGCTGATCCGGTCGGCCGCCGTCGTGCAGCGCCGCCTCCTGCACGTCCAGCCCGTACGTCGTGTAGCCGGCCCGGTCGCCGAGCACCCGCAGCCGGGGGCCGAGCTGCGCGGTCACCGCACCCATCCACAGGTGCGAGTGCACACCGCTGGCGTGGGTCAACGCCACGAAGGCGTCGTCGTCCACGGCGGCACCCGCGCGCCGCCGGTCCACCTCCGCGTACACGCGGTCCACCCGGCCGAACAACTGCACCGCCTGGTCGACGAGGTGCGCGCCGAGGTCGAACAGGGCGCCGCCGGCCTCCTCGGGACCGGCGAGCTCCCGCCAGCCCGGCTTGATCGTGGGCCGGAAACGCTCGAACCGGGACTCGAAGCGCAGCACCCGCCCCAACTCGCCCTGCTCGACCAGGCGGCGGGCGGTCAGGAAGTCGCCGTCCCAGCGCCGGTTCTGGAACACCGTCAGCGGCACCCCACGCTCGGATGCCTCGTCGACGAGCGCACGGCCCTCGGCAGCAGTGGGGGACAGGGGCTTGTCGACGACGACCGGCAGGCCCGCCGCGAGCGCCGCCCGCGCCATCGGCACGTGCTGCCGGTTCGGCGTCGCGACGACGACCAGGTCCAACGCGTCCGGCGTACGCCACAACTCGTCGGCGTCGTCGACCAGGCGGGCGTCCGGGAAGTGCTGCCGGGCCTGCTCGCGCCGCTGCGGATCGCGGGTCACGATGGCGTCGAGGCGCAGGCCCGGTGTCGCGGCGATCAGCGGCGCGTGGAACACCCGGCCCGCCAGCCCGTACCCCAGCAGGCCAACCCGCAGCGCCTCCGCCATGCCGCACCCCCGTCTCGCCGGTCCGCGGCCCCTGAGCGGCGGCGGTACCGCTGATCGAATCTACGCCCCGCTCCCGGCCCGGCGCTGGTCAGGCCGCCGGGTCGCTGCGCAGGTAGGTGAGCACCGCGAGCACCCGCCGGTTGGTGTCGTCGCTGGGTGGCAGGTCGAGCTTGAGCAGGATGTTGCCGACGTGCTTGCCGACCGCCGCCTCGGTGACGTGCAGCCGGGCCGCGATCGACGCGTTCGAACGGCCCTCGGCCAGCAGCGCCAGCACCTCGCGTTCCCGAGCGGACAGGGCGGCGAGCGGATCACGCGGGCGGTGCAGGAGTTGCCGGACCACGTCCGGGTCGATGGCGGTGCCGCCCGCGGTGACCCGGCGCAGGGTGTCGACGAACTCGGCGACCTCGGCCACGCGGTCCTTGAGCAGGTAGCCCACCCGCTGGCCGTCGCCGCTGTCCAGCAGCGCCGCCGCGTACCCGGTCTGCACGTACTGGCTGAGCACCACCACCGGGAGCCCGGGCCGTTCGGCGCGCAGTGCCACGGCCGCGCGCAGCCCGTCGTCCCGTCGACCGGGCGGCATCCGGATGTCGGTAAGCACCAGGTCCGGCTGGTGCTCCCGGGCGGCGTCCAGCAGCTCCGGCGCGGAACCGACGGCGGCGCACACCGTGAAGTCGAAGCGGGTCAACAGTGCGACGAGCCCTTCGCGCAACAGCACCTCGTCCTCGGCGAGCACCACCCGGGTCACCGGCGACATGGCAGCTCCACCCGGACCAGGGTAGGCCCGCCCGGCGGGCTGGACAGCAGCAGCCGCCCGTCGACGGCGGCGACCCGGTCGGCGAGACCTGTCAGGCCGGTGCCCCGGGCCGGGTCGGCGCCGCCGCGACCGTCGTCGGACACCTCGACCACGAGGTCGCCGCCGGCCCGGGTGAGACGCACGTCGGCTCGTGTCGCCCCGGCATGCCGGGCCACGTTTCCCAGCGCCTCGGACACCACGAAGTACGCGGTGGTCTCGACGATCTCCGGCAGCTCGCCGTCGATGTCGGCGTGCACGGTGACCGCGACGGTGGCCGCGTCCGCCAGCTCGCGGACAGCGCCGGCCAGGCCCAGATCGGTGAGGCTCTGCGGCCGGATGCCGTGCACCAACTGCCGCAGCATCACCATCAGGCCGCGCGCCTGGTCGTGCGCCACGGCGAGCGGCCGGGCGGCGGGGGAGTCCTCCGGTACGTCCAGCCGGGCCAGACCCAGCTGGAGGGTGAGGCTGGTCAGCCGGGGCTGCGCGCCGTCGTGCAGATCCCGCTCGATGCGGCGCCGTTCGGCCTCGTACGCGCCGACCAGGCGGGTGCGGGACCGGGAGACCTCGCGCAGCGCCGCCGCGTCGACCGGCCAGGCGAGCGCCCACCGGGCCACGGCGGCCTGGACTGCGGCGAGCAGACCGGCCGCGTACCCCAGGACCGGTAGCAGCAGCACACCGACGACCGCGTACGGAACGGCCTCCCCGGTGGTCTCGATCGGCTGCCACACCACCACCGGGTCGGCGTCGCTGACCAGCCAGGGGCTGGTGACCATCCCGAGGTCGAGCAGCACCAGCAGCAGGAACACCCAGTACGCGACCGGAGCTATCCCGCCCAGCCAGAACAGGTACGCCACCTCCCGCCAGCCGGCTGCGCTGCGGTACCGGGCGGCCAGGCCCGGCCACGGGGACGCCGGCAGGGCGCGGCCGTCCACGAGCCCGAGCCGCCACCGCTCCACGGCGGCGACCGGGAAGCTCACGATCGGCGCGAGCGCCAGCAGGGTGAGGCTGCCGACCGCCAGGAACAGCATCAGCGGTATCTCCGGCGGTCGTCCGTGCAGCCGCAGCGCGTTGACCGCGGCGAGCAGGGGCGCGCCGATGACGAGCAACCCGACGGCGAGCACACCCGCGATCGGCACGGTGCTGACCAGGTAGGCCAGCGCCCGCCAGGGCCAGGCGGACACCAGCCAGTCGCGGCGACGCAGCGCTTCGGCCAGGTGGGAGGGACGGGGCGAGGTCATGCCGGAGACGCTAATCGCGGGCGGACGGCCGCCCCAGCCGTCCAGATCCACTTCTCGGGTATGCCCAGCACTACCGGCCGGGCGGGTGTGCGGGGTCCGGAAACGGGAAGAACGCGCCATCACGCGACAGGCGTGGGTTGTGCTCGCGACGGTGGGAGGGACATGGGGGCCAGAACCTTCGTGGTGGTCGGCGGTACCAGCGGACTCGGTCTCGCGGTGGCCCGGCTGCTTGTCGAAGAGCACCGGGTGGTGGTGTTCGGCAACGTGCCGGCCGAGGTCGCCTCGACGGCCGACGAACTGGGCTGCGACGGGGCGGTCTGCGACGTCTCCTCGTACGAGCAGGTCCGCGACGGGTTCGCCGAGGTGGTGGGACGCTACGGCACGATCGACGGGGTGGCGGCCTGCGCGTCGATGTGGGCCGGCGGCGATCTGATGGACCTGCCGGTGGAGCACATCCGGCGGGCCGTGGAGATCAACGTCCTGGGCGTCACGTACCTGCTGCGGGAGGCGCTGGAGCACCTGCACCGGCAGGGTCACGGGAACGTCGTCTACATCGGCGCGATGGCGCTGGCCGCGCCCCGCCCGGGCATCCCGGTGTACCGGGCCACCAAGAGCTACGGCAGCAGCCTCGTCGACTCGCTCGCCGAGGCGCAGCACAGCAACCGGGTCAAGGTGATGCAGCTGCATCCCGGGCCGATGCCGACCCGGCTCCAGGAACGGGTGGGCGCCGAGTTCCTCGACGAGGTGTACGCCCTACCGGAGCAGGTCGCCGCCGAGGTCGTCCGGCTGCTGCTGCTCGAACCCGACGACCTGTATGTGTCAGGCGAGCGCGTGCTGCGCGCGGACGGGCGGTGGTGACGGCCGGAGCCGGACCCTCCGACCGTCCGGCCTCGGCGTGGGCGCCGCTGCGGACAGCTGTCTACCGCAACCTGTGGCTGGCCCTGCTCGTCGCCAACATCGGCACCTGGATGCAGACGGTCGGCGCGCAGTGGCTGCTGATCCACCACTCGAACGCCTCCACCCTCGTCGCCCTGGTCCAGACCGCCAGCCTGCTGCCGGTCCTGCTGCTGGCACTGCCCGCCGGAGTGCTCGCGGACAGCTTCGACCGCCGGCACCTGCTGCTCGCCGTGCAGCTGTTCCTGGTCGCGGTGGCGCTCGCCCTGACGCTGCTCACCCTTACCGATCGGATGCCGCCGGCCCTGCTGCTGACGCTCACCTTCGCGTTCGGGGTCGGGCAGGCGCTCACCCTGCCGGCCTGGGCGGCGGTGATCCCGGAGCTGGTGCCGCAGGAACAGCTGCGGTCGGCGTCCGCGCTCGGTTCGATAAGCGTGAACGTGGCGCGGGCGGTCGGGCCGGCGCTGGCCGGTGTGCTGATCGCCCGTACCGGTGTCGCCCCGGTCTTCGGGCTCAACGCGGTCGCCTTCGCGATCTTCACGTACGCGCTGTGGCGCTGGCGGCCCGGCAACGCCCGCGCGGTCGAGGTCCCCGAACGCTTCACCGCCGCCCTGCGCGCCGGCAGCCGGTACGTCCGCCACTCGCCCATCGTCCGTCGGTTGCTGCGTCGGGCGCTGGTCTTCGTGATCCCGGCCAGCGCGCTGTGGGCGTTGCTGCCGTTGGTGGCGAGCCGTCGGCTGGGGCTGGGCTCCGGCGGGTACGGGCTGCTGCTGGCCGCCCTCGGGGTGGGCGCTGTCGTCGGTGGGGTGCTGCTGGCCGTGATCCGTACCCGCCTGTCGGCCAACCAGCTCCTGTTCGGCGCCGGAGCGGTGTTCACCGTGGCGCTGGCGGTGGTCGCCACGGTACGTGTGGTGCCGCTCGTGCTTCTCGCCCTGCTACCCGCCGGGATGGCCTGGGTGACGGTGCTGGCCAACGTCAACGCCGAGATGCAGCTCTTCCTGCCGGCCTGGGTACGCGCTCGTGGCCTGGCCGTCTACCAGGTGTGCTTCGCGGGCGGGCAGGCGGTCGGCGCGCTGCTGTGGGGGCTGGTGGCCGACATGGGTGGCCTGGTCCTCGCCTATCTCGCGGCGGCGGCGTTGATGCTCGTCGGCACCGTGACGAGCCGGATCTGGCCGCTTCCCGACCTGCGGGCGGTGAACCGGGAACCGGCGGCCTACTGGCCGCAGCTGCACCTGGCGTACGAGCCGGACCCGAGGGTGGGGCCGGTGCTGGTGGAGGTGCGGTACAGCGTCCGGCCGGATCGGACCCGGCCGTTCCTGGCGGCCATGGAGCTGGTGCGCGCCGCACGGCAGCGGACAGGTGCGATGCGCTGGGGGCTGTTCCGTCCGGCCGAGACCACCGACCAGTTCGTCGAGGTGTATCTGGTGCCGTCCTGGGACGAGCACCTGCGCCAGCACGGTGGCCGGCTGACCGGCGAGGACCGCGAGGCCGAGGAGCGGGCCCGGGAGTGCGCCGACGGCGCCCCGGAGGTGCGGCACCTGGTGCCGGCCGCCGCCGGCCGCACCCTGACCGACGACAGCGAGGCCACCTGACCGGCAGGCCGCGCGGCGTACGTCGTACGCCCGCGTTGTTAGGATGGCCGCACCATGGCGAGTGAGCGCAAGGCGACCGCGGACCCGGCCCGCAGCCTGGCCATCCTCTGGCGTACCCGGGAGCCGACCAGCCGCAGCGCCGGGCAGGGGCTCAGCGTCGACCGGATCGTCCGTGCCGCCATCGACATCGCCGACGCCGAGGGCCTCGACGCGCTGACCATGCGCCGCGTCGGCGAGGCGCTGGGGGTGGGCACGATGTCGGTGTACACCTACGTGCCGGGCAAGGCCGAACTCGTCGACGTCATGATCGACACGGCGTACGGCGAGATGCCGCGCCCCGCGGTCGAGGGGGACTGGCGGGTCCGGCTGGAGCGGATCGCCCGGGACAATCTCGCGCTCTACCAGCGGCATCCGTGGATGCTGCGGGCCGAGACGACCCGACCGGTGCTCGGGCCGCACCTGGTGGCCAAGTACGACCACGAACTCGGCGCGGTCGCCGACATCGGGCTCACCGACGTCGAGATGGACGCGGTGCTCACCCTCGTGCTCGGGCACGTGAAGAGTTCCGCGCGCTCCGCCTCGGAGGTGGTCGACCTGGAGCGGGACACGGGCCTGACCGACGGCCAGTGGTGGCAGTCGCACGCGCCCTGGCTGGAGACGTTCCTGACGCCCGACCGCTATCCCACCGCGTCCCGGGTCGGCACGGCTGCCGGCCAGCAGCACGGTGCCGCGTACGGCCCGGAGTACGCCTTCGAGTTCGGTCTGCAACGGGTCCTCGACGGGATCTCGGTGGTGGTCGCCGAGCGGGCGGCCGACCGGTAGCCCTTCCGCTCAGGGGTACGGCCGCACCGGTGTCCCAGGCTCGACGGAACCCGCCCGCGCCCGGTCGCCCGGGTGGTACGACTGGGACGGCGGGCGACGTCCGGGAAGGGGGGCGATGAAGAACGGCCTCCCCGAGCGGCTGCTTCAGCGGCGCGAGAACCCTCGCCGGACGTCGTTCCTGGAGCTCTTCTTCGACCTGGCCTTCATCTTCGCGCTGACCCGGCTGTCCCAGGCGCTGCTGGCCGACCACAGCCTCAACGGCGGGTTCCAGGCACTGGTGATGCTGGCGGCGCTCTGGTGGGTGTGGTTCGTGACCGCCTGGTCGGCGGACTGGTTCGACCCGAGCGCGCCGCTGATCGTCGTACTGCTGCTCTGGGTGATGTTCGGCGGTCTGCTGATGGCCTCCGCCGTGCCCACCGCGTTCGACTCGCACGCCGTGCTGTTCGCCGTCGCCTACGTCGCCATCCATGTGGGCCGGGGGGCTCTGCTGATCCCGGCACTGCGGGGGCACCCGCTGCAGCTGCGCAGCCTGCGGGTGGCGATCTGGTTCGCGATCTCCGGTGTGCTCTGGGTGCTCGGTGCGGTCGTCGCACCGGCACGCGAGGCGCTGTGGGCGCTCGCCCTGCTGCTGGAGTACTCCCTGGCCCGGCTGCGCTGGCCGTTCCCGCGGCTCGGGCGCAGTTCCTGGCCGGACCTCCAGGTGAACGGGGAACACCTCTCCGAGCGCTACCAGCAGATCTTCATCATCGCGCTGGGTGAGCTGATCCTGATCGCCGGTTTCACCTACAGCCAGTCGGACCTGGACCGGGAGCGCACCGTGGCGTTCGCCCTGGCGTTCGTGACCGCGGTGGCCCTGGCCCGGCTCTACCTGGTGCCCGCCGGCACGCGGCTGGGCGCCGCCATCACGGCGCAGGGCCCGCCTGGCAGCAAGCTGGCGCTCCTGGCCGGCTACCTGCACCTCGTCATGATCGCCGGGGTGCTGGGCACGTCCGTCGCCATGGAGATGACGATCGCCGACCCGGGCGAGCACAGCACGGGGCAGTTGGCGGTGGGCGTCCTCGGCCCGGCGCTGTTCCTGACCGCCCGGATCCTGCTCTCGGCCGTGATCGACGCCAGCCTGCCCTGGGCGCGTCTGATCGGTGTGCCGGCCATCGTGGCGGCCGGCCTGACCAGCGAGGGGCGTCCGCAACTCGTCAACAGCGCAGCCGTCGCCGGGGTGTTGCTGCTCATCGTCCTGGTCGACTCGATGCCCGGCATACGGCGGTTCGTGTGGCGCGCCAACGGCGACGGCGCGTCCGAGCTGCGGCGGCACGGGTAGCCCCCCGATGCCGGAGAGGTCAGCGCGGCACGGCGACCAACCGCGACGGCACGACGTGGTGCAGTTGCGGGTGCACGGCGTGTCGGGGGCGCAGCCGGCGGTCATTCTCGACCGGGCGCACACCCGCCAGGTCGCCGGCGACGGCAGCGGGGGCTTCCACCGCGCCGACGAGCCGGACGGCACCGACCCGAACGGGGTGACCGTCGAGGCGTACCGGTGGGGTGACCTGCCCTCGGGCACCGTGGCCCGGACCATCTCCATGGTCTTCCTGCTGCCGTTCATGTTGAGCAACGTGGCGGTGTGGATGCGGCCGACGGGTCGTCGCAGCGCCGGCGGCGTCGCCATGCTGTGCCGCCTCCTCGCTCTCAACCTCACAGCGGTGTACGTGGTGGCCGTCGCCGGTGTCGCCCTCGACCTGGTCGCCTGGCGGTGTCTCAGCGACACCAGGTGCCGGGGACCCTTCGACACGATGGCCGGGCTCGACGACAGGCACGTCGGGCAGCGGCTCGCCGCGCTGGCGCTGGTGCCGATCGCCGCGGTCGTGTTACTCCGGCTGCTCGGCACCCGCCGGCCCCGACCGGCCGACAACCCGCTGTGGGCCGTGGAGCCGCTCGTGGGACGTCTGCGGGCCATCCACGTCGCCGGCGCGCTCGCCGTCCTCAACCTCGTGCTGCTCGTGGCCCGTCGCGCCGGCGGCGCGACTGTCGCGACGACGCTGCTGCTGGTGCTCAGCGCGGCGGTGCTGCTGGCCTGCGTCGGCCTGCTCGCCGCCCCGGGGCTGATCGACCAGGTGGCTACCGCGCGGACGGTCACCCGCAGCGCCCGCGCGACGGGCGTGGCCGCTGTCGGCCTGAGTGTGGCGACGCTCGTCGCCGTCGCCCGCGATGAGCGGGACTGGCCGCCGTCGGGCGGGCTACCCGGCTACGACGGGGTCGCTGGCACGGTGCTGCTCGGCCAGATGGCACTGCTGGTGCTGCTCAGCGGCCTGGTCCTCTGGCAGCGCGGTCGGGTGGACGGCCGCGTCGTGCTGCGGCACGGACTGGGCGCGGTAGTCATCGCGGCGATCGCGGTCGGTCTGGCCGGTGCGCTCTCCGCCGGCCTGGCCTACCAGACGGGGGCGGTGCTCGGCGGGTACTTCAGTGACGGCGGGCCGCCGCTGCCGTACCGCTGGACACTGCTTGCCTTCTTCCTGCACGTGGGCGCGGCGGTGCTGCTGTGTGGCGCGATAGCCCTGCTGTCGCGCTCGCGCCGGCGCCGAGCGGCGGAGGCGATCACCGCCCGCGACTTTCCCGCCGCACCGCCGGAGGCGGCCGGGCGGCTGCGGCAGGCCACCAGGGCCATCGCCCGGGCGCGGTTCACCGAGTGGCTGGGCGTGCTGGCCGCCACGTACGCGGTTCTCACGGCGGTCGGACTGGCCACCAGCCTGCTCGGGCTCACCGGTCGTCAACCGGAGGAGTTGGCGCGGGCTGTCGGGCTGCCTGCCGAAGCCGTCGGGATGGGGCTGACCGCCGGCACCTACCTCGTCGCCGCAGTGGTCCTCACCCTGCTGGTGGGTGGTGTGTTCGGGTACCGGACGGCCTGGTTCCGCAGGCACGTCGGGATCCTGTGGGACCTGGGCACCTTCTGGCCCCGGGCCGCCCACCCGTTCGCCCCGGCGAGTTACGCCGACCGGGCGGTGCCGGAGCTGGCCGACCGGATCATCCAGCTCGCCGGGCGGCACACCGGGGTGCTGCTCTGCGGGCACAGCCACGGTTCGGTGTTGCTGGCCCTGGCGGTGCTGCGGCTGCCCCCGCAGGTGCGTCGGCGTGTCGCTCTGCTCACCTACGGATCACCGTTGGACCGCCTGTACGCCC
Organism: Micromonospora sp. NPDC047521; assembly: GCF_055587305.1. Lineage (NCBI taxonomy): Bacteria > Bacillati > Actinomycetota > Actinomycetes > Micromonosporales > Micromonosporaceae > Micromonospora > Micromonospora sp. NPDC047521. Next base: position 416,705 of record NZ_JBVJGN010000004.1, on the reverse strand, counting down.
GGCTCTACCCCGCGTACCTCAACGAGGAGATGATGCGTGAGGTGGGGCAGCGGGTCGGATGGCGGTGGATCAACCTGTGGCGCGACACCGATCCGGTCGGCGGATGGATCTTCTACCCGAACCGCCCCGGTGACCCGCCTCCGGACGCCGCCGACCCGGCCGGTGCCGTCGACCGGCGGCTGCGGGACCCCCGGGACCTGCTGGCCGCGCCGGGGGACCATCTGCCACCACCGGTCCTGGGCCATCATCCGGGCGAATCCGAGCCCGAGTTCCGAGCCGCGGTGCGCGAGCTCGTCAGACGACTCCGCGACTCCGGGTCCGCCGGCCACCGATGAGCCGGAGATGGCGGGCCGGTCAGCCGCCGTCCGGTAGTCGTTCGGACTCCGCCACCACCGCTCGAACCTTGCGCAGGGTCGCGTCCGGCGCGCGGATCGCGGCCCGCCAGCGGTCCAGCGTCCGGGTGAGCACCCGGACCATGTACTGCAACTGGTTGACCTGCTCGCGCAGCGTCCCCAGCTCCGAGCGGGCGTGCAGCGCCTCGCCCTCCAGTTCGGTGATCCGGGTCTGCAACGGCTGCACCAGGGTGAGGGCGGCCTCGGTGAGGGTGTCGGCGGCATCGGCCTTGAACTTTCCCCGCTGCACCAGCACCGTGGCGATCGCGGCCAGACCGGTGGAGCCGCCGAGGATGCCGAACACGCTGAGCGCCACCTGCACCCAGTGTGGTGCCGCCGGCGCCGGCGCGGTGTTCACGGGACACCCCCCTGTAGTTGCAGGTCGGGCAGGCATTCGCAGGCGCGGACCAGGCGGCGCAGGTCGACGGCGATCTGGACGCCCCGCCAGATCGAGCCGATCGTCACCGCGGCGACGAACGACGCCGCGACAAGGGACTGGTGGTTCCACAGCGACACCAGGGCGACCACGTACATGCCGGTGATGGTGCCGAGCACCAGGACCGACGCGAGTTCGATGCCGAGCCCGGTGGAGAGCCGGCCGGGCCACAGAATACCCAGCAACCCGCTCACCCCCACCAGGATCAGGCCGATCTCCCAGGCCGCCTGCACGGGCGCCGGCATGGACGTCTGGACGGAGGTCGGCCGGACGTCGAGGGTCAACATCAGGATGCCGCAGACCGGTGACGTGGCCAGGACGGCCATCTCGTACGGCCGGTGGCGGGATCGGATACGCAGATATCTCACGGCAACTCCCTGGTCGAGGACCGTCCCATCCGTCATCGGCCGTCGGGCCGGTGCCGTGTGGAGACGGTGCTGACCGGGGGTGCGGTCCTGCGGCTAAGGCCCGTGGAGTGGCGGTTTCGTGCGAACGGTCGGTGGCGAGGAGATGGGCGACGGGCCGTCGTTGGCTGCCGGTACCTGCCTGTGTATCACCGATGACCGGTTGGCGTCCACCTGGTGTAACGTCGCATTTCCGCAGGTCAGAGCCATTAAGTGGGTCGGGCGGCCCGGTTCCGCCCCGGGCCGCCCGTGACATGGGGTGTCGGAAATCTTACCGAGGGTTGTGGGTCGGGCGGGCGAGCAGGGCACGCAGCGCTCCGACCACCTCGGCCGGCACCTCCTCGGCCATGAAGTGCCCGCAGGTGACCGTCTGGTGGGCCAGGTCCGGCGCCCACGCCCGCCACAGCCCGGCCGCGTCATAACCGAGCGCCGCGCCCCAGTCCTGCTGGAGCACGGTCACCGGCATCGACAGCTGGCGGCCGGCGCTCCGGTCGGCGGCGTCGTGGGCGACGTCCACGCCTGCGGACGCGCGGTAGTCGGCGACGATCGAGGTGACAGCGTTGCGGGACGCGCGCAGGTACGAGGCCCGCACCTCCGCCGGCAGGGCCTGCGGATCGCGGGTCCAGACGTCCAGGAAATGACCGAAGAAGGCGTCCGGGTTGGCCCCGATCATCTCCTCGGGCAGACCGGGCGGCTGAGCCATCAGGTAGAGGTGGAAGGCGACCGCAGCGCTGGCGCCGTGCAGCACGTCCCACATGTCGAGGGTCGGCAGCACGTCGAGCAGGGCGAGCTGGCTGATCGCCGCCGGGTGGTCGAGACCGGCGCGGAACGCGACAAGGGCACCCCGGTCGTGCCCGGCCAGCGCGAACCGTTCGTGGCCGAGCGCCCCGGCCAGCGCCACGATGTCAGCGGCCATGGTGCGCTTGGCGTACGCGGTGCCGTCGCTGTCCACGGGCTTGTCGCTGTCGCCGTACCCCCGCAGGTCGGGGCAGATGACCGTGTGGTCGGCGGCCAGGTCGGCCGCGACGTGCCGCCAGATGAGGTGCGTCTGCGGAAAGCCGTGCAGCAGCACGACAGGTGGCCCGGAACCGCCCACGGCGGCGTTGAGCGTCACGCCGTCGGCCACGGTGACGCGCTGGTAGTCGAATCCGTTGATCCTGGGGTCCACCTGTGGAACCTTCCTGGTGATGAGGGCGGGTCCGGCGCGGTGACCGGACGCCGTCGTACGTCGTCGAGCCTGCCCCGTGGCGATCAGCGGACGGTGAGCGTCCGATCAGTGCGGGCGGGCGGCCGTGGTCCGCGCCGGCCCGCCTAGATTGGTGCCATGACCAGGCAGCCGGCGGCCGCTCCGGCGGTGACCTTCGGTGTGCTCGGGTCGGTGACCGCCGCCACCGAGAGTGGCCCGGTTCCGCTCAGGGGGCACCGGCAGCGCCTCGTGCTGGCCCGGCTGTTGATCGCCCACGGCCGGGTGGTGCCTGTGGAACGGCTCGTCGACGACCTGTGGGACGTCGCGCCGGACGGCGCGGTGGGCGCCATCCGCACCTTCGTGGCCGACCTGCGCCGGGCGCTGGAGCCCGACCGGCCGCCCCGCACGCCGCCCCGGATCCTGCTCACCGAGGCGCCGGGGTACGCGCTGCGGGCCGGCCCGGACGCGGTGGACGCCTACCGGTTCGAGGCGGCAGTCGGCGAGAGCGGCCCACTGTTGGCCGCGGGACGTCCCGCCCCGGCTCTGGAGGCCCTGGATGCGGCACTCGGGTTGTGGCGCGGCCCCGCGTACGCCGACTGCGCGAACGAGGCCTGGGCGGTCGCGGAGGTCAACCGACTGGACGAGCTGCGGATGCTCGCCGTCGAACGGCGGGCCGAGGCGCTGCTGGCGTTGGGGTGGCCGGACGAGGCCGCCGCCGACCTGCCGGCCCACCTCGCCGGCAACCCGCTGCGCGAGGACGCCTGGCGGTTGCTGGCGATGGCCAGGTACCGCGCCGGTCGGCAGGGTGACGCGCTGGCCGCGCTCCGCGAGGCCCGGGCCGCCCTGGTGACCGCGCTGGGCGTGGACCCGGGGCCGGAGCTGCGGCGGCTGGAGGCCGACATCCTGGCCCAGGCCCCGCACCTCACCCCGCACCTCGACGCCGCCCCCGACGTCGGGACCGCCGATCGTCCCGTCGTGACCGCGGACCGCCCCGTCGCGGCGGCGCGGGAGCGTCCGTTCGTCGGCCGCGACGCGGAGCTGGCCCGGCTGCGGCTGGCCGCCGACACCGCCGCCGGTCGCCGCCGGCCCGTGCTCGCCCTTCTCAGCGGCGAGCCGGGAGCCGGCAAGACCGCGCTTGCCGAGACGCTCACCCGGCAGCTGGCCGCGCAGGGATGGGCCACGGCGTGGGGACGCAGCCCGGAGTACGAGGGCGCACCGGCGGCCTGGCCCTGGACGCAGGTCACCGAGGCGCTCGCCGGCTCGACAGGCGTCGACGAACAGGACGACGCCGCCACGGGCGGGGCAAGCGTGACACGGTTCCGCAGGCACCGCGCGGTCGCCTCGCTGGTCTCCGCGGTCGCCGACCGGCAACCGGTGCTTATCGTCCTGGACGACCTGCACCGCGCCGACGGCGACACCCTGGACCTGCTGACAGGGCTCCTGGCCGGTCCGCAACCGGCCGGCGGCCCGGTCCTGATCCTCGGCACGTACCGGGCCACCGAGATCGGTCCGGCGCTCACCGCCGCCCTGGCCCGCGCGGCCGGCCTCGAACCGGTGCGCGAGTATCTCGCCGGACTGCCCGCGCCGGCGACAGGCGAACTGGCGAGCGCCGTCGCCGGAGTGGACCTGGACGCGGCCACCGCCCGGCTGATCCACCACCGCAGCGGCGGCAACCCCTTCTTCGTACGGGAGCTGGCCCAGCTGTACGCGGGCGAGGGCGACGCCGCGCTGGCGGCGGTGCCGCCCGGCGTACGCGACGTGATCCGGCACCGGCTGGCGCAGCTGCCCGCGCCCACCCGTACCGTGCTGCGGCAGGCGGCGGTGCTCGGCCGGGACCTCGACCCGCAGGTGCTCAGCGCGTTGGCGGACGACCCCTCGACAGTGCTGGACGCCGTGGACCGCGCCCTTCAGGCGGGCTTCCTCGTCGAGCGGGACACCGACGGACAGCTGCGCTTCGCCCACATCCTGGTCCGCGACACGCTCTACGCCGATCTGTCCGCGCCGCGCCGCGCCGCCTGGCACGGTGCCGCCGCCGAGGTGCTGCGACAGCGCGAACCCGTCGAACCCGCCGCCCTCGCCCACCACCTGCTGCGCGCCGGCGGGCCGGTCGCCGCCGGTCGCGCCGCCGCGTACGCCCGCACGGCGGCCCAGCAGGCCGAACGGGGCGGCAACCCGCACGAGGCGGCCCGGCTGTGGCGGCAGGCGGTCGACGCGTACGACCGGGCCGGCGGGGTCCACCACCGCGAGCGGTTGACGGCGCTTGTGGGTCTGGGGCGTGCGCTCGCCGTCACGGGCCGCCTCGCCGAGGCGCGGCGGGTCAGGGCCGAGGCGATCACGGCGGCCGAGTCCGTCGGCGACCCCCTGCTGATCGAGGAGGTGCTCACCGGCTTCGACGTGCCGGCGATCTGGACGCGCAACGACGACGACCTGCTCTCCGGACGGATCGCGCAGGTCGCCGAGCGTGCCCTGGCGGCCCTCGGCGCGACCGGGTCGGCGCGGCGCAGCCGGCTGCTGAGCACCCTCGCCCTGGAGCTGCGCGGCACCGTCACCGACCGTGGGCGTCGGGCGGCCGACGAGGCCGAGTCGACAGCCCGGACGGTCGGTGACCCCGGGCTGCTGGCGTTCGCGCTGAACGCCCGCTTCATGCACGCCTTCGACCGGGTCGGCCTGGCCGGTGAACGCGCCCGGATCGGCGCCGAGCTGGTCGACCTGGCCGCCCGGCACCAACTGGTGACCTTCGAGGTGGCGGGTCACCTGATCCTGGTCCAGGCCTCCTGCGCGCTGGCCGACCGGCAGGCCGCCGACGCCCACGCCCGCGCCGCCGACCGCCTCGCCGAACGGTACGAGCTGCCGCTGGTCGGCCTCTTCACCAGGTGGTACGCCGCGCTGCGGCTGGCACTGGACGGCGAGTCGGCCGCGGCTGCCGACGCGTACCTGGCGGCTGCCGACCGGCTGCCCGGTGACGGTATGCCGGGCCTGACCCGCGGTCTGCTCCCGCTGGCGCTGCTCGGCCTGCGGCTGGCCGACGACCGTCCGCTCCCGGGGCCCGGCGACGGGGGTTGGGCGGGTCTGGACTGGGGGCCGCACGAGCCGTGGGTCCGCCCGCTGCTGCTGGTCGCCGCCGGTGACCGGACCGCGGCCGGGGAGGCCCTGCGGGCACTGCCGCCGGGGCCGCACGACCTGCTGCGCGAGGTCCGCCTCTGTCTCGTCGGCCGGGCGGCGCGGCTGCTCGACGACCGGGTCACGATGGACCGCGTCCACGCCGAGCTGCTGCCCGCGGCCGGGGAGCTGGCCGCCGGCAGCGGAGTGCTCACCGTCGGTCCGGTGGCCGGGCACCTCGCCGACCTCGCGGCGGCACTGGGCCGCGACGACGAGGCGGCCCGGCACCGTCGTACCGCCCGAGCGCTGACCGCCCGCGCCCGCGCCGCCTGACCCCACCGCGACTTGCGGACTTTCCGTCGGAACCGGCCGGTGGGTGCGGTCAGATGGAGGCACCGGCGCGTCGGCCGGGGGATCGAGGGGGTACGCCGTGCAGGGGCTCGTCCTGATCGTGGTGCTGGGCGTCACCGTCCTGGTCGGCACCACGCTCGGCGGCCGGTACCGGGTCGCGCCGCCGGTCCTGCTCATCGGGTTCGGGGTGCTGCTCGGGCTGGCGCCCCCGCTGTCCGAGTTGACCCTGGAACCGGACCTGGTGCTGCTGATCTTCCTGCCGGCGATCCTGTACCGGGAGAGCCTCACCATCAGTCTGCGCGAGATCCGGGCCAACCTGCCCGTGATCGGTCTGCTCGCCGTGGTGCTCGTGGTGCTCACCATGGTCACTGTGTCGTTCACCGCGCAGGCGTTCGGGGTGAATCCCGCCGCCGCCTGGGTGCTCGGCGCCGTCCTCGCACCGACGGACGCGGCGGCTGTCACAGGTCTGGCCAAACGGCTGCCCCGCAAGCTCCTCACCACCCTGCACGCGGAGAGCCTGATCAACGACGGCACCGCCCTCGTGGTCTTCGCGGTGGCCGTGGGTCTGCTCACCCAGAGCGCGGAGCCGGGCGTGCTGGGCATCGGCGAGGAGTTCGTCGGGGCCAGCGTCGGCGGCGTGCTCGCCGGTCTGCTGGTGGGCTTCGCCGTGGTGCTGATCCGCAAGCGGCTCGACGATCCGCTGCGCGAGGGCGCGCTGAGCGTGCTGACCCCGTTCGGCGCGTTCCTACTCGCCGACTCCGTGCACGCCAGCGGTGTCCTGGCGGTGGTGGTCGCCGGTCTGATGCTCGCCTACGCCGGTCCACGGGTGATCCGCGCCCGCTCCCGGGTGCTGGCGTACGCGTTCTGGGACCTGTCCACGTTCCTCATCAACGGCGGCCTGTTCGTGCTGCTCGGCACGCAGATCCCCCGGGCGGTGCGGGGCGTCACGAGCACCTCGCCGGCGAGGGCCGTGGTGATCGTGCTGGTGGTCACGCTCGTCGTCCTGTGCACCAGGCTGTTCTTCATCTACCTGACCGCGCAGTCGGCGAGGCTGCGACGCCGCCGGATCGTCGAGCGGGGCCGGGGACCGTCGAGCTGGCGGGTGGGGACCGTCGCGGGCTGGGCCGGCTTCCGGGGCGCCGTGTCGCTCGCGGCAGCGCTTGCCGTCCCGACGATGACTGTCGCCGGTCGCCCGGTCGTCGAACGCGACCTGATCATCTTCGTGACGGCGCTGGTGATCGTGTTGATCATGCTGATCCAGGGCACCACCCTGCCGCTTGTGGTGCGCTGGGCGGGGCTGGCCGGCGACCCGGAACGGGTCGACGAGGCCCGGCTGGCCCGGATGCGCGCCACCCAGGTCGGCCTCGCCGCGGTGCCCCACGTGGCCGCCGAGGTGGGCGCCGGCGAGGAGGCGGTACGCCGGTTGCAGGCCGAGTACCAGCGGCACCTGGAAGACGTCAACGAGATCGGCGGGGACACCGCCGAGGAACGCCGGCTGGAACGCGACCTGCGCCTGGGCGTCCTCGCCCACAAGCGCCGGGAGGTCACCCGCCTTCGCGACAGCCGGGAGATCGACGACCTCGTGCTGCTGGAGTTGCAGGCCGCGCTTGACAACGAGGAGATCCGGCTGCTGGGACGCGGATCCGGCGAGTGACAGTCGCCGGGCCGGTGAGCGAGGCTCCTCAGAGCACCTGCGCGAGGAAACGGCGCAGCCGGGGATGCTCGGCGCCCTCGAAGATCGCCTCGGGCGGGCCGGCCTCCAGCACCACGCCCCGGTCCATGAAGGCGACGGTGTCGGCGACCTGCCGGGCGAACCCCATCTCGTGGGTCACCACCACCATTGTCATCCCGGCGGCGGACAGGTCGGCCATCACCCCGAGCACGCCCTTGACCAGCTCGGGGTCGAGCGCCGAGGTGGCCTCGTCGAAGAGCATCACCTCGGGTCGCAGGGCCAGAGCCCGGGCGATCGCCACACGCTGCTGCTGACCGCCGGAGAGCTGCGTCGGCCGGGAGTTCGCCTTGCCGGCCAGCCCCACCAGCTCCAGTTGGGCGCGGGCGACCGCGTCCGCCTCGTCCTCGCCGAGCTTGCGCAGGCGGCGCAGGGCCAGGGTGATGTTGCGCAGCACGGTCATGTGCGGGAACAGGTTGAACTGCTGGAACACCATGCCGACCCGCTGGCGCAGCGCGTCCGGGTCGTCGCGCAGTACGCTGCGGCCGTCCAGCAGCACGTCGCCGCGGTCGGGCTCGATCAGCCGGTTGAGGGTCCGCAGCAGTGTGGACTTGCCCGACCCGGACGGCCCGATCACGCAGGCCGTCGCGCCGCGCGCCACGGTGAGGTCGACGCCGCGCAGCACCCGGTTCGGTCCGAAGGCGAGGTGCACGTCGCGCGCCTCCAGGCTCACCGAGGTGGTCATCGCCTGTCTCCTTCCGGGGCCCCGGCGAACGCCGGGGTGTCGTCCTCGTCCTCGTCGGCGGCAGCGGTGGCCGGTCGGCCGTGCCGCAACCGCCTGTCGATCCAGTTGACGACGTGCGTCAGCGGGACCGTCAACGCCAGGTAGAAGAGCCCGGCGAGCAGCAGCGCGGACTCGTTGCCGGTGGTGGCCGCGTAGTCCTGTCCGATCCGGAACAGCTCCCGCTGGCTGGCCACCAGCCCGAGGAAGTAGACAAGGCTGGAGTCCTTGATCAACGCGATGAGCTGGTTCACCCAGGCGGGCAGCACCCGCCGGATGCCCTGCGGGATGATCACCAGCCGCATCGCGTCGGCCCAGGAGAAACCCAGGGCACGGGCGCCCTCCAACTGGGCGGCCTCCACCGACTGGATGCCGGAGCGGAAGATCTCCCCGATGTACGCCGCCGCGATCAACGACAGCGCCAGGATGCCCAGCGGGTACGGGTCCGGCCCCCAGATCTCCATGCCCAGCGGCGCCAGCCCGACCCCGATCAGCAGGATCGTCGCGGCGGCCGGCAGGCCCCGGAACACGTCCGTGTAGACCCGCGCCGGCCAGCGCAGCCACCGGGTGCGGGAGATGCCGGCGACGGCCAGCAGCAGGCCCAGCACCGAGCCGAGCAGGGCGGCGGAGACCGCCAGGATCAGCGTGTTCGGCAGCCCGACGGTAAGCATCTCGGGCAGCGCCTCACGCATGGCCTCGGCGTCGAAGAACGTCTCCCACAGGGTGCTCAACGGATCCATCGGTCGCCTCTCCTGCCGCCCCGCTCGCTCGTCACCGGTTACCGCTCAGGACGCGGTCGACGCGGACGCGGACGGCGCCACCGACGCGGACGCCGACGGCGCCACCGACGCGGACGGCGCCGCGACCGCGCCGCTGCCCGGCGTGAAGTCCGCCGGGATCGGCCGACCCGGGTAGTACTGCGCCTGCAGACGGCTCCAGGTGCCGTCCGCGATGACCTCGTCGAGGGCCTTGTTCAGCGCCTCGCGCAGCTTGTCGCCGCCCTTGGCCACGGCGTACGCGGTAGGCGCCGGGCTGAGCTGCTTGGCCGCCACGGTGATCTTGCCGTTGCTGTCGGCTGCCGACTTCTCGCCGATCTCCGCCGGGGCGATCCACGCGTCGGCGGTGCCGGCCTTGAGCTGGTTGATCGCGCCGTTGTAGTCCGGCACCCGCACCGGGTCGAGCTGCTTGCCTGTGGCGTAGTCGTCCTGGACGGTGCCCTGCACCACCACGACCCGCTTGCCTGTCAACTGGTCGAAGCTGGTGATCGGCGAGCCGGCCGGGACGTCCAGGCCGAAGTAGCCGAAGTCGTAGCCGTTGCCGAAGTCGACTGTCTTCTTGCGCGCCTCGGTGATGGTGATCGAGGAGCTGCCGACGTCGAACTTGTGGTTGTTGACCTGGCTGAGCAGGGCGGAGAAGTCGGTACCGACGAACTCGACGGTCAGGCCGAGCTTGCCGGCCACCGCGGTCAGCAGGTCGTTGTCGAAGCCGGTGAACCTACCGTCCTTGAGGTAGACGTTCGGCGGGGCGTCGGTGAGCGTGCCGGCGCGCAGGACACCCGGCCGCGCCAGGCCGTACGGGTTGGCGGAGGCGTCGGTCGAGGCGTCGTCGCCGCAGGCGGTAAGCGCGGTCGCGGCCAGGATGGTGGCCGCGCCCAGGGCGGCGACACGGGTCAGGGCAGGAAGGAATCGCACAGGTCTCTCCGATGGGGTGCGCCGCGGCGGGTACGCGCCGCGGACGGTGCGCCCGATGGGCGTACCGCTGGAAAAGTGGTGTGAGAAGAGGGACGCGTCAGAGCGAGGCGCGGCGGCGACACGCCGCGCTGCACATTCGCATCATGTCCACGTGCCGACGCCTGGTCAGTGCCGCCGAGAGGCGGCCGACGCGGAGATCCGCGAGGTCGGCCGGTGGGATGGAGCTGAGGATGCGCATACGGTCTCCCGGGTCTGTGCTGACCTGGGTGCCAGGCCACGCTTGCACCGACGTCCTGCCGGTGCCTGGTCTTCACCCGGGGCACCCCACCGCGGAGGAGGGTTGCCGGCCAGCGAGCCGGGGCTTCGCGCTGGCGCTCATGACCTGCGCCGAGGCTAGCAGCCGGAACCGGTGGGTCGTCCAGCCGTTATGACCACGCTCACCGTCCGCGACGGCCGTCGACCGGCAGGTCAACCGGCGTGCACGTGCGGGCGGCGGCGAGGGTCGGGCTCCTGGCGGCGCAGGATCTCCCGGGTGACCGGGGCGATCGCGCCCTGCCCGAACGCCAGGTAGCGCAGCAGGTTGCGAACCGGGCCGCCCTCGGTCCACTCGAAGTAGATGTGGGGGCGACGCCGGCTCCGGTCGCGGATCTCCAGCAGCAGGGCGGCGAGCGCGCTGGGCACCGAGGAACTGGCCAGACTGAGCACCTGGTAGCTGTCGTGCGCCACGCTGCCGCGGACCAGCAGCGCTGTCTCGAAGTCCGACGGGTCGGTGACGTGCACCTCGACGAAGATGACGTCGCCGTCGTCGGGAAAGTCGTTGTCCGCCATGGTCTGGGCCAGCTTGGCGCGGTACTCGGCCGGGTCCCGGCGCTCCGGCTCGTGCGCGACGAGGCGGATCCGGCGGGTGGCCCGCTCGTCGATCATCCGGGCCGCTGCCGGGTCCAGCTCCACGTGGTCGACCCGCAGCTCGTAGGCCCGCATCAGTCGGGACAGCACCGACACCAGGATCATCCCGCCGATGAAGCACGCCGCGATCTTGACGCCGTCGGGGCGTTGCACGACGTTCGCCACTGTCGTGTACACGAAGATCACCGCGATGGTCCCGAACGCGAGGGTCCGGCCCCGCTGCCGCCGTCGCCGCGCCGCGAGGGTCACCGCCGTCGCCGCCGAGGTGATCAACACCAGGACCCCTGTGGCGTACGCGCCGCCCTGCGCGTCCACGCTGGCGTCGAAGATCACCGTGATCAGGAACGCCACTGTGGTGAAGACCAGGACCAGCGGGCGTACGGCCCGGGCCCAGGTCGGAGCCATGCCGTAGCGGGGCAGATAGCGGGGTACGAGGTTGAGCAGACCGGCCATCGCCGAGGCGCCCGCGAACCAGAGGATCCCGATGGTGGACAGGTCGTAGACGGTGCCGAACACCTCGCCGAGGTGCTGGTGCGCCAGGTAGGCCAGTGCCCGGCCGTTCGCCGGGCCGCCCGCCTGGAACGCCTCTGGTGGGATCAGCACAGTGGTGGTCACGCTGCTGGTGAGCAGGAAGACGCTCATGATCGTCGCGGCGGTGGTGAGGAGCCGGCGCGCGCCTCGGATCCGGCCCGACGGTCGCTCCTCGGAGTCCCGCCGGTCACCACGGATGTGCGGCATCACGGCCACCCCGGTCTCGAAACCGGACAGGCCCAGCGCCAGTTTCGGGAAGACCAGCAGGGACAGTCCGACCACCAGCAGGGGGTCGCCGTGCCCGGTGGTCAGTGCGGTGCCCCAGTCCGCGACAGCGCTCGGGTGCGTCGCCACCCGCCACAACGCGTCGGCGATCACCACTGCGTTCAGCGTCAGGTAGACAGCCACCAGGACGACCGCGATCCCGATCGCCTCACCGAATCCCTTGAGGAACACCGCGCCCAGCAACGCCACCAACAGCAGCGTGAGCGGCAGCTCGTGTCCCTTGAGCGCGCCGGGCAGGAACGGATTCTCGTCGATGTGGGCGGTCGCGTCCGCCGCCGACAGGGTGATGGTGATGATGAAGTCGGTCGCCGCGAACCCCAGCAGCACCAGCACGAGCAGCTTGCCCTGCCAGTAGTTCAGTAGACGGACCAGCATCGCGATGGAGCCCTCACCGTGCGGGCTCTCCACCGCCACCCGCCGGTACACGGGCAGCGCGCCCAGCAACGTCACAAGCACCAGCACCAGAGTCGCCACCGGCGACAGCACCCCGGCGGCCAGCGCCGCGATTCCGGGCTGGTAGCCGAGCGTCGAGAAGTAGTCGACACCGGTCAGGCACATCACCCTCCACCAGGGGTGCTGCCGGTCCCGCCGCGGGCGGCCGTGCGGACCGGGGTGCCGCCCGGCCCGCTCCGTTCCGCCGCCGAGCAGCCAGCCGCGCAGCCGCCCGGCGCGCCTGTCGACCCGCACCGGCGCTTCCCCCGTCCTCCGCCCCTGCTCACCGCGAGTATCCGCCCGGTCGTACGCGCCCGTCCGCAGGTACGCCGAACCCGTCTGTGCCTGTCCGGCCGTCCCGGCGGTCGGACGGGTTTCGGCCCCGGGGCAGGGGGGATGCAGCGCCTCCGGCGCCCCGCACCGATCCGCCCGCTCGGGCCGAGGCCGCCGGACGCGATGCCACCGGGGAGGGAGCGGCTCATGGTCGGCGGCCGTCGCTTGCGCCCGGGTGGTGGCTTCGGCCGTCAGCTCGACGAGCACGCGACAGCCGTCGGCGTACCGCCGCCACCCGCGCCGGCCCCGCCCGCCGGTGGCATGGTGGAGAGCGCCGTCTACATCCGGGGACACCGCTTCGCCTCGCCGGCCGGCCTCGCCGAGACGTACCGCTGCCTCCAGGAGCAGGACGACGCGATGGCCTGGATCGGGCTTTACCGGCCCGACATCGACCAGATCACCTCACTGGCCCGGGAGTTCCGGCTGCACGACCTGGCGGTCGAGGACGCCATCAACGCCCACCAGCGGCCCAAGCTCGAACGGTACGGCGAGACCCTGTTCGTGGTGCTGCGCGCCGCCCGATACGACGACAGGCGCGAGGAGGTCGAGTTCTCCGAGCTGCACCTGTTCATCGGGCCGGGGTTCGTGGTCACCGTCCGGCACGGCGAGGCGCCCGACCTGGCCGCCGTACGCCGTCGACTGGAGACCGACGCGCCGATGCTCGCCCAGGGCCCCGAGGCGGTCCTGTACGCGATCCTCGACCAGGTGGTCGACGGGTACGCGCCGGTGGTGGCCGGACTGGAGAACGACATCGACGAGATCGAGACCCAGGTGTTCGGGGGTGACCCGAACGCCAGCCGGCGCATCTACGGGCTCAGCCGGGAGGTCATCGAGTTCCAGCGGGCCGCCCGTCCGCTGCTCACCATGTTGGACGCGCTCGCGGCCGGCGCGGGCAGCTACGGCACCGACGAGGAACTGCGCAGGTACCTGCGCGACGTCACCGACCACCTGACCCAGGTGGTGGAACGGGTGGACGGGTTCCGGCACCTGTTGCAGAACATCCTCACCGTCAACGCGACACTCGTCTCGCAGCAGCAGAACGAGGAGATGCGCAGCCTCACCGCCGCCAGCTACGCCCAGAACGAGGAGTTGAAGAAGGTCTCGTCCTGGGCCGCGATCCTGTTCGCCCCCACCCTCATCGGCACGGTGTACGGGATGAACTTCGTCCACATGCCGGAGTTGGACTGGCGTTTCGGCTACCTGTTCGCGTTGCTGCTGATGCTGCTCGTGTGCGGCACCCTCTACCTGGTCTTCAAACGGCGCGGTTGGCTCTGAGCCGGTGCGTCGGGGTCACTCGATGCCGCGCAGGATGTGCCGCTCGTCCTCGCTGTCGTCGTCGCCCGCGGCGATCCGGCCGAGCAGCACCGCGGCGGCCCAGATCGTCAGTGGCGTGGCCGCCCCGGTCATCCCGCCGCCGGTCCGGTCGTCCCGGGTCTGGCTCCGCTCCGTGCGCGGTGGCCTGCGCTGAGCCTGCATGGGCCCTGCCTCTCCTCGTCGAAGCCGCCGCGGGCGGCGCGGGCGTAGGCCGCGCCGCCGGGCCGGTCGCCCGCGCGAGCGGGTCGCACCGGTACGGCAGCCATCTCGAACCATCCCACGCCCGGACGCGTCCGCACCGCTTCTTTTCGGTTTCCCGACTGCGGCCCGCCAAACCGGACATTCTCCGCTATCGTCCGCTTTCGGGTCGGCGGTCAGGGCAGCGGGTGGGCGATCCCGCGCGCGTGGTCGGTGAGCGCCGCGCTGACCACTGTCGCGGCCACCGGCAGCACCTCCAGGCAGCGACGCACCGCAGCGGCCATCAGCGCGTTCGGCACCCGCATGGACAGCGTGCAGTGCGGCACCCAGCGGCCCGGCTGGTAGTGCTCGGCCAGGGGGATGCCGGCGGCGGCCAGCCGGTCGTGCACCAGACGATGGTGCGCCAGAAGTTCCGCGGTGGGCGCCGGACCGAGCCAGAGCACCCGGCCGACGAACTGCCCGGCGTGTTGAAATTCGAGTCGCAGCGGGGCGGCCACGACCGTCCCGCGCAGCGCGGCGGCCACCTGTTCCGGGTCGAAGCGGGGCGCCACCGCGAGCGAGACGTGCGGGCGGTGACGCTGCTCCAGCAGCGAGCGCATGCTCTGCACGCCCTCGGCCTCCAGCGCGTCCCACAGCACCCGGATCCGGCGGGTGGCGTCCGGATCCAGGTACAACTCCAACGCCGCGACCACGTGATCACCGTAGCGGCAGAGGTTTGATCGGCCGTGTCGGCGGTACCTGTTCGGAAACCGACCAGGAGGCGTGCGCCGTGGACGTGAGTGACCTGCTGACCGAGACGTACGACAGGCTGCCCGACCTCGTCCGCGCGGCGGTCGACGGCCTGAGCCCGGAGCAACTGCGCCACGAACCCGGACCGGGCGCCAACTCGATCGGCTGGCTGGTCTGGCACCTCACCCGCATCCAGGACCAGGCCGTCGCCGACCTGCTCGACGCCGAGCAGGTCTGGGTCGGCGGCGAGTGGGCAGGCCGCTTCGGCCTCGCCGCCGATCCCGACGACACCGGCTTCGGGCACTCGCCCGCGCAGGTAGCGGCGGTGCGGCCGGAGAGCGCCCAAGCGTTGATCGACTACTACGGCGCGGTGTCGGGGCGTACCCGATCATTTTTGGCCGGGCTGTCCCCGGCGGACCTGGACCGGGTCGTGGACGAGGCGTGGGACCCACCCGTCACCCTCGGCGTGCGGCTGGTCAGCGTGGTCGAGGACGATCTGCAACACGTCGGGCAGGCCGCCTTCGTCCGTGGGCTCCTCGGGGCCGACTGACCCGACGGGCTCAGGGCACGATCACCGCCCTGCCCTCCAGCGTGCCCTCGCGCATCTGGCGGTACGCGTCCGTGGCCTCGTCCAGCGCGAAGGTGGTGGTCTTCGGCCGGATCAGGCCGCGCGCCCCCAGGTCCAGCACCTCCACCAGCTCCGGTCGGCTGCCCCAGTAGGTGGTCGCGATGCTCACCTCGTACGGCACGGAGAAGAACGACACAGGCAGGGTGCCGCCGCCGATTCCCACGATCGTCAGGTCGCCCACGGTACGGGCCACCGCCGCCCCGAGCGTCAGCGTGGCGTCCGCGCCGACGAAGTCCAGCACCACGTCGGCGCCCCTCCCACCGGTGGCGTCCCGGATCTCCTCGGCCGCGCTCGGGCCGGAGGCCACCGTGCGGTCCGCCCCGCACTCCGTGGCCAGTCGCAACGCCTCGGCGCGGTTGTCCACAGCGATCACGCGGGCGGCGGTGGTGGCCTTGAGGATCTGCACGCCCACGTGCCCCAGACCGCCGACCCCGATCACCACGGCCGTGCTTCCCGGCGGGAGCTTCGGCCAGGACCGCCGCACGGCGTGGTACGGGGTGAGCCCGGCGTCGGTGAGCGGTGCGGCCTGCACCGGGTCCAACCCCTCGGGCAGCGGTACGACGTGTCGCGCGTCGGGTACCAGCTCGTACTCGGCCATGCCGCCGTCCAGGCCCAGGCCGCCACCGCCGCCGGGCACCGGCGCGCCGGCCGGGTTCTCGCAGTACGGGTCGATGCCGACCCGGCAACGGGCGCAGGTGCCGCAGCCCCACGGGCCGTAGACAGCGACCGGCTCCCCGACGCGCAGCCCGGTCACGCCGTCGCCGAGGGCGTGCACCCATCCCGCGTTCTCGTGGCCCAACGTGAACGGTGGGTTCCAGGGCACCGACCCCGACTCGAACTCGTCCATCAGGTGAAGGTCGGAGTGGCAGGCACCGGCGCCGCCGATCCGCACCACCACCTGGCCCGGGCCGGGCGTCGGTTGGGCGACCTCGACCAGTTCCGGTTCCGACTTCCAGTCCATCAACCGCAGTGCCCGCATCCGAACGCCCCCCGTCTCTGAGCCTGCGGATGGCTGCCCACTTCGTGGCCCGGCAAACGGGTTCACGTCCGCGCGGTGCGGCTCACCCGATCGGGGTTGAGCCACGCTCACCCCGGCGCGGTGTGCGCCGGGCGCTGCGGAAGGCCTGCACAGCGAGACCTTCACCTGCCAGTTCGGCGGGGCGCGGCGCGGCGCGGACGGCGGACAGCAGCAGCACGAGCGGACGAGGGCCGGCCGACGGGTCGACAGGACCGCCGCCGAGCAGCCGCTCGGCGGTCTCCTGGTCCATCTGATCCGCGTCCATCTCGTGACCCTCAGCGCCGCCCACCTGCGCGGCGTCACATCCGCCAGGTGGGCGGGACGGGAGGCGACACGCGACGGGGCGCATCAGCCCCGTCGAACGCTCGTCGGCTCAGCCCATGGTCTTGCTGCCGTCGATCGCCTCCCGCAGGATGTCGGCGTGCCCGGCGTGCTGGGCGGTCTCGGCGATGAGGTGCAGCAGCACCCGGCGGACCGTCCAGCTGGCCCCCGGCTCGAACCAGGGCGCCTGCGGCAGCGGGTGCGCCATGTCCAGGTCGAGAGTGGCCACCAGCTCGTCGGTGTGCGCGGCCACCGCCTGGAAACGTTCGACCATCCCGGCCAGGGTCTCGCCCGGCGCCATCCGGAACTGACCCACCCAGTCGATCTCGGTGCGCTGCATCGCCTCGGCACCGCCCACGGCGAAGAGCATCCACCGCTCCTCGGTGCCCGCGACGTGCTTGACCAGACCACCCGGGCAGAGCTCGCTGACGGTGCTGCGGGTGGCGGCCTGCTCGTCGGTCAGCCCCTCGACCGTGTGCAGGAGGAAACCCCGGTGCCGGCGCAGGGTCTGTAGCAGGTCGGCCCGTTCCCCGGTGAGCTGCGCGGTGCTGGTCATGGTCACCCCTTTGTCGAAGTCCGTCGCGCGCCAGACTAGGAAGGGGCACCGACATTCCGGCGTCGACACGGCGTCGGCCGGATCGCCAGCGGTTGCCGATCCGCGCGCGGGACTGTCCACTGAATGACATGGGTGTGATTAAGGTGGGCACGTCGTCCTGGGCCGACCAGTCGCTGCTGCGCTCCGGCTGGTACCCGCGCTCGGCCAACACGCCGGCCGCCCGGCTGGCCTTCTACGCCGGCCGGTTCCCCCTGGTCGAGGTGGACACCTCCTACTACGCGGTGCCGGTGCCGGAGACGACCCAGGGCTGGGTCGACGCGACACCCGAGGACTTCACCTTCGACGTCAAGGCGTTCCGCCTCTTCACCGGTCACCCGACGCCTGTCGCCGCGCTGCCCCGTGACCTGCGGCCCGCCTCCGGCCCCGGCCGGGTCCGCCGCCGCGACCTGCCCGAGCAGGTGTACGACGAGCTGTGGGCCCGCTTCCGCGCGGCGCTGGACCCGATCGCCGGCGCCGGCAAGCTGGGCGCGGTGCTGTTGCAGTTCCCGCCGTGGCTGGCGCGTGGCGAGGCGGCCGAGCGCCGCATCGTCGAGCTGGCACAGCGGTGCCGGCCGTGGCGGGTGGCGGTGGAGGTGCGGCACGGGTCCTGGTTCGACGGTGCCGCCCAGGCGGCCACTCTGGACCTGCTGCGCGCCCACGACCTCTCGCTTGTTTGCGTGGACATGCCGCAGGGCCATCCGTCGTCGGTGCCGCCGATCCTCACGCTCACCGCGGAACCGGCTGTCGTCCGGTTCCACGGGCACAGCGACGCGTGGCGCGACGGCGACAAGGAGGACAAGTTCCGCTACGCGTACGCGGAGTCGGAACTCCGGGACTGGGCCGCACGGCTGGCCGAGCTGGCTGGCCGGGTCGACGACCTGCACGTGCTGTTCAACAACTGCTGCGCCGGGCAGGCCCAGCGCGACGCCACCCGGCTGGCGCAGGTGCTCGCCGAGACCATGCTCGTCGAGGCGCCGGCCGGACCGGGTCGGCCGGCCGACGGCCGGAGCGCGCCGGCGCCTGTCGCGTCGGCCCGCTGACGGCTCGCTGCCCGCGTTCCCTCCCGGCCGTACCGGGGGACGCGGGCAGCGCGGTTGTTCAGGAGCGCCGACCCCGGCTGCGCAACGCGTCCTGGGTCCGCTCGGTGACGTCCGCCTCGTCCGGGAACGTCCGGCCGCTGGGCGCCGGGTCCGGTGGCGCGCCCGGCCCGGCCATCGGCGTACGGGTGGGCTCGACCGGACCGAAGCCGTGCCGACCGGCCGGACCGGACCGGCCGGCAGGGGCGCCCGCGCGCCGTTCACCACGCCGTCCCTCGGGCACCGCCGTCTCCTCGCTGCCCTCGTCCATGGGCGAATCGTCGTCCGCGCCCCACGGCGCGTCGGCGTCGAAACCGTCGCCGGTGCCCCACGGGTTGACCGCCTCCGGTTCCAGGCGGTCACCGCCGCCACTGCTGCGTGCCTCGGTCATGGCCACCTCGCTCGTCGGTCCGCCGCTGCCGGGCGGACACAGTGCCCGTCCCCGGGCCGGTCCCGCCCGCTCGCTCGCTCGCCACGGCGTACACCGTGGGCGGGCGCGCAGGGCCGGCCGCTGTCCCGCCGTCGACGGTCCGGCGGGGCACCGGCCGGCCCGACGCTCAGCGTCCGGACATCGCCAGGTGCCGCTTGCCGGCCCCCATGCTCATGCCCATCTTGGCCATGCTCATCGGGGCGCTGCGCATCCCGTTGGTGCGGCTCAGGATGCCCCGCAGCACCTGACCGGGCTTCTGCTGTTCGCCCATGTACGCGGTGACCACTACCAGCGAACCGGTGAGCGCCGGGATCGCCCACTGGAGCAGCTTCATCTGTCGCTGCGAGGAGGCGACGTTCGCCGGGGTCTGCTGGTTGGGCTCGGTCGCGCCGCTCACCGGCGGGCCGCCCGCCTTCTCCAGCCGCATGCCGACCAACCGGCTGTAGCCGGTGACCGCGAGCGCGCCGATGGTCAACGCGGTCTTGATGGCACTGGCCCGGCCGACTCCCCGCTGGGCCGCCACCCGAGGGCTCTCCGTGACCAGTTCGCCTACCGCGCCGGCCAGGTGCGCGCCGATAGCGGCCGCGTTGACAGGTGTCCACTTCGACCATCCGGCCGAGGCGATCGGGAGTCGCTGGGTCGAGTCGTTGATTTTCGCCGCTGCGCCGTTGACGCCGAAGGCACCCATGAGGGAGCCGCCGAACCAGGCCGCCAGACCCAGATCGTGCATCGAGCGCAGTGCGGTGTGTCGTTCGGACATGTGATCCCCTTCCGCCGTGTCGGGCGATGCGGCTTACCCGCCGCCCGGGCGGCTAACCCCGTCACCCGCCGGCCGATCCCGGCCGCACCGGCACGGTCGGGACATCGGTGCGTCGCGGTGCGGGACCGCCGCCGGCAGGAGTCGTCCGGGCGGTGGCGGGTAGAGCCGTGGGACGCCTACCGAGAGGGGAACGGGATGTCGCAGCCGGATGAGGTTCGGGAGAAGACCCCCAAGACCGACGCGGTGCTCATGCATCCGGACAACGACCCGCACCGGAACACGGCGGAGGTCGCGCCGCGCAAGGACCACGCCGAGATCCGCGTGGAGCGCGACGGTGAGTCGACCCCGTTGGACCAGGACGGGTGAGCCGCCCGGCCGGGCCACGTGCGCGGCCGGTGACGCCTCAGCGCGGCGGCAGGTCGCCGGCGAAACGGGCGATCCGCCCCGCCAGGGGTGTGCTGGCGCGCACCCAGGTGAAGTGGTCGAGTGCCGCGCCGGCCTCGGTGACCGTGTACCGCTGGCGGGTCACCGGCGCCGACGCGAGCTTCGCGCACAGGTGGTCCATGGTCTCGTGCGGGGTGTACTGGTCGTCGTCGACGCTGACCGCCAGCACGGGTGTGCGCACCGCGCGTACCGCCGCTTCGGTGTCGGTGCCGTCCAGGTGCGGGAAACGGCCGGTCCGGGCGGTGTGCGCCCAGTCCCGGATGACCCCGCGCGCCTGCCGGCCGCCGAAGCCCCAGCCCGGCCAGACCCCGAGCAGCGCCGCGGTGGCGGCGATTCCCTGGGTGTACGGCAGGACGCCGACGCCGCGCCGGCCCGGGTAGACGCGCCAGTAGGGGACGCCGACCGCGACCAGTGCCAGCCCGTCCACGTCGGCGTCGCCGTGCAGGGCGAGGTGCAGCAGGGCCGCCTGCCCGCCGAGTGAGTGGCCGAGCAGCAGTCGGGTGCGCCCGTCCAGCCGTGGCTTGAGGGCGGCCAGGACGGCGCCGACGTCGCTTGCCAGTTCGCTGTAGCCGTGCCGGTCGGCGCGGTTCGGCGCGGGAGTGCTCGTCCCGGTGCCGCGCAGGTCGGCGACGACCACGGCCAGCCCGGCGTCGCGCAGCGCTGCCGCGAACGGGCGGTAGTAGCGGGCGCGTACCCCCATCGCGGGCCAGATGACCACGACCGGCGCGCCCGCTGGTCCGGCCGGATCGGGATACACCTGCACACCGAGTCGGGCGCCGTCGACGTCGACGAACTCCTGCGCGTACTCCGCTTCCCCGTTCACCGGGCCAGCTTACGGCCCGACGTTACCGGCGGGTAGTCGAGGCGGGCCCGGACGCGACGAAGGCCCCGCCGGGTGGCGGGGCCTTCGGTGACGCGGCCGGTCAGGAGACGGAGATCGCCCCGTTGCCGGCCCTGACACACGCCACCGCGCGGGCGGCGGTGGTGGCGGCGCCGGCCAGGCACTGGCCGAGCACCTGGTGCCCTGTGGCGTTCGGGTGCCACGACTCCTGGCAGGTCTGGAAGTAGCTGACGCAGGTGTTCGCGATGCGCTGGATGGCGATCTTGTCCTTGCCGGCGAGGCTCGTGACGAAGGTGCCGTTCGCGCCGTCCTGGAGGCGGATCGGGGTGGCAAGCGCGCCGGTCGGGCTGTTGGTCTGCTCGCAGAGCCGGGCGCCGTCGAAGGCCCGCTGCACGTTGAGGTAGACCAGGTCGGCCGAGGGGAACTCGGCGGCCAGGGTGTCCCGGGTGGACTTCACGATGCCGCCGAGGCCCTGGGAGAAGCGGTGCCCGGGCGCGAGGCTGGCGCGGTGGATCGGGCAGCCGGCCGCGTACCGCTCGGCGCCCAGGTCACGGAACTTGTCCCGGGTGTCGTCCCGGCCGTCCTCCTCGTGGAACGTCGCGTTCAGCTCCAGCGGCAGCGGGTTCGTGTAGTCCTGGAACACGACTCGGTGCTGTCCGTCCGCGTCCACCTGGTCGAGAGTGGTCAGGATCTGGCGTACGGCGGCGGTGGTCTCCGCGGTCGCGGCGCTGAGCTGTGCGGCGGTGGCCAGGTCGGCGTCGCTGCACGGCTTCTGCTCCACCGGCCCGTTCAGGTACGCCCAGAACTCCCACCAGCCGGTCCACGCGTCGGCGATGAACCGGTTGGCGCACTTCTCGGCAACGCTGCCGAAGGTGAACGAGCTGTTGTTGGAGCCCAGGCCGATCAGCACCAGGTCGATGTCCTGGGTCTGCGCGACGGCGCGGAGCTGGTCGAGCTGCGCGGCAACCGTGCGGCCCTTCTCCCGGGCGGCGGAGGCGGTGGCGATGTCACGTGGCTGACCGCCGGAGCAGGCCAGGTTGAACCGGTTCTGGATGCCCGGCAGGTTCGCCTGGTTCAGCGACGCGTTCGCCGAACGGTGGCAGAAGTACGCGTTGTTGTTCGGCGCCGTCCAGCCGGGGAAGCCCTGGGCCACCCCGTTGACGTCGACCACCGGGGTGTACGCCCCGGCGCCCTCGCCGCTGATGAAGCTGTCGCCGAGCGCCACCGCGGCGGTGGGCAGCGCGGCGGTCGCGGGGGAGGGCAGCGCGACGGCCGTCGACAGCGCGGCCGTGACGATCGTGAGTGCCGCGGCGAGCGCGGTACGGCGGAACCTGGGCATGGGGCTCCCATCCATCGAAAGATGAAAGATTCTCTGAGAGCGCGATCAGATCACTCCTGTGCAACGGGCGTCAATGGCCCGTAACAGAATCTTTCGATGAATGACATGTCGGCCCGGTACGCCTACGCCTCCGAACCGGACGACCTGGTGGCGTACCGGATCGGGCCGTGCCCGACCGCTACCTCCGCGCGGCGGGCCCGCCCCGCCGCAGCACGGCCGCGCCCAGGGCGTTCAGACCCACACCCCAGATCAGCAGGACGCACAGCCACTGCACCCACCGCAGCGGGCTCATCTCGCCCGACAGCAGGTGCCGGACGCTGCCGAGCGGGGTCACCCACGGCTGCGCCGGACGGAGGGCGTCCACGGCGCCCAGCAGCCCGAACAGCCCCAGCGGCAGGACGATCGTCGCGGCGAACGCGAGCACCGTCGAGCGCAGCAGCAGACCCAGCCCGGTGCCGACCAGCCCGGCGACGACCTGCACCAGCACGCTGCCCACCGCCACCGTCCCCGCGTGCCGCCACGGTTCGTCGGCCACCTCGGCCGGGGTGAGAGCCACCGTCGCGGCGCAGATCAGCACCCCGCCCACGCCGATGACGACGGCCGGCACCAGCACCGCGAGCACGGTGGGGACGACCCCGACCGTGTCGGGCGCCCGCCGCAGATCACGCACCAGCAGGATGCCGAAGAGCGGCGTCAGCACCGACATCAGGCTCTGGACCGGGTCCGAGACCGCGGCGAACGTCCGGTCGGCGGGATTCGCCGCCGCGATCAGCGCCACGGCGCTGAGCAGCCCCGCCGCCAGGGTGCCCACCAGCAGCAAGGACCGGCCCCGCGTGCCGAGAGAGCGCCGCAGCGCACCGCGCGTCGTCTCGTCCACCGTGTCCACCTTTCGACCACCGGCCGGGTAGGAGAGCCTACCGACGGCGGCGTCGGTGCGTGGTCCCGTGATCACCCGGAGCTGTTCCCTCGCTCACGTCCGGGCGGTCTCACGCGGCGGGTCGCGTAGGGCCTACGGGAGTTGTCCCAGCCTCCGGCTAGGCTCGCTGCGGCGCGCCACGCCGGCTGATGTCGCCGGTGACCGGCAGCACACCGCCGAGACCGGGGAGTACGACCAGTTGACCGCAGAGCCTGACACCCTGTACGGGGCCGATGACCTCACCCACCTTGAGGGGCTGGACGCTGTCCGCAAGCGGCCCGGCATGTACATCGGCTCCACCGACAGCCGTGGCGTGGGTCACCTCGTCAACGAGATCCTCGACAACTCCACCGACGAGGGTGTCGCCGGTCATGCCAGCCACGTCGAGGTGATCCTGCACGCCGACGGCTCGGTGCAGGTCGACGACGACGGCCGGGGCATCCCCACCGACGTGCACGCCAAGTCGGGCATCTCCGGCGTCGAGCTGGTGCTGACCCGCCTGCACGCCGGCGGCAAGTTCGGCGGCTCCGGCTACAAGACCTCCGGCGGCCTGCACGGCGTCGGCGCCTCCGCGGTCAACGCGCTGTCCCGCCGGTTCGACGTGACCGTCCGCCGCGCCGGCAAGATCCACGCGATGTCGTTCCGGCACGGCGTTCCCGGGATCTTCGACGGCGACGGCCCGGACGCGCCCTTCACCCCCGGCCCCGGGCTCCAGGTCGTCGGCGCGATGAAGCGCGGCCACCGCACCGGCACCTCGATCCGCTGGTGGCACGACGCCCGCTACTTCGAGACCGGCGCGGCGCTCGACGTCGACGCGGTCCGGATGAAGCTGCGCAACACCGCCTTCCTGGTCCCCGGTGTGACGTACCTGCTGCGTGACCTGACCGGCGAGGCGCCCGCCGAGGAGCGGTTCCACTACCCCAACGGGCTCAGCGACATGGTGGAGTTCCTCGCCCCGGCCGGCGACCGGCCGGTCTCCGGCATCCTGCTCGTCAACGGCGAGGGGACCTACCGGGAGAACGCCGCCGACGCCAACGGGGTCATGCAGTCCAATGTGCAGCGCCGCGCGGAGGTCGAGGTGGCGTTCCGCTGGGGCACCGGCTACGAGCGCACCGTCGAGTGCTTCACCAACACCATCCGCAACGCGCACGGCGGCACCCACCGCAAGGGCTTCGAGCGTGCCCTGGTGCGCACCCTCGCCGACGCGGTCCGCAACACCCGCGGTCTGCTCAAGGCCAAGGAGGAGCCGCCCACCCTGGACGACGTCCTGGAGGGCATGACCGCTGTGGTGCACGTGCGGATCCCCGAGCCGCAGTTCACCTCGCAGACCAAGGACGAGCTGTCCACCACAGGCATCACCAAGGTGATCCAGCCCCTGGTCGACGCGCACGTCAAGGCGTGGCTGGAGGACAGGCGCACCAAGGCCGAGGCGCGCACCGTCCTGCAGAAGATCGTCGACGCGGCCCGGGTGCGGCTCACTCAGAAGCAGCAGAAGGACGCCGCCCGGCGCAAGACCGCCCTGGAGGGCGCGTCGATGCCGCCGAAGCTCGTCGACTGCCGGGCCACCGGCATCGACCGCAGTGAGCTGTTCATCGTGGAGGGCGACAGCGCCCTCGGCACGAGCCGGATGGCGCGCAGTTCCGAATATCAGGCGCTGCTGCCGATCCGCGGCAAGATCCTGAACGTGCAGAAGGCCAACCTCCAGCAGGTTCTGGACAATGCCGAGTGCGCGGCGATCGTCCAGGTCCTCGGGGCCGGCTCCGGGCGCACGTTCGACCTCTCCGCGCTGCGCTACGGCCGCGTACTGATCATGGCCGACGCCGACGTGGACGGCGCGCACATCCGTACCCTGCTGATCACCCTCTTCGCCAGGTACATGCGCCCGCTGATCGAAGCGGGTCGGCTCTTCGCCGCGATGCCGCCCCTGCACAAGGTGACCACCAAGGGCCGTAACCCGCAGACCGTCTACACCTACACCCAGGCCGAGATGGAGACGACGGTCCGCAAGCTGGAGAAGGCCGGCAAGCAGATCGTCACTCCCATCCCGCGCTTCAAGGGTCTCGGCGAGATGGACGCCGACGAGTTGTGGGACACCACGATGAACCCGGCCACCCGCGCCGTACGCCGCATCACCCTGGACGACGTGGACGCCGCCGAACGCATCCTCGAACTGTTGATGGGCGAGAAGGTCGAGCCCCGGCGCAACTGGCTCATCGACTCGGCCGACCGGGTCGACCGGGAAGCGATCGACGCGTGATCACCTGTCTTGTGCGAGTGGAGAGCTGAGTCATGGCACGCCGTAAGGAAAACAAGGTCGACCTCTCCTCGTTCGACCAGGCTGGCGCGCGGGTCTTCGACAACCCGCTGGTCACCGAGGTCTCCGACTCCTACCTGGAGTACGCGTTCTCGGTCATCCACTCCCGCGCCCTGCCGGACGCCCGCGACGGTCTCAAGCCCGTGCACAGGCGCATCCTCTGGTCGATGTACGAGCAGGGCTACCGACCCGACCGGGGGCATGTGAAGTCCGCCCGGATCGTCGGCGACACGATGGGTAAGTACCACCCGCACGGGGACACCGCGATCTACGACGCGATGGTCCGCCTCGCGCAGGACTTCTCGCTCAACGTGCCGCTCATCGACGGGCACGGCAACTTTGGATCGCCAGACGACGGCCCGGCTGCCTCGCGCTACACCGAGGCGCGGATGTCCCGCGAGGCGATGCTGCTCGTCGGTGAGCTGGGCGAGGACACCGTCGACGTCGAACCCAACTACGACGGGTCACTGACCCAGCCGACAGTGCTGCCGGCCGCGTTCCCCAACCTGCTCGTCAACGGCGCGTCCGGGATCGCGGTCGGGATGGCCACCAACATGATCCCGCACAACCTGGCCGAGGTGGTCTCCGCCGCCCGCTGGCTGATCAACCACCCGGACGCCACGCTGGACCGGCTCATGGAGTTCGTCCCCGGCCCCGACCTGCCCACCGGTGGTGTGCTGCTGGGCTTGGACGAGGTGCGCCGGGCGTACGAGACCGGGCGCGGCGTGGTGCGGATGCGCGGCAAGGTGGAGATCGGCCCGATCGAGGGCAGCCGGGGCCGTCAGGCGATCACAGTCGTCGAGCTGCCCTACGGGGTCGGCGCGGAGAAGGTCATCGCGGCGATCACCAACGAGGTCACCAAGACCAAGCGGCTGACCGGCATCGCCGACGTCAAGGACCTGACCGACCGGGAGAGCGGCACCCGGCTCGTCATCGAGTGCAAGGTCGGGGTCAACCCGCAGGCGCTGCTCGCCGACCTCTACCGGTTGACCCCGCTGGAGCAGTCCTTCGGCGTCAACAACCTGGTCCTGGTCGACGGGCAGCCGCGCACGCTGGGGCTGAAGGCGCTGCTGGAGGTCTTCCTGGCCCACCGGTACGAGGTGGTCACCCGGCGCACCTCGTACCGTCGGCGCAAGCGGCAGGAACGACTGCACCTGGTCGACGGTCTGCTCATCGCCCTGCTGGACATCGACGAGGTGGTCCGGCTGATCCGGGGCAGCGACGACGCGCAGGCCGCGAAGGACGGGCTGATGAGCCGCTTCGGCCTCTCCGACATCCAGGCCACCTACATCCTGGACACTCCGCTGCGCCGGTTGACGAAGTTCGACCGGATCGAGCTGGAGGCCGAGCAGGAGCGCCTGCGCGCCGAGATCGCCGAGCTGAGCGCGATCCTCGACGACGAGCGGGTGCTCCGCAAGGTGGTCTCCGACGAGCTGGCGGCGGTGGTCAAGCAGTTCGGCGCCGAACGGCGTACGACGCTTGTCGACGGTGACCTGAAGGAGGTGCTTGCCGCGTCCGCGCCGGCCGGCCCGCTCGAGGTGGCCGACGACCCGTGCCAGGTGATCCTCTCCGCGACCGGGCTTGTCGCCCGGACCGCGGCCGAGTCGGAGGAGAGCGCCGAAGGGCGCCGGCGCAACGGCCGGGTCAAGCACGACACGGTACGCGCGATCGCGCACTCCACCGCCCGTGGTCGGGTGCTGCTGCTGACCAGCGCCGGTCGGGCGTTCAAGGTCGACGTCCTGCCGTTGCCGGTGCTGCCCGAGCAGGCCGGCACGGTGTCGCTGCGCGGTGGGATGTCCGCGGCCGAGCTGGTGCCGTTGGAGGCGGGGGAGACCGTCGTCGGTCTGGCCCCGCTGGGCGGGCCGGCGGACGGCTCCCCGGGGCTGGCGCTGGGCACCCGGCAGGGTGTGGTGAAGGTCTGCGCACCGGAGTGGCCGGTGCGGTCCGACGAGTTCGAGGTGATCGGTCTGCGCGACGGTGACGAGGTGGTCGGGGCGACCTGGCTGACCGACGGCGCCGAGACGTTGACGTTCGTGTCCTCGGAGGCGTCGCTGCTGCGGTTCCCCGCCGCGCTGGTCCGTCCGCAGGGGCTCAAGGGTGGTGGCATGGCCGGCATCAACCTGCCGGCCGGGGCGCACGTGGTGTTCTTCGGGGCGGTACGCACCGACGACCCCGGTCACGGCGAGCCGATGGTGGTGACCTCGACCGGGGCGACCGTCAAGGTGACGCCGTTCAGGTCGTACCCGGCGAAGGGCCGGGCGACGGGCGGCGTGCGCGCGCACCGCTTCCTCAAGGGGGAGACGGACGTGGCTGTCGCCTGGGTGGGGCCGCGCCCGGTCGGCGCGACAGGCACCGGCGACCCGGTGGAGCTGCCCGCGGCCGACCCGCGCCGTGATGGTTCGGGCTTCGCGGTGATGCTCGGCCCGACCGTGGTCGGCCACCTCATCGAACGCGACTGACCCCACACGCCTTGTCGCGGCGTTGCCCGGCGTGCCCGGCGCGTGCCCGCCCCCAAGATCCGCACAACTTCGGGGAAGTTGGTGCTTCCGGGATGCCGGAGGCAGCACTTTCCCTGAAGTTGTGCGGATCTTGTCGTTCGAGCCGCCGCAAGATCGTGCTCGATCCTGGAAGTAGTGGCTTCGCCGACAGGGTGATGCCACTCGATCCTGGATCGAGCACGATCATGGGGAGTGGCGTGTCCGGCAGCGCGGTATGGTGGGGCTCTCTGTTGTCGGTGAGGGTCCGGGTGCACCGCGAAGCACCCCTCAACATGATTCCTTCTCTGTCCGGCGGAGTCGCCAGCGCGGCGTGAGCGCCGCCATCCGGGTCCGGCCGAGGCGTGAGCTACGCGCCGCCCGACGTCCCCGGCCACACCGCTGTTGGGGTCACCTGATCGCCGCTCCACTCTGGCCGATGCACGGCGCGAACCTGGGCACCCTGTTGCGTACGTGCGACGCGGTCGGTGCCTGCCTAGCCGTGCCTCCGCTCCGCTGGGTGGATGAGGCGGTGGCCCGGGGCAACACGTTGCGCCGGCCGGGCTGCATCCACCGGGTCGGCAGTCCGCTGCGCTGGCTGGCCGCCGAACGGGCCGCCGGCACGCGGATCCTCGGCGTTGAGTTGGCCGACGAGGCCGTCCGGCTCGGTGATCTGCCCGCCGCTCGGGGCCGCACCGTGGTGCTGCTGGGGCACGAGGCGACCGGCATCCCACCCGAGGCGCTCGACCAGTTGGACGCGGCGGTGGAGATTCCCATGGTCGGCCATGGTTACAGCCTCAACGTCGCGGTAGCCGGCTCCCTGGTCCTCTACAAACTAGCCGGCCTCCTATAGCTGGCGCCCCGCTCGCCCGATCTTGCACTTCCCGCACCGACAACGCAGCGCGAAAGGGGCACGTAGGCGTCCGAAAGTGCAAGATCGGCGAGGCGGGGCTCGGGTCAGGCGACGTTGACGGGGCGGAACTGGACGCTGACCCGAGGGCCCACCGGGCGGGTGGTCTTGGGGATGGCGTGTTCCCAGGTGCGTTGGCAGGAGCCGCCCATCACGATCAGGTCGCCGTGCCCGACGGGGAAGCGCAGGCTCTCGCCGCCGCCACGGGGACGCAGCAGCAGCGGCCGGGGCGCCCCGAACGAGACGATCGCGACGACCGTGTCGGTGTGCGCCGAGCGGCCGATGGTGTCGCCGTGCCAGGCCACGCTGTCGCGCCCGGACCGGTAGAGGCACATGCCCGCGGTGACGAACGGCTCGCCCAGCTCGGGGGCGTAGTGCCGGGTCAGCGCCGCCCGCGCCTCGGTGAGCACGGGATGGGGGAGCTGCCGGTCGCCCGCGTACCAGCAGAGCAGGCGCGGCACGTCGACCTCGTTGTCGAACATGGTGCGCCGTTCGGCACGCCAGGGCACCTCGGTGAGCAGGGTGTCGAGGACCGTGTCGGAGCCGCGCACCCAGCCCGGGAGGTGGTCGACCCAGGCGCCCCGGCTGAGCTGGTGCCTGCGGATCTGGCCGGGCAGCGGCCCCAGGGTCGGCCCGGCGTCGGCCAGGTCGAGCATCGACGGCTGGTAGGCGGCCTGCGTCATGCGGCCACCCTAGCAGCACTTTCGTACACCCGTGCTAGGTGTGAAGCCATGCCGGTCAGCCGGCTCGTGCTCGATCTCGGATGCGTCGCCCGCAGCCCGCGAGCCTGACCTTCGCAGGTCAGCCGGTGACGGCGGCCGGGCGGACGGCGTCGAGCACCGCGTCCACGACCCGCGCCCGACCCTGCCCGTCGACGGCGGACCAGGCCCGCGCGGCCAGCGCCGCGCGCCGCTGCGGGGAGCCGAGCAGGCCGTTCAGGGTCCGCGCCGCCGTCGCGCGCGCCGCCCGACCGGGGATGCCGGCGGCGGTCAGCTCGGGCAGGACGCCGAGGCCGGCGGCCAGGCC
Source organism: Micromonospora sp. NPDC047521 (assembly GCF_055587305.1). NCBI lineage: Bacteria > Bacillati > Actinomycetota > Actinomycetes > Micromonosporales > Micromonosporaceae > Micromonospora > Micromonospora sp. NPDC047521. The sequence continues at coordinate 386,876 of NZ_JBVJGN010000004.1, read as the reverse complement.
GTGCCGGACCACCCGGTCGTACGACTCGCGCTGGTTGTCGACCACGCAGACCAGCGCGGCGGGTGCCCCGAGGCAGCAGAGTTCCCAGGTGGACGTGCCGGCGGCGCTGACCACCAGGTCGGCGGCGGTGATCAGGGACGGCAGCGCGCCGGTGGGCGGGACGGGTCGGATGCTCTGCCCCCGGCCGGGGGTGATCTCCTCCAGCTCCGCCTCGATCCCGGGTCGACCGACGACGACCGTGAGGTCCATCGGATGGCCGGTGGCCACCAGCACCCGGGTCAGCACCGGGGCCGCGCCTACCGCGTCGGTGCCGCCGAAGAACGCCAGTACACGGGGTCGGCCGGCGGTCGTGGCGGGCGGGGGCGCCGGCGGACGGGCGGTGATCACCGAGTCGCGCAGCAGGGCGTACGCGCTGCCGGCGAGCAGCCGACCGGGCAGCTCCGGGTGCCGCGCTCCGAAGTTCTGGTCGAGGTAGAGGTCGGCGTCCTGGCCTCGGCTGTCGCCGTCGATGACGGCGACTGTGAACACGCCGGCGGCACGCAGCGCGCCCGCGCCGGCCGGGTCCAGCTCGTAGGAGTCGAGGACCATCACGTCCAGGTCGTGCCGGTGCGCGGCCTCGACCAGCTCGGCCGGCGAGTCGGGGCCGGGGTGCAGTCCGATGCCGCGCGCGGCCAGTTCGGCGACGGCCCAGTCGAGGCGTTCGACGGTGCCGAACACCGCGACGTGGGCACCGCGGGCCTGGAACTCCTCGGCGAGGGCCAGGCAGCGTACGAGGTGCCCGACACCGCGTCGCGGCCCGGCGTCGCAGCGCACCCCGATCCGGATCGTGTTCAGGACTCCTCCAGGCGCTTCTGGCGGACGTCGGCGTTGAGCGCCCGGAGCCGGGGCTGCCCGTCCAGCCAGTCGGCGAGTTTGGCCAGCGGCACGCTGACGTCGCCGAAGTGGTCGACGACGGCGCTGACGAGCGCCCAGTCCTGTTCGGTGTCGAGGGTCAGCCGCAGCCCGGAACGGTCCGGGGTGAGCGTCACCCCGAGCACCCGGAACAGGTCGGGGTGGGTGTACGCGTACGAGGTCACGTGCACCCGGTGGTGCCCGGTGGCGAGCCGGTCGAGGGTACGCAGCGCGTCCGCCCGGATGATCTCGACGTCCAGCCCACGGGGCAGCGTACGGGCGATCGACGTGCTCGCGTAGTCCAGTCCGGGGACCGCCCGGTACACGGCGGCGACCAGCGCGACGATCTCCGGGTCGAGCAGGGGGCAGTCGGCGGTGAACCGCATGACCGCGTCCCCGGGGTGCGCGGCGAGAGCGCCCACGAACCGGTCCAGGACGTCGTCGACGGGCCCCCGGTGGCACGGCACGTCCAGCCGTTCGCACTCGGCGACGACCGCGTCGTCGACCGGGTCGGTGCTGGTGGCCACCACCAGGTCGGCGAGGACGCCGCTGTCGCTGGCGGCACGCACCACCCGGCCCAGCACGGACCGTCCGGCGAGCGGGCGGAGCACCTTGCCGGGCAGGCGCGACGATCCCATCCGGGCCTGCACGATCCCGACGATGCGTGGCCCGGTCACTGCTGCTCCTCCTGCCTCGGGGCGAGCACCGTGCGGGCCCGGCGCTTGGCGGCGCGGGCGCCACGCTTGGCGAGCCGGGCCGGGGTGATGGCGAGCCGGCCCACCCGGTAGCTGAGTGAGCCGCTGAGCAGGCCGATCGTCGTCTCGGCGCGGCGCAGCGCCCGTTCGCGCGAGGTCAGCAGTTCCTCGGTCCACGCGGTGAGCGCCGCGAGTCGACTCAGTTCCTCCCGCTGGCGCAGCCACGCCTCGCGCAACTGCTGGTAGCTGTGCGGGCCGACCGGCGGGTCGGTCGGTGCGACGGCGTGCAGCCGGGTGGCGAGGGTGACCCGGCCGTCGGCGTCGAGCTGGTGCAGGGCCGCCGTGATCTCCGCCTCGGCGTCCACCGCGTCGGCGACCGTCGTACGGTCGAGGTCCCGTCCGGCGAGCCCGCCGAGCACCACTGTCAGGCCTGCCACGTCGAGGGTGGACGACCACGGGTGCGCGTACCCGCCGGTGAACAGGTCCGCCGCGAAGCGCCACAGGCCGCGGGCCAGCACCACGTCCGCCGGGAGGGCGCCGGTGGCCCGCCAGCTCGCGTCGAGGACGGCGTACCGGCCGCCGTCGACGACCACGTTGTCGGTGCCGGCCAGTGCGGTCGCGCCGACGACGAGACCGTCGGGGTCGGCCTGGTCGGCGAGCCAGCCCGCGTACCCCCGCAGCAGCGTGCGCAGGGTCGCCAGGTCGCGGCGCAGGGCCGCGTCGAGCAGGAGGGTACGCAGCAGCCGGCCGGGCGGCACCGGCCCGCTCAGCGCGTCCGGGTCCCGGTAGGCGGCCACGCGGCTGGCGAACGGCTGCGCGGCCGGCAGGCCCGCGCCGGTGCCCGGGGTGAGCCCCCAGCGCCAGCCCGACGGCCCGTCGAGCACCTCCAGCACGCCGATCCCGGGTTGCCCGGTCTGCGCGAGGGCCACCGGCAGGTCCGCCTCGGACCCCGGCGCCGGTGCCCCGTCCCGGTGGGCGAGCATCAGCCAGCCCGGCGCGAGGTCGGCGGCGCGCCCGGCGTGCAGCGCGTCCACCGCCAGCCGGGCCGGGTCCTGAAGGACAGTCGTGCCTGCGAAGCCCGCCGCGCAGGCGCCGTGCAGCACCGCGTCGAACAGGCCGGAGCCGGCGCCCCGGTCGAGCTGGTCGGCGTCGAGCAGCGCCGTGGGGGCGCCGGAGTCGGGGTACGCGGCCCAGCAGGCGGCCGGGAGCAGCCCGGCGCCGCGCAGCCGCTCGCGGAGCTGGTCGCGGTTGGCCGGGTGGGCCTGGTCCAGCACACCACCGATCACCCAGGCGGAGTCGTCCCGGCCGGCGTACCAGGGGGTGGTGTCAACGAGTCGGTGCAGGCCGAGCGGGTTGTCCAGGCGCAGCAGCAGCGCGCCTCCCGGCCGCAGCGCGCCGACGAGTCGCGCCAGCACTCCGTCCCAGCCGAGCCGGGCGCCCTCCACCGACTCCACCGGGTCCAGTCCGGCGGCGGCGATGACCACGTCGTACGTCTCGTCGGCCGGCAATCCGGCCGGGCCGCCCACCACCACGTGGGCTGCGCGCGGGGCGAGCGCCACCGCGTCCGGGTGGCTGCGCAGCAGGCAGGTCACCTCGGCGTGGGTGAGCCGGTCGAGCAGCGCCGGGTCGTGCGGGCCGGCCAGCAGGACCCGGGCGCCGGACGGCACGATCCGGGCGGCCAGCGCGGCGAGCGGCCCACCGTCGGCCAGCCGTTCGCGCGGCAGGTCGGACCAGGCCAGCATCTCGCCGCCCGGCAGGGTGATCCGGCCGGCGGGTGCCGTCTCAGTCGTCACGGTCTTCCTCTTCCTCCTGGAGGTTCGCCCATCCGAGCAGCTCGCGCAGTTCGGCGGGCGAGCAGCGGTGGTCGGTGCCGAGCTCGGCGCGGGCGATCTCGACCGCTGCGGACAGGTCGACTGTGGCGCCGTGCAGCTGCGGCCACTGTCGCCGGATGCGGGCCGTCCCACCGAAGGTCGGGTCCTCGTTGGACAGGATCATCGGGTCGCCGTAGACGGCCGGTTCGCAGCCCGCCGCGATGCCGTAGAAGATCGCGCTGGTCAGCCGGTTGGAGGCGACCCGGCGGTGCCGGCGCAGTTCGGTCAACTGCTTGTCGAGGAACTCCGGGTCGGTGTCCTTCCACCAGTGCCCCCGGTAGCCGTGGCAGATCACCCGGAAGCCGGCGCGCTCGTAGAGCCGGCGGACGTTGCGCATGCCGTACTCGTGCCAGTACAGGCAGACCGTGACCGGGCCGGGCTCGGTCTCCCGGATCAGGGCGATCAGCTTGCGGTGGTCGCCCTTGACGTGCTGGCCCTCCCAGCCGTGGAACGGGTACCAGATGGTGCCCTCGCGCTCCTCGGCCGGCGGCTCCTCGGGACGCATGGCCAGCAGGTAGACGAACGGCGCGCCGATGACGACCACGTTGCGTCGCCCCACCGACCAGGCCCGCCGGCGCGTCTGCTCCGACCAGAGCAGGCTCGGGGCGCGGTCGGCGTACGGGTGGCCCGGGGCCAGACCGTCGCCGATGTTCCAGCCGTGCTGCACGTACCCGTTGATCCGGGGTGGGTGCCGGTCGCCGAGACCCGCGTAGCGGGCCAGGACGTGCGCGTGGCCGTAGAAGTGGTTCGCGTGGTGCATCAGGTCCCCATCAGGCGGCGGAACGCACCGCGCTGCCCCGCAGAATCGCGGTCAGCGCGTCGACGACGCGGTCCTGGTCGGCGTCGCTGAGCCCCGGGTAGAGCGGCAGCGACAGCTGCTGGGAGTAGAACGACTCGGCCACCGGGCAGGATCCGCGCCGGTAGCCCAGATCGGCGAACGCCGGGTGCCAGTGCACCGGGAGGTAGTTGACCTGGACGCCGATGCCGGCGGCGCGCATCCGGTCGTACACCTCGCGGCGGCGGCCGTCGAGCACCCGGATCGGGTACAGGTGCCACGCCGGGTCGGCCCACGACCGGCGGGTGGGCGTCACCACGCCGTCCAGGTCGGACAGCGCCTCGTCGTAGCGGGCGACAAGGGCGGCCCGACGCGCCGTGAACCCGGCGAGGCGGCGTAGCTGGCTGCGGCCCAGGGCGCAGAGCACGTCCGGCAGCCGGTAGTTCAGCCCGAACTCGTGCACCTCCTGGTGCCAGCCGCCCTCGTCCGGAGAGCGCAGCTCGTGGCGCTCGCGGACCACGCCGACGCCGCGGAACCGGCGGGCCCGCTTCAGGATCCCCGGGTCCAGGGCGGCGACCGCCCCACCCTCGGCGGTGGTGAGGTTCTTCGTGGGGAAGAACGAGAACGTCGTCAGGTCGGCGAGCGAACCGACCGGCCGGCCGTGGTACGTCCCGCCGATCGAGTGCGCCGCGTCGGCGAGCAGCAGCGCCTCGCTGCCGACGAGCGACCGGCGCAGGGCGTCGTAGTCGGCCGGGTGGCCGGCGTAGTCGACAGCGGCGACGACCTTCGTACGCGAGGTGACGGCCGCGGCGGCGGCCGCCGGGTCGAGGCAGAACGTCTCGTCGTCGACGTCGGCGAACACGATCTTCGCGCCGAGGGCGACGGCGCTGCTGGCGGTCGCCACGAACGTCATCGGCGGGACGACGACCTCGTCGCCCGGTCCCACCCCGGCGGCCGCGTACGCCACGTGCAGCGCGGCCGTGCCGTTGGAGACGGCGGCGACGCCCACCCCGCCGGTCCACCGGGCCAGGTCGGCCTCGAAGGCGTCCACCTGCGGACCCGTGGTGAGCCAGTCGCCGCGCAGCACGTCGGCGACGGCCGCGATGTCGTCCTCGGTGACCGACTGCCGGCCGTACGGGAGCATCCCCGTCATGCGGTGAGGCCGAGCATGTCGCGCAGCTGCTCGACGCTGAGCCACTCGTCGTTGGTGTCCGACTGGTACGCGAAGCCGTCCGGCACCGGCTCGCAGTCGACAGGCGGCTGGTAACCCCAGCCGGCGATTGTCGGCTGGACGATGTAGCGGTCCTTGGCGCGCAGCGTCCGGCGGCTGTCGTCCGGCGCGATCATCTCCTCGTGCAGCTTCTCGCCGGGCCGGATGCCGATCTCGTGGGTGGTGGCGTCCGGCGCGACGGCCTCGACCAGGTCGAGGATGCGCATGCTCGGGATGCGCGGCACGAACAGCTCGCCGCCCTGCATCTGGTCGAACGAGTCCATGACGAACTGGACGGCCTGCTCCAGGGTGATCCAGAAACGGGTCATCCGCTTGTCGGTGACCGGCAGGCTCTTGCCCTCGGCGGCCAGCCGGTGGAACAGCGGGACCACCGAGCCGCGGCTGCCGACCACGTTGCCGTAGCGGACCACCGCGAACCGGGTGGGGTGGTGGGCGGCGTAGTGGTTGGCCGAGACGAACAGCTTGTCGCCGACGAGCTTCGTGGCGCCGTACAGGTTGATCGGGCTGGACGCCTTGTCGGTGGAGAGCGCGATGACCTTCCGGACGCCTGCCTCGATCGCGGCGTCGACCACGTGCTGCGAGCCGGTGATGTTGGTGGCGATGAACTCGGAGGGGTTGTACTCAGCGGTGTCCACCTGCTTGAGGGCGGCGGCGTGCACCACGTGGTCCACGCCGTGCATGGCGCGGGTGAGGCGGTGCCGGTCCCGGATGTCGCCGATGAACCAGCGCAGCCGCGGGTCGTCGCCGAGTTGCTGGCGCAGCTCGTACTGCTTGAGCTCGTCGCGGGAGAACACCACCACCCGGGCGGGGTCGGCCTCGTTGAGGATGTGCCGCAGGAAGGTCCTGCCGAAGGAACCCGTTCCCCCGGTGATCAGAATGGACGATCCATTCAACTCACTCAATGTGGTGCTCCCGTGTTCGTGGATGAACGGGCGGCCCTCGGCCGGCCGACCGGGGTGACACGCTAGCCATGGCGGGTTAACGCCCCGGCGCTCGCGGGTTAACCGCGTCCACTGCTCCCGTGAATGCCGCACGCCGCGCAGGCGAACACTTGCGGACCTCCGCGAAGCGGGCTGACCAGGCCGGATCCGGCCGCTACAGTGGCCGCGCGAGCGACCCGGGCGCCCTCGCGCCGCCGGTTGCCGCGTTCACCCGACAGCCGCGCCACCTCGGCGTGAGCGGTGCACCCCCACGCGCGTCACCGGCCGGCCGCAGCGCCGTCCGGCCCGCGCACCACCGGCCCGGCCGGCGACCTCAGGAGGCGTTGATGGCATCCGGCAGCGACGTGATGGAACGGCCGGCTGCTCCGGCCGGTACGCCGCCCGCCGCACCCGCGCGGCGCTGGCTCGTGCCGCTGCTGCTGCTCGTCGGGTGGGTGCTCAGCGTCGCCTGGCGGATGTGGCTGTCCCGGCACGTCGTGCTGCCGATCGCGCACACCGACGAGGACAGCTACCTCAACACCGCCCGCGCGCTGGCCGGTGGCCCGGGCGGGTTCAGCAGCGAGAACGACCTGCTGCGTCGGGTCGGCTACCCCATGCTGATCTCGCCGGCGTTCCTCGGCGACCGGGACTTCGCCGACAGCTACCGGCTGGTCCAACTGATCAACGCGATGGTGAACTCGACGCTGCTGCCCCTGGCGTACCTGCTGGGGCGGCGGCTGCTCGGGCTGCGCCGCTCGTACGCCCTGGGTGCGGCGGTGGTGGCCGCGACCCTGCCGGCGACCGCCTTCTACGCCGGCGTCGCCATGATCGACGCGGTGATGGCGCCGCTGGTGGTGGCCTGGCTGCTCGCCGTGCACCGCTGGATCGGGCGACCCGGGCCGCTCGCCGCGGCCGCCGTCGGCCTGTTCGTCGGCGCGTTCCACCTGCTGCACTCCCGGGGCCTGGTGATCGTCGGCATCCACGCCGGTCTGGTGCTGCTGCTGCTGGTCCGCCGCCGGATCAGCCCCGCCGGGGTGCTCGCGGCGCTGGCGCCGGTGCTGGCCCTGGCGCTCGTCAACGAGGCCGGCATCCGGCTGCTCGGGGACAAGGTCTACCTGCTGGGCAGCACCCCGGGCGGCAGCGTGGTCGACGCGGTCGCCTCCGCGCAGGGTGTGGTCCGGGTCGGCGCGGCGGTCACCACGCAGCTCTGGTACCTCGTCGTGATCACCTTCGGGATGGCAGGGGTGGCCTGGGCAGCCGCCGTCCGGGAACTGTGGCGTCCCCGCCACGGCGACGCGACCCGCTGGACGATGGGCGTCGCGCTGGTCACGAGCATCGGGGTCGCCAGCGGGGCCTCGGTCATCCTGGCCGGCATCACCGGCAAGCCGTTGGACGCGATCTACGGACGCTACGTGCAGATGCTCGCGCCGTTCTGGATGCTCGTCGGGCTCGGTGTGCTGCTCACCGCCGGGCGCCGGGTGGTGCTGCGCCGCACGGCCGTCGCGGTGGCCCTGCTGGCCGCCGGCGGCGCGCTCGTCGCGGCCCGGCTCGCGTACGTGGCCAGCCGGGGGCACACCCTGCGCTACGGCGGCTTCGGCGCGCCCGACCTGATGGCGTTGACCGGCGGCTGGCGGGAGATGCGCCCGGTCGTCGGGTCGCTGATCGGCGCCGCCGGCTGCCTGCTGCTGGTCGCCGCGGTCCAGGTGCCCCGCCTGCGGCTGCCGGTCCTCGGCGTCCTCGTGGCGGTCAACCTCGTCACCATGCAGGTGATCGACCAGCGGCTGGTGCGCCCGACCGTGGCGAGCACCGCGCCCACCCCCCGGGTGGCCGACGTCGGGGTACGCCCCGGCGAGCGGGTGTGGGCGTCCACGGGCGTGCACTACATCCTGCGGTTCAACCTCAGTCACCAGGTGACCTGGACCGACGTGCGGTGGTTCCGCGAGCAGCCGCCGGCCGCGGCGCAGGTGGTGTTCGCCCGCTGGGCGCCCGGCCAACCCGACGACTGGGACGGCGCCCGGTACGGCTTCGTCCGGCTCGGCGGCAACGAGCGCCAGCACTGGGCGGCGTGGCGACGAATGTGACACGGCCTTTTATGAACGGCCGGTGTCCAAGGGGGGCGGCAGCGGTTAATCGTTTCCGACCATTGCGCGAATATGCGCGACAATCAGCGTCGGCGGCGGTCGCCCTGGTGGAGCGAAATGGGGATGACCGTGATTTCCCGACCGTCGGACATCTCCCGGCGTCCGGTGCCCTCGACAAAACGGAAACGTCTGTTCATCTGCCGTACGACGGTGTTGTGCTCCAGCACCTCCCCGTCGAGCCGGTCCAGGTGCAACCCGTCGAAGGCGTACTCCACGGCCTCCCGCATGATGCCCAGCCAGGCGGGCAGCGTCTCGTCCCGCCCGGCCAGCCCCTCGGAGTCCAGATAGAAGCCCCAGGCACCCGTCCGGGGGCCGTCCAGCCGCAGGTCGAAGAAGGTGACCACACCGCAGGGGCGGTCGTCGCGGACGTACACCAGCACCCGTCGCGACGGGTCGTCGCGGACCGCCGACCACCACCGGGCGTGCTCCTCGGCGGTGATCTCGTGGCTGTTCCTGCTGACCTGCCGGTTGGCTTTCTGATTACGCCAGGACAACATCAGGTGAACGTCGTCCGCTGTTGCTTCGCGCAGCACGTGCCTCTCGCTTTCAATCTGTTCACGCCCGGTCCGGGAACCTTACCCGGGTGCACCGGGAAATCGGATATGCATTCGTTGGGTTGTAGACTCCGGCGCATGAACGAATTGAGTCGCGCGCAGATCCGCGACCTCATGGCGCAGGTGTTGAAGAACCAGGACAAGGAGCTGCCCGCCGACGACGCGGCGCAGCTGCGGGAGATCGGCTTCCGCTCACTGGACTTCTCCGAGCTGGCCCTGCGGGTGGAGGACGAGACGGGGGAGGAGCTCAACTTCGACGCTCCCGGCCTGCGCCGCATCGCCACCGTCGGTGACGTCCTCGACTTCCTCGTCGAGCTTCAGCACCAGTGACGGTCGCGACACCTGGCCCCGCGGCGGCCACGCGTCCCGAGCCGGCCGGCGTCGACAACCGGGTGGTCGTCGGCGGCGTCGCGTTGACCTGGCGGGAGCTGCCGGCGCCGGCGCTGCCCGACCCCGCCGCGGTGCTGGCGCACTCCGCCGCGCACGCCCTCGCCGCCGCGCGGCAGCACGCCGTGCGCGGCACCGAGCTGCTGCTCAGCACCGCGAGCCGGGTGGACGCGGCGATGCGCGCCGACCTGTCCGAGGCCGGCTTCGCGGTCACCGTCCTCGACGACGACGGCACGCATCCGAGCGCACCGGCCCGGCCGCGCGCCGCCGACCCCGGCCGGCTCTGGCTGTTGACCTCCGGTTCGACAGGCCGTCCGAAGCGGGTCGGACACACCCTCGACACGCTGACCACCGTGCGGGCCGACCAGCCCGAGCGGACCTGGCTCTGCCCCTACGCCCCCGGCACGTACGCCTGGTGGCAGGTGGTCACCCTGTCGCTGACCCAGCCCGGGCAGCACCTGGTGGTCATCGAGCCGGACGAGCTGGACGACTGGCCCGCGGTCGCCGCCGCGCACGGGGTGGACGCCGCCTCCGGCACGCCGACGTTCTGGCGTCGCACCCTCTACCGGGACGCCGCCGCGCTGGCCCGGGTGCCGCTGCGCCAGATCACCCTCGGCGGGGAGCCGGTGGACCAGGCGATCCTCGACCAGCTGCGGGACGTCTTCCCGACCACCCGGATCTCCTGGATCTACGCGTCGTCGGAGGTCGGTGCGTCCATCGTGGTGCACGACGGGCGGGCCGGGTTCCCTGTCGACTGGTTGGACCGGCAGGCCCCCGGCCGGCCGACGCTGTCCGTACGGGACGACGAGCTGGTTGTCACCTCCCCGTACCACGGGGCCGGGCTTGCCGGCCCGGTGCGCACCGGTGACCGGGTGCAGGTGGTCGACGGCCGGGTGCTGATCACCGGGCGGCTGGACTCCGACGAGATCAACGTCGGTGGCAGCAAGGTCTCCGCCGGTGTGGTGCGCGGTGTGCTGACCGGGCACCCGGGCGTGGCCTGGGCCCGGGTCACCGGCCGCCGCGCCCCGGTGCTCGGCCGGATGGTGGTCGCCGAGGTGGTCCTCACCCCCGCCGACCCGACCAGCGGCGACGCCGGCGTGCCGGACGAGGCCGCGCTGGTGCGCTGGTGTGCCGACCGGCTGCCCGAGCACGCGGTGCCCCGCCGCATCCGTGTGCTGACCGAGATCCCCGTCAAGGAGACCCTGAAGAGCGATGTCTGACCCCGCCGACACCCAGCTCGTTCCCCCCAGCTCCGTCGTCCTCGTCTCCGGGGGCTCACGGGGGCTGGGCCTGGCCATCGTCACCGACCTGCTCGACGCGGGCGTACGGGTGGCCGCGTTCGCCCGCACCGTCACCCCGGAGCTGGAGAAGCTCGCCGCCGAGCACCCCGACCGGGTGCACGTCGGCTCGGTGGACGTCACCGACCTGCGCGCCGCGCAGGCCTTCGTCCGCGAGGTGGAGCAGCGCCTCGGCCCGATCGACGGCATCGTCAACAACGCGGCCGTCGGGCAGGACTCGCTGCACGTGCACACCGCCACCGACGACATCGCCCGGATCATCGAGACCAACCTGACCGCGCCGCTGCAACTGACCCGGCTGGTGGTCCGCCGGATGCTCGGCAAGGGCCTGCGTGGGCGGATCGTCAACATCACCTCGATCTGCGCGCAGCGTGGCTTCCCGGGCCTGGTGGCGTACTCGGCCACCAAGGGCGGCATGGACGCCGCCACCCGCTCACTCGCCCGGGAGCTGGGCGGGCGGATGCTCGTCAACGCGGTGGCGCCCGGGTTCTTCGCCTCGGAGATGTCCGCGGTGCTCGGCCCGACCCAGCTCGACCAGATCGTGCGCCGCACCCCGAGCGGTCACCTCACCGAGCCGCTGGAAGTCGTGCCCGTGGTGCGGATGCTGCTGCGCGAGCACACCAACATCAACGGCCAGGTCATCGTGGTGGACGGTGCCGCCTCCGTCTGACCTGGCCCAGCTGGCCGTCGCCGAGCGGCATCTGCGCATCGGCGTACCCGCCGACCTGGCCGACGCGACGACTCGTAGCCATCTCGACGATGGTCGCTGCGTCGGCTGGTACGGCCCGCTGACGCCCGGGTGGCGGGTGGCGATCGACGCCGAACGCGCGGACGCCCCGGTGCCGCCGGCGCTAGCTCGCCGCTTCGGCGTGCCGGACTTCTGGGCGCGGTGGACCCGTACCGAGTGCCACTGCAAGCTGACCGACGTGCCGGTGGCGGTGTGGTGGCGTACCCACGGGCTGAGCACGCCAGCCGGCGCAACGGTCTGGCGCACCCTCACCGTGGCCGACCTGGTCGTCACTGTCGGCGTCGTCCGCGAGCCTGCGCTGCCACTCAGCTACCAGGACCTGCGGGAAGCCGCCGCCGGCGGTCGGTAGCCCCGGTGTGGTGGGCGCGCTGGCCGGCGCGCGGCCGCCCTGGCGGTCGGTACGGTGGTGCCTGTCGAGCTGCCCCAGATGTGGGGCAGACGCTCTCGCCGCTGGTCGGCGCCGTGGTTATCCCTGAGCTGCCCCTCGTCTTGGGCAGGCGCCTCCGCCGCTGGTCCACCTGGACCGCGAGTCTCGGGAGTCCGCAGGGCTGCGCGACGGCTGTCCACGGCTGCGCGACGGCTGTCCACGGCTGCGCGACGGCTGCGCGACGGCTGCGCGACGGCTGCGCGACGGCTGCGCGACGGCTGCGCGACGGCTGCGCGACGGCTGCGCGACGGCTGTCCGCCCCATATCCGGGGCAGCTCGACAGGCTCTCAGCCTCGCTCCACCGGCGCTGCGGGCGGACCCGCCGGGCAGCCCCGGTGGAGCGACCGATCAGATCAGGTCCCAGCTCAGGGGGGTGCCACGGGGGACGTCGGTGGTGAAGGTGCGGCCCCGCACCCGGTCGATCTCCACCGGGGCCAGCCCGCCGGCCGGGCGGATCGAGCGGACGTTGTCGGCAGTCACCGGGTCGCCGGCCCGCACGTCGGCGACAACGAACAACGAGCGGCGGAACCGCAGCCCCTCCTGCTCGGCCGGGGTCGGGCCGATGGCGGTGCCACCGAGCGCCGCGTACGCCCGGCCGGACTCGGCGACCAGGGCGGTGAGCTCCCCCGGGTTCAGGGAGAAGTCCGAGTCCACGCCGCCGTCGGCGCGGTCAAGCGTCACGTGCTTCTCGATGAAGCAGGCGCCCAGTGCCACCGAGGCGACAGCCACCCCGATGCCTGGCGTGTGGTCGGAGAGGCCGACCGGCACGTCGAAGGCGCCGGCCAGCACCGGCAACCGGCGCAGGTTGCTGTCGGCCGGCGGCGCCGGGTAGGACGCCGTGCAGGCCAGCAGGATGATGCCCGCCGCGCCGCCGTCGCGGGCGGTGCGCACCGCGGCGTCGATCTCGGCGACCGTCGCCATCCCGGTGGAGATCACCATCGGTTTGCCGGTGCCGGCGACCAACCGGATCAGCGGAAGGTCGACGAGCTCCGACGAGGCGATCTTGTACGCGGGCGCGTCAAGTGACTCCAGCAGTTCCACGGCCGTGGCGTCGAACGGCGACGAGAAGACGGTCAGACCGCGCTCGCGGGCCCGCTCGAAGATCGGCGCGTGCCACTCGTACGGGGTGTGCGCCCGCTCGTAGAGGCGGTACAGGTTCTCCCCGCCCCACAGCTCGTGCCCGCTGGAGATGCGGAACGCGGGGGTGTCGACGTCGATCGTGATCGTGTCCGGCCGGTACGTCTGGAGCTTGAGCGCGTGCGCCCCGCTCTCGGCCACCGCGTCGACGATCGCCAGCGCGCGACCCAGGTCGCCGTTGTGGTTGCCGGACATCTCTGCGACCACGAAGGGTCGCTCGCCGGCACCGACCGCGTGCGGTCCGATCTTGGTTGTCGCCGTCATTGGGACCTCTGCTCAGGTACGTCCGCACCGGGGTGCGGTGGTGCTGTCGTCGTCCCCCCGAGGGGTGGACGACCTGGAAAACTCCGGCGCCGGGAGCCGCGCCGGGCGTGGGGTGCGACTCCGACGGTCACGGCAGGCGGCCCCCTGCCAACGCGTCGGACCGCTCGGGTGTCCCGGTGGGCTCCGCGGCCCGCGTCGTGGTGGGGTCCCCTCGGTTCGGGTCCTCGTCGGTCCCGGCGTCCGGGCTCGCCGTCGGGCCCGACCGGCGCAGCCGGCCCGCGACCCGGTGCGCCTGACGCAGCGCCGAGTACGCCAGCCAGTCACCGCGCCCCACCAGCCGGTGCTTGAGCCCGGCCACGCCGGTCGGCACCGGGTAACCGCCGGTGGGCAGGTAGCGGCGGTAGTGCTCGGCGACCCGGTGGAAGAACGCCCGCCGCAGGTGCGGGTGCAGGCGGTCGTCGTTGCCGACCACCACCAGATAGTGGCTGATCATCAGCTCGAACAGCTCGGCCCGCAACCGCTCGTCCGGGTGTTTGCGGGCGACCCAGTCCATCAGCCGCTCGTACTGGCCGAACGCGTCGAAGTGCCGGCCGCTGCGGGTGGAGGTGATCGCGCCCTGGCGGCCCTGCCGGTACAGGTAGCAGACCCGGTCCAGTACGGAGATCTTCTCCGCGCCGATGAGCAGCGGATGGCTGAACGGGATGTCCTCGTACCAGCCGGGGAAGAACCGCAGCCCCAACTCGTCGAGGAAGGCCCGGCGGACCACCTTGTTCCAGGCGGTGTGCTGCACCCGCAGCAGGTGCGGCTGGTCGGCCAGGCGGACCACACCCGGCACCCCGCGCAGCAGGTGACTGCTCGCGTCCACCTCGCGCCGGCCGTCCTCGTGCACCCGCAGGTGGTCCACCATCAGCACGTCGGGCTGGTGTTGGCGCAGCCGGTCCAGCACCGCCGCGATGGTGCCCGGGGGCAGCCAGTCGTCGCTGTCGACGAACCAGACGTACCTGCCGGTGGCCACGTCGAGACCGGCGTTGCGGGCCAGCCCCAGACCCACGTTGCTGCTCAGGTGCACGACCCGGACGCCGTCGCGGCCTGCGTACGCGCGCAGCATCGCGCCGCAGCCGTCCGGCGACGCGTCGTCGACGGCGATCAGCTCGACCGCGTCCGCGTCGCCCGCGGGAATGTCCGCCCGGATCGACTCGAGGCACTGGTACAGGTACGCCTCCACGCCGTACACGGGCACGACGATGCTCAGCAGCGGTGCGTGCGTCGGCTCATTGACCACGCCGCCACCTTCGACGACCCGGGTGGCCGGCCCCGGAACCTGACGTGGCCGAGGAAGGTGGAGTCCCTGAACTCCCGCCGAGCGGAAGGTTAACGACGCTCGTCCGGTTCACCCGGGAGTGACCCGGTAGGGTGCCCCGGTGCGGCCCTGCCGGGTCGTCGCGGGCGTCGCCGTCGCGCCGTCCGACGCCGCGCCGAGGAGGAGACGTACGTGCTGGTGACCCTGCTGATCGTCAGGCGACCGGCATGACGGGCACCACCGACGTCCCGGCGACGGCCCGGCCCGCCCCGGTCACCCGGCTGCCCTCGCTGACCGGGCTGCGCTGGATCGCCGCGCTGCTGGTCTTCGGTTTCCACGCCGGCACCATGCGGATCATCGCCGAGCCGGACTACAAGGCGGTTGTCGACGCGCTGTTCACCCTCGGCCTGTCCGGGGTGCAGTTCTTCTTCGTTCTCAGTGGGTTCGTGCTGGTCTGGTCGGCCCGCCCGGGCGACTCCCGGCGGACGTTCTGGCGCCGGCGGGTCGCCAAGATCTACCCGAACCACCTGGTGCTGTGGGCGGCGGCGCTGCTTGTCGCCTGGTGGTTCGCCGACCCCGTCCTGCCCGCCGTCGCGCTGGAGAACCTCCTGCTGTTGCAGGCCTGGGACCCCAGGCCGGGCTGGTTCTACAGCATCAACACGGTGAGCTGGTCGCTGTCCTGCGAGTTCTTCTTCTACCTGTGCCTGCCGCTGGTGCTGCCCTTGCTGCGCCGGGCGCGGCCCGCGCTGCTGTGGACGCTGATCGTCGCGTTGCCACTGCTGATCCTCGCGCTCTGGCCGGCCCAGCACCTGGTGCCGGAGGACAGCCGGTGGTGGTTCACCCAGGTCTTCCCGCTGACGCGGTCGCTGGAGTTCTGGTTGGGCGCGGTGGCGGCCGAGCTGATGCGCCGGGGCCTGTGGCGCGGTCCCGGCCTGACCGTCGCGAGCGCGATCTTCGTGGCCACCTGGGTGGCAGCGGCACAGTGGATCCGCGCCGAGCTGTGGACCACCCTGCTTGCCGTGGCCTACCTGCTGGTGATCACCGCCGCGGCGGACGCCGACGTGCGGGGCCGACGCTCGCCGTGGCGGTCCCGCCCGCTGGTCTGGCTCGGTGAGGTCTCGTTCGCGTTCTACCTCGTGCACGTGCTGGTGATGACGAGCGTGCTGCGGTGGACGGGGGACTGGGGGACCGGGTTCGGCGGGTGGCGCGGCCCGGCTGTGGTGCTCGGCTTCCTGTCGGTCAACCTCGTCCTCGCCGCACTGCTGCACCGCTTCGTGGAGACACCGATGATGCGCCGGCTCGCCCCGAGCCGCCGGGCCCACACGTCGGCCGTCCCGCGTCCGCGCACACCAGCCACCGGCGCTGACGAACCCACCCACCAGGCCGGGAACGCGCCGACCGCCGGGCCCCGGCCCGAAAACCGATCGACGTACGCCGACTCGCGCTGATCGTCCACGCTGGTCGGCGCGGCGTGACCCGACACGCCCGGCGTCGGTGCGTCCGGCCGGCGACGGCGGTAGCGTGAGGACGTGCTTCCGGTCGCGCTCACCTGTCCCCTGTGGTGGGTGGCGCGCTGGGCCACACGGGTGCTGACCAGCCTGGCCGTCGTCGCCCTCGCGCTCGGCGCGGGCGCACCGCCCGCCTCCGCCGGTTCCCCGACGTTCGCCGACGCCGCGTCGACGTTCACCGCCAGCGGGCCGATCATGCGGCAGGCCAGCGTCGCACCGGGTCTCGTCACCGGCCCGAGCACGCCGTCCGGTCCGGTCGGCGTGGTCGCCATCGGGCACCTGCCGTCGGTCGTCGCCGACGACGCCGCCGACCGGCACACCTCGACCCGGTCGGTCGACCCGCAGCCCGCCCGGCTGGCCGCCGGGATCCTGCCCGCCGCCACGAGTGTCACCCCGGCGAGCGCTGCCCGGTCCGAGCGGCGGCCCCACGCCCACGGCCCGGCCAGCCGGGCACCCCGGGCCCCGCCCTCCCGCTGAGCCATCGGGACGAGCGTCCCGCCGCCGCGCCTGTCGATCAACCACCCGCACCCGTCGGCCCGTGGCCACGCCACGACCCGCCCGGCCCGTGCGGCTCACCGTCGCATCGCTGTCGCTCCGAGGTGTCGATCATGGAGACCGTCGTCTTCTACCAGTTCCTGACCGAGGTGCCGCAGGCCGCCGCCATCTGGTCGGTGCTGTTCCTGCTGGCGTTGAGCGTGCCCGCCGTCCTCGTCGCCCGTCCGGAGCGGGACGGGCCGACGGGTGAGCCGGGCCCGACCGCGCCCACCGCCCGGGAGGCCGCGGCCGCCGAGGCCGCCGACAGGCGCCGGTACGCCGAGGAGGTGGCTGTCGCCGCCGCCGGCGCCGCGCAGACCGCCCGACGGCGACGAGCTGACTGGCTGGTCACCCAGGAGGAGGCGGAGCGGGCCTGGGCCGGGTACGACGAGGCGGACACCGTGGCCCGTCGGTTCGCCGGCGCCGGGGCGCTGCCCACCCCGCGTACCCCGCACACCCCCGCCGAGTACGCCGCCCGGGAGCGGTACCTGCACCGTGCCGCGATGGCCGCGTACTGGCGCGGGGAGCTGACCATGGGGCAGCTCGGTGACGTGTTCGGGCACCGGCGCGGCTGGGATCCCCGCCGGCACCCCGTCGAGCAGGAGGTGCTGCTCGCCCGGGCGATCAGGGACGCGAGGCTCGCCGACTACCGGGTCGCCGCCGAGCGGGAACGGTCGGCCTGGCGGGACGCGGAACTGGCCGCCGAGTCGGCCCGCACCCTCGCCGAGGAGGCGTACGCGGCCGCAGCCCGACTGCGACCCGGCCCGGCGCCGGCCCGCCGGGCGGCGACCGGTGCGGTACGTCCCGCCGCGGTGGCCCGCTGGCGCCCGGCGCGCGTCAGTTGAGCCCGCCCGTCGGTTGAGCCCGATCTGTGACGTGAGCCCGGTCACGGGCCCGCGAAATCGGGCGGTCGGCGCGATCGGGCCCGTTGTTCACGCGAATCCGACGTCGTTGTCGACGACGTGTCCGGTTGTCGACCACAGGCGTCGCCGTCACCGGTTGTCCCATCGAGTCACGTCATCGGCAATACGCGCAGAAATTGTCGCCCAGAATGATGTTTACGCAGGTGGGCGCGGCTTGGCAGGCGTACGCACCACAAGTACTGTCGTCCTGTCCGGTGCGGTTACCGATCGCAAGAGGCGACGCCGCGCCGACCCGCTCAATCGTGATCAACGAACCGGGGACCCATCAGTACGTCCGGGGTGAATCCGCGAGCCACGGCCCGCGGTAGGGCGATCTTCCCGCCCGAATCCGTCAGCTAACCCGGTAGGCGGTGTCGGAAGGAGTTCCATCCTCGTGCAGCACCTCTCCACCCCTCGCTTGTTCCCCCGCCTCCACGGCGTCGCGGTGCCCCCGCTCATCCGTCCGGTGAGCTGACCCCCCGGGTCATCGCCCTTCCCGCCCGGCCGCGCCGGGCGTTCCCCTCGAGCGGTTCACCATCCGCGGACCACGGTTCGCGCGCTGGCGCCTGCCCGGATACCGGCTCGGCCCCGGTGTGCCGCTCTCCCCCCGAACCGTGGAGGACCCCGTGAAGCACACCCTGAAGCGTCAGCTCCGCCGTCTCACCACCGAACGTCCGTACCAGATCGTCGCCGCCTCCGCCGCGGCCCTCGCGCTCGCGACCACCACCGGTGTCCTGCTCACCGACACCGACGACGCCCCGGCCGGCCAGCACACCGCGACCACCGTCGCCGAGATGCGCAGCGACATGGCCGCCTCCCGTGGCCAGGCACGTGTCGCGCCCCCCTCGGCCAGCGCCGCGCCGAGCAGCGCCGCCCCGGCCACCAGCGCCGCGTCGCCCGCCGCGAAGGCCAGCGGCAACCCGGACCTCACCCGTAAGCCGACGCCGCCGAAGCCGCCCGCGACGAAGGTGCTCGACTACGACTACGAGGCGCAGAACACGTACTACAACTGCGGTCCGGCGGCCACCCGCAACGCGCTCAGCGCCAGCGGCATCGACCGCACCCAGAACGAACTCGCCGTCAAGCTGGGCACCACCGAGATGGGCACCAACTCGGCCCTGGACACCACACGCGTGCTCAACGCCGAGGTCAAGGGTTCCCCGTACCGGACCCGGATGTTCGCCGGCACCCCCAGCCCGGCCCAGATGGACCAGCTCCAGGCCGACGTCGTCAAGGCCATCACCGACGGCCGTGGCGTGGTGGCGAACGTCGCCGGCGACGCCGTCGACACCAACGGCGGCTGGCACTCCTACGGCGGTGGGCACTACATCGCCGTGGTGGGTTACCGGGACAACGGCCGGACCGTGCGGATCGCCGACTCGGCGAACGCGGCCGACGCGTCGTACTGGGTCACCACGATCGACCTGGCCAACTGGATCGCCACCCGGGGCTACTCCGCCTGACCCAGGCGGATGGACCGCCGCGGGCGCCGTCCCCCACGAGGGGCCGGCGCCCGCGGCGTCTTCGTGTCGTGCTCAGTAGTCGATGAAGCCGTACAGCGCGAGGTGGTTCGACTTCGTCCCGCTGACCGTGTGCCCGATGCTGGACGGCCGTACGGTGCCCTTCACGAACAGATAGTCGATCTTGCTGGACCCGCTGGTGGCGGCCGAGCCGTAGCCGGTCATGCCGTAGCCGCTCAGCGTGCTGGCCGCGATGCCCGTGCGGTTCGCGTCGATCCCCACGATCCGGATCGTGGAGGCGTTCAACAGGCTCGTCGCGTCCGCGCCCAGGTGGATGCCGCTGTTGGCGATGCCCCGGTCGCCGTCGCCGGCGCACGCGTTCTGCCGGTTCTCCTGCGGCAGGTGCATGGTCGCCGCGAACACGCTGGTGCCGGTCGCCCTGATCGTGAACCGGGCCGCGATGGCGCTGGTCCGCTTCCACTTGTAGTAGTCGGTGCTGTCCGGGTCGCTGTTCGGCGGCTTGTACAGCGTGCACCCGGCGCCGTTGGCGTACGCCGTGCCCGGCTTGAGCCAGCCCGCGCTCCAGTACTTGGAGATGTCGCCGGCGGCGAGGCTGAGCGTCCTGGTGTTCCAGATGATCGCGTTGGTCTGCTTCTTCTTCAGGTCGCCCAGCGACTGGGAGCTGCACTTGTGCGTGCTGCCCCACGGCTCCGGGTCCGTCCAGGCCACGATGGCCCCGTACGTGCCAGCCGGGTAGCCGAACTTCGCCGACAGTTGGTCGGCGTACGCCTCGGCCTGGCCGCTGCCGCGCACCTGCTGCACGATCAGCAGGTCCGGCGCCACCACACCGCTGGTGCCTGTGCGTCCGGCGTCGTCGACCAGGATCGAGGTCAGGTGGTCCGGTCCGGAGATCCGGGTGCAGCTCCCGTCGGCGTTGTTCACCACCAGGTTCTCGATGTTGTTGTTGTAGACCCGCAGGACCCGGTCGGCCGCCGCGACAGTCGCGCCGTGCGGCGCGACGCCCGACGGCGTGCCGAGCGCGGGCGCGTCAGGTGCCGCGCCGAGCGCGACGACGGCCACCGCCGCCGCAAGCGTTGATCGATGCCTTCTGAGCACGGAGGCTCCCTCCCGCGACGACGATGCCCGTCCAGGCGCCGCACTCTACAGTGGATCATCGCCGGTCGGGTCCGCGTTCGACTCTCGTTCCGGGCCGCGAACCGTGGGAGACTGCGGCCGTGGCGGATGAATCGGGTGGTCAAGCCGGTCGCGGACCGATCCTGCTGCTGCTGCACGGGATGGGGGCGAGCGGCGACGTGTGGCTGCCCTGGGCGCCGCTGCTGGAGCAGCACTGGCCCGCGCGGTGGCTCGCCCCGGACCTGGCCGGTCACGGCTGGTCGGCGCCGCTGCCGTCGTACTCCTTCGCTGGTCTTGCCGACCGGATCGCCCGCGGCATGGCGGCCGACGACCGGCTCGTCGTGCTCGGGCATTCGCTCGGAGGCGTCGTCGGTCTCGCGCTGGCCGCCCGCGACGCCGGACTGCCTGTCGACGCGGTGGTCGGGCTGGGCATCAAGGCGGTCTGGTCGCCCGCCGAGCTGGACCGCGCCGCCGAGCTGGCCGCCCGCCCGGTCAGCTGGTTCGCCAACCGCACCGAGGCGGCACGCCGCTACCTGCGGGTCTCCGGGCTGGCCGGCCTGCTCCCACCGGACCATCCGGTGGTGGACGCCGGGCTGCGGCAGGTCGACGGCCGGTGGCGCCTCGCCATGGATCCCGGCGCGTTCGCCGTCGGCGAGCCCGACCTGGCCGCCCTGATCGCCGCCACCGACGTGCCTGTGGTGCTGGCCCGCGGCGAGCACGACCCGATGGTCACCGACGCGCAGCTCAAGGAGTACGGCGTCCCGGTCGTCACGCTGCCCGGGCTCGGGCACAACGCACACGTGGAGGACCCGGCGGCGGTGCTGGCCCTGCTCGACCCGTACCGCTGAGGCGCTACACGCCCGCCGGGGCGGTGAGTGTCCGCTGCGGCGTCAGCTCCCGGCGGGCGGCGGTCAGGAACGCCTCGGCGTACGTCTCGGCCGGGAAGTCGCCCAGGTAGTGGCGGCGGGTTGCCCAGCGCGCCTCGGCCGCCGGATCGGTGTCCAGCAGGTCGGTCAACACCTCGTCGGTGTTCGACATGTCCCGCCGCAGCACGTAACCGGCCCCGGCCAACGGGAAGCGCCGCACGAACCCGTCGCCCTCGTCGCCCATGTCGGTCACCGCGTACGGCTTACCGGAGTAGAGGTAGTCGGAGATCACCCCGGACACGTCGGAGATCAGCGCGTCCGAGCGGTTCACGCACTCGGTAAGGCTCAGCTCGCGGGCCGCCGCGCCGACGACGTGCTGCCGTCCGGTGCGGGCCCGGTCGGCGACCAGCAGCTCGGTCAACCGGCCGAGCTGCCGGGCCGAGGCCGGATTCTGCGCGGTGTACGGGTGCGCCCGCAGGATGACTGTCGCGCCGCGCTCCAGCAGCCGCCGCAGCAGCTTCTCGGCCACCGGCAGGGAGCAGTAGTCGGCGTCGGCGTGGTGCCCCGTCCAGGTGGGGGTGTAGAGCACCGTCGGGTGGGCGAGCCCGCGTACCGGCTCGGGGCGTACCTCGATCGACTCGACCTGCGGGCGGCCCACCACCACGAACTTCTCGGCCGGGATCCGTACGCCGGCGCGGGCGTACCGCTCGATCGCCGCCGGGCCGGCCACGAAGATCCGGTCGAAGATCCCGGACACCGGGTTGGCGCTGGGCGCCTTGTCGCTGTCGCCGTGGTGCAACTGCACGTGGGTGAGCTGGGTGAACCTGATGCAGTGGCTGTTCTTGGCGCCGTGGTTGACGTAGAACGCCGCCCGCAGGCTTGGCACCAGCGCCTCGTCCATCGCCCGCAGGGTGGGGCAGTAGACCACCGGCGCGTCGGTGGCGGCGGCGATCGGCGCGAGGAACTCCGGCTCCCGCACCAGCACCACGAACGGGCGGCCGATCCGTTCCAGGTACGGCAGCCACATGGTGACCTGGTACTCCGAACCGGGGGGTGCGGAGAAGTAGAGCAGGAACTCGGGCTCGTGCCGGCGCAGCGCGCGGGCCACCGCCCCGCCAGCGGCGGCCGGCCGGAACCGGCGCCGGGCCAGGTCCAGGGCGACAGCCCCGGCCCCCGCGCCCACCAGCAGGCTGGCGACAAGCGCCACGACGGCGGGCAGGACCAGCGCGGCGGCGAGGGCCACGACGGCGAGTAGCCCCAGCAGTGCGGTGCCGAGCCGGTCGGCGACCAGCGGCGTCCAGGACCGCACCGGCAGGTTGGCCGCCCGGATCTCCAGGTTCCCGGCCGTCCGCAGCGGCCCCACCAGCAGCACCAGCCCCAGCAGGACCAGCGCGGTGGCCACCAGCGCCGGGTCGAGCCCGTCGTCGAGCCGCCGGGAGTAGCCGACCAGCACGGCGGCGGCGATGAGGGCCGTCTCGGCGACCAGGTCGGCGCTGGGCCGGATCCGCTGCTCGACGGCTGCCGCGGCCAAGGCGGCGACGGCCAGCGCCAGCCCCCAGTCGGTGGCCCCGGTGAGCGCCAGCACGACGAAGGCCAGCACGGCCAGCCCGGTGCTCAGGCACCGGGCGGCCATCTTCCGGACCAGGTCACCGCGCATGTCGCTCCGTTTTCCGCCCTCGCCGCCGCCGTCAGTTCGCGGACGCCGCCGCCGGCGCCTCGGCCCGGTCCGGGCCGGACTGCGCCGGCACGCTCGGCCCGTCACCGGGTGCCCGACGTACGTCGATCACCTGGCCGGTCAGGTCGGAGATCAGCACGTCAAGCGACGACTGGGCGACGGCCTCGGCGGCGAGCAGGGTGTGCTCCGGCTCCTCGCCGAACGCCCGGGTGCGCATCGGGGTGGCGGTCCGCTCCGGGTTGATGCAGTTGACCCGGACGCCGACGTCGGCCCACTCGTCGGCGAGCGCCTGGGTGAGGTTGACCAGGGCGGCCTTCGTGGCCGAGTAGAGCGCGTAGCGGGCCCGCCCCCGGGTGTACGAGCTGGAGGTGTAGAGCAGCAGCTGGCCCTTGGTCTGCTGGAGGTACGGAAGGGACTGCCGGGCGATGGTCACCGGGCCGACGAAGTTGACCTGGAGCACCCGGTCCATCGTCTCCTCGTCCATCTCGGCGAGGGCGCCCTTCTCCAGGATCCCGGCGGTGACCACCACGTGGTCGATGCGGCCGGTGGCCTCGAACGCGGTCTTCAGCGCGGCCTCGACGTCCTCGGCGCGCTCGACGTGGGTGCCGGTGGTGGAGCGGCTGAACGGGAAGACCTGCGCGCCGTAGCGGCGGGCCAACTCGGCCAGCTCGTGACCGATGCCGTAGCTGCCGCCGAACACCACGATGGTGCGGCCGGTCAGCTCCTCGGCGTAGCTGCGGTGGTCGGTGAGCCGGGGCGCCTGCGCGGCGGCGAGCTGGAAGAGCTTGTCCGCCAGGTGCACGTCGACCGGGTGGGTGACCTTGATGTTCTCGTCGGAACCGTCGATCACCTTGATCGGGGTGCCGGGCAGGTAGCGCAGCACCACGCCGCAGTCGTCGGTCGCGGCGAAGTCCGGGTCGCCCTCGGCGATCCGGTACGCCTCGCGGATGGTGGGGGAGCGGAACGCCTGCGGGGTCTGGCCACGGCGCAGGCGGGAGCGCATCGGGATGTCGGTGATGCAGTCGTTGTCGTCGACCTGGATGATCGTGTCCGCGGAGGGGATGGCCACGTCCACTGCGTCGTAGGTCCAGAGCGCGTTCACGCACTCGCGCACGATCCGGCCGCTGAGCAGCGGGCGTACCGCGTCGTGGAAGAGGATGTTGCAGTCGGCCGGGCCGACGGCGTCCAGGGCGATCCGGGTCGTCGCGTTGCGGGTGTCGCCACCCTCGATCACCTTGGTGACCTTGCGCAGGCCGGCCTTCTCGACGATCTGCCGGGCGTCCTCGACGTGGCCGGCGGCCATCAGCACGATGATCTCGTCGATCTCCGGTGCCGCCTCGAAGACCGCCAGGGTGTGCTCGATGATCGGCTTACCGGCGATCTTCAGGAGCTGCTTCGGGATGCCGAGGCCCAGCCGGGTCCCGGTGCCGCCCGCCAGCACCACGGCCACTGTCCGCGAGGGCCGCCACGGTGCCGGGGTCTCCGTTGCGGCGTCCGGGCCAGTGGTCTGGTCCTGCGTCATTGCCGGATCCTCACTCTCGTCGAATGCGTTAACGGAAGGTTCCGCCCGAGCGGCGACGGGATGAACCTTAACGCGCGGACCGCGCCACCCCAACGCGGGCGACGCGGTCCATGGCGTCGTGTCGATGCCGGAGGTTCGCCGGCACTTCTACTTGCTGTTCGCGTACGCCTCGTATTCGCGGATGACCTCGTCGGTGGGGCCGTCCATCCGGATGACGCCCGATTCCAGCCAGATCGTCCGCTCACAGGTGTCGCGTACCGAGGAGAGCTGGTGGCTGACCAGGAACACCGTGCCGGCGCCCTCGCGCAGTTCCCGTACCCGCTGCTCGCTGCGCTTGCGGAAGCCCTTGTCGCCGGTGGCGAGCGCCTCGTCGATGAGCAGCACGTCGTGCTTCTTCGCGGCGGCGATGGAGAACCGCAGCCGGGCCGCCATGCCCGACGAGTACGTCCGCATCGGCAGGCTGGCGAAGTCGCCCCGGTCGTTGATTCCGGAGAAGTCGATGATCCCCTGGGCCTGCTTGGCCACGTCGTCCGGGTGCATCCCCATGGCCAGGCAGCCGAGCACCACGTTGCGCTCGCCCGACAGGTCGTTGAGCAGCGCCGCGTTCACGCCGAGCAGCGACGGCTGCCCCTGGGTGTGGATCGCGCCCCTGTTGACCGGCAGCAGGCCGGCGATGGCCCGCAGGATCGTGGACTTGCCGGAGCCGTTGCTGCCGATCAGCCCGATCGCCTCGCCCCGGTACGCGGTGAACGAGACGCCCTTGACCGCGTGCACCTCCCGGACGTTCGGCGCGTGGGTGCGCTTGACCAGCCGGCGCAGCGCGGCCACCGGCGTGGTGCCACCGGAGGCGCCCTGGTGCACCCGGTAGATGATGTGCGCGTCGTCGACCACCACGGTCGGGATGCGCTCCTGGGTGGCGGTCAGTGTCGCGGTCGCCTCGGTGGAGGCCCCGATGTGCTCAACCACGGCCGTACTCCTGTTCGCCGCGCCAGAAGTAGATGAAACCGCCGAGCCCGGCCACCAGCGCCCAACCCGCCGCGACCACCCAGAGCCGGGTCAGCGACTCGTTGAGCAGTGGCGCCTGTTCCAGCAGGGAGTAGCGGGCCAGCTCGATGTAGACCAGCAGCGGGTTGTACTGCACGAGCGTCGTCGCCCAGGCGGGCAGCCGCTCGAAGAGGCTGACGCTGTACAGGACACCGGAGCCGTACATCCAGGTGCGCATGACGAACGGCATGACCTGCTTCAGGTCGCTTGACTTGGAGCCCAGCCGGGCAACCAGCAGCACCACGCCGGCGTTGAACACCGCCTGCAGCAGCAGGGCCGGCACCAGCAGCAACCACTTCAGCGTGATCGGCTCGCCGGTGACCAGCACGATGCCGATCAGCACCACCATCGACGCCAGTAATTGCTGGAACTGGGTGATCGTGGTGGACAGCGGCAGGCTGGCCCGGGGGAAGTGCAGCGCCCGGATCAGCCCCAGGTTGCTGCTGATCGACTGGGTGCCCGCCAGCACCGCGCTCTGGGTGAAGTTGAAGATGAACAGCCCGGTGGTCAGGTAGGCGATGAAGTTCGGAATGCTGTTCTGAGCCAGCACCACCCCGAAGATCAGGTAGTAGACCGCCGCGTTGGTCAGCGGTGTGAGCACCTGCCAGAGCTGGCCCAGCTTGGCGTTGCTGTACGAGGCGACCAGCTTGGCGTTGGCGTACGCGGCGATGAAATGCCGGTAGGCCCACAGTCGGCGGCTGTACTCGACGAGGCTCGGTCGCTCACCGGCGACCCGTAGCCCGTGCCGAGCGGCCAGCTGCGCCTGGGTCAGGCCCGTGTCGGGGTCGACCAGCGCGGTGGTGGCCATGGATATGGCGCTCCGATCTTTCGTGCAGACGGGGTTGCTCGCGACGATGGGATCCTAGTGGGAGTTGTGCGCGGGGCGCCGCCTCGTCGCTGCGTGGACAGTAGTCCGAAACACGTCGGGACGCAACCGTATCGTCGTTGCGCTACGCTGGCTGTCGTGACCTGCGAGAAGAGTCCCTGGTGACGTCCGAGAAGAGGCGTGCTCCGGCCGGTGCGGCGGTGCTCCGTGGAGAGATCACCACGGCCATCCGGCGCGCGCTGATGCAGGAGCTCGCCGCGGTCGGCTACGGGCGGCTCTCCATCGAGGCGGTCGCCCGCCGGGCCGGCGTCAGCAAGACGGCGATCTACCGCCGGTGGAGCTCCAAGCTCGACCTGGTCGTGGAGATCGTCGCGGCGGCGGCGCACGGCAAGCTCCCGGCGCTTGACACCGGCACCCTGCGCGGCGACCTCACGCTGCTGTTCCAGGCCGTGGCGCACGCGCTGCGCCACCCGCTGGCCTCGCAGATCATCCCCGACCTGCTGGCCGAGGCCGCCCGCAACCCCGGCATCGACGCGACCCTGCGTCAGGTGCTGCAGGCCCGCCAGCAGGACATCGGCGGTCGTCTGGTCGGCCGGGCCGTGCAGCGGGGAGAGCTGCCCGCCGACACCGACCCGGACGCCGCGATCGACCTCATCGTCGGCCCGCTCTACTGGCGGCTCGCCATCGCCCGGCTTCCGCTCACAGACAGTTACCTGGAGCGGCTCGTCGAGTCGGTGGTCGCCGGGCTCGGCGTGACGGGTGCCGTGCCGCACCCCCGGGCAGCTCCGATGGCCGGCTGACCGGCCCCGCGACACCCTCCGAACGGTGGGCCCGGATTCCCCGCCCGCCTCCGCTAGGCTGCCCCCTTGACATCGGGCTGTCACCGAGACGACATCCACTTTTCGCCCCCACACTCGCCGCCGGACGACAAGGACGACCCGTGACGAAAGTCGAAGACGCTGTTGTGGCGCCAGCGCCAGCCGACCGAGAGACCGCCCCGATCGCGGGCCCCGCAGCGGCGGGCACCAGCCGGTCGGGGCGCGGCCGGGGTCTGATCGGTCGACTCAACGCCGGTGTGGCAGCCGCACCCGTCCTGTTCACCGACGCGGCGGTGGTCGGCTTCGCCCTCTGGACGCTGCTCTACCACCTCAACCTCGGTCTCGACCTGCGTCCCTCGGTCGTCTTCATCGGCTGGGTGGTCCTGCTGCCGGTCGTGGCGTACGTGACCTGGAAGCTCCGGCAGCGGGACGAGGTCGTCCGGCCCGCCGACGACGAGCCGGCTGGCGCGCCCGCCGAGCCGCCCGTCGACCGGACGGCGCTGCTGCGCCGGTACGCCCTGCCCCTCGGCTCCGCGCTCGGCGCGGCGCTGTTCGCCTCCCTCGGCACCGGCATGGTGACCTGGTGGCTGGCGATCGGGCTCGGCCTGGTCTCGGTCATCTCGGCGTGGCTGGCCCTGTCGCGCCGCGGCGCCCGGGTCGACAGGGGCACCGCTGCGGCAAGCCGTGGCACCACCCCGGCGCAGGGCTGGGTGGTCCTCGTCGTCTCGCTGGCCGCCGCCTACTTCGCCACGCTCATCGGCCGGGTTTCCCTCGACGACGTCTTCTACGTCGGCAAGTCCGTCTGGGTGGCCGAGCGGGACGAGATCCCGTTCCGGGACTTCCTGTTCACCGAGGGCGTCCTGCCGGCCGGCTCGGCGAACCCGCCCCTGCCGTCCTTCGAGGTCTTCATCGGGGCGATGGCGCGCGTCCTGCACGTGCACGCCGCGTCCGCGACGTGGTACCTGCTCCTTCCGGTGCTTGCCGTCTTCGCCATCTTCGCGCTGTGGCGGCTCGTGCAGCGGTGGGCGCCGCGGCGTCCGCTCGTCGCGTTCGGCGTGGCCGCGGCCTACATCCTGCTGGTGGCGTACTTCGCCGACTCGTTGAACACCTACCACCTGCCCCGGCTGACCCAGGGCAAGAGCGTCTTCGTGCACGCGCTCATCCCACTGACCTGGGTGTACTTCACCGACTACCTGGAGCGCCGCTCCCGGCGTTCGCTGATCCTGCTCACCCTGCTCTCCGTGGCGAGCGTCGGCTACACCACCACGGCCGTGATGCTCCTGCCCCTGATCGGCGCCGCGGCGGGTGTCGTACTGCTGGCCACCAGGCGGGTGCGCGACGCCGTCCTGTGCTTCGCGGCCGTGTCGCTCTACCCGGTGCTGTCCGGCGCGCTCGTCCAGGTCCTGCGCGGCGGGATCGAGACGACGGTCGCCACGTACGCGCCGCTGCTGCCGCTGCGGACCATCTACGAGCTCACCCTGTGGCTCGGCATCCTCGGCGTCATCGCCGGGCTCGCCGTGTGGTGGTCGCCCCTGGTGCTTCGCGCGGGCGCGCCCCGGCAGCTCGCCGCCGGCGCCGTGCTCGCGGTGACGGTCCTGCTGATCCCCGGGATCCTCAAGGTCGCCGGTGACCTCAGCGGTCTGCGGGCGGTGCTCTGGCGGGTGCCGTGGATCCTGCCGGTGCCGGCGCTCGTCGGCATGCTCGCCGTCGTCCGGCTTCCCCGACTGCCCCGGCTGGCCCAGGTCAACCGCGTCCTGGCCTTCGCGCTCCCCGCCGTGCTGGTGTGCATCTTCTACACCCAGGGCAAGCCCATGTGGAAAGACGACATGGTCCAGACCGAGCCGACCTGGCGGATGCCGGTGGCCCGCAAGGCGTCCTCCTTCTGGATCAAGAGGCTGGACAACCGCCCGCCGGGCCTGGTGCTCGCGCCGTCGTCGGTCATGCGGTCACTCCCGGAGGTCACGACCGAGGTCCGGGTGGTGCTTCCCCGCGACCTCTACCTCACCGACTACGGAATCGACACGCAGTTCTCCCGGGACCGGCTGCTGCTGGCGAGACTGGCCGACGCCGACCGGACCGTCTCGATCTACGAGGCGGACGGCGCGATGCGCCGGGTGGGGGTCAGCACGGTCTGTGTCTGGAAGTCCAACACCCTCGTCGCCGACGCCGCGCCGTACCTGGGTCTGGAGCTGATCGCGTCGCGCAACCCACCCGGCGCGATGAACTGCTACCGGACCACCGCGGCCCCGACCCCCGGCGGCTGACCTGCCGGGACACGCCGACACCACGGCCCGGACGCCTCGTCGCGTCCGGGCCGTGGCGTGTCGGTGCCCGGTTGTGACCCGCCGCACAGCGGCGGGACCCGTCAGGTGCCCGGATTGCGGTCCGATACCCGGGTGATCCCTCGGTGTTCCACGGCGTTAAGGTCGCAGTCACGCGCGGACGGCCCGAGGCGCGGTTTTGGGCGGGTCCGCGCGTGGCACACTGCACTTCAGGAGTTCGGACATGGGACGTGGCGTGCGCGGTGGCGGGGCCGACCCGTCGGTGGCGCGCGAGGCTGCGACCTCCGCATCGCCGCGTGGCCCCCGCGTCGTACGCAGGCCGTCCCCATCCGGCGTCGCCATTAAGGGCCACGCGCCCAGACGGTCACCACTCTCGTAGGGAGCTGTACCTTTGTTCGGCACGTTATCGGGACGCCTCGGCGTCGCCGCCCGCAGCGCGCTGCTGGTGCTGTCCTACCTGGTCATGCTCGTCGCCGGCACCTTCGGTTGGATCGCTCTGTTCGCCGTCGCCGGGCTGGTCGCGGTGGTCGGCGAGTTCGCCGTGGCCCGCTGGTCGCCACCGTCGCAGCTGCTGCTGGAGAAGGTCGGCCTGCACTTCTCGTACCGGCAGTTGACCCGGGATCTCGCCGCCGTGCTGCTGGTCGCCGCCGAGGTGCCGCTCGACGGCGGTGAGCTGACGTGGCTGCTCGCCCTGCCGGCAGTCGTGTGGGTCGTGTCGGTCTTCGCCGGCGCCCTGACCACCATGATCGAGCGTCGTAACCCGCTCTCCGCCATGGTGCGCAACATCGAACTGGGTCCGCTGCGCTCGGCCCCCCAGCCGCCGGCCTGGGCCGCGGCCGTGGCCGGCGAGCGGATGCCCCTGCTCAACCTGCTGCTGGTGCCGGCGGCGGTGGCCGCCGCGGTGCAGCACGACGTGACCCCGTTCTTCGTCGCCGCGGTGGTGGCCGTGGCGGCGACCGGCGTGGTGGGCGCGATCATCGCGCTGACCTGGCTGCGCGGCCGGGGCTCGGGTCCGGGTCCGCTGCTGCCCGCCGTGCAGCGGTGGCTGGACACCTACCGGCCCGAGGTGGCGCTCTACTTCGCCGGCCCGGCGAAGGACGTCTACCAGGCGAACATGTGGCTCGCCCCCACCGAGGCGCTCCAGCAGCGCGCGGTGGTGCTGATGCGCAGCCGGGACGCGTTCCTGGAGCTGGCCGACACCCGGCTGCCGGTGATCTGCGTACCGGCCGGGGTGGACTTCATGAACCTCGAACTCGGCAGCATCCGCGCGGCGCTCTACGCCGCGAACGTCGGCGCGAACATCCACATGCTGCGCGAGCCCACCACGAAGCACGTCTTCGTCGGGCACGGTGACAGCGACAAGCAGGCAAGCGTCAACCCCTACAGCAAGGTGTACGACGAGGTCTGGGTCGCCGGACTGGCCGGCCGGGAGCGGTACGCCCGCGCCGGTGTGGGTGTGCTCGACTCGGACATCGTCGAGATCGGCCGGCCGCAGCTCGCCGGTGTCCACACGTTCGGCGCCGAGTCGGTGGACCGGCCGTTCACGGTGCTGTACGCGCCCACCTGGGAGGGCTGGCTCGACGACGACCCGTACCACACCTCGCTCGTGCTGATGGGTGAGCGGATCGTCAAGGGGCTGCTGGCCACGAACCCCCGGGTGCGTCTGATCTACAAGCCGCACCCGCTCACCGGGTCGCGGTCTACGGCGGCCCGGAGCGTGCACGAGCGGATCGTCGGCGCGATCCGTGCCGCCGGCGGCAACCCGAACGCGTCCTCTCTGGACGGCACCGCGCACCTGGTCATCACGGGCCGCACGCCGGCGTTGTTCGACTGCTTCAACCAGACCGACCTGCTGGTCAGCGACGTGTCCAGTGTGGTCTCCGACTTCGTGCAGAGCCAGCGTCCGTACGTGGTGGCCAACCCGGCAGGCCTCCCGGAGGACGAGTTCCGCAGGGAGTTCCCCACCACGCGGGCCGCGTACCTGCTCTCGAAGGACTGCGGTGAGCTGGAGAAGATCGTGTCGGTGACCCGGGCCGGTGACGACCCGATGACCGAGGCGCGCCGGGAGTTGAAGACCTACCTGCTCGGCCCCGCCGAGGAGAACCCGATGGACCGGTTCCAGGAAGAGATCGCCCGCCTCTGCCGCTGACCCGACGATCCCGCGCCCGGCCCGACGCCGTCGGACCGGGCGCGGTCGCGTCAGCTCAGGAGCGCGGCCACCGCCTCGGCGACCGGGACGTCCACCGGCAGCACCCGCGCGTCCACCACGGCGGTGACCGGCAGGGGACCGTACAGGTGCGGAAAGAGCTGCCCGCCGCGCGACGGTTCCCACCGCAGCGCGTCACCCAACCGGTCCTCGCGGACGCTCAGCAGGGTCAGCCCGGTGGCGCCGGCGAAGTGCCGACGGGCGGTCTCCACCACCTGCTCGGCGGCGGAGAGGTGGATGAAACCGTCCTGCCGGTCCACCGCCGAGCCGGCGAGGTGCCCGGCCGCCCGGGCGTCGTCCCACTCGACAGTCGGCAGCAGCTTGTAGATCACCTCCGCAGCGTACGTCGGCGGGTACGCGTTTCGGCCGTACCGCCGCCGACGCCGGGCGCGGCCCGGCATGCTCAGGTGCAACGGCCGCGGAGGGGATGGCGATGGAGAGCTACGACGACGACTGGACCGACAGCCAGCGGGCGCTGTACGACGAGTGCTACCGGGCCGGCGGGGAGTGGGCCGCGGATCCGGACACCCCGTCCGACGACGTGCAGCAGGTGATCAATCTGGCCGAGGCGGACGACGACGCCTTCGACGACGCCGAGATCGACTTTCCGCCCCTGGTCGACGCGGTCACCCAGGCCAGCGGCGTGAACGTCACGAGCGTGCCGGCCCGCCACGACGACCCGGGCTTTCGGGGCTTCACCGACGGTGTCCGGGACAGCGTCGCCGACGACGTCTTCGGCCTCTGAGCGTCCGCCCCCGGTGGGCGGGCCTCCCGCTCGCCGCCCGCTTCTGCCACCATTCGCAGGACGGCGCTGCGAGGGACGGGGGCACGGGTGCGGATCCTGCTGGTGGAGGACGACCGCCGGGTGGCCGCCGCGCTCTCCTCGGCTCTCGGCCGGCGCGGATACGAGGTCGAGCACGCCGCCACCGTCGCCGCGGCGCTCTCCGCCGCCCCGTGCGACCTGGTCCTGCTCGACCTGACGCTGCCCGACGGGGACGGCACCGACCTGTGCCGGGCGTTGCGCCGACGCAGCAGTCAGCTCGGCATCATCGCGGTGACCGCGCGGGGTGAGGAGCGCGACCGGGTGCTCGGGCTGCGCCTCGGCGCCGACGACTACGTGGTCAAACCGTTCTCGATGGTGGAGTTGCAGGCCCGGATCGAGGCGGTGCTGCGTCGGGCCGCTAACGCCGCGCCGGAGCGGCACCTGATCGAGGCCGGGTCGGTGCGCATCGACGTGACGGCCCGGACGGTGACTGTCGACGGCCGGCTGGTCACGTTGACCCGCAAGGAGTTCGACGTGCTGCTGTCGTTGGCCCGCCAGCCCGGGGTGGCGGTGCCCCGGGACCGCATCCTGCTCGACGCCTGGGGCACCACCTGGGCCGACCGGCACACAGTCGAGGTGCACGTGGGGTCGCTGCGCGGCAAGCTGGGCGACGCCCGCCTGGTGGAGACCGTACGCGGGGTCGGCTACCGGCTGCGCGAGGTCTGAGGAGCCGCCGTGCGTCGCCGACTGGTGATCAGCTACCTGCTGCTGATGGTGCTCGTCCTCATCGCCCTGGAGACCCCGCTGGCCGCCACCCTGGCCAATGGTGAGACCGAACGGGTACGCGCCGACCGGCTGGCCGACGCGACCCGGTTCGCCTCGCTGGCCGGGCCGACGTTGCGCGGCGGCGGCCCGGACCCGATCGAGTCGGAGTTGCGCAGCTACGACGAGTTGTACGCGATAGGCGCGGCAGTCGTCGACCGGGACCGGGGGACACTTGTCGCCTCGCCTCGGTGGCAGCCGACCGCGACCACCACGGCCCTGGACGTCGCGCTGTCCGGGCAGCAGGCCAGTGCCCCCCAGTCGGTGTGGCCGTGGACGACGGGCCCGGTGGTGGTGGCCGTGCCGGTAAGCGACGGTGGTGAGGTCCTCGGCGCGGTGGTGATCGTGACCCCGGCCGGCCCGATCCGCCGGGCCGTCGCCGCCTGGTGGTTGCTGCTCGCGCTGGCGGGTCTGCTCGCCGTGCTGGCCTGCGTGCTCACCGCGTTCGGGCTGGCCGGGTGGGTGCTGCGGCCGGTCACCGAGCTGGACGCGGTCACCCACGAGATCGCCGAGGGCGACCGGAGCGCCCGGGTGCAGCACCGCCTGGGCCCTCCTGAGCTGCGCCGGCTCGCGGCCAGCTTCAACCACATGGCCGACGTGGTCTCCGACGTGATGGACCGGCAGCGCGCCTTCGTGGCGCACGCCAGTCACCAGCTGCGTAACCCGCTGACGGCGCTTCGGCTGCGGGTGGAGGAGCTGGGCCCCAGCCTCACCGACGTGGACGGCCGCTCCGAGCACCGGTTGGCGCTTGAGGAGACCGACCGGCTGGCGCTTGTGCTCGACGCGTTGCTCACCCTGGCCCGTGCCGAACGCGAGGAGAACGAGCGGGTCACCGTCGATGCGGCGGCGGTGGCGGCGTCCCGGGTGGCCGCGTGGGCGCCGCTCGCGCGGCACCGGTCGGTCACGCTGCGGCTGGCCCCGGGCGACGCCCCGGCGTACGCCCGCACCGTGCCGACAGCCGTCGACCAGGCCCTCGACGCGTTGATCGACAACGCGGTGAAGTTCAGCGGTGCCGGCGGGACGGTCACGGTGACCGTTGCTCTCCGTGACCACGGGGTGGCCCTGGAGGTGCGCGACTCCGGGCCGGGCATGACCGAGAGTCAGCTCGGCCAGGCCACCGAGCGGTTCTGGCGGGCGCCGGACGCGCAGAACGTCGACGGCGCCGGGCTCGGCCTGACCATCGTCGCAGTGCTCGTGGACGCGTCCGACGGGCGGCTCACGATGCGCGCGGGGGAGCCGCGGGGGCTGATCGCCGGTCTGTGGTTCCCGGGGCCCCCGGCCGACGCCCACCGGCCGGATCCGGACACCGAACCCGCCGGCGACGCGTGCCCCGTCCCGTAGCGGGTGCTCAGGGTTTGGCCGCGCGGTACCACTGGGCGGCGCCCGGGTGCAGCGACAGCGGTGCGGTGACGATCGCCGAACGGGGGCTCATCCGTCCGGCCGCCGGATGGGCCGCGCCCAGCTCGGCCCGGCGCTCCATCAACAGCCTGGTCACCTCCCGGACCACCCGCTCCGGCAGGTTGGCCCGCACGATCAGGTAGTTCGGGTCCGCCACCGTGGTCACCGGGTCCATGCCGTACACCGAGCGGGGAATGTCCCGGGAGACGTAGACCGGCCCGTAGCGGGAGCGCAGCGGCTCGGTCAGCGCGCTCAGGTCGACGATCCGGGTGGCGCTGCGCCAGGCCAGCTCCGCGATGCCGCGCACCGGCAGCCCGCCGGAGAAGAAGAACGCGTCGATCCGCCCGGCCCGCAGGGCCGCCACCGAGTCGTCCAGGCCGAGCCGCTCGCGGCGCACCTGGTCGCCGCCGAGCCGCGCCACCTCCAGCAGCCGGGAGGCGGTGATCTCGGTGCCCGATCCGGGGGCGCCGACGGAGACCCGCCGGCCCCGCAGGTCGGCGACGGTACGCACCGGCCCGCCACCCGTGGTGACCAGGTGCAGCTGGTCGTCGTACACCCGGGCGATGGCGTCGACGGGCGAGTCCTTCGCCGAGGCTCTGGGCAGCACGTCGGCCTGGGTGAAGCCCAGTTCGGCGTCGCCGGAGCCGACAAGTCGCACGTTCTCCGCCGAGGCGGCGGTGACCACCACGCTCGCCCGCACGTCGGGCATCTCCCGGTTGAGGATGGTCGCCAGGGACTGACCGAAGGCGTAGTAGACGGCTGTGGGGCTCCCGGTGGCGATCCGGATGCGCAGCGGCTCGTTCGCGGTGTCCCGGCAGCCGGCGGCGGTCAGCGTCACGGCCAGCAGCAGCGTCAACAGGGCCGCCGGGCCCGCGCGGCGGTGGCCGGGCCGACTGGACGAGGTACGCCTCACGCGCTGCACTGTGCGCCGTCGGCAGCGCGGGCGCAAGCCCGTTCGCGCGGCCGGCGCGTCAACGGCGTCGACTCAGCAGACCTGACGGCGTGCCGGCTCCAGGGTCGCGCTGCGCAGGATCCGCTCCCGGTCGGGGCCGTCGGCGACGCTGACCAGGAAACAGCCGGTACCCGGGCGGAGCCGGGCCGGCACGTCGAGTACGGCGGCGGCGCGGATCAGCACCCCGGCCAGCTCCCGGTCGGTGATCCGGACGCCGAGGATGTGCCGGCGGACGTGCCGTCCACCGGCCAGCAGCGCCGACCGCCAGGCCGCCGCCGCCAGACGGGACACCCACAGCCGCCGGGCCGGCGACGCGCCGGGCGCCGGCCCGCCGAGCAGTTCCCGACGCCCCTGCCGCCAGCCGGCGTCCAACAACCGGGTGTACGCGCCGTGGTGCTCGCGCGGCACCCAGAGCCTGTGCAGTTCGTAGCGGCGGCGCAGACCACCGACGGCGGTCTCGTGGGTCACCGGGATGTCCAGCCGGCCGAGCAGTTGGCGCATCCGCTGCGCGGCGTCCTCCCGGTTGAACTCCACGCCTGGCGCGTACGGGGTGCCCGGCCGGGCGGCTGTCGGCGGCGGCGTGCACCGCAGCAGGCAGGCGGCCTCGAACGCGTCGCCGAGGGTCAGCCAGTCCAGTGGGGGCGGCGTCGCGGGTGCGCGCAGTGCGTCGAGCAGGGCAGGTTCGGAGGTCAACGAAGGCTCCCTTGTCGGAGTCTGGGTTCCCCTACCGTGGCCCCTGCGACGCCGTTGCGGAATGCCTCGCGCCCAGCCTTGAGGAAATCTTGCGGGTGCCCGCCGTCACAGGTCGCTGACGACCAGGTCCACCTGTCGTACCCGGCCGGGCGCGGTGGTCTGCTCCTCGACCGTGTGCTTCAGCTCGCGAAGCGTGCCGACGAGCTGCGCGGCGGTACGCGGGCGGGCGCCGGCGAGCAGCAGGTCGCGGACCAGCCGGCCCTTGGTGGCCTTGTTGAAGTGGCTCACCACCGAACGGACCGGCGCCCCGTCGACCTCCCGCTCGTGCAGCACCCGCACGGTGACCGTCCGCTCGGCCAGCTCCCCGCGCGGCGTCCAGGTGGCCGCGTACGCGCCGGAGCGCAGGTCCAGCACCAGGCCGCGACCGGCCGCGCCGTCCAGCGCCGCCGCCAGCTCCCCGCGCCAGTACGCGGACAGCGCCCCGACGCCGGGCAGGCGTGCGCCGATCGGGCAGCGGTACGGCGGGATCCGGTCGGCCAGGCGTACCGCCCCCCACAGTCCCGAGCTGATCAGGATCGACCGGCGGGCTGCCCGCTGTGCCGGGGCCGGCAACGAGGCCAGCCCCAGCGCCTCGTAGAGGACCCCGGTGTAGAGCCGCTCGGCGGGCGCGGTGGCCGCCACGCGCAGCCGGGCGTTGCGGCGCAGCTCGTCGCGCTGGCCCTCGCTGAGCCCGAGCGCGACCCGAGCCGCCTCCTCGTCCGGCCCGGCGCAGAGCGTCACAAGCGCGTCGAGCACCCGTTCCCGGGCGGGGTTCAACTCCGGCAGCGAGACCCGGTCGGGGCTGAACCGTCGTCCGGTGCCGGCGTCGGCCTTGCCCTCCGAGGGCGGCAGCAGGATGAGCATGGGACTCCTCGACGGGTGCGACGGCGGCGGCCCGGCCAGCGTACGACCCGCCGTTACCGCCAGGGCCGCACCGGTGTGTCGGGGTGGTACACGCGATAGCCGCCGACCTCCCGTACCGGTGTGGTGTCGTCCCGGTCGGCGAGCAGCCGGCGCAGCCGCCGGTCCATCGGCGAGTCGATCTCCACCACGTAGCCGGGTCGTTCGGCGCGGCCGACCTGCCGCCAGTACGCCAGGTAGCGGTTCTGCCCGGGGGACAGGTCGCCGTCGAGCACCCCGCAGATCACCGTCTCGTCGGTGTTGAAGATCAGCCGGTTGCAGGTCCAGTAGTCCGCGTACACCTCGTGCGGCCCGTCGGCGCGCAGCGCGGCGGCCAGCTCCCGGGCGGCGCGCTCCTCGGTCCGCGACGCGGCGGTCCCGGTCGTCACGAACAGCACGGTGGTGACCAGCGTGGTAGCGGTCAGCGCGACCAGCACGGCGGTGGCCAGCACGCCGGCGAGCCGCCCGAGCACGCTTGCCGTGCCCCGCCAGCAGGTCACCGCCACCACCCACACCGGCCACAGCACCGCCGGCAGCGACAGTTGCAGCACCGACAGGTAGCGGGCGTTGTCCAGCGGGCTGGTCGCGGCGAGCGGGCTGCGCACGTACGACAGCAGGGTCAACGCGGCGCCCGCGACAAGCGCGAGCTGCACGACAGGCGCGACCCGCTCCCCGCGCGGCGTCGCGGCCGCCCGACGGTACGCGAGCACGGCGAGCGCCGCGCCGGCCACCAGCAGCAGCGGGTAGATCATCCCGAACCACTGCTGCCAGCGCCCGCAGCCGTCCACCGGGCAGAGCCCGTGCGCCAGCGGTATCCCCTCGAGCAGGCCGCCGGAGATCCGTTCGGACCACGGCGGTTGCGGCCCCGCCTTGGTGCTCACCTCCCGGAACACCGACAGCGAGTCGTCACCCGGGCCGGCACGCAGGTTGTCGACGATCATCGGCGCGATCCCGACCACGACGCCGGCCACCAGCAGCAGGCCGGACCAGCCGAGAAGCTCCCGCCGCAGCGCCCACACCAGGGCCAGCCCGGCCACCGCGAGGTACGGCAGGATCAGCCAGTCCGACCAGGCGGCCAGGCCGACGAGCAGCCCGAACAACGCCACGGCGAGCCGCCGGCGGCGCACGGTGCCGGCCGCCAGCCCCACGGTGATCAGCAGCATCAGCAGCACCGCGGGCTTCACCTCGGGCCGTCCGCCGACGACTGTGAGCTGGTCGCGCACCACCCGTTCGCCCCCGAGCGCGAGCAGACCGACGACTACCGTGGCGAACCAGGGCGTGCAGATCCGGCGGGTCAACCTGTGGATCAGATACAGGAACACCGCGTACAGCGCGAGCATCGGCAGCCGCAGCACCGGCCAGCTCGGCCCGGCAAGCGCCACGAGGGGCGCCGCCAGGTACGACTCCAGCATTCCCATGTAGTGCTGGCCGTACAGGAAGACAGGCCGTTCCCGGCCCTGCCCGATGTGCAGCGCCGCGAGGCCGAAGGTGGCCTCGTCGCTGTTCGACACCGGCACCGTGTACAGCGTCAGGACCAGCCGGTAGACGACGCCGACGAGCCCGAGCAGCAGCGCCACGAGCGCCGGCCGGTCGGGTCGTGGGCGCCACCGCCCACGGTGCTGTTCTGGATGCGACACGACCAACGCCCCCGTCGTCGTCCCGACCGGAGTGTTTCACGGCCGGCGGGCGGGCCGGGGAGCTTCCGCGCAGTCGGGGTCCGCTCACGTGGCCGTGGGTGTGATCGTGTGGCAGGGTTGGCGCGTGCCACCCACTCCCGCCGGCCAGCTGGCCGTTCCCAACCTGCACCGGGCAGCGCGGATCGAGGACGCCGTTCACCAGCTCGTGGAGCGCCGCCTGCGCCGCACCGGCTGGCGGGTCAACATCATCGCGTACACCGGCTACGGCTCCCCGGGTTGGGTGCGGGTGATGTGCCGGGTGCTGCTGGGCCGTCCGGACACCCGCCAGCGGGGCCGTCTGGACAAGGTGCGCGGCTGGCGCAGCTTCACCACCCTGCCGGCGAAGCACGTCACGGTGACCATCGAGGCCGGTGGCGTGCGGCACGAGGCGCAGGCCGACCGCAGCGGCTTCGTCGACACGCTCGTCGAGGCCGACCTGCCGCCCGGGTGGGGCACGGTCCGGCTCAGCGTCCCGGACGCAGATCCGGTCGACGCGCCGGTACGCATCCTCGACCCCAACGTCACATTCGGCATCCTCTCCGACATCGACGACACGGTGATGGTGACCGCGCTGCCCCGGCCGCTGCTCGCCGCCTGGAACACGTTCGTGCTCGACGAGCACGCCCGCAACGCCGTGCCCGGCATGGCCGTGCTGTACGAGCGGCTGGTCACCGCGCACCCCGGCTCGCCTGTCTTCTACCTCTCCACAGGCGCGTGGAACGTCGCGCCCACGCTCACCCGGTTCCTGTCCCGGCACCTCTACCCGGCCGGGCCGCTGCTGCTCACCGACTGGGGGCCGACGGCCGACCGCTGGTTCCGCAGCGGCCGGGAGCACAAGCGGGTCACCCTGGCCCGGCTCGCCAGGGAGTTCCCGCACGTGCGGTGGCTGCTGGTCGGCGACGACGGCCAGCACGACCAGGAGATCTACCGGGAGTTCGCCGCCGCGCACCCGGAGAACGTGGCGGGTGTGGCCATCCGCCGGCTCTCCCCGACGCAGTCGGTGCTGGCCGGTAGCCTGCCCGCCCCGGCCGGCCGCGCGTCGTCCGGGCCGGTGGGGCAGAAGTGGCTGTCCGCGCCGGACGGCGCCGGCCTCTGGCAGCTGCTGCGCGACGCCGACCTGGTCTGAGCGTCCGCCGCCGCCGGCGCTGAAGGTTACTTGCACAACAGTCGGGCAACGTTGAAAATCCCTTCATGCCCAGAGACTGTTATCGATATTTTTCGGGACTGGCGCTGGTAGCGGCGCTGACGCTCGGCGCAACAGCCGCCGCCTCCTCCCCGCCGGACACCGTGCCGGTGGCCGCCCAGGCAGCCTGCGTGAC
Source organism: Micromonospora sp. NPDC047521 (assembly GCF_055587305.1). Classification (NCBI taxonomy): domain Bacteria; kingdom Bacillati; phylum Actinomycetota; class Actinomycetes; order Micromonosporales; family Micromonosporaceae; genus Micromonospora; species Micromonospora sp. NPDC047521. The sequence goes on along the minus strand of NZ_JBVJGN010000004.1, from coordinate 346,898 downwards.
CGACCCGGCCACCCCGAAACGGCAGTTCCGGGGCATGTGGATCGCCAGCGTGGCCAACATCGACTGGCCCAGCCGCACCGGGCTCATCGCCGCCGCCCAGCAGGCCGAGTACCGGGGTTGGCTCGACCTGGCCAAGCAGCGTCGGATGAACGCCGTCGTCGTGCAGATCCGCCCCGCCGCCGACGCGTTCTGGCCGTCGACGTACGAGCCGTGGTCGCAGTGGCTCACCGGCACCCAGGGCGGCAACCCCGGCTACGACCCGCTGGCCTTCATGGTGGCCGAGGCGCACGCCCGCGACCTGGAATTCCACGCCTGGTTCAACCCGTACCGGGTCGCCACCCACACCGACCTCACCAGGCTGGCCGCCAGCCATCCGGCCCGCACGAACCCGGGCTGGGCCGTCGCCTACAACGGCCAGCTCTACTACAACCCGGGCATCCCCGCCGTCCGGGCCTTCGTGCAGACCGCCATGATGGACGCCGTCAACCGATACGACATCGACGCGGTGCACTGGGACGACTACTTCTACCCGTACCCGGGTAGCGGTGGTGGCTTTCCCGACCAGGCCACGTACGCTCAGTACGGCGCCGGCTTCACCACCATCGCCGACTGGCGGCGCAACAACGTCAACCTGCTGGTGCAGGAGATGAGTGCCAGGATCCGTGCGGCGAAGCCGTGGGTGAAGCTCGGCGTGAGCCCGTTCGGCATCTGGCGCAACGCCGGCACCGACCCGCTCGGCTCGCGCACCACAGGCCTCCAGTCGTACGACGCCATCTACGCCGACACCCGACGCTGGGTGAAGCAGGGCTGGATCGACTACGTCGCCCCCCAGATCTACTGGCAGATCGGCCACCCGTCGGCCGACTACGCCGAGCTGGTCCGCTGGTGGTCCGAGACCGTCACCGGCACCAACGTGCAACTGCTCGTCGGTCAGGCCACCTACCGCGCCGGTGCGTCCGGGCAGGATGCCGCCTGGCAGGACCCGGCGGAGCTGTCCGACCACCTCACGCTCAACCGCACCTACCCCCGGATCCTCGGCGACATCCACTTCAGCGCCAAGGACGTCCGCGCCGACCGCATCGGTGCCGTGTCGCGGGTGGCGAACGACCACTACCGCAGGCCCGCGCTGGCGCCGGCCGGCGTCGGCGGCGCGGCGCCCGCCGCGCCGAACCTCACCTCGGCGGTACGCGGCACCGGCGGTGTGACAGTGAACTGGCAGCGCGGCGGCACCGGAAGCACGGCCTCGTACGCCGTGTACCGACTGCCCGGCGACGGCGCCGTCGACACCTGCGACCTGGCCGACGCCCGCAACCTGCTCGGCACGGTACGCGCGTCCGGCAGCACCGGGACGTTCACCGACACCACCGCCGCGGCGGGCTCGACCTACCGGTACCTGGTGACCGCCCTGGACCGGCTGCACCACGAGAGCCCGGCCAGCAACGCGCGGGTGGTCACCGGCACCGGCGGCACGTTCAGCGTGATCGTGGACAACACCACCACAGGTGGCTTCACCGCCGCCGCCACCTGGGGCACGTCGTCGTACCTCACCACGCGGTACGGCACGAACTACCGGTTCGCCGAGCCGCAGGCGGTCAGCGACCCGGCCTGGTTCAGCGCGACGCTGCCCGCCGCCGGCTCGTACCGGGTCGAGGTCTGGTACCCGGCCGATCCCGGGTACAACAGCGCCACGCCGCACCTGGTGGCGACGGCGAACGGGACCGTGACCGCCTCCGTCGACCAGCGCAGCGGCGGCGGGCAGTGGCGGGTGCTGGGCACCTACGACCTCGCCGCGGGGACCCGCCAGGTCGTCGGGGTCAGCCGCTGGACCAGCACCCAGGGGTACGTCGTCGCCGACGCCGTCCGGATCACCCGGCTCTGAGCCGGCCCCGTCCGGGGTTTGCCTCGGCGCCCCCGCACGGGCGCACGGTCATCCCCTGCGCAGCCAGACCGCGCCGAGCGGGGGGACCTGGAGGGCCGCCGAGGCGACCATGCCGTGCCACGGGACGTCCTCGGCGCGTACCTCGCCCAGGTTGCCCACCCCGGAGCCGCCGTAGTGGTGGGCGTCGGTGTTGAGCACCTCGGCCCACGTCCCGCCGGCGGGCAGGCCGATCCGGTAGTCGTGCAGCGGCTGGGCGGAGAAGTTCGCCACGCAGACCAGCGTCGAGCCGTCCGGGGCGATCCGGACGAACGAGACGGTGTTGTTGGCGACGTCGTCGCCGGCGATCCACCGGAACCCGGCGGGCTCGGTGTCCTGTGCCCAGAGCGCCGGGGTGTCCCGGTAGACCCGGTTCAGGTCGGCGACGAGGCGCTGCACGCCGGCGCGGGCCGGGTCGTGCAGCAGGTACCAGTCGAGGCCGCGTTCCTCGCTCCACTCGCGGTCGTCGGCCAGCTCGGAGCCCATGAAGAGCAGTTGCTTGCCGGGGTGCGCCCACATGTACGCCAGCAGCGCCCGGACGTTCGCCAGCCGCTGCCAGGTGTCGCCGGGCATCTTGCCGGCCAGTGAGCCCTTGCCGTGCACGACCTCGTCGTGGCTGATCGGCAGCACGTAGTTCTCGCTCCAGGCGTACGCCAGGGAGAACGTGAGCTGATGGTGGTGGTGCTGGCGGTAGATCGGGTCCTTCGAGGTGTAGAGCAGGGTGTCGTGCATCCAGCCCATGTTCCACTTGAAGCCGAAGCCCAGCCCGCCGTCGGCGGTGGGGCGGGTGACGCCCGGCCAGGCGGTGGACTCCTCGGCGATCATGACGACCCCGGCGTGGTGCTTGTAGACGGTCGCGTTCACCTCCTGCATGAGCGCGATGGCCTCCAGGTTCTCCCGGCCGCCGTACTGGTTGGGGGCCCATTCGCCGTGGTTGCGGGAGTAGTCCAGGTAGAGCATCGAGGCGACCGCGTCCACACGTAGCCCGTCGACGTGGAACTGGTCGCACCAGTAGAGCGCGTTGGCGACCAGGAAGTTGCGCACCTCGTTGCGGCCGAAGTCGAAGACGTACGTACCCCAGTCGGGGTGTTCGCCACGGCGCGGATCGGGGTGCTCGTAGAGCGGGGTGCCGTCGAAGCGGCCGAGGGCCCACTCGTCCTTGGGGAAGTGCGCGGGCACCCAGTCCAGGATCACGCCGATGCCCGCGGCGTGCAGCCGGTCGACCAGGTGCCGGAACTCGTCCGGATCACCGAAGCGGGAGGTCGGCGCGTAGTAGCCGGTGACCTGGTAACCCCAGGAACCGCCGAACGGGTGCTCCATCACGGGCAGGAACTCCACGTGCGTGAAGCCCAACTCGGTGACGTACGCGGTGAGCTGGTCGGCCAGCTCGCGGTAGCTCAGCCCGGGTCGCCACGAACCGAGGTGCACCTCGTAGACGCTCATCGGTTCCTGGTGCGGCTGCCGTTCGGCCCGGCGGGCCAGCCAGTCCGCGTCGTTCCACAGGTACGTCGAGTGGTACACCACCGAGGCGGTGGCCGGGGGCACCTCCGCGTACGCGGCCAGGGGGTCGGCCTTGTCCCGCCACTGCCCGTCGGCGCCGAGCACCCGGTACTTGTACCGGGCGCCGACGCGGGCGTTGGGCACGAACAGTTCCCACACGCCGCTGGAGCCGAGCGAGCGCATCGGCCAGCCGTCGTCGGGCCCCCAGCCGGTGAAGTCGCCGACCACCCGGACCCCGCCTGCGTTGGGCGCCCACACGCTGAACGCCACGCCCTCGTCGAAGACCCGGGCGCCCAGGGCGTCCCACAGTCGCTCGTGCCGGCCCTCGCCGATCAGGTGCAGGTCCAGCTCACCGAGCGTCGGCGGATAGCGGTACGGGTCGTCGTGCGCGGTGCCGTCGACCTCCACCCGGTAGTCGAGCACGGTGCCCTCGACCTGGGTCTCGAAGACGCCCACGTCGTGCACCCGCTTCATCGGGTGCCGCTCGTCGCCGACGAGCAGCACCACGTCGCCGGCGCCCCGGCGCATCGTGCGGATCGTCGTCGAGGAGTCGGCGGGGTGCGCGCCGAGCAGCGCGTGCGGGTCGTGCGTCGCGCCGGAGATCAGCTGGTCCATCGGGCGTCCTTCGGGGCGGCGTCGGTCGGTGCGGAGGCGGGCGGGCGGGTCGCTGACCGGCGCGGCGGGGTCGGTACCGGGCCCGACCGGCGGGGCGGAGTCGGCGCGGGAGCTGTCGGCGCGGGAGCTGTCGGCGCGGTGCCGCCGGAGAGGTCGTCCGGCACCTCGGCGACGGTGAGGTCCGTCGGCTCGGTGCCTGCCAGCTGCGGCTGGGTCGGTGGGGCCGGCCGACGCACGGTCAGCACGTGCGCGGGTTGCAGGTACGGGTCGAGCCGCACCGCGTTGCGTTGACCCCAGTCGTAGCTGGTGCCGGTCAGCTCGTCGTACACGGTGAAGCGTTCGTGCCAGTCGAAGCCCAGCGCCGGCATGTCGAGTGTCGTGTTGCCCCACTGCACCTCGCGCGAGTCGAACGAGCAGATCACGATGACCGTGTTGCCGGTCTGCGGGTCGTGCTTGGACCAGCACAGCAGCGCCGGGTTGTCGATCTCGTGGAACCGCAGGTTGCGCAGCTGGTGCAGGGCCGGGTTGTCCCGGCGTACCCGGTTGAGGGTGGTCAGGAACGGCGCCAGCGAGCGGCCCTGCGCCTCGGCGGCGGCCCAGTCGCGGGGCCGCAGCTCGTACTTCTCGTTGTCCAGGTACTCCTCGGCACCCGGCCGGGCCACGTGCTCGAACAGCTCGTAGCCCGCGTACAGGCCCCAGGAGGGGGAGAGCAGCGCGGCGAGCACCGCCCGGATCTTGAACATCGGTGGCCCGCCGTGCTGCAACGACTCGTGCAGGATGTCAGGCGTGTTCGGCCAGAAGTTCGGCCGCATGTGCTCCGCCGACGCGACCAGCTCCTCGCAGTACTCCCGCATCTGCGCGGCCGTCGTGCGCCAGGTGAAATAGGTGTACGACTGCGTGAAGCCGATCTTGCCGAGGCCGTGCATGATCGCCGGCCTGGTGAACGCCTCGGCCAGGAACAGCACGTCCGGGTCGACGGTCTTCACCTCGGCGATCAGCCAGTGCCAGAAGTCGAACGGCTTGGTGTGCGGGTTGTCCACCCGGAAGATCCGGATGCCCTCGCCGACCCAGTGCAGCACCACCCGCAGCACCTCGGCCCGGATGCCCTCGGGGTCGTTGTCGAAGTTGACCGGGTAGATGTCCTGGTACTTCTTCGGCGGGTTCTCCGCGTACGCGATGCTGCCGTCGGCCCGGGTGGTGAACCACTCCGGGTGCTCGGCGACCCACGGGTGGTCCGGCGCGCACTGCAACGCCAGGTCCATCGCCACCTCCAGGCCCTGCGCCGCCGCCGCCTCGACGAAGGCCCGGAAGTCCGCGGGCGTACCCAGGTCGGGGTGGATCGTGTCGTGGCCGCCCTCGGCGGCGCCGATCGCCCACGGCGAGCCCACGTCGTCCGGTTCGGCGGTGAGCGCGTTGTTGCGGCCCTTGCGGTTGACCCGGCCGATCGGGTGGATCGGCGGCAGGTAGAGCACGTCGAAGCCCATCGCGGCCACACCCGGCAGCCGCCTCGTGGCGGTCGCGAAGGTGCCGGACCGACCGCCCGCCGCTCCTTCGGAGCGCGGGAAGAACTCGTACCAGGCGGAGAAGAGCGCCCGCTTGCGGTCAACCCAGATCGAGTACGTGTCGCCGACGGTCACCAGCTCCCGCACCGGGTGTTCCCAGAGCAGGTCGGCAAGGGCCAGCGCCGGACCGACGCGCTGCGGCAGGGTCAGGTCGGTGTCCGCGAGCGCGGTGAGTGCGTCGGCGACCCGGGATCTGTCGGTCGCCGGAACGAGGTCCCGGGCGGCGGCGAGCACACGGGTGCCCTCGGCCAGGTCGTTGGCCAGCTCGGCCGGCCCCTGCCCGGCGGCGATCTTCTTGGTCACCGCGTTCTGCCAGGTCAGGTACGGGTCCTGGAACGCCTCGACGGCGAAGGTCCACTCGCCGACCGCGTCCGGTGCGATGGTGGCGTGCCAGCGGTCCTGGCCGGGCTCGCCGGGACGCATCCGGGTGAACGGCCGGGTTTCGCCGTCCGGGCCGCTCCACACCACGTTGCAGCCCAGCGCGTCGTGCCCCTCCCGGTAGGCGCGCGCCGACACCGGAACCGGTTCGTCGACCACCGCCTTGGCCGGGTATCGCCCGCAGGAGACGACGGGGGAGACGTCTTCGATCGGGAACCGTCCAGTCACCCCGCCAACCTACTGCGCGAGATCCGTTCGCGCGCGGCCAAGCACGCTCGTCCGCTCTCCAGCGGCCGCTCCGCGCCCTCCCTGCCCGCTCACCGGACGCGACGACGACCCTGGTCGACACCAACGTGCTGCTGGACATCCTCACCGATGACCCCAAGTGGGCGGACTGGTCCGGAAGCGCCCTCGCCGAAGCCCGCGACACGGGCAACTTGGTGATCAATCCCATCGTCTATGCCGAGGTGTCGGTTCGTTTCGACCGCATCGAAGAGCTGGACGAGGCGTTGCCGGCGGGAGATTTCCTTCGCGAGGAGCTGCCTTACCTGGCGGGCTTCCTCGCCGGCAAGGCGTACACGCGATACCGCAGGCTGGGCGGCGTGAAACGGTCGCCGCTCGCCGATTTCTACATCGGCGCGCATGCTGCCGTGTGCCGATACAACCTGCTGACCCGTGACGGGGCGCGATACCGCACGTACTTTCCGACCCTGACGCTGACGACCCCGACCAACTGACCCTGCTCACGGCCTCCAGCCGTCCGTCAGCCCGCTGTCACTGGAGCAGCCGCTGTCACTGGAGATCGTGCCGCGCGACGTGGCCCGCGCGTACGCCTCGGTCGGCGACATGCTCCGCGCGGGCAGGGCGCTGATCGACGCGGAACGCGCCGCCCACAGCGAGGTGCGCGACCGGCCTGCGGTGCGAAAGCTGGTCGCCGTCGTGTGGCGGCCACCCTCGCCGTCGCCTGGGAAGCGTCGCATTGGCGGTGGGGTTTCCGGGCCTATCTGCGCAGGTGGTAGTGGTTGCGGCGGGGGACCTGCCCGGGATCGAGCCAGGCGGGTGGGATGAACTCGGGGTGGCCGTCGCCGCCGAGGCGGACGGCCCAGTCGCCGTGGTGGAGGTGTCGGTGGTGGTGACCGCAGAGCAGAACGGCGTTGGCGAGGCTTGTGTCGCCGCCGTCGGCCCAGTGCCGGATGTGGTGACCGTCGCACCAGCGGGGCGGGCGGTCACAGCCGGGGAAGGCGCAACCCCTGTCGCGCAGCACCAGGGCCCGTCGCAACGGACCGCTGATGAGGCGTCGTTGTCGACCGACGTCGAGTGCCTGCCCGGCGCCGCCGAGAACGGCGGGTAGGACGGCGGCGTCGCAGGCGAGCCGACGCACGACCTCGGGAGTGAGCTGTAAGCCGGTGTCGAGGGCTCCCGCGCCCAACTGCCGCGCCAACCCGTCGTAGGTGGTGGTGACGACGAGCTGGGCGGGGTCGCCGCCGGTTTCGGGCAGCTCACCGGTCCGAAGGGCGAGCCGGCAGATGTCGGCCAGGGCGTCGTGGCGGCGCTGCGTCGGGGTGCGGGTGTCGTCGGGGCCGGTGGGCGTGGTGAGCGGGTCGATGGCGGCGCGCAACGCGGCGGCGGCCTCGGTGTCGAGGATGCCGGCGAGGCGTAGCCGGCCGTCGGTCTGCTCGCTGATGGTGATGTGCCGGTCCCGGGCGGCCCGCGACTCCTGCGCCCGCAGCGCCGCCTCGTCGGCGGCGTCGGCGACGTCCGGGGCGACGTGGTCGAGGATCCGGGTGCCGAGCCTGCGCAGCAGGGCGGCGTCGAACTGCGCGGCCCAGTGGACGAGGACACCGACTGCCTTGTCGGCGGCCTCCGCGCCGGCGGCGCTGTGCACGGTCTCGACCGTGTCGGCTATGACCCGGATCTGCTCCACGGTGACCGAACCAGCGGCCAGCGCATCGCGCACCCCGGACGGGGCGGCGTCGAGCGTGGCGGCCAGCTCGACCAGGCGCCGGGCGGCGCCGACCCCGAGTCGCAGCCGGTACCGCAGCCACACCGCCGTCGAGGACGCGCCCTGCGCGGTGGCGGTGCCTCGACCGTCCAGCTCGCGTACGAGGCTCAGCTTGACCGCTGCCAGGCGCTGCTCCAGCCGATGCGTCGCGTCCAGCGCCGCCACGATGTCGCGCTCATCGGCGGCCCAGCTGGCCGTGTCGAAGCAGACCGCCACCGCGGCCTCAGCCTGCTCCAACGCATCCAACACGACCACAGGTTAGGACAGGTGTACGACACTTTTCGGCACCGGAAGTGGTCGGGTCGCAGCGGATCAGGGCGCCACCGTAGGCCGGAGAGTGACATAGCCTCCGGCCATGATCCAACGGGTGAAGGTAGCTGTCGTCGGCGTCGGCAACAACACGTCCGCGCTGGTGCAGGGGATCGCTCTGCACCGCCACAGCGGGAGGCTGGTGGGTGTCCGCAGGCCGATCGTCGACGGGCTCGCGGTGGGCGACATCGAGTTCGTCGCGGCCTTCGCCACCTCCCCGGAGAAGATCGGCAGGGACCTGACCGAGGCGATCCTCCTGCCGCCCAACAATTTCCCCCGGCTCGACTGCGACCTGCCCGAGGCAGGTGTCCCCGTCACCGAAGGGCTTGTCGACGCGAGCGGGGTGGACCGGGTGGCGGCGGCGCTGGCCGGGGCTGAGGTGCTGCTCTACTCGGCTCCGAGTGGCCGGCCGGAGACGGCACGGGCGTACGCCGAAGCCGCGCACCAGGCGGGCCTGGCGTTCGTCAACACCACCTCCGACCCGGTGGCCCGGGATCCGCAGTGGATGGGCAGGTTCGAGGCGGCCGGTCTGCCGCTGATCGGCGATGACCTGGCCAGCCAGTTCGGCACCTCGGTGCTGCACAACGCGCTGTTGCAGCTGCTGCGGGAACGGGGCCTCACTCTGGTCAGCTCCTACCAGGTCAATCTGGGCGGCACCGAAGACTTCCGCAACCTGGTCGAGAACCCCACCACCAAGAAGCAGTCCAAGCTCAACGCCCTGTCGGCGGCTGACCGCGTGGAGGTGGCCCCGCTCGGCTACCTGCCGCATCTCGCGTCGCAGAAGGTGGCGCACCTCAACCTTGAGGCGCAGGGCTGGGGTGAGACCTCGGTGAGCCTCGACGTGAAACTGAAGGTGCATGATCCGAGTGGTGCCGCAGGCGTGAACATCGACCTGATCCGCATCGCCGCCAGCGCGCTACGCGATGGGCGTGGTGGTCATGTCGCCGAGGCGACGTCACTGCTCAAGTCCCCGCCGGGAACGGCGATCTGAGCCGGACCAATCGGGTGATACCCGCGCAGCCCGCTGTTTCGGCGAGATCGCCGGTGGGTGAATGGGTGCATGACAGTCCTCGCGATAGTCGTGGGCGGTGGTATCGGTGCCACGCTGCGGTACCTGCTGGGGCTGGGGCTCGCACCGTCCACGCCACCTGACTTCCCGTGGGTCACCTTCGTGATCAACATGGTGGGCGCCTTCGCCCTCGGCGCCGTGATGACGCTGCTCGCGGCGCACCGGCTGCCTGGCCCGTGGGGCAAGCCGTTCCTTTCGACCGGGCTCATCGGCGGCTTCACGACGTGGTCGCACTTCATCGTCGAGTCCGACCAACTGATCGGGGCACGGCGCAGCGGAATCGGCATCGTCTACCTGGTCGTGTCCATCGTCGGTGGGGTGCTCGCGGCGGCGCTCGGCGCCCGCCTCGCGGAAATGCGGGTGGGGCGTCCGGCGGGGAGGGGCGCCTGATGTGGGTGGGCATCGGCGTGTTCCTGGCCGGCGGGCTCGGGGCGCTGAGCCGCGCCGGCGTCGACGCGTTGGTCAAGCCGTGGTGGAGCAGACGGGCCACCGGGTCCAGCAAGGCTTTCCCGGCGAGCACCTTTCTGATCAACGTTTCCGGCGCCTTCGTGCTCGGCATCGTCACCGGCTACGCGGTGAAACACACAGCCGCAGGCGCGCAGGACTTCGCCACTGTCGTCGGGGTTGGCTTCCTCGGCGCGTACACCACCTTCTCCACCGAGGAGTGGCACACCCTGGGACTGCTGCGCAGGAACGCCGCCGTCGAGGCCTTCAACGTGCTCGGCAGCCTCTGCGCCAGCCTCGTGCTGGCCGCGCTCGGCCTCTGGCTCGGCAGTTTGATCTAGCGCGGGCGCGGGCGCGGTCCGGCGGCGTTCTCCGTCAGCGGCCCTGCGGCAGCAGCGAGCGGTAGACGTCGAGCGTCTGCCGGGCGATGGCGTCCCAGGAGAAGTGCTCCACCGCGCGCCGCCGCCCGGCCAGCCCGAACCGTTCGGTGCGCGCCGCGTCGGCCAGCAGCGTGTTGATCGCCGCCGCCAGGTCGGCCACGAAACGGGCCGGCGCCAGCGGGGTGCCGGAGCCGTCGGTGGCCTGCTCGATCGGCACCAGCAGGCCCGTCTCGCCGTCGGCCACGACCTCGGGGATGCCGCCGGTGGCGGTCGCCACCACCGCCGTCTCGCAGGCCATCGCCTCCAGGTTGACGATGCCCATCGGCTCGTACACGGACGGGCAGACGAAGACGGTGGCGTGGGTGAGCACCTGGATCACCTCGGGCTTGGGCAGCATCTCGGCCACCCAGACCACGCCGGACCGGTTGGCCCGCAGCTCGGCCACCAACTCCTCGACCTCGGCGGCGATCTCGGCCGTGTCCGGCGCGCCGGCGAGCAGCACGAGCTGCGTGTCCGCCGGCAGCTCGCGGGCGGCGCGCAGCAGGTACGGCAGCCCCTTCTGCCGAGTGATCCTTCCCACGTAGGCGACACTGGGTCGTGCCGGGTCGATGCCGAGCCGGTCGAGCACGTCGGTGCCGGCGTCCGGGGCGTACTGGACGGTGTCGATGCCGTTGTAGACCACCCGCACCCGGTCCGGGTCGATCTGCGGGTAGGCGGTGAGCACGTCGTTACGCATCCCCCCGCTGACCGCGATGATCGCGTCGGCCGACTCGTACGCCGTGCGCTCGATCCAGGACGAGAGCGCGTAACCGCCGCCGAGCTGCTCGGCCTTCCACGGACGCAGCGGCTCCAGGCTGTGCGCGGTCACCACGTGCGGCACGCCGTGCAGCAGTTTCGCGGTGTGCCCAGCCAGGTTGGCGTACCAGGTGTGGCTGTGCACCACGTCGGCGCCCGCCGTCCCGGCGGCCATCTCCAGATCGACGCCCATCGTGCGCAGCGCGGCGTTCGCGCCGGTCAGGCCGGGCGGTTCGGGGTACGCGGTGACACCCGGCTCGGTGCGCGGCTGACCGAAGCAGTGCACCCGGACGTCGGTGTGGCGGCGCAACTCCCGGGCCAGGTACTCGACGTGCACGCCCGCGCCGCCGTAGACCTCCGGCGGGTATTCGCGGGTGAGCAGGTCGACGCGCAGCGGGGTGGGTTCCGTCATGACCCCGCACCCTAGTGCAGAAGACTCCCCGTACGAGTGGTGAAGTCCGACGCGGGTGGATAGCGTCGGGGCATGGCTGCCAAGGTGCTCGCGATCGTCCTGGCGGGTGGGGAGGGCAAGCGCCTGATGCCACTCACCACGGACCGGGCCAAGCCGGCCGTCCCGTTCGGCGGGATGTACCGCATGGTCGACTTCGTCCTCTCCAACCTGGCCAACGCCGGCTATCTCAAGATCGTCGTGCTGACCCAGTACAAGTCCCACTCCCTCGACCGGCACATCACCAAGACCTGGCGGATGTCCACGCTGCTCGGCAACTACGTCACCCCGGTGCCCGCGCAGCAGCGTCGTGGCCCGTGGTGGTTCGCCGGTTCGGCCGACGCCATCTACCAGAGCTTCAACCTGATCAACGACGAGCAGCCCGACTACGTGATCGTCTTCGGCGCCGACCACATCTACCGGATGGACCCCCGGCAGATGGTGGAGGACCACATCGCCTCCGGCGCGGCGGTGACCGTCGCCGGCATCCGTCAGCCGCTGTCGATGGCCGACCAGTTCGGTGTCATCGAGGTCGGCGAGGACGGCCGGAAGATCCGGGCGTTCCGCGAGAAGCCCACCGACGCGGTGGGCCTGCCCGACGCGCCGGACGAGATCTACGCCTCGATGGGCAACTACGTCTTCACCACCCGCGCGCTGTGCGAGGCGGTCGAACGCGACGCGGAGGACAAGACCAGCAAGCACGACATGGGCGGCAGCATCATCCCGATGCTCGTGGAGCGCGGCGAGGCGAACGTCTACGACTTCCGCGACAACGAGGTGCCGGGCAGCACCGACCGTGACCGCGGCTACTGGCGCGACGTGGGGACGCTCGACTCGTTCTACGACGCGCACATGGATCTGATCAACGTGCACCCCGTGTTCAATCTCTACAACTTCGACTGGCCGATCTACACGGAGCAGCCACCGTGGCCGCCGGCGAAGTTCGTCCACCAGTGGGGTGAGCGGGTCGGCCGCGCGGTCGGCTCGATGGTCTCCCCCGGGGTGGTGATCTCCGGGTCACTCGTGGAGAACTCGATCGTCTCGCCGAAGGTGCGGGTGCACTCCTGGGCGCACGTCGAGGGCTCGGTGCTCATGGAGGGTGTGGAGATCGGCCGACACGCGGTGGTCCGCCGCGCCATCCTGGACAAGAACGTGTTCGTCCCGGAGGGCGCCGAGATCGGCGTCGACCTGGAGAAGGACAGGCAGCGCTACACCGTCTCCGACAACGGCATCGTGGTCATCGGCAAGGGCCAGCGGGTCGAGCCGTGACCGACGTACCAGCAGGAAGGTAGAACCCCCGTGACCCATCCCCGTGCCGGCCAGCCCGCCGAGCCCGCCGACCTGGTCGACGTGCCGCGCCTGGTGACCGCCTACTACGCCGAGCACCCGGACCCAGCGGACCCGGCGCAGCAGGTCTCCTTCGGCACCTCCGGCCACCGGGGTTCCAGCCTGCGCAACGCGTTCAACTCCGACCACATCCTGGCGGTCACCCAGGCGCTCTGCGACTACCGGCGCGAGCAGGGCCTCGACGGCCCGTTGTTCCTCGCCCGGGACACCCACGCCCTCTCCGCACCGGCCGCCGTGGACGCCCTGGAGGTCCTCGCCGCCAACGGGGTCACCGTGCTCGTCGACAGCCGCGACGGCTACACCCCGACTCCGGCGCTGTCGCACGCGATCCTCACCCACAACCGGGGGCGCACCAGCGGGCTCGCCGACGGCATCGTCATCACCCCGTCGCACAACCCGCCGGACGACGGCGGCTTCAAGTACAACCCGACAAACGGCGGGCCGGCCGACACCGACGTGACCCGGTGGATCCAGGACCGGGCCAACGCCATCCTGGCCGCCGGGCTCAAGGAGGTCCGCCGGATCACCTACGCGCGGGCCCGGGCCGCCGACACAACAGGGGAGTACGACTTCCTCGCCCACTACGTCGACGACCTGCCGTCGGCTATCGACATCGACGCCATCCGCGACGCCGGGATCCGGATCGGCGCGGACCCGCTGGGCGGGGCGAGCGTGGCCTACTGGGGGGAGATCGCCGAACGGCACCGCCTGGACCTGACGGTGGTCAACCCGACCGTCGACCCGACCTGGCGGTTCATGACGCTTGACGGCGACGGCAAGATCCGGATGGACTGCTCGTCACCGAACGCGATGGCGTCGCTTATCGCCGCCCGGGCCGACTACCAGATCTCCACGGGCAACGACGCCGACGCCGACCGGCACGGCATCGTCACGCCGGACGCCGGCCTCATGAACCCCAACCACTTCCTGGCGGTGGCGATCGGGCACCTGTTCCGTACCCGCGCCGAGTGGGGTCCGGCCGCCGCGGTGGGCAAGACCCTTGTGTCGTCCTCGATGATCGACCGGGTGGCCGCCGACCTGGGGCGGCCGCTGCTGGAGGTGCCCGTCGGCTTCAAGTGGTTCGTGCCCGGCCTGCTCGACGGCGCGGTCGGCTTCGGCGGTGAGGAGAGCGCCGGGGCGTCCTTCCTGCGTCGCGACGGCTCGACCTGGACCACCGACAAGGACGGCATCCTGCTCTGCCTGCTCGCCTCCGAGATCCTGGCCACCACCGGGCGCAGCCCGGGCGAGCACTGGGCGGAGCTGGCCGAACGGTTCGGCGCGCCCTCGTACGCCCGGATCGACGCGCCGGCCACCCGGGAGCAGAAGGCGGTGCTCGGCAAGCTCTCCCCGGAGCAGGTCGACGCCACCGAGCTGGCCGGCGAGCCGATCACCGCGACGCTGACCACCGCGCCCGGCAACGGGGCCCCGATCGGCGGTCTGAAGGTCAGCACCGAAACCGGCTGGTTCGCCGCACGGCCCTCCGGCACGGAGGACGTCTACAAGATCTACGCCGAGTCCTTCCGGGGCCCCGATCACCTCAAGCAGATCCAGCAGGAGGCCAAGAGCCTGGTGGACAAGGCCCTGGCCCAGTCCTGACCCCCGTGGGCCCGCCTTCCGGGAGCCGGGGTGGGTCAGCAGGGCGGGGGGATGTCCTCCTGCGGTTTGCGGAGTTCCTGCGGGAGCAGCTCACGGAGCTGTTCCGGCAGGAACGGCAGGTCCAGCAGGCCCATCTTCAGCTGGTTGCGTTCCTGGTAGCGCAGCGGGTCCAAGCGGACCACCAGGCCGGCGTTGCGGCGGTAACCGATGTCCACCGCCCCCTCGGTCGCCGCGTCGCGCAGCACCAGCCCGTCCACCTCCACCACGACCGACGACGAGTGGGGCTCCAACTCCAGGCGGATCTTCTCGTCCGGGGAGAGCACCACCGACCGGGAGATGCCGGCCATCGGCGCCGACGGGGTGACCACCACCGCGTCCGCCGCCGGGGAGATCAGCGGCCCGCCGGCGGCATAGCTGTACGCGGTGGAGCCGATAGGCGTGCTCACCACCACGGCGTCGGCGCGGTAGTAGCCGTACTGCTGGCCGTCCACCGCGAGGGTGGCGGAGACGAAGCCGGAACCGGGCTTGCGGACCAGGGCGATGTCGTTGAACGCCACGACGTCGTCACCGCACACGTCGCAGGCCAGGCAGGCGTGCGACTCGACAGTGAAGTCCTTGGACAGCAACCGGCTCAGCGCGTCGGGCAGCTCCGGCGGTTCGACCTCCACCAGGAAACCGAGCCGACCCAGGTGGACGCCGAGCACCGGCTTCGGGTCGTGGATCGCGGAGCGCAGCGCGCCCAGCATCGTGCCGTCACCACCGATGCTGATCAACGCGTCGGCGCGGGCGGCCACCTCGCCCTCCGGTACGGGTTCGACGCTGGCCGGTACCCGATGCTTGTCCTCGGCACGCACCATGAGCGTCTTGTGGTGGCGCGTCGCCCACCGTTCGATGATCCCGACCACCTCGGTGACATCCCGGGTGGGGTGCAGCACAAGTCCCAGCCCCGACACCCGTACAGCTCACCACATCGGCGTCGGACCCGTCCGGCGTACGTCGAAGGTGCGCCGGGGCCGGCTAACCGAGCACCCTGGCGATGATCTCCGCGATGCGTCTGCCTGCCGCGCCGTCCCACATCGGTGGTGTGGGACGCAGGGTCTGCCGTCCCGCCGCCACGGTGTTCGCCACGGCGTCGGCGAGCGTCGAGCGGGTGACGAGCCGGTTGGTGCCGTGCGTGATGGTGATCGGGCGCTCGGTGTTGGGTCGCAGGGTCAGACACGGCACGCCGAGCATCGTCGTCTCCTCCTGCACGCCACCGGAGTCGGTGACGACGACCACCGCGCCACGTACCAGGCTCACGAACTCCAGGTAGCCCAGCGGTTCGACCACGCGCAGCGCGCGGTGCGAGAGCAGGCCCGCGTTCTCGAGCTGCCGCCGCCCGCGCGGGTGCAGCGGCAGGATGACGGGCAGGTGGTCGGCCACGGCGTGCATCGCCTTCACCAGATCGACGACGTCCGCCGGGTCGTCGACGTTGCCGGGCCGGTGCAGTGTCGCCACCACGTAGCGCTCGGGGAGCGACAGCGCGGCGCGGATGCCGGCGACGTCGAAGCGGTCGAGGTTCGCCAGCAGCGTGTCGATCATCGGATTGCCGACCAGGTGGATCTTCTCCGCCGCGATGCCCTCGTCACGCAGGTGGGTCACGGCGTCGGGGCTGGTGGCGAACAGCAGGTCTGCCACGTGGTCGACGACGACGCGGTTGATCTCCTCGGGCATGGACCTGTCGAAGCTGCGCAGGCCCGCCTCCACATGCGCGACCGGGATGTCCAACTTGGATGCCACGAGAGCCGCCGCGAGTGCCGAGTTGACGTCGCCGTACACGACTGTGAGCGCGGGCCGTTCGGCGACCATCAGCTCCTCCAGACCGGTCATCACGCGGGCGGTCTGGCTGGCGTGGCTGCCCGACCCGACGCCGAGGTTGATGTCCGGCTCGGGCAGGCGCAGTTGGCGGAAGAAGACCTCGGACATCCGCTCGTCGTAGTGCTGTCCGGTGTGGACGAGGCGTTGCCGGACGCCGTGCCTGTCGAGCGCGCGGACCACGGGCGCCGCCTTGGGGAAGTTGGGTCGAGCGCCCGTGACGTGCAGAACGATCCCGGCTGGCATGTGTCTCCTCGTGGCCGACGCGAATCAGGAGCGACGCGGCAATAGTACAAGTTATCCAGTTTGATGCCTGTGCTCTCTATACAATGTCGAATGACGGATGCGTTGCGGTTTGCGCTGCCCGAGGGTGCCCTGCCGCGAGCGATGTTCCTACTCCCTGATGGCAGGCGGGCCCCACGTGAAGCAGATCGTCCAGTCCGTGTCCGCCGGCGAGCTGAAGGTCGTCGAGGTTCCACAGCCGGAGCCCGGCCCGACCGAGGTGCTCGTCGCCACCCGCAGGTCCCTGCTCTCGGCGGGGACCGAGCGGGCCGTGCGTGAGCTGGCGTCGGCGAGTCTGCTGCGCAAGGCGCGGGCGCGGCCGGACCTCGTCCGCCAGGTTGTCAACCGGGCGCGCACCGGCGGGGTGCGCTCGACGCTCGCGGCGGTACGCAGCCGGCTCGACGAGGACATGCCACTCGGGTACAGCGCCGCCGGTGTCGTGGTCACCGCCGGCGCCGCGACCGACGGGATCCGCCCCGGTATGCGGGTGGCCACCGCGTCCGCCGGGCACGCCGAGTATCAGGCGGTGCCGGGTCTGCTCGCGGTACCCGTACCCGATGCGGTGTCGGACCAGGCGGCCGCGTTCGGCGCGGTGGCGGCGATCGCGTTGCAGGGTCTGCGGCAGGCCGAGGTGGGGCTCGGCGGCTCGGTCGCCGTGGTCGGCCTCGGCCTGGTCGGGCAGCTGACCGTACGCCTGGCGCTCGCCTCGGGCCTCACCGTCATAGGCATCGACCTGCGCCAGTGGACCGCCGACCTGGCCGGAGGCGGCGGCGCGGTCGGTCTCGTCGAGGCAGGTGCGGCGACCACCGAACAGATCCGGGAACTGACCCGTGGTCGGGGCGTCGACGCGGTCTTGATCACTGCGGCGACAGCCTCGTCGGAGCCTGTCGCGCGCAGCGCCGAGATCGCCCGCGACCGTGCCCGGCTGGTCGTGGTCGGCGACGTCGGCCTGGACCTCGACCGTCGGCGGTTCTACGAGCGCGAGCTGGATCTGCGGTTCGCCCGCAGCTACGGCGCCGGCCGCTACGACCGGGCGTACGAGGAGTGGGGCATCGACTACCCGATCGGCCACGTGCGCTGGACGGCGCGACGCAACATCGAGGCGTACCTCGATCTGGTGGCAAGCGGACGGGTCGCGGTCGACGACCTGGTCACCCACGTCTTCGACGTGGAGCGGGCGACGTCGGCGTACGAGGTGCTGGCGTCGGATCCGCGTTCGCTCGCCGTGCAGCTCGACTACTCGGCTCCCGCGCAGCCGTCCCGGCACACCATTCCGATCCGGCCGCGCCGCACCTCCGCGTCGCCCCGGGCGGGCCTCATCGGGGCCGGAAACTACGCCAGGGCGACGTTCCTGCCCGCGCTCAAGGCCGCGGGCTGGGCGGACGACCTCGCCGCCATCACGTCCGCCAAGGGTCTGTCGGCCCGCCACGCCGCAGAGCGCAACGGCATCGGCGTGGTGGCGCCCACCGTCGAGGATCTGCTGGTCCGCGACGACGTCGACGTCGTGTTCATCCTGAGCCGCCACGACTCGCACGCCCGCCTGGTGGTGCAGTCGCTCGACGCCGGCAAGCACGTGTTCGTGGAGAAGCCGCTCGCGTTGACACAGGACGAACTCGACGAGGTCACGGCCGCGTA
The DNA here is from genome assembly GCF_055587305.1 of Micromonospora sp. NPDC047521. Classification (NCBI taxonomy): domain Bacteria; kingdom Bacillati; phylum Actinomycetota; class Actinomycetes; order Micromonosporales; family Micromonosporaceae; genus Micromonospora; species Micromonospora sp. NPDC047521. The sequence goes on along the minus strand of NZ_JBVJGN010000004.1, from coordinate 328,767 downwards.
CCAGCGCAACCCCGGGCACCTGTTCGTCGGCTTCAACCGCCGGCACGCGCCGATGGTGCTCGCGGCCAGGACGGCACTGGCCGCCGGCTCCGGGCCGGTGACCGTCGCGTACCGGATCAACGCCGGGCAGCTGCCCGACTCGCACTGGTACCACGACCGGCGTCAGGGCGGCCGCGTCCGTGGCGAGGTGTGCCACTTCCTGGACCTCGCGTCGTGGCTGGTGGGCGAGCAGCCCCGGGTCGTGTCCGCGTACGGCAGTGGTCGTGGTGAGCCGGGGTTGGAAGAGGACGTGAGCGTCCTGCTCGGCTACCCGAACGGGTCCACCGCGACGATCACCTACTCCACTGGTGGGCACCGGCGTACGCCCAAGGAGCGTCTGGAGATCCTCGGCCGGGGGCGCACGATACTGATCGACGACTTTCAGCGCCTGGAGATCGACGGTCGCGAGGTGAAGCGGGTGTCCGGTGGGAAGGGACACCGGGAGCTGCTCGCCCACACGCGGGCGGTGATCGCCGGCGACGCGTCCGACGACGGCGAACTCGACGCGTCGCTGGGTACGACCCGCGCGGCGCTGTCCGCCGTCGCCGCCCTGATGGGCGCCGAGGAGCAGCCGTCGCGTCTGCCCACGCAGCTCGACGCGGACAGCAGTGTGAGCACCGGCTTCACCCTCTGACGGCCGAGCGGATCAGCGTGCCGCCTCGTCCCCGCCGTTGACAAGCGGGCCGAGCAGTCGCGCGAGCGCGAGCGCCATCGCCGAGCGGGACTGGTGTTCCCGGATCCAGCGACGGCCGGCCGCGCCCATCTTCGTCAACTCGTCGGGGCTCGCCTGCACCATCTGGGCGAGGCCGTGGGCGAGGTGACCCGGCGGGGTCACGCACCCGGAGTCGGCGCCCATGACGAGGTCACCGACGATTCCCGGGCTGTTGGTGACGATCGGCAGGCCGGCCGCCATGTAGTCGAACACCTTGTTGGGGCTCACCCCGGCCCGGAACAGCTCGACGTCGGCGAGCACGTGCAGCCCGACGTCCGCCGCGTGCAGCAGATCGGGGATCTCGGTCTTGGGCACCGGGTCCAGGAACCGCACGGTACGGATGCCGCGCGCCCTGGTTTGCAGGCGCGCCTTCTCCACGCCCGAGCCCACCAGCACGACGTCGATCTCGGGCACCGCCTCGGCGGCGGCCAGCAGCAGGTCGAGCCCGTTGGCCGGGCCGTGCGCCCCCGCGTACACGGCGGTGCGGCGGGTGAAGCCGTACCGGCGGCGCAGCTCGTCGCGGTCCGCGCTGGGGGTGAAGTCCTCGGGGTCCGCCGCGTTGGGGATGAACGCGATCCGGTCCGGCGCCACGCCCTTGCCCTCGATCGCCTCCCGGACGCCCGGGGCCATGATCACCACCCGGTCGGCGCGCCGGTACAGGAACCGCTCCAGGCGCTCCAGCGCGCGGTTCGCCAGCGACGTCTCCGACAACGTGCCCATCTCGACGAGCACGCGCGGCCACAGGTCCCGCACCTCCAGGACGAACGGGGTGCGCCGCAGTGTCGCCACCACGCAGCCGGAGAGGCCGGCCAGCAGGTGCGGCGAGGACGCGTACACCACGTCGGGGCGGGGCTGCCGCAGGCCGGCCACCGTGGCCGTCACCGCGTAGCTCACCCAGTTCACCACCCGACCCAGGCCGTTGCCCCGGTACGGCGTCACGGCCACCGGATGGAATCCCGGCTCCGGCAGTTGCGGCGCACCGGTGATCATGTTGCGCCGGCCGGCGAGGATCACGTACGTCCAGCCGGGGAGCCGGCTGAACAGCTCGACGTGCCGGGTGCCGCCGGGTTGGCCCGGGGGGACGGCGAAGTGGTTGAGGACGAGGACTCTGCGGTGTGTCATCGCGGCGCTCCCACGTGTCGGACCGTCCCGGACGCGAGGTGCGTGACGGCGAGGGAGGCGCCGCTCTCGCTCCAGGTCACCTCGAAGGCGTAACCGTCGAGGGCGTCAGGTGCGGGCGGTGGCCCGGCCACCGTGCCGAACCCCCACACGGTGGTGTCGGCCCGGCTCTCGGCGGTGATCCACGTCGCCGGCTCCCAGCGCCCGTACGTCCGGCTGTGCCAGCCCGCGAACGGCGTCGACCGTCCCCGCACCGTCTCGTGGCCGTCCAGCCCGAAGAGGTGGAGTTTGGTGTCACCGGCGACCAGTGTGTCGTTCTCCACCACCACCTCGGGGTGCAGCGGGACGGTGAGCGACCAGGTCCCGACGGACGCCGGCGGGTCGACGAACTCGACGATCGCCACGTACTGGTCGGCAACCACGACGGCGCGGCCGACACGGATGGGGCGCTCGCCGCGCTCGTACGCGTCGTGCCAACCGAACAGGACGGTGCGGTCCGGCAGGTCGAGCGGCGGCCCGAGGTGCCCACGCGCGGTGTGCCACCAGCGGAACGCGCGATGGGGGACGAGCTGGTCCCGCCCGTCCGGCCGTCGTACCGGGTGGGCGGCCGAGGTGCGCAACCCGTTGCGCACCTCCAGTGGCCCGTTGTAGGTGCCCGTACCCGGGTCGGCGACCAGCCAGTGCCCGCCGTGCCTGATCCAGACCGAGGTGAGGTCGGCGTGCCCGTGGGACGGCCCGCCGTCCACCTTGAACCACACCCGCCACGGCCCCCGGCCGACCACCGCGATGCCGCCGGAGGTCGTCGACCGTCCCCGGGTGGTCGCCGCGAACCCGTCCCCGGCGGCGTCCCGCGCGGGTGCCGGCGCGTACCACGCCAGTTCGTCGAAGTCGGCGTACCACCGTGCCGGCAGCCGCTCACCGCACAGCGCGAGCCCGAGCGCGGTCGAGCCGGCCACGTCCAGCGGATCGCCGGAGGAGGCGAGCACCCGCCCCTCGTCCCAGTCGCCGTACTGCGGGACGTCCCCGTCGAACACGCCGAGCCGGGCCAGGTGCAGGCTTGCCGCGCGCAGGTCACGAAGGACGCTCGCCGGCGCACCGCCGAGCAGCGTCCGCACGGTGAGCATTTCGAGGACGAAGCGGTGGTACGACACCGAATCCTCGATCATGCGACCGTCGGGTCCGAAGTGCCGGCGCTGCTGGGCGGCGAACATCCTCTCCCCGGTGCCTGCCCACCACCGTGCGCGTCGGGCGGTGGGGTACATCCGGGAGAGCAGGATCAGCCCGAGCGCGTCGCCGAGCATGTGGTTGTTGCGCATGCTGCTCACCGTGTAGGGCAGCTCGACCATCAGGTGCCGGGCGCTGGCCAGCAGCAGCCGGTCCATGGCGGTCGTCACCTCGCGCGGAAGCCGTTCGCCGGCCAGCGTCAGGATCTGGTTCCAGGCGATGGCGCGCAGGGCGAGTTCGAGGCTCGAGTACCAGTTCACACCCCGCTCCGGTGGCGACTGGTCGCACCAGGACCGCAGCAGCTCGTCGAGGCCGTCCTGCCAGGGGCCGTCCGGGTCGAGACGGGCCGCGCGCGCCAGGACGACCAGGTCACGGTGGCGTGCCGCCTCCCAGATGTGCTTCACGTCGGACAGTCGCGCGTCGGATCGGATGTCGATGCGCCACCACGGGTCGTCGGCCGGCCACCGCTGCCCGGTCAGGGGGTCGGTGCACCACGGTGCCGACACGCCGGTGGCCACCCGGGCGCCGAAGACCCGCAGGCCGTCGTGCAGGACACGTCGGGCGTCGTCCAGGCAGCGCTGCCGGGCCTGGTCGCTGCTCGGCAGCGCGTTTGTCAGCGGTACCGGCGCCGCGGGGTGGTGGCGGTGTGCCTGGGCGCGGAACAGGACGGCGTGGAATCCGGTGCGCTTGGAGGTCTCGTACGCGGCGCGTAGCGGCGCGGATCCGCCAAGTGCGCGCAGGTCCGCGGCGATCGCGCGGAGAGGGTTCTTCACCATCGGGTTTCCTTGGGCGCGGCGACGAAGGCGATCGGGTTTGCGGAACTGGTCGCGAATGCCGAGCTCAGGGCGCTCGAAGCAGTTCGGCAGACGGTATCAGCTCATTAGCGGTGATTCACGCAATTAGGACGGACTATGGCCGCGTGTTCAGTAATTCCCGATTCGAGGCCACACTGACCGTTTCCGCGTTGCCTCGCCTGTCGTGAGGTCGTTGCGCGTGGTGTGTCCGGGCAGTTCTGGTGCGGGGAATCGCGTAGCGCTCAACAGCGTGGCTCGCGGCGGCTCGACGCTGCCCGCTCACCGGGACACCCGGTCGGGAGTGGACTGTGGTGACAGCCGTCGACGGGATCAGCCGGGGGCGGCACCGGTCGTACCGCGATGCCGTCGACGACCGCTGGCGCACGGTCTCGCCGCCGCCTGACCGCCGCGCACCGCGGACGGACACCACCGCCGCAAGACCGACCTCCCGGACGGTGACCTGGCTTCCGCTGTGGCTCGCCCTGGCCTGGATGCTCGGCACGTTCGGCGCGTTCTGGTTGACCGGGCTGGCCCGCGAGGTCACGAACCCGGGCCAGCTCTGCGTCTTCGTGGTCGCGGCGACGGCCCTCTTCGCCGGTGGATACGTGGCGCAGATGTCACGCCGTGCGCCGTCCGCGGCCGTCACGACCCATTCCATCGACCGCATCCGGCAGGTGCGACAGCTGGTCCTGGCCAGTTCGGTCTACTACGTCGTGGTGAGCCTGACGCGACTGGCCGAGTTCGGCGCCACCGGCCCGCAGAGCGTGTGGGCGAGCGTCAGGGCACCGGCCACCGGCTATCTCAACAAGTTCGAGATCTACCAGCAGGGCATCGGCACCACGAGCCCGTGGATGAACCTCCTGTTCCCGCTCGGCGTGCTCAGCGTGGCCCTCGTACCCCTGCTGGTGGTCCACTGGCGCAGCCTGCCCACCTGGCTGCGGCTCGCCGGCCTGACCGGGACGGCGCTGCACATGGCGTTCTACCTCTTCATCGGCACCACGAAGGGGCTCGGCGACGTCGCCGTCATGCTGGCGGCGGGGATGCTTGTCGCCCGGGCGTCGGTCCGGCGGCGACGGCGCATCAGCTCGCGACGTCGCGGAACGCTCGTGGTGGTCGGCGCGGCGTTCGCGCTCCTGGCCATCTACATGGTCCACAGTCATGCGACGCGGGCGACCGAGTTCGGCACCACCGGTGCCCTCGTCCAGGTCAACCCCACGGTGGAGCGCGTCGTCGGCACGCCGATCGCCGAGGGTGTCGCGGACGTCATCGGTTACCCGACCCACGGCTACCTGGGGCTCTCCTACAACCTCCAGGTGCCCTTCGAGTGGTCCCGTGGCCTGGGTAGCTCACCGTCCGCGGCGATCTTCGCCGAGCAGAGGTTCGGAGTGGACCTGACCGACCACCCGCCCTTTCCGGACCGGACGGAGCACGAGAAGGGGTGGCCGGCACGCATGTACTGGGCCACGATCTATCCCTGGCTCGCCTCCGACCTCACGTTCCCCGGTGCGGCGTTGCTCATGGGGCTGGTCGGCTGGCTCTTCGCCGGCTCCTGGCGCGCGGCGGTGTCCTCCCGGCGGGTGATCCCGACGTTGCTGTTCGCCCAGCTCTGCATCCTCGTCGTCTACGTACCGGCGAACAACCAGCTCGGTATGGCGCCGGAATCCATAGTCGGGATGGCCACCCTGCTCGCGCTCTGGGCGATGCAGTCACTCAACGCCGGGCGCCGGCGGCTCGCGGCAGCCCAGGATCGTCAGCCCCAGTTCCGGAAGAACGCGCCGATCGGCTCCGCGTAGGCCCGGTAGTCGAACGACTCGAGTGCCTGGCTACGCGCGGCCTGGCGCATCAGGTTGCGCTGCGCGTCGCTCAGACCGGCAGCCGTACGGATCGCCCCGGTGACCTCGGCGAGCGAATGGTCCCGGCAGATCAGCCCCTCACGGTGCGGGCGCAGGTACCTGCCCATGTCGCTGGTGAGGTTGGCGATGACCGGGGTGCCGCTGGCCAGGCTCTCGCAGAACTTCGTCGAGAAGCCCGCGTCGGTGGCCCGTTCCGGCCGACGGATCAGGACCGTGAAATCCGCCTCCTGGAGGGCGGCGGCCACCTCGGCCTGCGGTAGGCGACCCAGGCACCGCACACCGTCAGGCAGCGCCCGGCCGCCGAACAGACCGCGTGCCTCGTCCGGCGTCGGCCCGTAGATGCGCAACTCGACGCGCGCGCCGTCGCGCTGGACCCGGCTGACCGCCTCGATGACGGTGCCCAGGAGGTCCTTCTTGTTCCCGTGCGGGTTGCCGGCGTAGGCGAGCGTGAGACCGGACGAGCCCGCCGCCGTCTGCCGGGCGTCGAGCGTCAGGCCCTTGACGTCGAGGGTGGGCGGCACCCGCAGGAGCGGCCTGCCGCTTCGGCGGTAGTGGTCCTCCAGGTACGAACTGATCACGACGAGGCCGTCGCAGCGCGGGTAGTAGTGGTGCAGTGCGAGCTTCATGCTGGCGTGCAGTGGCCCGAGGTACCCGCCGCGTACGTAGCGCCCGTTGAACCAGTCGACGACATCGACGATCAACGGGACGTCGTGACGACGGCACCACCGCTGGAGGTGGTACATGTACTGGGCCTGACCGCCGTGCACCAGGACGTGCGAGGGCCTGGTCGGTTGGGCGTCGAGCCAGCGGACCGTCCGTTGACCCCAACGCACCAGGGTCTGGATCGAACTGGCGAGCGGCCCGGCGCCCGGCGGCGGTTTCTCCGCGAGGCCGACGTACGCCACCGAACCCGGCCCGTCGACACCCGGCAGCGGGGTGACGCCGCGCGGCTCCGCCCCACCGCCGGCGACCACCACGTCGTAGCCGGCGGCGGCCAGCGACGCCACAAGTCCGTGGACGCGTCGCGACCCCGCCTCACCCCACGGGAAGAGGAACGGGCCCACACAGGCGACCCAACCCGACCGTCTCATTCGCACCTCAACGTGCCTCTGCGGTCAGTTGCCTGACGGATTCGACGTCCGTCGCCGCGCGGAGCGTGGCGGCGAACCGCGCGGCGACGCTGTCCCTGGCGTGCTCCTGCCGCGCGAAGTCGACCCCGTTGCGGGCGAGCCGCTGGCGCAGCGCGGCGTCACGGCAGAGCCTCGTGAGGTCGGCGACCAGTGCCGCCGGGTCGTTCGTACCGACGATCACGCCGGCGTCCGCCGCGCGGATGTGGTCCATCGACGCCACCTCGGCGGGGCCGTAGCCGAGGATCGGACGGCCCGAGGCGAGGTACTGGGGGATCTTCGTCGACACCGAGTAGCGGGTGTAGCGCCTGATCTCCTCGTCGAACGACTCGATGTGGACGAGGACGTCCGCGGACCGCAGCGCCTCCGGCACCTCGTCGCTGGCCAGCGACGGCCCGAGCCGCACCCGCTCTAGGTGGGCGAGGTGCCGGCCGTACCGGGCGAGGTCCTTCTCCGGGGCGTGGACCGTCAGCCGGGCCGGGAGGCCGTCCCCGGCCAGCCGGTCCAGTACGGCGCCGATGTCGCGCAGCGACTCCCACCGGTTGAGGTGCAGCGCGCCTACGTACACCAGCTCCGTCGTCGCTCGCTGGTGGGTCTCCTCGCGCGGTGCGGCGAAGTAGGTCTCGTCGACGCAGTTCACGAACGGGCTGAACGGTATGCCGTACCGCCTGGTGTACTCGTGCGCCATCGGCCGGCTGATGACCATGCCGAGCGGAGCCAGCCGGATGAGCCGCGCGATGGCCTCCTGCGTGGACCGGTTGGCCCGCCCGAGGAGTTCGCCGTTGCCGTACAGCGTCGCCGGCCAGTCGTCGGTGAAGTGCGGCACCACGGGAACGCCGCAGGTACGCGCCGCCAGAGCGGTGATCCTCGTCAGCCGCACACTGCCGAGCATGGAGTAGACGACGTCGGGGCGGAAGTCGCGCATCCAGTCGGTGAGCGTCCGGGGCACCCGGATGGGGCTGAGGTCGGCGGTCGCGCGCAGCTGCGCGTACGCCCTGGCCATGGCGGGGCGGCTCTCCGCCGCGGCGTGTACGGCCGCGATGGGTCGGCTCTGTTGCAGTGGCGTACGACCGTTCCAGCCCAGCATCCGCATGGAGTAGTACTGGATCGGCAGGTAGTGGTCCCGGGGCGGGAAGTGGAAGAACCTCTCGCACACCTCGGTCGACGGCGCGATGTTGCCGGTGTGCACCTGCCCGAGGCGGTCCTTCGGCCAGCCGGAGAAGAGGTTCGACAGGGTCATGGCGGTGCCGCTGACCCGGCTGAAGGGCGTGTGGCTCACCACCAGCACCCGGGGGTGTTCGTCCTGCGACAACATCGGTGATCCGCCTCTCTCAGGTGGCCCGCACGGTGAGCGCCCGCCGGTAGCCGTAGATGGCAGCCGGGACGACCGTCAGGCTGTAGACGACGACGGCGATGAACGGCGCGGCCGAGAGTCCCAGCCAGTGCACGCCGAACACCTTGCCGACGATGGACAGCGGTAGGTAGAGCAGGTAACCGCAGAGCTGGGGGCGTACGACCCCTGCCGCGTTCTGCACCATGAACCGCGGGGAGATCGCGGCCAGCACGAGCCACCAGCAGGCCAGGCCGACCAGCAGGGAACGGCTTCCGATCGGGATCGGGAGCCACGCGGCGAAGAACTGCTCGCCGTACACCACCAGGAATGTCGACGGCAGCAGCGCGATGAGCGTGGAGACGACTGTCATACGACGGACGGTCCGGCGTACCCAGTCGAGGTCCCGGCGCGCCAGGGCCTCGCCGTGCATCGGCCACAGCGGCTGGTTCACCAGCGTGACGAGCGCGCCGAGCTGGGTGAACAGCTTGGCCGGCACCGCGTACGCGGTCACACTGGCCAGGCCCAGGATGTGCGCGATGATCAGCGGGTCGGCGTTGTCGGCAAGCACCATCACCAGCGTCACCAGGAAGAACAGGCCGCCGAGAGCGAACAGGTCGCGGACCCCGCGACGGTCGACGAACCTCGGGCGGGGCGCCAGTTGCGGCAGGCGCCAGCCGAACGTCCACACCGTGTTGGCGACGTTGACCAGCAACGGGGAGATGGCGATGCTGGCGATGACCGCTATCGGGGGAAGGTCCGCGTACACCGCGCCGAGCGCGAGCGGGAGCGAGAGGGCGCTCGCACCCGCCTGCCAGACGTTGCTGACGGCCACCTGCTGGTACGCGTACTGCACCCGGGCGACAAGCGACAACGGGATGTTCAGCAGGAAGGCGGTCAGGCAGATCAGGGCGACGAGGTGGGCGTCCCGCGCGGCCGCTCCTGTCGCGTTGAACAGCAGCGGCCACGGTACGAGGCCGCCAACCAGCCAGAGCAGGCCACACACCGGCAGCGTGATGCCGCAGACCGCCGCGTAGGCGCTGGAGACGTACCGCCGGGCGGTGTCCGAGTCGCCGTCCACCCGGCACGGCGCGAGCCTGGTCATCAGCCCGAGGCCGACGCCCAGGTCGGCGAAGGCGACCATCCCGGTGACCGCGAGGACAGCGGCCCAGAGTCCGTACAGGTCGGTGCCGAGGTACGACAGCGTCACCGGCAGCAGGAACAGGGGTACGACCGCGCTTACCGCCCGGCTCAGCGCCGCGGTGGCGATCCAGGACAGCAGCCGGCGTCCGCGACCCGGCCGCGGGGCGGCGGGGATCGTCGGCGGGGGTGGCTCGACCGTCTGGACGGCCAGCCCCGGCCCCGCGGTGTCCGGCCGTTCCTGCCGCTCGAACCTGCCGTCGGGGGCCCGCAAAGTGTCGGTCCTATCGATCTCGGGGCGGTGCGAGTGCCGCGGCGCGACCTCGCTCTGGGTCCTCCCGGCATAACTGTCGGTGAGGGGGTTTGGATGCGGACGCACCGGCGGTGCCCGGTCGTGGTCGATCAGCGCGAACGCAGGGGTACGCCCAGCGGACCGTGGACCGTCGGGTCGCTCGGCTGGGCGCTGAGCAGGGCGAGGTGATGGATGACCTTCGCCGTGTCCTCGTACGGGTCGAGCCCGCTCACCTCCATCGGGTCCAGCGGTGGCACGGCCACGTGGGACACCAGGGGATGGAACGGCCGGTCGTCGATCTCGCCGGTGCCGAGCAGGTCCTCGTGCAGCTTCTCTCCCGGACGCAGGCCGGTGTAGACGATCGGCACGGTGCTCGACGCCTGCTCGGCCATCTGCCGGGCCAGGTCGGCGATGCGTACCGGCTCGCCCATGTCCAGCACCAACGCCTCCCCGTCGCGGCCGATCTCGGCGGCCTGGAGCACCAGGTGCACGGCCTCCTGCACGGTCATCAGGTAGCGGGTGACCTCGGGGTGGGTGACGGTCAGTGGCCTGCCGTCCTCGATCTGCCGTTGGAAGGCGGTCACCACCGAACCGCGACTGCTCAGCACGTTGCCGAACCGGACGCTCAGGAACGTCCCGGGAAAGCGGGACGCGGCGTGCGCGGTCAGCCGCTCGGTGATCCGCTTGGAGTATCCGAGCACGCTTATCGGGTTGGCCGCCTTGTCGGTGGAGATGTTGACGAACCTGGCCACGTCCTGGCAGGCGTCGAGCACCGACAGGGTGCCCCACACGTTCGTCTGGACGGCCTCACCTGGGTGCCGCTGCAACAGCGTCAGGTGCTTGAGCGCCGCCGCGTGCAGGATGACCTCGGGTCGTCGTTCGCGGATGATCCGCCGGATGCCCTCGTCGTCCCGCAGGTCGGCGAGGATCAGCTCGGGACCGTCCAGCAGGGCCCGTCCGGCGAGTGACATCTGGAGGCTGTGCAGGGCCGACTCGTCGCGGTCGAGCATCATCAGCTCGCCCGGGTCGGCCTGCATCACCTGCCGGCAGAGTTCGGAGCCGATCGACCCGCCCGCGCCGGTGACCAGGACCCGCCGCCCGGCCAGGCTGTTCGTACTCAGTGGCAGGTCGCCGACGACCTGGCGCCGCCCGAGCAGGTCACCGATCTGCACGTCGCGGACGTCGGTGACGGTGATCCGGTGGTCGACCAGGTCCCGTACCGGCGGCAGGACCTTGAACACCGCGCCCGCCGCCAGCGTGGCCTCGCGGATCTGACGGATCAGCGCGGCGTCGGCGTTGGCCACCGAGAAGATGACAGCCTTCGCGCCGGTGCGTCGCACGGCCCGGCCGACGTCGTGTCGCCCGCCGAGCACCCGGACGCCCCGGATGCGCAGGTCGCGCTTGTCCGGGTCGTCGTCGAGGGCGCCCACCGGCAGGTACCTGCCGCGTGGGTCGCCGAGCAGCGCGCGTAGCAGCTCCTGCCCGGCGTCGCCGATCCCGAACAGCAGCACCGGCGTCGAGGACCGGACGTCGGGTCGCAGGGACAGGTCCCGCCGGTGCCGGTACGCGAACCGGGCGCCGAGCATCAGGAGCAGGGCCAGGGCGCCGCCGACCATCGGGGTGCTCGCCGGCACCGGCCGGTGGCTGCTGGGCAGGAGGCCGAGCAGCACGATGGCGGCCGTGGTGATCGCGGTGCCGGCGACTCCCTGAACCTCCTGGAGGCTGCCCAGGGGGTGACGTCCGGAGTAGAGCCGGCGTACCGCCGCCACCGCCACGTGCGCGACGGCGGCGAGGACGCCTATCGCCGCGGTCCGACCCAGCTGGCCCGGCGGGAGGTGGAACTCGAACCGCGTCCAGGCGGCGGCGACGAAACCGCTGATCCAGGCGGTGGTGTCGGTGGCGAGAAAGGCGATGGTGCGCCGGCGTGCCCTGGCCCGCCGGTTCCGGCGCTGCGCGTGGTCCGTGTGCTCGGTGTCCTGCGGCATGTCTGGCTCTCCTGCCTCCTGCCCCGTGTCCCGACTGCTTCCGCCGTACACGGCAGAAGGGCCCGTACTGCGCCCTTTGTCCTTGTTACAGGCATAGTGCGGTGTCGTAACCGTTTTTCAGGTAATGGCGTGATCTATTGCCTGTCTCGGGGGAACCGGCCAGGCCTGATTGCCTCCCATCGCCACCTGATCGGCCCACATCCCGTACCACTTCGGACGCGCCACCGGGCCGGACCGGACCGGCTAGCCGCCCGCGCGGAGGGCGAGGAACTCCTCGATGGCGGCGAACACCCGGGCGGTCTGCGGCTCGGTCAGGGCGCTCCCGCTGGGCAGGGTGACGCCGTCGGCGAAGAGCCGTTCCGCCGCGCCGGTGAGCAGACACTCCGCACCGAGGTGCACTGGCTGCATGTGCATCGGCTTCCACACCGGCCGGGTCTCGATGTCCCGCTCGGCCAGGTGGGCCGCCAGGTCGTCGGCCCGCCAACCGCACCGGTCCGGCTCGACGGTGAGAACCGTGAGCCAGCAGTTGGACTCGGTGTCCTCCGCGTTGAGCAGCCGTACGCCGGGGACCGGGGCGAAGAGTTTCGCGTAGCTGTCCCGCAGGTGCCGGCGTCGGGCGATCATCCCGTCCAGCCGGATCAGCTGGGCCCGGCCCAGGGCCGCGAGCAGGTTGCTGAGCCGGTAGTTGTAGCCGGTCTCGCGGTGCTCGTAGTGCCGTGCCGGTTCCCGGGCCTGCGTGGCGAGGTGTCGAGCCCGCGCGAGAAGCGCGGTGTCGTCGGACACCAGCATCCCGCCACCGGACGTCGTCATGATCTTGTTGCCGTTGAAGGAGAGCACGCCTACCTGCCCGAACGACCCGGCGGGCCGCCCCGCGTGGCTGGCGCCGAGCGCCTCGGCGGCGTCCTCCACCAGTGGCACGCCGGCCTCGGCGCAGATCGGGCTCAGGGCGCTGTAGTCGGCGCAGCTGCCGAACATGTCGACGGGGACGATCGCGCCGACGCGCTCACCCCGCGACCGCAGCCCCCGGATCAGGTCGTCGACGAGGTCGACGTCCACGTTTCCGGTCCGCGGGTCGCAGTCGACGAACACCGCACGCGCACCGACGTACCGGACCGCGTTCGCCGTGGCGACGAAGGTCAGGGTCGGCACGACGACCACGTCGCCCGGCCCGACCCCGACGCCCAGCAGAGCCAGGTGCAGGGCTGCCGTCCCCGAGTTGACCGCCACGGCGCCGGCGGTGCCGACCCGTCCGGCGATCGCCTGCTCGAACGCCTCCAGGTCGGGACCGGTCGGCGCGGCCCACCCCGAGCGCAGGGCGGCGATCAGGTACGACTCCTCGAGCGGCCCGACGTCGGGTGGCGACAGGTACACAGTGCCGTTCACGGGGTCGTCCGGTGCCGGCGCGTCCGAACATCAGGAGATACGGGGACAAAAGGCATGTAGGTGTTGTATCAGTGACGCGAGTTCCGACACGTCAATTCACCACAGTCGGAAAACCGCGTCGCCCCGGTCAACAGCGAAATCCACCGCCGGACACGGGTCGGGTCACCGGCTTCCCTCCCGGGTGAGGGGCCCGCGGTGAGCGTGGACCCGAGCGGCGCTCATCTCGCCGTGGGGGATTTACCCATAATTTGGGTGATTGTGGCAATCCGCGCAGGTCGCCGAATTTACACTTCGGACCGCGTGATCACCGAACGGCAGCGGAGACGGAGACAGTGGTGCTGAGCATGGTGCGCGGCGTGGCGAACGCCCTGCGGGACCGGCGGGCCGCCGCCCGGGACCCGGAGGGTTTCGCCCGGTCCCTCGGCGTCGACCTGCGCGGCCGGGTCCGCTTCTACGGCATCGACCGGGCGATGTTCGGCTCCGAGCCGTGGCTCGTCTCCCTCGGTGACAACGTCTACGTCACCGCGGGGGTCCAGTTCATCACCCACGACGGCGGCACGCTGATCCTGCGCAGAGAGGTGCCCGATCTGGAGTGGACCGCCCCGATCACCGTCGGGGACGACGTCTACCTCGGCGTACGGACGACAATCCTGCCCGGCGTGACGATCGGCGACCGGTGCATCATCGGCGCGGGCTCGGTGGTGGCCCGCGACATCCCGGCCAACAGTGTCGCGGCAGGCGTGCCGGCCCGGGTGATCCGCAGCGTCGACGACTACCTCGACCGGATGCGCGCCCGGTCGCTGGGGTGCGGGCACCTGCCGGCCGCCGAGAAGGCCGCCGTGATCCGTCAGATCTACGGGGTGCCCGAGCAGGTCGGCGCCGGCCGGGCGGGGTTCTGATGCGGGTGGCGGCGGGTCGGCCGGGTGCCGTCGTCGGGGCGGTGGTCCTGGCGCTGCACCGCCTCGCGGACACCGTCACCCGCGCCCGCCGGGCCGTTAGGGGCCTCGCCCTCGCCAACCGGTTCGCCGCCCGGGGCGACAACTTCACCTTCGACCCGGACGGCGTCTACACCTGCGAGACGATCGAGGTCGGCCACAACGTGGATCTCGGATACCGGCCGATCCTGGTGGCGGCCCGGGCGCGGATCCGGATCGGCGACAACGTCATGTTCGGCCCCGAGGTGACCATCAGGGGCGGCAACCACCGTATCGACCAGGTGGGCGTACCGATGATCGCGGTCGGCAAGAAGCCCGGCGACGAGAGCCACGACCGTGGCGTGACCATCGGCGACGACGTCTGGGTCGGCACCCGCGCGGTGATCCTGCACGGCGTGACCATCGGCCGGGGTGCGGTGATCGGCGCGGGTGCGGTCGTCACCCGGTCGGTGCCGCCGTACGCCGTGGCGGCCGGCAACCCGGCCCGGGTGATCCGACTGCGCTGGCCGGTGGAGACGATCCGGGACCACGAGCGGCAGCTCTACCCACCTCAGCGGCGGCTGACCCCCGCCGAGCTGGCCGGTCTGGCCGAGCTGCCGACGCCCGAGCCGCCAGTGACGAAGTCGCTGACGAGCGCCGTCCAGGCGCGGTAGTCGAAGCAGTACGCCCGCTCGCGGGCCGCCCGGCTCATCGCCCACCAGCCCTGGTCGTCGAGCAGCAGCGCCCGCTCCAGCCCGCGCCGCACGTCGTCCGCCCCGGCGCCGTCGAGGACGATCCCCTCCCGGCCGTCCACGATGTACCGCCTCAGGTCGCTTGTGTGGTTGAGCAGCACGGGGCAGCCGGCGGCCAGGCTCTCCGGCACCTTGGACGGGAAGCCCGCCTGCGCGTACCCGGCCGGCGGCCGGACCAGCACCGAGAAGTGCGCCAGGCGCAGCTCGGCGAGCACCCGGTCGCGGGGCACCCGACCGAGGAATGTCACCCGGTCGTCGAGGTCGGAAGGGTCCGCGTTGCCCAGGTCGGAGAGGCTGCCGGCCCGCTCCCGACTGATCCCGGCGATCACCAGCCGTACCCGGGACCGGTCCTCGGGCGCGAGTGCGCGGATGCCCTCCAGCACCACTGCCAGTTGGTCCTTGGCGCCTGCCGATCCCGCGTAGAGCAGCCGGAGCCCGCCGTCGAGCGGGGTCGGCGCGGGGTCGGCGTAGTCGGCGCAGTCCACCTGGGGCGGTACCACGAGCGTGGGTCGGCCCTTGCCGACGAAGTGCCGCTCCAGTGTCTCGGAGATGGCGATGACCCGGTCGGCGAGCCGGCCGGCCAGGAAGAACGCCCAGCGGTGCCGGACGAAGTACGGCGTCAGCCAGCCCCGGGGGAACTGCGTCCGGTCGTGCCGTTCGAGCACGTCCACGGTGATCGGGCAGCGGACGGCCGTGCGCAGCACCGCCCAGGTGACCAGGTTCCACACGCTGAGCGGCAGGTGCACGCCGGCCAGCGCCGCCGGGCGGACGCCCGCGCCGCGCAGGGCGGCCAGCACCCGCAGCGGACGGGTGTACCTGTGCAGCCAGCGGCCCGCCATCCCGCCGACGACGCGACGGCGGGGCAGCGTGATCAGTCGGACGCCGGGGGGCAGGTCCGGGGATTCCGGTGGACGCGACCCGTCCTGCGGCCAGTCGTTGACCACAAGTGTCGTACCGCCCGGCGGAGTGGCCGAGCGGGCCAGTTGCAGCAGGCGGTTGGACATCGCGTCCCCGTGTGGGAACCGGTACGCGGCCACCGCCAGCACCTGTGGCGTCGCGGTGGCCCGCGCGGCCGGGATCAGGTCCGTCGTCGTGGTGGGCTCGCCCACGGACTGCCCCCCTCGGAGGATTCGGGTTGTTCAACCGTTATGGCCGATAAGTCTAGGCAGTCCGGGTCGGCCAGAGCTGGCTCGCGCCGCCGTGTCGGAGAGGAAACCGGTGTCGCAACGCTGTCGGTGATCGTGTGACTACGTACAGCAACCGTGACGATCGGTGGTCGTTGTACCTGGTGACCTGTCGACGGGGCGTGGAGGCGGCACGGCATGCGACGACCGACCACCGGAGAGGCGCCCGTCGCCGGGCGACCCGGTCTCGTCGTGGCCGAGCGGCCGACACCCGCGAGCCCACCGGTCCCGCCCGACACCGGGAAGACCCGCAGCCGTGTGCTCGCCGGCGGCATCGTGTCCTCGCTCGCCGGCAAGATGGTCGGCCTGGCCGCGCCACTGCTGATCACCCCGCTGGCCTTTCGCAGCCTCGGCGCGGAGCGGTACGGCCTCTGGATGGCCGTCACCTCGCTCACCGGCATGGCGCTCTTCGCCGACTTCGGGCTCGGCAACGGGCTGCTGACCCGGCTGGCGAGGTTGCGCGGCACCGGCGAACGGCAGGCGGCGGCCCGGGAGGTCTCCAGCGCGTACGCGCTGCTGGGCGCGCTGTCCGTACTGCTGGTGGTGGTGCTTGTCGCGAGCCTGTGGTGGGTGCCCTGGCCGGCGCTGCTGAACGCCACGGCCCCGGCGGTGGCCGGCGACGCCCGGGCGGTGGTGCTGCTCTGCTTCGGCGCCTTCCTGGTCAACATCCCGCTCGCCCTCATCCAGCGGGTCCAGTACGCCCACCAGCAGGTGGCCCAGAGCAACCTCTGGCAGGCCGGCGGCAGCCTCGTCTCGGTCGCGCTTGTCTACGCCGCTGTCGCCGGCGACGCCGGTCACGTGGCGGTCATCGCCGCCGCGGTGCTCGCGGTGCCGGTGATCAACCTGGCCAACTCCGTCTGCTACTTCGCCTGGCAGGACCGGGATCTGCGACCCCGGCCGCGGCACGTGCGGGCGGCGGTGGCCCGTGGGCTCCTCCGGCTGGGCGCCCGGTTCTTCCTGCTCTCGGTGCTCTCGTCGGTGGTGCTCAACCTCGACGGCTTCCTGATCGGTCGGGTGCTCGGGCTTCCCGCCGCGGCGACCTACGCGGTGGTGCTGCGGATGTTCGCCCTGCTGACGCTCTTCATCACCCTGGTGAACCTGCCGCTCTGGCCGGCCAACGGCGAGGCGCTGGCCCGCGGTGATCTCACCTGGGTACGGCGCGTCACCCTCCGGATGGTCTGCCTGTCCGCAGGCGTCGTCGTCCTACCCGGACTCGCGCTCGTGCTGATCGGCAACGACGTGCTGCGGCTCTGGGTCCGCGCGGCCGACCTCCCGCCGGTGTCGCCCACGCTCTTCGCCGGGCTCGCCGTCTGGTCGGTGCTGCTGGCCGTCGCCGCTCCACTGTTCATGGTGCAGAACAGCGTCGGTCTGCTCCGACCCCAGTTCGTCGGCTGGACGGGCTGCCTGCTGCTGGCCGTACCCCTGAAGATCGTGCTGGCCGCCCGGGTGGGCCTGCCCGGGGTGGCGCTCGCCTCGGCCGTGGCCTACGGGCTCACGGTGCTGCCGGCCGCCGTGGTCGGCTACCGCCGGGTGCTGGCCGGCGGGTCGTCGCGGCCGGAGAGGGCCACCACCGCCGCGACTGTCGTGGGGCCGTGAGCGATCGGGCCCGGCGCGGCGGCGTCACCTCGTCGCGGCTGCCGCAGTTACCACCCGGGGTGCGGCCGGCGCACCCGGACCGGCTCGTCGTCGAGCCTCGTGCGGAACGAGGGGCCATGCAACGTCACACCGTGCGCGACAGCCGACGCCGCCCGGCGCCTGTCGGAGTCGCCCCGTGACCCGGCCGGTGGTGGTGCAGCACTCGGCCGGCACGCCGGGGGCGAACGGCCCGCTGACCGCCGTGCAGCGCGTGCTCGACTCGCCGCTGGCCGAGCGCTACGAGTTCGTCCGGATGCACCAGCACGCGGGCAACGGCAGCCTGAACGTGCCACTGCTGCGCGAGTGGGTACGCCTGCTGCGGCGCGTCCGCCCCGACCTCGTGCACGTCCGGGGCCTGCAGAACGAGGGCTTCCACGGGGTGCTCGCCGCCCGCCTCGCCGGCTGCCGCCGGATCCTGGTCACCGTGCACGGCACCGTCCGCGACCTGCGGCAGCCCGGCCGGCCCTGGCGTCGCCGGCTGCTCGTGCACGGGGCCGAACCCGCCACCCTGCGGATGGCCAGCCACGTCGGCACCGTCTGCGAGTACGCGGCCCGCCGCGACTTCCTCCGCGACCCGGGCGCGACGTTCGTCGGGGTGATCCCCAACGGGGTGCCGCTGCCGGCGCACCCCCGCGCGCACCGGGAGCGGGTCCGCGCCGCGCTGGGCCTGCGCCCCGACGACGTGGCCATGATCGCGGTGTCCCGGCTGACCTGGGAGAAGGGCTACGGCGTCCTCGCCGACGCGCTGCGCCGACTGCCCCCGTCCACGGTCCGCCGGTCCGCCGCCCGCCGGGTGCTGCTCGTCGCCGGCGACGGCCCGGACCGGGAGGGAATCACCGCGGCCCTCGCCGACACCGGAGACGTCGAGGTACGGCTGCTCGGCAACCGACTCGACGTGCCGGACCTGCTCGGCGCGGCGGACCTCTTCGTCTTCCCGACCCTGCACGAGAACCTCTCCAACGCGCTGCTGGAGGCCATGGCGCACGGGCTGCCCGTCGTCGCCTCGGCGGTCGGCGGCAACGTCGAGGTGCTGCGCTCCGGCGGCGGCCGGCTGGTGCCGGCGGGTGATCCCGACGCACTGGCCGGAGCGCTGTCGCCGCTGCTCGACGACTCCGCCGAGCGGCTGCACGTGGGCGAGCTGGGTCGCAAGGTGGTGGCCGAGGGCTACAGCCTCGACGTCATGCTCGGCTCACTCGACCGGGTCTACCAGCGGATCATCGGGGAGTGAGCATGGCGCACCGTCGTAGCCCACGGGTCACCCTGCTGGGCTTCACCGTGCCGGACGACCTGCTCGCCGAGATCATCGCCCGGGACACCATCATGCCCACCCAGACGCACACCTTCGCCTGGGGACTGGTCCACAGTCTGCGGGCCGCCGACTGTCAGGTGCACCTGCTGTCGGCCGCCCCGGTGTCCACCTGGCCGGGCAACCGTCAGGTCCGCTTCCGCCCCGGACGGTTCCGGCAGGACGGCGTGGACGGTCACCTGCTGGCGTTCGTCAACCTGCTCGGCCTCAAGCACCTCACCCGGTTCGTGGCGGCCTGGCGCACCGGAAGCCGGGAGCTGCGGGAGCAGGCGACCGATGTGCTCCTCGTCCACGGGGTGCACTCGCCCTTCCTGTGGTTCGGCGTGCTGCGGGCCCGGCGGCGCGGCGTCCGGGTGGTGCCGGTGCTCACCGACCCGCCGGGTGTCGCGCTGCCCACCGACGGACGGGTGGTCCGGCTGCTGCGCGGGCTCGACGTGGCGCTGGTCCGGGCCGCGCTGGCCCGCTGCTCCGGGGTGATCGCGCTGACGCCCGCGCTCGCCGACGACTTCGCGCCCGGCCGGCCCCGGCTGGTGATGGAGGGCATCTGCGCCACCGGGCCGGCAAGCGTCGCCGAGGCACCGCCGGTGGCGACCCGGGACGTCGTCTACGCCGGCGGCCTGAGCCGCGCCTACGGCGTCGACCGGCTCGTCGAGGCGTTCCGCGGGCTGCCCGGGGACGACCTGCGGCTGTGCGTGTACGGGCGTGGTGAACTGGAGGGCTGGCTGCGTGACCAGGCCGCAGTGGACCGGCGGATCGCGCCGCCGCGGCTGCTGCCCCGGGCCGAGCTGCTGCCCCGGCTGTCCCGGGCGAGCGTGCTGGTGAACCCCCGGCCGGTGGATCAGGACTTCGTCCGCTGGTCGTTCCCGTCGAAGATCATCGAGTACCTGGCCACCGGCGTGCCTGTGGTGAGCACCCGGCTGCCGGGCATCCCGGCGGACTACACCCCCTGGCTGTCGTTCGCCGAGCCGGACACCGTCGAAGGGCTGCGCGCGGCCCTGGGTCGGGTGGTGAGTCTGCCGCCCGGCACGGCCCGTGAGCGCGGCGCCGGCGGCGCCCGGTTCGTGCGGGAAACCCGCAACCCGGCGGCCCAGGGGCGCCGGATGCACGACTTCCTCGCCGACCTGTGCGGGCTCACCGGCGAGCGGGACACTCCGGCCGACGTGCCGGCGCCCGCCCCGGGCCGGGTCGGCTGACCCGCGGCTACGAGGTCGGCGCGGGCCCGCGCGGCGTGCCGGGCCGGCGCGGCCCGTTCAGCGCACCAGACCCATCGGTGGCCGTGCCGGGCGGGTGCCCGGCACCACAGGCTTCGTCTCGACGGGCCGGTCGAGCAGTGCCACCGGCAGCCGGGACCACAGGGCCAGCACGAGCCACGCCACAGGCGAGATCTCCCAGTGCCCGCTGAGCCAGATCGGCGTCCACCCGACGATCAGCGCGCCCACCAGCATCCCGTGCCGGCGGCTCAGCCCGGGCGCCGCGTCCCGGATGAGGAAGCCGATCACCGCCGCGAACATCACGATCCCGATCAGGCCGAGGTCGTTGCCGAGGGTGAGCACCAGCGAGTGGGCGCCCACCCCGTAGTAGGGGTTGGTGCCGGGAAACGCGCCGACGCCGATGCCGACAAGCGGCGAGTCCCAGAACGACGCCTCGGCGACCGGCCAGATGGCGAGCCGTCCGGAGAGGTCGTCGAGGGGCCTGTCGAACACGTTCGCGAGCCACTGTGGCTGGTAGCGGGTCAGGTGCCCGAACGGTACGAGGGTCAGCAGGACTGCCGAGGCGCCGACGGCGACGGCCCAGGTCCGCCCGGCCAGCCGGTCCACGAGCAGGTACGCCGCGACGGCGACAAGCGCCATCTGGCTGGCCCGCGTTCCGGTGAGCATCGTCGCGTACCCGAACAGCGGCAGCAGCAGCCAGAGCGCGGCGCGGACCGGGCGGGTGCCGACCCGTGCCACCAGCAGCAGGACGGTGACCAGGACGGCGGTGACCAGGCAGTACGCGGTGTAGTTGACGCCCACGCCCTCCAGCGAGACGCGCAGCGCGGTCTGGTCCAGGCGGCTGGCCCGGATCAGCTCGGCCGCCGTCCATCCCGCGCCGGCGACGTAGGAACCGGCGACCAGCAGCAGGCGACGCCTGCTGGACAGCACGTGCCGTGCGGCGATCAGCAGCAGGGCGACTGTCCACCAGGCCCGTACGGCGATCTGGCTGCTCTCGATGTCCCGACTCCACATCAGCGTGGCGCTGGCCCAGCAGCAGATCAGGATCGCCAGGTAGTCCGCCGGTCCCGTGCGGGGGATGCGACCGCTGGTCAGCAGCGCGGCGGCGGCGAGCCAGAGCCCGCCCTGGTAGGCCAGGTTCGGGCTGACCGTGCCCAGGACGGCGGCGAGGCAGATCGGCAGCACGCTGAACCCCGCCAGGTTCCACCGGCTGCCGCCGCTGGCCGCCGGTGCCGGCGCGGCTGTCCGGGGCAGACCGATCGGCGACCGGGCAGGTGTGGCGTCGTCGGGGCGCCGCTGCGGATGCTCCACGATGGACCGCGCTGCGCCGTACCCCTGAGCCACGGGCTCTCCTCCTGCCGAGCGGTGCTCCCGGCCGGGCGGACGCCGGACCGTGCCGCAGACGAGCCTAGGTGGAGATCGAGGGAGGTACCTGTGCTTTAACCAATAAATCGGGCAATTGCCGCTGTGTGTCAGCCGCGCCCCCGGGCCGCCGCCTTGCTCAACAGGTCCTCGATCTGGTCGACCCCGACGCGCATCGACATCCGGTCCAGGTAGAGCTGACGACCCCGGCGGCCCATCGCGAGCCGCTGCTCGGCCGGCACCCGTGCCGCCGCGACGAACTGGTCGGCAAGCGCCTGCCAGTCGTCCGGCGGGCAGACCAGCCCGGCCCCACCGGCCTCGACCAGCCGGGCGGCGTCGCCGTCCGCCGACATCAGCACCGGCACCCCGCAGGCGAGCGCGGCCTGCAACTTCGACGGCACCGTGCCGCGCAGCCACGGCAGGTCCCGCAGCATGACCAGCTGGTAGTCGGCGGCGGCGTACAGCTCGGCCATCTCCGCCGCCGGCCGGCGGCCGAGGAACCGGACGTTCGTCGCGCCCAGGTCGTCGGCGAGTTTGCGGGCCTGCTCGGCGCCCAACCCGGTGCCGACGAAGACCAGGTCCACCGCGTCCGGTGCGGCCGCCGCCGCCCTGATCGCCACGTCGACGCCCTGCAACAACCCCAGGTTGCCGGCGAACATCACAGTCGTCCGTCCCCGATGGCCGATCGCCGTACGGGCCGCGTCGGTGCACGGCACCGGCCGGAACAGCGCCTCGTCGGTCCAGTTGAAGACGGTACGCACCGAGCCCGGGTCCACGCCGCGCTCCACCACCTGCTCCGCCATCGCGGGAGCGATCACCGCGATGCCGGCGCAGGAGTGGTAGATCCGCCGCATCGCCCCGGTGAGGACCGCGTCCAACGCCCTGCCCGCCAGCCCCGCCGGCGCCATCCCCGACTGGGTCACCGACTCCGGCCACAGGTCCTGCACGTGCAGCACCGCCGGTACGCCGCGCAACAGGCGTAGCAGCCCGGCGGCGGCGTACGAGGTGGGCGGCGGGTGGTAGACGTAGAGCGCGTCGACCCCGCGCAGGTGTCGCGGGGCGGCCACGGCGCTGGTCGCCGCGAACGACAGGTAGCTCACCGCCCGGCGCAGGCCGGAACGGTCGTGGCTCGGGTACGCCGGCACCCGCCGTACGGCCACCCCGCCCTCGGTGCTGCGGTGGTTCCACCGCTGTCGCCACCCCGGGTAGGTCCGACCCAGCGGCAGGCTCGGGAACGTGGTCAGCACCCGCACCTCGTGCCCGCGCCGGGCCAGCTCGGTGGCCAGCTGACCCGGCACGAACGTGTTCTCCGGCGGGTACCACTGACTGATCAGTCCGATTCGCATCTCCGACGCCCCCGTCCCCACTCGCCCATCAGCGCTGACAACTGACGGAACGGATCGGAGGACACGCGCCACGCCGGTCCCGTACCGCGTGACCTGGGTCCGGAGCGCTCGTTGTCCCACTGGCAGCGGGTGCTGGGCCGCCGTCGACCGGCCGAAGGGGAGACCTCGTGAAGGTAGTGGTGACCGGGGGAGCCGGATTCATCGGCGCGAATCTCGTGCGGGCGCTCGACGAGACCCCACAGGTGACCGAGATCGTGGTCGTCGACGACCTCTCCACCGGCCTGCTGGACAACCTGCACGGCCAACCGGTCCGGCTGTACCAGGGCACCGTGCTCGACCCCGACCTGCTCGACGAGGCGGTCGCCGGCGCGGCAAGCGTCGTGCACCTGGGCGCCCTCGGCTCGGTGCCGCGCTCCATCGACAGGCCGCTGCCCAGCCACCACGCCAACGCCACAGGCACGCTCATGGTGCTGGAGGCCGCCCGCCGGCACGGCGTACCGCAGGTGATCCTCTCGTCGTCCTCGTCGGTGTACGGCGCCAACCCGGTGCTGCCCCGGCAGGAGGGACTCCGCCCGATCCCGGTCTCCCCGTACGCGGTCTCCAAGCTGGCCGCCGAGGCGTACGCGGTCGCCTACGCGTCCTGCTACGACATGGGTGTGCTGCCGTTCCGCTTCTTCAACGTCTTCGGCCCACGGCAGGCGGCGCATCACGCGTACGCCGCCGTGCTGCCCCGGTTCGTCACCGCAGCCCTCGCCGGCGAGCCGCTGCGGGTGCACGGTGACGGCCGGCAGACCCGCGACTTCACGTTCGTCGGCACCGTGACCTCGGTGCTCGTCGACGCCATCGTCCGCCGGGTGTCCACCACCGACGTGGTGAACCTCGCCTTCGGCGCACGGATCTCCCTGCTCGACCTGATCGCCGAACTGGAGGACATCATGGGCCGGCCGTTGCCCGTGGTGCACGAGCCACCGCGCCCCGGCGACGTACGGGACTCGCAGGCCGACTGCGGCCGGCTGCGGGAACTGTTCCCCACGGTGCGACCGGTACCGCTGCGCACCGGTCTGGAGCGGACCGTGTCCTGGATGTCCGGTCACGTGCTCAGCGGCCAGTAGGCCGCGCCGATGTCGTCCGGGGTCGCCGAACGGACCCGGCGGGCCGGCCCGGCCGGCACGAGCCGCAGCCGCCGGCTGGTGTCGGGTGTCACCACGGCGCTGCTCAGCCGGGCGGCCGGGCTGATCGTTCCGATAGTGCTGGTCCCGGTGACGCTTCCCTACTTCGGCAACGACCTGTACGGCCTGTGGATGGCTGTCGCCTCGCTGGCCGGCATGGCGGCCTTCGCCGACCTGGGGCTGGGCAGCGGACTGATGACGAAGCTGGCCCCCTGCTACGCGAACGGTGACACCGCGCGGGCCCGCCGCTACGTCTCCAGCGCGTACCTGACCCTCACGGTGCTGGCGTTCGCGCTCACCGGGGCGCTCTGGCTGGCCGCCGGCGCGGTGCCGTGGTCGGCGCTGTTCAACGTGACCGGGCAGGTCACCACCGAGCAGACCCGGATGATCTCGCTGATCTGCCTCACCGCGTTCGCGCTGAACGTGCCGCTGTCCCTGATCGCCCGCGTCCAGTACGCCTACCAGCAGGTCGGGCGGAGCAACGTCTGGCAGACCGCCGGCAGCCTCGCGGCGCTCGCCGCCGTCCTCGGTGTGGTCTGGGCCGACCTGTCGCCGCTCCTGGTCGTCGCGGTGTCGGTGGCCACGCCGTTGCTGGTCAACCTGCTCAACACGCTCTGGTTCTTCGGTCGGCAGGAGCCGCGGATCCGACCCACGCCGAGAGCTGTCGACGCCCGCGCGGCAGTGGAGCTGGCCCGGCTCAGTGGCTTGTTCTTCGTGCTCACCGTTGTCATCTCGTTCGCCACGAACGCCGACACGCTGATCATCGCGCACGCGCTCGGCCTGTCCGCGGTGGCCGGGTACGTGGTGCCGGCGAAGCTGCTGTCCCAGCTCGGCCAGCTCGTCGTCCTGGTCAACGTGCCGCTCTGGCCGGCCAACGGCGAGGCCCTGGCCCAGGGGCACCTGGACTGGGTACGGCGAACCACCCGACGGATGACAGTGCTGTCGGTGCTCGCCGCCGGCCTGCCCGCCGCCGCGCTCGTGGCGTTCGGCGACCGGCTCTTCGCCGCCTGGCTGCCGGTGCCGATGGGCGACGACCGCGTGCTGCTCGCCGGGCTGGGTGTCTGGTGGGTGCTCCAGGCCGCCCTGTCGCCGCGGTTCATGGTGCAGAACGCCGACGGCGTGATCGTCCCGCAACTCGTCGGCTGGGCGGCCTTCCTGGTGCTGTCGGCGCTCGGCAAGTGGTACGCGGCCGACCGCCTCGGCGTCGCCGCCGTGCCCTGGGTCGGGGCGCTCGGCTACGCGCTGACCGTCGTGCCTGCCGCGCTGTACGGATATCACCGGACGTTGCGCCGGCATCACCGCCCGACCACCGAGACCGAGGGAGTCGTCGCCCATGCCGTCCGTTGAGGAGTTTCCCCGCGTCCTGGTGGTGAGCGCCGCCGTCTTCGACCGCTCCACGGGCACCGGCATCACCCTGTCGAACCTGTTCGCCGGCTGGCCGCCGGACCGCCTCGCCCAGCTGTACACCGAGGACGCCAGCCCGGGTGCGGAGGTGCGCGGCACCTTCGCCCGGTTCGCGCCGCGCAACGCGCCAGTGGAGTACCACCTGTTCCGCCTCCGCCAGCGCACCCGCCGTGCCGACCCGGTCGGCGTGGGAACCGCCGAGGCGGTCGATCCGCTGCCCGGCCCGGTGCGCGCCCGACTGCGCCAGCAGTTGCGGGCCTTCGTCGACCTCAGCCCGGTCCGCGTCCCCGTCGACGTACGCGGCTGGCTGCGCGAGCAGCGACCCGACGTGGTGTACGCGACGCTCGGCAGCATCCGGATGATGCGCCTGGCGGTGACCGCCGCGCAGGAGTGCGACGCGCCGCTGGTGCCGCACTTCATGGACGACTGGCCCAGCACCCTGTACGCCAACGGGCAGGTGCTCGGCGTACCCCGGCTCGCCGTCCTGGCCGGGGTCAGGGAGGTGCTGCGGCACTCGTCGTACGGGATGGGGATCAGCGAGGCGATGGCCCGCGAGTTCGAGCGCCGGTACGAGCTGCCGTTCGCCGCGTTCGGCAACTGTGTGGCCCCGTCCGACTTCGCCGACCCCGACCAGCCGCCGCCGACGCGTCCGGCGGGCGGCCCGGTCGAGTTCGTCTACGTGGGCGGGCTGCACCTGGACCGGTGGCGTTCGCTGCGCCGGATCGGCGAGGTGGTGCAGCGACTGGCGCAGCGGGGCACGCCCGCGCGACTGACCGTGCACGCCCCGGCGCGGGACCTCGGCCCGTACGGGGATGTCTTCGCCGGCCTGCCGGCGGTCCGGATGGGTCGGTCGTTGGCGCCCGGCGAGGTCCCCGGGGTGCTGCGACGGGCCGACGTGCTGGTGCACGTCGAGGCGTTCGCCGAGGAGCACCGCCGGTACACCCGCTACTCGCTGTCCACGAAGATCCCGCAGTACCTCGCCGCGGGCCGGCCGGTGCTCGGGTTCGGTCCCGCCGAGCTGGCCTCGATGGCGCACCTGTCGGAGGCCGACGCGGGCACCGTCGTCGGTGTCGACGACGAGGCGGCCCTGGCCGAGGCGGTCGGCGCGCTCTGCGCCGATGCCGGGCTGCGCGAGCGGCTGGGCCGGCGGGGGCTGGCGTACGCGGTGCGGCACCACCGCACGGACCGGGTGGCAGCCCGCTTCGCCGAGGTGCTGCGGGAGGCGGCGCGCCGCCGGGTGGCCCGGCCGCCGGCGCCCCGGTCCGGGTCGGGGACGACGCTCGAGGGCGTGGACGCCGGCTGAGCGGCGCCGCCGACGGTCAGCGGCGCAGGAACCTTCCGGCGCCGGCCATCGGCACGAGTGTCGCCCGGCGCAGGAGGGAGCGGGCGTGCCGGGGCGCGACGCCCCGCGCCCGCGCCGGACCCCAGATCCCGGGAACGACAGTGAGCAGGCCGAGGGCCAGCCAGAAACCCAGCGCGGTCTCCCACTGGCCGGTCAGCCAGATCGGCAGCATGGCTGCGGTGAACGCGCAGGTCAGCAGCAACGCCCTCCGGCCGGTGCGGGCGGCGGTGACAAGAGCCACGGCCATCGTGCCGAAGTAGAGAAGCACCCCGACCAGCCCCAGGTCGTTGCCGACGGTGAGCAGCAGGTTGTGCGGCCCGATCTCGAACGGGTTGGTGGAGATGAACACCCCCGCGCCGGAGCCGGTCAGCGGCGACTCCCACCAGGTCGACAGGGCGTACGGCCAGATGGAGAGCCGCCCGGAGATGTCGCCGGTGGGCCTGCCGTACAGCCCGTCGAGCCAGAGCATCTCGTTCTGCGGGGTCATCCCGAACGGCACCACGAGCACCGCGGCGGCGGCGACCCCGGCGACGGTGAGCCCGGTCAGCCGGGGCAGCAGGTGCGCCGCCAGCGCGGCGAGCAACCCGAGCAGCACGCCGATGGCCGCGCCCCGCGAGCCGGTGAGCAGCACCGCGTACCCGAGCAGGGCCACCAGCGCCAGCGGCGCCAGCCACAGCGACCGCCGGTGGGCGCCGGCCACGGCGAGCGCCAGGGCCAGCACCACACCGACGGCAAGGGTGTACGCGGTGAGGTTCACCTCCCTGCCGTCGACGCCGTAGCGGTGCGCGAAGAGCAGCACGTCCCCCTGCGACCGGGCGCCGGTGACCACCTCGACGGCGACGACGGCGCAGCCGGCGAGGTACGCCCAGCCGACCAGCAGCAGGTCGCGTCGGGCACGGACGACGTGCCGGCAGGCCACCAGGAGCAGGCATACCGTGATGTACCGGTAGGCGGCGGGCACCGTGAGGTCGGTGCGGCTGCTCCAGAGGATGCTGGCGGCGGCCCAGCCCGCGAGGAGCAGCGCGAGCGTGTCGACGCCGCGCAGCCGGGGCAGCCGTCCGGTGAGTCCGATCGCCAGCAGGGCCAGCGGTGCGGCGTAGTTGAACGACCACCAGGGCGGGCGCGCGGCCATGAAGGCGATCACGCAGAGGACCAGGACGGCGGGGAGGCTGCCGCTGGGTTGGTGCGGGCGGGGTCGGGGGCGCGTGGCGGTGGCCGGCCGCTGCCCGACGGGCGTCGGGTTCGTCCGGCCGGCGAGCTGCGGGGGGCGCCGGGCCGGTCCGGTGCGCGGCGGCGCCGCCGTCACCGGATGAGCCCGGGGTACGCGGTCGGCGCGCGGCCTGGCGGGGGAGGGAGCGGCACGGAACCGTTTCTATCAGGTGAAGAACGGTAAAGTGGCGAATTCCCCCGACAAACATGGACCTTTTCGGCGCGATTTTGCGCAGGTGGAGGCTTGTTTGGGGTGTTTGGGTTAAACGCGTATCCCGGCCTGTCGGCCTTCGTTGACCCGGGTGCCGCAACCGGTGGGGCTTTCGCCTGGCCACCGGAGATCGGCGCCCGCGCGGCAGCGCGCAGCGCTGCGTCCGGGCTGGCGGGTGACAACCGCCCGTCGGGTGACGAACGGGAGAACCAATGAGCGTGATGACCGCGGGCCGCCGGGTGCTGATCACCGGCGGGACCGGATCCTTTGGACAGACGATGGCCCGACGCCTGCTCGACCGGGACGTCGCCGAGGTGCGGATCCTCAGCCGGGACGAGGCCAAGCAGGAAGCCATGCGACGGTCCCTCGGCGACGAACGGGTGCGCTACCACATCGGCGACGTCCGCGACGTCGACACCGTGCTGCGCGCCACCCGGGGCGTCGACTTCGTCTTCCACGCGGCGGCGCTCAAGCAGGTGCCGTCCTGCGAGTTCTTCCCCCTCGAAGCGGTGCGCACCAACATCCTCGGCAGCGGCAACGTCGTCGAGGCCGCCGCGCACAACGGGGTCAGCTCCGTGGTGGTGCTCAGCACCGACAAGGCCGTCTACCCGGTGAACGCGATGGGCATGAGCAAGGCGCTGATGGAGAAGGTCGCCCAGGCGTACGCCAGGAACAACCCGAACAGCGCCACCACCGTCTCCTGCGTCAGGTACGGCAACGTCATGTACTCGCGCGGCTCGGTGATCCCGCTGTTCATCGAGCAGATCAAGGCCGGCCGCGCGCCCACCGTCACCGATCCCGGCATGACCCGCTTCCTCATGTCGCTCGCCGACTCGGTCGACCTGGTCGAGCACGCCTTCCACCACGCCCGCCCCGGCGACGTGTTCATCCGCAAGGCCGCCGCCTGCACCATCAGCGACCTCGCCGAGGCCGTCTGCCAGCTCTTCGACGTGCCGTTCAAGTTGGACGTGATCGGCGTACGGCACAGCGAGAAGTGGCACGAGACCCTCGCCAGTCGGGAGGAGCTGGCCCAGGCCGACGACTTCGGCGACTTCTTCCGGGTGCCGCTCGACGCACGGGACCTCAACTACGCGCTCTACGTCTCCGAGGGCGAGCTGGGCGAGGTGCCGCGGGAGGACTTCAACTCGGCGAACGCCACCCGGCTCGGCGTACCCGAGGTGGTGGAGCTGCTCAAGACGCTGCCGGAGGTCCGGGCGGAGCTGGCGCTGCGCGACCCGGTGCTGGCGTGCTGAGCCTCGCCGTCACCGGCGCGGGCGGCTTCCTCGGCTGGCACGTGCGGGTCCTGCTGCGGGCGCTCGGCTGGCCCGAGCCGACAGTGCTGACCCGCGCGGACCTCGCCGACCCGGCCGTGGTCGCCCACAAGATCGCCGGCGTGGACCGGGTGCTGCACCTGGCCGGGGTCAACCGGGGTGAACCCGCCGACGTGGCCGCCGGCAACGTCCAGCTCGCCGCCCAGCTCGCCAACGGCCTGCGCGCCTGCCCGGACCCGCCCATCGGTGTGGTCTTCGCCAACTCGGTGCAGGCCGGCAACGGCACCCCGTACGGCGACGCCAAGGCCACCGCCGCCAGCATCCTCGCCGACACCGGCGTGCCGCTCGACGACCTGCTGCTTCCCAACCTGTACGGCGAGCACGGCCGGCCCTGGTACAACTCGGCGGTCGCCACCTTCTGCCGGGTGCTCGCCGAGGGCGGCCAGCCGGAGGTGCACGCCGACCGGGAGATGGACCTGGTGCACGTCACCGACGCCGCGGCCCGGCTGGCCGGTGTGGCGGCGGGCGGCTCCTGGGACCCGGCGATGCCGGCGCTGCGGACCGGGGTCCGTGCCCTCGCCGACCAGCTCGCCTCGTACGCGGACATCTACCGCACCGGCGAGATCCCGCCGCTTGGCGACAGGCACGCCGTACGGCTGTTCAACACCTACCGGTCGCACTGTTTCCCGGCGCACTACCCGCTGGCCCTGCCCACCCGGGCCGACGCCCGGGGAGCGCTCGTCGAGACGGTGAAGACGCACGGGGGAGCGGGGCAGACGTTCTGCTCCACCACCCGGCCCGGCATCACCCGCGGCGAGCACTTCCACCTGGCCAAGGTGGAACGGTTCGTGGTGCTGCGCGGCACCGCCGAGATCAGCCTGCGCCGGATCGGCGACACCGACGTCGTCCGGTTCCCGGTCAGCGGCGACGAACCTGTGGTGGTCGACATGCCGACCATGTGGGCGCACAACATCACCAACACGGGCCGCGACGAGCTGCTCACGCTCTTCTGGACCAACGAGCTGTTCGACCCGGAACGGCCCGACACGTGGCCCGAACCGGTCGGGACCGAGCACCGGGTGCCGGCCGGCGTCCGGTGAGTGACAGGCGGAGGGAGACCACATGACCCGGGTGATGACAGTCGTCGGCACCCGTCCCGAGATCATCCGACTGTCCCGGGTGCTCAGCCGGCTCGACGACACAGTCGACCACGTGCTTGTGCACACCGGACAGAACTGGGACGCCACCCTCTCCGACGTGTTCTTCACCGAGCTGCGCCTGCGGCAACCCGACAGGTTCCTGCGTGTCGACACCTCGTCCCTGGGCCGGGTGCTCGGCGGGGTCCTCGTCGGCATGGAGGCGGCGATCGCCGAGGTGCGGCCCGACGCGCTGCTCGTGCTCGGCGACACCAACAGCTGCATCGCCGCGCTGATGGCCCGCCGGATGCGGGTGCCGGTCTACCACATGGAGGCCGGCAACCGCTGCTTCGACCTGAACGTGCCGGAGGAGACGAACCGGCGCCTGGTCGACCACGTGGCCGACTTCAACCTGGTCTACACCGAACACGCCCGACGCAACCTGCTCGCCGAGGGCCTGCACCCGCGCCGGATCCTGCACACCGGCTCGCCGATGCGCGAGGTGCTGGAGCACTACCGGGCGCCGATCGCCAGCTCCACAATCCTGCGCCAGCTGGAACTCGACAAGGGCGGCTACTTCCTGGTCAGCGCGCACCGGGAGGAGAACGTCGACCGGCCCGACCGGCTCCAGCGGCTGCTGGACTGTCTGGTCGCGGTCCGCGACAGGTGGGGTCTGCCGGTGCTCGTCTCCACCCACCCGCGTACCCGCAAGCGGTTGGAGGCGTTGGCGCCGGACGCCACCGCGCTGGACGGCATCGCCTTCCACGAGCCGTTCGGGCTGCTCGACTACGTGCACCTGCAGACCAGGGCGTACTGCACGCTGTCGGACAGCGGCACGATCAGCGAGGAGGCCGCAATCCTCGGCTTCGGCGCGGTGACCCTGCGCGAGTCGATCGAACGCCCCGAGGCGCTCGACGCCGGCGGGATCATCATGACCGGCCTCGACCCGCAGGGCGTGGTCGAGGCCGTCGAGGTGACTGTGGCGCAGGTCGCCGCGCAGGGGGTGCCCTGCCCGGCCGACTACCAGGTGCCGGACACCTCGCGGCGGGTGGTCGACTTCATCCTCTCCACGGTGCGTCGCCACCACGACTGGGCCGGCATCCGGCACTGACGCGCGACGGGCGGTCGGTGGTCCGGCGGGACCGGCCACCGACCGCCCACCGTCGTGGTCACCGCCTGCGGGCCGCCACGTCCTCCACGAGGTCCGCCACCTCGGCCGCCGCCCGCAGGTCGTCGAAGGACGCCAGCACGTGCTGGCGGGCCAGCCTGCCGCGCAGCGTCAGCGTTCCGGCGACCCAGCCCCGGTACGCGGTGTCGAGCGCGTCCACCAGGGCTGTCGGGTCAGCCGGTGGCACCACCCAGCCGGAACGTCCGGTGACCGCCTCGGGTAGCCCGCCGGCCGCGCTGACGATGCTCGGCACGCCCATCGAACCGGCCTCGACCGCCGCCATCGGACTGTCGCAGAGCGACGGCGCGACGCTCACGTCGGCGGCGGCGTAGCAGGGCCGCACGTCCGGCACCGACTCCACCCAGGTCACCCCGGGGTCGTCGGCCACGCCGAAGGATTCGCCCAGGTGCCGCCGGTAGCTCTCCCCGGCCGCCGTCCAGCCGCCGCCGACGAGCAGCAGGTGCGCGTCCGGGTGCCGGCGGCGGAACGTCCGCCACGCGGCCAGCAGGACGTCGTGCCCCTTCACCCCGCGACCGGAGTGCACCAGGCGCTTGGGCGGGTAGACGTAGGAGACCATCACCGCCAGGAACGCGCTCTGGTCGATGCCCAGCTCGGCGCGCAGCTTCGCCCGCTGGTCCGGGCCTGTGGCCTCCGGGCTGAACGCGTCGGTGTCCACCCCGTACACCGCCACCGGCCGCCGCTGCGGCGGGCAGCCCAGTTCGCCGTACCGGGCGGAGGCGTACCGGCAGCCGCAGACCACCAGGTCGTCCAGCCGCCACATCAACCGCTCCACCGACCGGACGAGCCGGGACTCCAGGTACGCCGGACCGGCCACCATGTGCACCCGGCGCACCGGCATTCCCAGGGTGGCCAGCCGCACCGCGTACGCCGAGGCGATCAGGTGGTACTGCACCACGTCGGGGCGCAGCCGCCGCAGCAGCGCCCGCAGCCGCAGCAGCCCGACCGCCGCGTGCCTGCCCATCGTGAAGTCGTACGGGGAGTCGAGCACCTCGAAGCCCCGCCGCTCCAGCTCGTCGGTGAGCCGGCCGGCCCCCCGGGGCAGCACCACTGTCACCTCGTGCCCCCGGTGGCGCAGCTCCTCGACCTGCGGCAACAGCCACATCCCGCCGGCGTTCGTCTTGACCAGCACCGCGATGCGCAGTCGGCGGACCCCGAGCGGGTGACCCACGCCGGGGCCGCCGGAGGCGCTCACCGGGCCGGGACTCCCTTGACCACCGTGCCGGCCGGTACGTCCCGGACCACGCAGGCTCCCGCGCCGACCGTCGCGCCGGCGCCCACCCGCAGCTTCTGCAACACGACCGCCCCGGCGCCGATCAGCACCCCGTCGCCCAGCCGGCAGTCGCCCGAGACCGCCCCCAGCGGGTTGACCGAGACGTGGTCGCCCAGCTCACAGTCGTGCGCCACAGCGCTGTTCTGGTTGAGGTGCACGTGCCGGCCGAGCGTGACGTTCGTGGTGACCCGGGCGCCGGGGAACGCGATCAGACCCTCGCCGTAGACGGCATCCGGGCCGACTGTGGCGTCCGGGTGCACAAGCACCGCGGCCGGCAGGCCGTACCCGGCCAGCCGTCCGTCCACCGCCCGGCGGGACGCCGGGTCCCCGATGCCCAACGCCAGGTACGTGCCGGCGGGCTGCTCGGCGAGGTGGCCGGTCCCGCCCAGGTAGGGCACCTCCAGCCGCTGCACCCGCTTCAGGTTGACCTCGCTGGGCCGATCGTCGACGAATCCCCGTACCCGCCACGGTGGCGCGCCAGCGGCTGCGGCGTTGACGGCCCGGACGATGCCGAACACCTCCCTGCCGTGCCCGCCGCAGCCGACGATGACGAGGTCCACGCTCACCGGTGGGCCTCCGCCGCGCCGGCGCCGGCCAGCTCGGCCGGACCGAGGTATTCGTGCGCGGTGGCCGCGCCGGCCGCGGTGATCCCCTCCCGCCGCAGCACGGTGCGGACCGTGCGCAGCAGGATGCGCAGGTCCAGCCGGAGTGAGCGCTGCCCGACGTAGCGCACGTCGAGGGCGAAACGCTCCTCCCAGCTCAGCGCGTTACGCCCGTACACCTGCTGGAGGCCCGTGATGCCGGGGCGGACGTCGTGGCGGCGGAACTGCTCAGGCGTGTACCGGTCCAGGTACGCCGGCAGCAGCGGGCGCGGCCCCACCAGGCTCATCTCGCCGCGCAGCACGTTCCACAGTTGCGGCAGCTCGTCCAGGCTGGTGGTGCGCAGCCAGCGACCGAACGGGGTCAGTCGCGAGCCGTCGTTCGCCGGCGCGGTGTCCTCGCCCCCGACCGTCATCGAGCGGAACTTGACAAGCTCGAACAGCCGCCCGTGCCGCCCGGGCCGGGCCTGCCGGAACAGCACCGGCCGACCCATCGTGATCAGGACAGCCAACGCCACGGCGGCGAGCACAGGCGTGGCCAGCAGCAGACCGACGGCGGCGACCAGCACGTCCAGCACCCGCTTCACGGCGTCGTACGGCCGGCTCACCGGTGCCCCCCGAGGAACTCGGCGATCCCGCCGACCACGCGATCGACCTGCTCGTCGGTGAGGGCGGAACCGCTGGGCAGCGAGAGACTTGTGGCGAAGAGCTGGTCGGCGGCGCCGGTGAGGGCGACCTGCCGGTCGGCGTACACCGGTTGGCGGTGCATCGGTTTCCACATCGGCCGGCTCTCCACCCCGAGCCGGGCCAGGTGCGCGGCGAGGTCCCCGGCGTGCCAGCCGGACCGCTCCGGCTCGACCACCACGGAGGTCAGCCAGCAGTTCGAGCCGGGGTCGCCGGCGCCGAGGATGCGGGTGCCCGGTACGGCGGCGAAGAGTCGCGCGTACCGGTCCCGTAGAGCCCGCCGCCTGGCGATCATCGGGTCCAGTCTGCTGAGCTGCGCCCGGCCGAGGGCCGCCAGCAGGGTGCTGAGCCGGTAGTTGTAGCCGATGTCGCGGTGCTCGTAGTGCGGCACCGGTTCGCGGGCCTGGGTGGCGAGGTGCCGGGCCCGGGCCACGAGCGCGGCGTCGTCGGAGACGAGCATCCCGCCGGCCGAGGTGGTCATGATCTTGTTGTGGCTGAACGAGTAGATCCCGACCCGGCCGAGTGTGCCGGCACACCGTCCACGGTAGGTGGAGCCGAGGGCCTGTGCGGCGTCCTCCACCACAGGGACGCCGGTGGCCGCGCAGAGCGGCAGCAGCCTGTCGTAGTCGGCGCAGCGGCCGTTGATGTCGACGACAAGGACGGCGGCGACCCGTCGACCGGCGTCGGCGAGGCGGCCCAGCAGGTCGGATAGCAGGTCGACGTCGACGTTGCCGGTGGCAGCGTCACAGTCCACGAAGACCGGTTCGGCGCCTGTGTAGGTGACCGCGTTCGCGGTGGCGGCGAAGGTGAGCGTGGGCACCACCACGACGCTGTCCGGTCCGGCCCCCACCGCGAGCAGCGCCAGGTGCAGTGCGGCGGTGCCGGAGGAGAGCCCCAGCGCGTACCCGACGCCGACCCGCGCGGCGACCTCCCGCTCGAACGCGCCCAGCTCGGGCCCGTCGGGGTCGAATCGGCCGGTGCGCACGGCGCGCAGCAGGTAGGACTCCTCCAGCTCACCGACGTCCGGTGGGGAGAGGTAGACCGGGTCGGTCACCGCCGGGCCGCCGCTGCGCGGCGCCACGGGCGGACGGTGGTGGATCAGGTCCACGGACGGCGCCTCCGATCGGACGTGACAAAAGACCACAATGGTTGTAGCAGGGCCTATGGCGGTGCATAGGTGGTTTCGCCGATTCTGCGGCGAATCGGGCCGACTGGCCCCGACGTCCGAACCGGTCGTCCGGTCCGGCCCGCTAGAGTGCTGCCGGCCGTGCCTGCGTGCCGCGTACAACAGGGAGAACGAGTGCTGCACCTGAGGGTGATCGCCCCTGCGGACCGATCCGCCGAGGTCGTCGACCTGCTGGCCGCCGAGGCGGGGGTGACCCACCTGGCCGTGCTGCCCGGCGTGGCCCGGCAACCGCAGGGTGACCTGATCCTCTGCGACGTGGTCCGGGAGAGCGCCGACGGCGTTCTGCGGGGCCTCCAGCAGCTCGGGGTGGAGGCGAGCGGCGGTATCTCCGCCGACGACGTCGAGCTGACCATCTCCGAGTCGGCCGACCGGGCCGCGGAGAGGGCCCCGGGCAGCGGCGCGGACGCGGTGGTGTGGGACGAGATCGCGGCGAAGACCGGCGAGCAGACCGAGTTGTCCGGCACCTACCTGGTGCTGATCGTGGTGGCCACCATGATCGCCGGTATCGGCGTGCTGCTGGACCAGCCGATCCTCATCGTCGGCGCGATGGTGGTCGGCCCGGAGTTCGGCCCGCTCGCCGCGCTCTGCGTGGCGCTGCTGCGCCGCAGGCTCGACGTGATCGGCCGCTCGGTGCAGGCCCTCACCGTCGGCTTCCTGGCGGCAATGGTGGCGACCGTGCTGAGCACCTGGGCGCTGACCGCCGCTGGTCTGGTCAGCGAGGAGATGCTGCGCGCCGAACGACCGCTGACCAGCTTCATCTGGCGGCCCGACGCGCTGTCCTGGGTGGTCGGCCTGCTCGCCGGCGTCGCCGGCATGCTCTCCCTGACGTCGAAGAAGTCCGGAAGCCTGGTCGGGGTGCTGATCTCGGTGACCACGGTGCCGGCCGCGGCGAACGTGGCCGTTGCCGCCGCCTACGGCGTGTGGGACGAGGCGGGCGGTTCGGCACTCCAGCTGGTGATCAACGTGTGCGCGATCGTCCTGGCCGGGCTGCTCACTCTCCTGGTCCAGCAGGCCTGGTGGTGGGACGTGGCCCGCCGGAATCGCCTGGCGCGTCGTCAAGCAGCCGGGTGAGCAGGGTCCGCAACGGCATCGACTCGCCGTCCCGGCCACCCGCCCCGACGACAAGCGGCGCCGGGCTGGGCTGCGGGTCGACGCCGAACAGCCGGGCCCGCAGGCCACCCGGCACGGTCAGCAGGTGGAACCGGCCGTCCACGTCCACCGCCCGGGTGCCGGCCCGGTCGACGTACCAGCCGGTCAGCCGGGTGCGGTAGCGCCCGCGCCCGTCGTAGCCCCGCGCGACAAGCCGGGTGGTGGGCAACCCGCGCCGGGTCGCCTCGGCCACGAACCAGGCCACCAGCTCCGCCGCCTGCGCCTGCTCGGCCGCCCGCCGCCGGGCGTCCGCGTCGGCGTGCGCCCGGACCGCCTGTCGCTGCCGCTCCCGCCACTGCGGGTCGTCGCCCTCCACCACGAGCCGACGGTACGCGACCCGGGCTCAGCCGAGGACGGCCCGCAGGGTGTGCCGGGCGATGTCGGCCATCACCGGGTTGGTCTCGACGTAGTACGGCAGCGCGTTGATCGCCTGCTCCAGGGCCCAGCCGCGCCCCCGCTCCCACGTCGCGTCGTCCACGCCCAACGCCCGCCGGTACGTCCCGCGCGCCCCCGCGTCGAACAGGTTCCACGCGGGCATCAGGTCCACCGCCGGATCGCCCACACCTACCGCGCCCAGGTCGATGACCGCGGCCAGCCGACCGTCGCGGACCAGCAGGTTGCCAGGCATCAGGTCGGCGTGGATCCAGACGTCGGCGGGGTCGTCCCGGCGCACGTCCCGGCACCGGTCCCACACCTGGGCGAGCGCGGCGGTGTCGGTGAGTTCGCCGCTGACGGCGAGGGCGGCCCGCACACCGGCGTCCTGGCCGGCCAGCGGCCCACCCCGGCCGGACCCCGACCAGGCCTGGCCGCCGGCGTCGATCGCGTGCAGGGCGTTGACGACGCCGGCCAGGTCCCGGGCGAAGGCGTCCAGGTCGCCGAAGTGGCCGGGGTGGATCGGCTCGCCAAGGATCCAGCGGTACGCCGTCCACGGCCCGGGGTACCCCTCACCCGGCTCGCCGAGGCCGAGCGGTTCGGGCACCGCGATCGGCAGGTGACGGCCGAGCAGCCGAGCGTGCTCCTGCTCCCGCAGCAGCTCGGCCCGCAGCTCGGGGTGGGCCGTCGGTTGCAGGGGAAACCGAAGGACGATCTCCGCGCCGAGCCGGAAGAGGGCGTTCACCGTGCCGGACGAGGGGAGCGGACGAACGGGGAGCGCCCGCCACTCGGGAAACTGCTCGGCGACCAGGGCGGCCACCACCTCGGCGCTGACGTCGAACTGATCGGCGTGCATCTTCACCGCGAGATCATCACGCATCGCCGTGCTGCCAGGCGAGCCGATTTCCCCGGGTCCGCACCGTTCCTCCGTGGCTCCCTCATCCCCGACGGCGCTTGCGGGTTCGGGGGAGCCCGGTGCAGGCGGCCCCTGTCGAGCTGCCCCAGATCTGGACCGCCGCCGCGTCGACACGTCCCAGATCTGGACTGCCGCCGCGTCGACACGTCCCAGATCTGGACTGCCGCCGCGTCGACACGTCCCAGATCTGGACTGCCGCCGCGTCGACCCACCCCACAAGTGGGGCAGCTCGACAGGCTGCCGTGAGCAGTCGGGCTGCCTCAGATGTGGACGGCGGTCGCACGGACTCGCCCCACGGGTGGGGCAGCTCGACAGGTTGCCGTGAGGACCCGGCGGCGTAGGACAGAGCGCTGACGATCAGGCAGTGGGCAGCCCCGCCTGTGCTCCTCGACCTCCACCAGGACGCCGTGCCGCGGAGCACCGGGCAGGCCCGCGATCGAGGCCTGCCCGCCCCGCTGGCCGGTCAGGCCAGACCGGCCCGGCGCAGGGCCTCCGCCATCGCGTCGTTGGCCGGCGCCGGCGCGCTCTGCCGCTGCTGCCCGCCGCGACCACCCTGCCCGCCCCGGGAACCCTGTCCTCCGCGACCACTCTGCCCTGCAGGACCACCCTGCGGCCCGCGCTGCGCCGGGCCGCCACGCCCCTCCTGGCTCGTCCGACCACCACCACCGGCGGCTGGCTCGTCGTCGAGGCGCAGGGTCAGCGAGATGCGCTTACGGGGTACGTCCACGTCGAGCACCCGGACCTTGACCACGTCGCCGGACTTCACCACCTCGCGGGGGTCCTTGACGAAGGTCCGGGACATCGCCGACACGTGCACGAGGCCGTCCTGGTGCACACCGACGTCCACGAACGCCCCGAATGCCGCCACGTTGGTGACCACGCCCTCCAACACCATCCCGGGCGTCAGGTCACCGATCTTCTCCACCCCCTCGACGAAGGTGGCGGTGCGGAACTCCGGTCGCGGGTCGCGGCCCGGCTTCTCCAGCTCGGCGAGGATGTCGGTGACGGTGGGCAGGCCGAACCGGTCGTCGACGAAGTCGGTCGCCCGCAGCCCACGCAGGATCGCGCTCCTGCCGATCACCGAGCGCAGGTCCTGACCGGTGCTGGCGAGGATGCGACGCACCACCGGGTACGCCTCGGGGTGCACGCTCGACGAGTCCAGCGGGTCGTCACCATCGGCGATGCGCAGGAAGCCGGCGCACTGTTCGAACGCCTTCGGCCCGAGCCGGGCCACCTTCTTCAGGTCCGTACGCGAGCGGAACGGCCCGTTGGCGTCCCGGTGCAGCACGATGTTCTCCGCCAGGCCGGCGCCGATCCCGGAGACCCGGGTCAGCAGCGGCGCGGAGGCGGTGTTGACGTCCACCCCCACCGCGTTCACGCAGTCCTCCACGACCGCGTCGAGCGACCGGGACAACTTCACCTCGGACAGGTCGTGCTGGTACTGCCCGACCCCGATCGACCGCGGGTCGATCTTGACCAGCTCGGCGAGCGGGTCCTGGAGCCGTCGGGCGATGGAGACCGCGCCGCGCAGCGACACGTCCATCCCGGGCAGCTCCTGCGAGGCGTACGCGGAGGCGGAGTAGACCGACGCGCCGGCCTCGGAGACCATCACCTTGGTCAGGTTGAGCTGCGGATGCCGCTTGATCAGGTCGCCGGCCAGCTTGTCGGTCTCCCGCGAGGCGGTGCCGTTGCCGATCGCGATCAGCTCCACCCCGTGCGCGCCGGCCAACCGGGCGAGGGTCTCCACCGAGGCGTCCCACTGCCGGCGCGGCTCGTGCGGGTAGATCGTGTCGGTGGCGAGCACCTTGCCTGTGGCGTCCACCACCGCCACCTTCACGCCCGTCCGCAGACCCGGGTCCAGACCCATCGTTGGCCGGCTGCCGGCCGGCGCGGCGAGCAGCAGGTCACGCAGGTTGGTGGCGAAGACCCGGACCGCCTCCTCCTCGGCCGCCTGCCACAGCCGCATCCGCAGGTCCGCGCCGAGGTGGATGAGGATCCGCGTACGCCAGGCCCAGCGGACCGTGTCGGCCAGCCACCTGTCGGCCGGGCGGCCCGCGTCGGACACCCCGAACCGGCCGGCGATGGCCGCCTCGTACCGGCTCGGACCGGTCGGCGCGGCATCCGCCTCGCCGGCCTCCTCCGGTTCCATGGTCAGGTCGAGCACGCCTTCCTTCTCGCCCCGGAACATCGCCAGGATCCGGTGCGAGGGCAGCTTCGGGTACGGCTCGGAGAAGTCGAAGTAGTCGGCGAACTTGGCGCCGGCCGTCTCCTGACCCTCGCGTACCCGGGACACCAGCCGGCCCCGCGACCACATCTGCTCGCGCAGCGTGCCGATCAGGTCGGCGTCCTCGGCGAAGGTCTCGATGAGGATCGCGCGGGCGCCCTCCAGCGCGGCGGCGGCGTCGGCGACGCCCTTCTCCGCGTCGACGAACCCGGCGGCCGTGGCCCTCGGGTCCTGCGTCGGATCGGCAAGCAGCGACTCGGCGAGCGGCGCCAGCCCGGCCTCGCGGGCGATCTGCGCCCGGGTCCGCCGCTTCGGCTTGTACGGCAGGTAGATGTCCTCCAGCCGGGACTTCGAGTCCGCCGCCATGATCTGCGCTTCCAGGGCCTCGTCGAGCTTGCCCTGACCGCGGATCGACTCCAGGACCGCCGCCCGCCGCTCGTCCAGCTCCCGCAGGTAGCGCAGCCGCTCCTCAAGCGTGCGCAGCTGGGTGTCGTCGAGCAGGCCGGTGGCCTCCTTGCGGTAGCGGGCGATGAACGGCACTGTGGCGCCGCCGTCGAGCAGCTCCACGGCCGCCCGCACCTGACGCTCGGCCACGCCGAGCTCGTCGGCGATCCGCTGATGAACAGACTGGGTCACGATCTCGATCCGCCTTCGGGAGTGGGTACCGCCTGCATTCTGCCGGGCGGCCCCGGCCGCTGTCGCCGCGCCCGGCCGGGTGACCCGGCGGCGGTCCCACCCGGCCTGCGCTAGCGTGGCGATCATGGAAACACCTGCGGAGCCGCGCGCCCGGCGGCTCTTCGGCGGCAGCGCCCGGGCCCTCGGCGACCTCGCGGCCAACCCGTTCCGCGCCGACCGGGACCGGATCGTCGGCTCGCCGTTCTTCGCCCGCCTCGGCGGCGTCACCCAGGTCATCAGCCCGGTCGGCTCCGGTCTGCTGGTGCACAACCGGCTCACCCACAGCCTGAAGGTCGCCCAGGTGGCCCGGTCGATCGCCGAACGGCTCACGGCCGACGAGCGGTGGCGTGACCTGCTGGACAAGCTCGGCGGCTGCGACCCGGACGTGGTGGAGGCCGCCGCGCTCGCCCACGACCTCGGCCACCCGCCGTTCGGGCACCTGGGGGAGCGGGTGCTGGACCGGCTGGCCCGCCAGCGCCTCGGCCTCCCCGACGGCTTCGAGGGCAACGCCCAGTCGTACCGGATCGTCACCAGCACCGAGATCCGGGGCGCGGCCACCACGGGGCTGGACCTGACCGCCGCGGTCCGCGCGGCGATGCTGAAGTACCCGTGGACCCGGCTGGACTACCCCGACCCGCACCCGCGCCTGCTGGACCCACCGCCCCGGGGCGCGACCCCGCCGCCGGACGACCCGGAGAGCGGCTCGCTGAAGTTCGGCGCGTACCGGACCGAACTGGACGACCTGCGGCAGGCGCGGGAGCCGTTCGCCGGCCGCATCCCGGACTGGCAGCAGACAGTCGAGGCATCGGTGATGGACACCGCCGACGACATCGCGTACGCCATCCACGACGTGGAGGACTTCTACCGCGTCGGTGTGCTCCAGCAGGGGGCGGTGTCGGCCGAGCTGATGGCCTGGCAGCGCGAGAGCGGGCAGCTCCGGGCGATCACCGACGCGGCGCTGGCCATCGCGGCCCGGCGGCCCGGCGCGGCGATCGAGCGGCTCCGCCGGCAGCTGCACCGCAAGGACGCCTGGATCGCCGACGACGACGCGTTCGCCGCCGCCGTCGAGCATGTCCGCGAGGAACTGGTCGACGGGCTGCTGGCGATGCCGTTCGACGGTTCGATCGAGGCCGAGCAGTACGTGGCCCGGTTCTCCGCCCGCTGGTCCACCCGCTTCGTCGAGGCGATCACCGTGACCGACCAGCCCTCGGTGCGCTCCGGGTACGTGCTGCTCGGCTGCGCGCAGTGGCACGAGGTGCAGGTGCTCAAGTTCGTCCACCACCGGTTCGTGCTGGCGCGCCCCGACCTGGCCCTGCACCAGCGGGGTCAGGCCCGGCTGCTGGGCACCCTGGTGGAGGCGCTGTGGGAGTGGCTGCTCGACCCGGAGGAGGAGTCCCGGCTGCCCCGCCGGCTGCACGACCTGGTGGAGCTGGCCGAGGCGGAGCTGCACCCGCGTACGCCGGACCGGATCGGGCGGGCCCGGGGTCGGGCCATCGTGGACTTCGTCGCGCAACTCACCGACGGTCAGGCGGTCGCCATGCTGGACGCGCTCTCCGGCCGCTC
Organism: Micromonospora sp. NPDC047521; assembly: GCF_055587305.1. Taxonomy (NCBI): domain Bacteria; kingdom Bacillati; phylum Actinomycetota; class Actinomycetes; order Micromonosporales; family Micromonosporaceae; genus Micromonospora; species Micromonospora sp. NPDC047521. The sequence goes on along the minus strand of NZ_JBVJGN010000004.1, from coordinate 286,490 downwards.
CGGCGCGCTCTGGACCGACGCGTTCGTGCTCTGAGCCCGACCCGGGCGATGCCCGCTCCGGCCCGGCTCAGGCGATGGCCTGCCACCAGCCGTCGACGGCGGGCGGCTCGTCGACCACCACCCGCTCGCCGGGGCGCGGCACCGCCAGCCGCACGTCGCGGGCCTTCGCCTCGGCCCACAGCCTGTTCACCGGCTCGGACCAGTCGTGCAGGGCCAGGTTGAACGTCGCCCAGTGCACCGGGATGAACAGCCCGCCGCGCAGGTCGAGGTGGGCGTTCACCGCCTCCTCGGGGAACATGTGGATGGTCGGCCAGGCCGTGTCGTACGCGCCGATCTGCATAAGCGTCACGTCGAACGGCCCGTGCTCGGCGCCGATCGCCGCGTACCCGTCGAAGTAGCCGGAGTCGCCTGTGTAGAAGACCCTGCGGCGTGCCCCGGCCACCACCCACGAACTCCACAGCGTGCCGTCGCGGCGCAGCCCCCGGCCGGAGAAGTGCTGGGCGGCGGTGGCGGTGATCTCCAGGCCGGCGACCTGGTGCGACTCGGACCAGTCCAGCTCGATGATCCGGTCGGCGGGTACGCCCCACCGGTCCAGGTGCGCGCCCACGCCGAGCGGCACCAGGAACGGCGCGGACTGACCGGCAAGCAGCGCCCGCACGGTGGCCATGTCCAGGTGGTCGTAGTGGTCGTGGGAGATCAGGATGGCGTCCAGCGGGGGCAGCTCGTCCAGGCGTACCGGTGGCTCGTGCAGCCGGCGGGGGCCGACCAGGGCGGACGGCGAGCACCTGTCGCTCCACACCGGGTCGAGCAGGACCCGCCGGCCCTCGATCTCGATGAGCGCCGAGGCGTGGCCGTACCAGACGATGTTCAGCTCGTCGGCGGTGTCGGCGGCGGGCGACTCGCTCGGGCGAAGCAGTGGCACGGGCGCGGTGGGACGCCGCTTCTGCTTACCGAAGATCAGCTCGCGGACCAGGTTGCGACCGGGGTCGGCGACCATCGTGCGGGTGCCGGCCCGGTTGTGGAAGGTGCCGTCGTGGAACTGCGGCGAGCGGGCCGCCCGTTCGGCGCGGGCGCCGGCGAGCCGGCCGCCGAGCGCCGCCGGTACGTCCCGGGCCGCCCAGGCCAGGCCGGCCAGCGCGGCGAGCCCGGCCGCGCCCCGCATCCGTCGCCCGAGCGACCGTTCGACGTCAGTGCTCCGTGTTGGTGCCATCGCCGTCCCTCCGAGGTGTCCGCCCTACACGGTAGTCACCTCGGGGCCGGCGTGCCGGGACGGGTTCCCGTGCGGGTCGGCCGCCGCCGGCGGCGGCCGACCCGGGGCCGGGCTCAGCCGCCGTTGCTGGGGCGCCGGGTGGCGGTCCGGTACGCGGCGCCGGTGCCGGCGAGCCGGTCCACAGCCGTCAGGAACTTCGGACCCATGGCGGCCCGGGCCTGCACCGCCGGGTGGGTGGCGCCGAAGTTGTCCGGGTCGGCCTGCCCGTCGGCGAAGAGCGCGTACGTGAGCACCGCCGCGCCGGACCGGTCGAAGATCACACCGGCCTCGTGGCGGGCGTCGGCGAACCAGCCGGCCTTGGTGGCGATGCGGGCCCGCTCGTCGGAGGACATGGTGCGCCTGATGCCGTCGGTGAACGCCACCGGGGAGCGCAGCAGCCCGAGCAGGTACGCCGTCGAGGTGGGGGAGAGCAGCGTGCCGCCGACCAGGGCCCGCAGCAGGTCGTGCGTCTCCCGGGGAGTGCTGGTGCCGAGGAAGAACCGGTTGGGGTTGGCCACCGGCTCGACCTGGGTGTTCGGGAAACCCTTGCCGACCAGGATCGTGTTGATCTCGGCGGCCGGGGCGACCAGCCCGCACAGCCGCACCGCCGTGTCGTCCGAGACGGTCAGCAGGTTGGCCAGCACGTGCCCGAGGGTCACGCTGCTCGGGTAGGCGCCGTCCAGGCTGAAGATGCCGTCACCACCCGGCACGACGATCGCGGCCGTGACGTCGACCCGCTGGTCCAGCGTGAGCAGCCCCCTGTCGACCTTGTCCAGCACCGCCGTGGCGACCGCGATCTTGTTGACGCTGTACGCCTCGATCCGCCGGTCCGCGTCGGCGGCCACCGCGACGACAGGCGCGCCGGCCGGGTCGGCAACGCTCACGTACGCCTGCCAGTTGCCACCGGCCTCGGTGCTGTGCCGGGCGAAGACCGTGGCGACCCGACGGGCGGCCCGGGCGGGGGTGGTCGGCGCGGCCTCGGTGTCGGCGGCGCTCGCGGGTGTGGCGGCGCCGAGTACCGTGCCGGCGGTGGCCACCGTCCCGAGTCCGAGTGCTGTCCTGCGGTTCAGCCGGATAGTCAATCTTCTCTCCCGTCGTGGGGCGCCGGAGCGCCTGCCGGCCCACCACCCTAGGCGAGTTGATCGATACACGATGCCCCTCAGCCGAGCCGTCGGCGAAGTGCGGCGCCGACCGTCCACGCCGGCCCGGACAGCTGCCGGGCGAGTTGCCGCAGGTCGGGAACGTGACCGCCGCGTACGGCCTCGCCCGCCGGGTTCGGGGTGAAGACCGAGCCGTCGTGCGCGGCGATCGCCCGTCCGCTCAGGCCGGCCAGCCTCATCAGCGGTCCGACCAGGACGTCGTAGACACCCGGGACCAGTGTGAAGCCGGCGCGCATCACCACGTTCAGCCGCCCCACCGACACCTCCCGGCGCGGCCGGTCCACGCAGTCGACGATGGCCCGGGCCACCCGCTGCGGGCCGGCGACCGGCGGCGGGGGCCTGCCGATCCGGCCCAGGTAGTTGGCCGCCTGCTGGTACACCGGAGTGTCCACACTCCCCGGGTTGACCAGGCAGAGCCGGATCCGCGGGGTGTCGCGCAACTCCTGCTGCACCGTCCGGGCCAGCCCCTGCAGACCCCACTTGCTGGCCACGTACGCGCTCATGTACGGGGCGGTGATGTGCCCGAGCACCGAACCGGTGAGGATCAGCGTGCCGGCGCCGGTGGCCCGGAAGTGCCGCAGCGCCACCCGCGCCGCACCGGCCGCGGCCAGCAGGTCGGTGCGCACCACCTGCTCGAAGATCCGCTCGGGCAGCTCGTCGAAGCGGCCGTACGCCATCACCGCGGCGGTGTGCACCCACACGTCGATGCGACCGAACCGCCCGATCGCCGCGTCGGCGAGCGCCTCCAACGCGCCCGGCTCGGTGACGTCGGTGGGCACGGTCAACACGTCGGCGTCGGCGCACTCCGCGCGTACCTCGGCGAGGGTCTGTGGGGCGCGGGCGGCGAGGACCAGGCGGTCGCCGCGCTCGGCGAACGCCCGGGCCGTCGCCCGCCCGATTCCACTCGTCGCACCGGCGATCACCACCACCCGACTCACGGGGCCACCGCTGTTCGTGACTGCGGGGCTCGCAGGATCGGCTCACTCCTCGCACTCACGGGGCCAGGACCACCTTGATGCAGCCGTCCTCCTTCTTCTGGAACATCTCGTACGCCTGCGGGGCCTCGCTCAGCGGCAGCCGGTGGGTGCGCAGGTCCTCCACGCCCAGCGGGTCGTCGTCGCCGGAGAGCAGCGGCAGGATCTCGTCGGTCCACCGGCGGACGTGGCACTGACCCATCCGCAGCTGGATGCCCCTGTCGAACATCTCCATCATCGGCATCGGGTCGGCCTCGCCGCCGTAGACGCCGGAGAGCGAGACGGTGCCCCCGCGACGGACTCCCTTGAGCGCGGCGTGCAGGACGGCCAGCCGGTCCACGCCGGCCTTGTCGGTCATCGTCTGGGCCAGCTTGTTCGGCAGCAGCCCGGCGGCGGTCTGGGCCAGCTTGCCCGCCGGAGAGCCGTGCGCCTCCATGCCGACGGCGTCGATCACCGCGTCCGGGCCGCGCCCGTCGACCAGGTCGATGAGCGTGCCCGGCACGTCGGTCAGCTCGCTGACGTCGAGCACCTCGATGCCGTGCCGGCGGGCCAGCTCCAGCCGCTCCGGCACCAGGTCCAGCCCGATGACCCGGCCGGCGCCGAGGTGCCGGCCGATGCGGGCGCAGAACTGGCCGACCGGGCCCAGCCCGAACACGGCCAGGGTGCCGCCGGGCGGGGTGTCCGCGTACTTCACGGCCTGCCAGGCCGTCGGCAGGATGTCCGAGAGGTAGAGGTAGCGCTCGTCGGCCCCGGTCTGCGGGATCTTGATCGGTCCGAACTGGGCGTGCGGGACGCGCAGGTACTCGGCCTGGCCGCCGGGCACCGAGCCGTAGAGCGAGGTGTACCCGAACAGCGCAGCGCCCTTACCCTCGCCGGTGACCTGGGTGGTCTCGCACTGGGCGTAGAGCTGACGCTCGCACATCCAGCAGCTGCCGCAGGAGATGTTGAACGGAATCACCACCCGGTCCCCGGGCTTGAGCCGGGTCACTCCCGACCCGACCTCCTCGACGATGCCCATCGGCTCGTGGCCGAGGACGTCGCCGGGCTTCAGGTACGGCCCCAACACCTCGTACAGGTGCAGGTCGGAGCCGCAGATCGCCGTCGAGGTGATCTTCACGATTGCGTCGGTCGGTTCCTCGATCCGGGGATCCGGCACCTCCTCGACCCGTACGTCCCGCTTGCCCTGCCAGGTCAGTGCCTTCATATCGGGTTCCTCCCTCGGTTGCTGCCTGACTGCTACCCGGGGGAAGGGAGTTGAACCGGCCGCGTCACCGGTGAGAGCGGGTCATCAAGGCCCGGGCTCACCGCAACCGCCGCTGCCAGACGCCGGACCGCCGCACCCCGAGTCGGGGTACGGCGGTCCGCTGGCGCGTGGGTCAGGAGCCGGGGGTGTTGCCGGCGCCCTTGGTGGTGGCCGCGAGGTAGTCGCGGTTGAGCCGGCCGATGGTGTTCAGCGGGATGCCCTTGGGGCAGACCACAGTGCACTCGCCGGCGTTGGTGCAGCCGCCGAAGCCTGCCTCGTCGTGCGCGTCGACCATGCCGATCACCCGGGTGTAGCGCTCCGGCTGGCCCTGCGGCAGCAGCGAGAGCTGGGTGAGCTTGGCGGCGGTGAAGAGCATGCCGGAGCCGTTCGGGCAGGCCGCGACGCAGGCGCCGCAGCCGATGCAGGCCGCCGACTCGAAGGCGGCGTCGGCGTTGGCCTTGGCCACCGGGGTGGAGTGCGCCTCGGGCGCGCTGCCGGTCGGCGCGGTGACGTAGCCACCCGCGGCGATGATCTTGTCGAAGGCGCCCCGGTTGACCACCAGGTCCTTGATGACCGGGAAGGCGCTGGCCCGCCACGGCTCGATGTCGATCGTGTCGCCGTCCTTGAACTGCCGCATGTGCAGCTGGCACGCGGTCGTGCCGCGCTGCGGCCCGTGCGCGTCCCCGTTGATCATCAGGCCGCACATGCCGCAGATGCCCTCGCGGCAGTCGTGGTCGAACGCGACCGGGTCCTCGCCGTCGAGGATGAGCCGCTCGTTGAGCACGTCGAGCATCTCCAGGAACGACATGTCCGGGGACACGTCGTCGACCGGGTAGGTCACCATCCGACCCTTGTCCTCAGGGCCCTTCTGGCGCCAGATGCGCAGGGTCAGGTTCACTTGTAGCTCCGCTGCGTGGGGTGGACGTATTCGAACTTGAGGTCTTCCTTGTGCAGCACCGACGGCTCGCCGGTGGCGGTGAACTCCCAGGCCGCCACGTACGCGAACCGGTCGTCGTCGCGCTGCGCCTCGCCGTCGGGCGTCTGGTGCTCGGCCCGGAAGTGGCCGCCGCAGGACTCCTCGCGGTGTAGGGCGTCGATGCACATCAGCTCGGCCAGCTCGAAGAAGTCGGCCACCCGGCCGGCCTTCTCCAGCGACTGGTTGAGCTCCTCACCGGTGCCGGACACCTTGACCCGCTGCCAGAACTGCTCGCGCAGGTCGCGGATCTCGCCGATCGCCTTGCGCAGGCCGGCCTCACTGCGCTCCATGCCGCAGTGCTCCCACATGATCTGGCCCAGCTCCCGGTGGAACGAGTCCACCGTCCGGTCGCCGTTGACGGCCAGCAGCCGCTGGATCCGGTCCTCGACGTCGGTACGCGCCTCGACGGCCGCCGGGTGGCTGGCGTCGACCTTCTCCAGGGGGCCGGAGGCCAGGTAGTTGGCGATGGTGGTGGGCAGCACGAAGTACCCGTCGGCGAGGCCCTGCATCAGCGCCGAGGCGCCGAGCCGGTTCGCGCCGTGGTCGGAGAAGTTCGCCTCGCCGATCACGAACAGGCCGGGGATGCTCGACTGGAGGTCGTAGTCGACCCAGAGGCCGCCCATCGTGTAGTGCACGGCGGGGTAGATCCGCATCGGCACCTCGTACGGGTCCTCGCCGGTGATCCGCTCGTACATCTCGAAGAGGTTGCCGTACTTGGCCTCGATGGCCTTGCGGCCGAGGCGGTCGATCGCGTCGGCGAAGTCGAGGTAGACGCCGAGCTTGGTCGGCCCGACGCCCCGGCCCTCGTCGCACACGTTCTTCGCGGCGCGGGAGGCGATGTCGCGGGGGACCAGGTTGCCGAAGGACGGGTAGATCCGCTCCAGGTAGTAGTCCCGCTCGTCCTCGGGGATGTCGCGCGGGTTGCGGTCGTCGCCCTTGTTCTTCGGCACCCAGACCCGGCCGTCGTTGCGCAGCGACTCGCTCATCAGGGTCAGCTTCGACTGGTGGTCGCCGGAGACCGGGATGCAGGTCGGGTGGATCTGCGTGTAGCAGGGGTTGGCGAAGTACGCGCCCTTGCGGTGCGCCCGCCAGGTGGCGGTGACGTTGCAGCCCTTGGCGTTTGTGGAGAGGTAGAAGACGTTGCCGTACCCGCCGGAGGCGAGCACGACCGCGTCGGCCATCTCGGTGCTGATCTCGCCGGTGACCAGGTCCCGCACGACGATGCCGCGCGCCTTGCCGTCGACGATGACCAGCTCCAGCATCTCGTGCCGCGCGTTCATCTCCACGTTGCCGAGGCCGATCTGCCGCTCCAGGGCCTGGTACGCGCCGAGCAGCAGCTGCTGGCCCGTCTGGCCCCTGGCGTAGAAGGTGCGCTGCACCTGGGCGCCACCGAACGATCGGGTGTCCAGCAGGCCGCCGTACTCGCGGGCGAACGGCACGCCCTGCGCGACGCACTGGTCGATGATGTTCACCGACACCTCGGCCAGGCGGTGCACGTTCGACTCGCGGGACCGGAAGTCGCCGCCCTTGACGGTGTCGTAGAAGAGGCGGTGCACCGAGTCGCCGTCGTTGCGGTAGTTCTTGGCGGCGTTGATGCCGCCCTGCGCAGCGATGGAGTGCGCGCGGCGCGGGCTGTCCTGGTAGCAGTAGGACTTCACGTGGTAGCCCTGCTCGGCCAGGGTGGCCGCGGCGGAGCCGCCGGCCAGGCCGGTGCCCACCACGATGACAGTCATCTTGCGGCGGTTGGCGGGGTTGACGAGCTTGGCCTCGAAGCGTCGGGTCTCCCAGCGCTTCTCGATCGGGCCGGTGGGAGCCTTCGTGTCGGCGATCGGGTCGCCCTCGGTGAAGAGTTCCATGTCAGGACACCAATCCGGTGAGAACGGCGAACGGGACCACCAGGTATCCGGCGCAGAGGGCCACGGCGAAGACGAGCGCGGCGTTGCGCGCCCGCCGCTCGCCGCGTGGCGTCTGCTGGCCGAGGCTGCGGAACGCGCTGAACGCGCCGTGGCGCAGGTGGAAGCCGAGCGTGACGATCGCCAGGGTGTAGAAGAGCGTGACGTACCAGCGTTCCGGCGCGAAGTCGGCGACGACGTTGCCGTACGGGTTGCTGGGGTCGCCGACCGGGTTGAGCGTGCCTGTGGTCAGGTCCAGGAGGTGGTAGATCACGAACAGCAGGATGATCACGCCACCCCAGCGCATGGTGCGGGCGGCGTAGCTGCCCCGGACCTTCTTGCGGTGGGCGTACTTGACCGGGCGGGCGGCGCGGGCCCGAAGGGCGAGCACTGTCGCGGCCCAGATGTGGCCGACGACCGCCACCACGAGCACGGTACGCAGGATCCACAGGAACCAGACCCCGGGCAGCAGTGGCTTGCCGATGTCGCGCAGCCAGTGCGCGTAGTGGTCGAACGAGGTCTCCCCCGTGAACACCTTCAGGTTCCCGAGCATGTGGGCGATCAGGAACAGCACCAGCACAATGCCCGTCACCGCCATGACGGCCTTGAGACCGACGTTCGAGCGGATGGGCGACCGAGTTTTCGTCATTACCACGTGACCGACGCTAGGAGGACTTTGATCAGTCGTCCAATGCATCGAACTCGCAGCGTTGATAGCCATAAGCTATGTAGATGCAGCTCCATCAGCTCAGGTACTTCGTCGCGGTGGCCGAAGTACGACATTTCACCCAAGCCGCCGACCTTGTGGGCATCACTCAGCCTTCTCTCAGTAAGCAAATTCACGCTCTGGAGACCGACCTCGGGGCGCCCCTGTTCGAGCGGGTAAGGGGCAACATCACCCTCACGGCGGCCGGCGAGGTGCTGCTGCCGTTGGCCACCCGGATCCTGGCCGACGTGGAGACCGCCACCCGGGAGGTGCAGGAGCTGGTCGGCCTCCGGCGGGGCCGGGTCCGCCTCGGCGCCACGCCGAGCCTGGCCACCTCGCTCGCCCCGCCGGTCCTGCGCCGCTTCCGCGACGCACATCCGACGGTGGACCTGCGGGTCGAGGAGGGCGGCTCCCAGGACCTGGTGCGCGACCTGCTGCGCGGCGACCTCGACCTGGCCCTGATCATCATGCCGGCGCAGGGCGCCGACCCGGGCCTGCGCGTCGACCCGATCCTGCGCGAGAGCCTCGTGGTGGCGTCGGTGGGGGAGGTGCCGACCGCCTCGGCGACCGGGGAGCTGCACATCACGGACCTGCGCGACCAGCCGATGGTGATGTTCCGCGAGGGGTACGACCTGCGCGACGCCACCATCCAGGCGTGCCGCGAGGCGGGCTTCGAGCCGACCTTCGCTGTGGACGGCGGTGAGATGGACGCCGTGCTCAGCTTCGTCGAGGCCGGCCTCGGCATCGCGCTGGTACCCGGCATCGTGCTGGCCCGGCGACCCGGGGTTCGGATCACCCCCCTGGCCCCGCCGGGAGTGCGGCGGACCATCGCGGTGGCCCGTCGGCGCGACGTCGTGCCGACCCATGCCGGCCGGGAGCTGCGACGGATCCTCCTCGACTACGTGCAGTCGGCGATCGAGCGCGACGACCTGCCCCCGGGCGTGGATCCCCGCTGATCGGCCCGACGGCGGGCCGCTTGCTTAATTCGTCCTTAAGGGCGCTGTATCACTGTCAGTGTTGATGACCGTCACCTAAGGTGGGTTCGTGCGCGGGGCAAAAGCCCCATTCGTCTCAGCAGAGCTCACCGGTGGACGTTTCTCGCCGGCAGGGAGGCCATACATGAGGATCCTGGTGACCGGCGCCGCTGGCTTCATCGGTTCGCATTTCGCGCGCAGCCTGCTCGCCGGGCGCTATGTCGGCTTCGAGCACTGCGACGTGACGGTTATCGACAAGCTGACCTACGCCAGTGACCGGGCCAACCTGCCGGCCGCGCACCCCCGTCTGACGTTCATCCGTGGCGACATCTGCGACCGCCAGCTGCTCACCGACGTGGTGCCCGGGCACGACGCGGTGGTGCACTTCGCCGCCGAGTCGCACGTCGACAGGTCCATCGACGACCCGGCGCCGTTCTTCGAGACCAACGTGATGGGCTCGCACCACCTGCTGGCCGCCTGCGCGCGCGGTGGGGTCGGCCGCGTCGTGCACGTCTCCACCGACGAGGTGTACGGGTCGATCAGCGAGGGCTCCTGGAACGAGAGCTGCGTCCTGGAACCGAACTCCCCGTACGCGGCCTCGAAGGCGGCGAGTGACCACGTGGTGCGCTCCTACTGGCGTACGTACGACGTGGACGTCTCGATCACCCGCTGCGCCAACAACTACGGGCCGTACCAGAACGTGGAGAAGGTCATCCCCCGATTCGTCACCAGCCTGCTCTCCGGGCAGGACATCACCCTGCACGGCGACGGCGGCGCGGTGCGCGAGTGGCTGCACGTGGACGACCACTGCCGGGCCATCGCGCTGGTCCTGGCCAAGGGCCGCGCCGGCGAGGTCTACAACATCGGCGGCGACATCGAGCTGACCAACCGCGCCCTCGCCGAGCGGATCCTGCGGCTGGCCGGCGCCGGCTGGGAACGGGTCCGGCACGTGCCGGACCGCAAGGTCCAGGACCAGCGCTACTCGCTGGACTACCGCAAGATCTCCGAGGAGCTCGGCTTCGAGCCGCAGATCCGGTTCGAGGACGGCCTGTCCGAGGTCTTCCACTGGTACCGGGAGAACCGCCCCTGGTGGGCGCCCACCGCCGCCGAGGCGCGCAACGCGGCGTTGACCAGCTCCGTGCGGGGCGTCCCGGCCAGCCGGGCGCTGTCCGTCCCGGCGCACTGACCGGTCCGCGACCCGGCCCGGCCGATCCGCCGGGCCGGGTCAGCGGCCCTCGGCCTCGTCCATCGCCCGGTAGATCCGCTGCTCTGACACGGGGTACGGGGTGCCCAGCGCCTGCGCGAAGACGTTCACCCGCAACTCCTCGATCATCCAGCGGATCTGCCGGACGGCCGTCTCCTGTCGACGCGCCGGCGGCAACGCGGCGAGCAGGTCGGCGTACTCCTTCTGCACCACCGCGATCCGGTCCTGCTGCTGGCGGTCCCGCTGCGGGTTGCCGCCGAGGCGGTCCAACCGGCGTTCGATGGCGGTCAGGTAGCGCAGCAGGTCGGGCAGGCGGGCGTACCCGGTCTCGGTGACGAACCCGGCGTGCACAAGCCCGGCGAGCTGGCCGCGGATGTCGGCCAACGCGGCCACCACGGCGAGGTTGCGGGTGGCACCGAGGCGCTGCTCCACCGCGTACGCGGCGGCGAGCACCTTGCGGACCCGGTCCATCACCTCTACCACTGTGTCGACGAGGTCGGCGCGTACCTTCTCGCGCAGCGCCGCGAACCCGTCGGCGTCCCACGCCGGCCCACCGGTGGCGTCGATGAGCCTGTCGATGGCCGCGCCGGCCGCGTCCTCGATCAGCTCCTGCACGCCGCCGTGCGGGTTGCGGCTCAGCGCCAGCTTCGCCTCGTTGCTCAGCCGGCCCTGCAGGAACCGCGCCGGGGACGGCACGGTGAGCCGCAGCAGCCGTCGGGTGCCCGCCCAGTGCGCGGCCTCGGCCTCGGCGGGGGAGTCGAACACCTTCACCCCGACAGTCGCGCCCTCGTCGACAAGCGCCGGGTACGCGGTCACCGCGTAGCCGGCGCGGACCTGTTCGATGGTGCGCGGCAGGGTGCCGAGGCTCCACTCCCGCAGGCCCGTCCGGGCGACCTCCGGCGCGGCGGCCGCCACCACCTGGCGTACCTCCTGGCGGAGCTGGCGTTGCAGGGCCGGCAGGTCCTTGCCCTCGGCGACGGGCTTCTCGTCGTCGCCCAGCACCCGGAAGGTGACCCGCAGGTGGGCCGGGAGCTTGGCCGGCTCCCAGGCGTCCCGGGGCACGGTGACGCCTGTCATCCGCCGCAGCTCGCGGGTGAGCGCGTCCAGCAGCGGCTCCCTGCCCGGGGTGATCGCCGCCAGGGCGGCCCGGGCGAAGTCCGGCACCGGCACGAAGTTGCGGCGGACCGGTTTGGGCAGTGAGCGGATCAGCGCGATCACTGTCTCCTCGCGCAGCCCCGGCACCTGCCAGTCGAAGCTCTCCGCCGGCACCTGGTTGAGCAGCGGCAGCGGGATGTCGACTGTGACGCCGTCGGTGGGTGTGCCCGGCTCGAACCGGTAGGTCAGCGGCAGGCTCACGCCGTCGGCCTGCCACTCGTCGGGGTAGTCCTCCTCGTCCACCCCGGCCCGACCGTCGTTGATCAGCAGGTCGCGGGTGAAGGTGAGCAGGTCGGGTTGCTCGCGGCGGGTCTTCTTCCACCAGCTGTCGAAGTGCCGGCCGGAGGAGACGTCGGCCGGGATCCGCTGGTCGTAGAAGCCGAAGATGGTCTCGTCGTCGACCAGGATGTCCCGGCGTCGGGCCCGGCTCTCCAACTCCTCGATGTCGGCGAGCAGCCGCTTGTTGTCCGCCCAGAACTGGTGGTGGGTCTGCCAGTCGCGCTCGACCAGGGCGTGCCTGATGAAGAGCTCCCGGCTCAGCGTCGGGTCGATCCGGCCGAAGTTGACCTTGCGGGAGCTGACCAGCGGGACGCCGTACAGGGTGACCTTCTCGTAGGCCATCACCGCGGCCTGCTTCTTCTCCCAGTGCGGTTCGCTGTAGCTGCGCTTGACCAGGTGCTGCGCGAGCGGTTCGACCCACTCCGGTTCGACCCGGCCGGCGATGCGGCCCCACAGCCGGGAGGTCTCCACCAGTTCGGCTGCCATCACCCAGCGCGGCGGCTTCTTGAACAACGCCGACCCGGGGAAGAGCGCGAACTTCGCGCCCCGCGCCCCCAGGTACTCGTGTTTCTGGGCGTCCTTCAGGCCGATGTGCGACAGCAGGCCCGGCAACAGCGACTGGTGCACCTTCGGGGTGTCGATCTCCTCGGGCAGGTCCGCGCCGCCGCGGCGGCCCGCACCCCGGCCGGCCTCCGCGCCGTCCGCGGTGTCGCGCGCCGGCCGCCCACCACGCCTGTCGCTCTCCTGCGGGGTACGCAGCACCTGGCGCAACTGGCTGACGATGTCCTGCCACTCGCGGATCCGCAGGTAGTTCAGGTACTCCGCCTTGCACATCCGGCGGAACGCGCTCGAGGACAGCTCCCGCTGCTGCTCGCGCACGTACCGCCACAGGTTGAGGTACGCGACGAAGTCGGACTCCTTGTCGGCGAACCGGGCGTGCGCCTGGTCGGCCTGGGCCTGCTTCTCCGCCGGCCGCTCGCGCGGGTCCTGGATGGAGAGCGCGGCGGCGATCACCAGCACCTCGGTGGCGCAGCCGTTGCGCTCACCCTCGACCACCATCCGGGCCAGTCGCGGGTCGACGGGCAGCTGGGCCAGGCGGCGGCCCAGCGCGGTGAGCCGCTTCGCCGGGTCGGACTCGGTCGGGTCCAGTGCGCCCAGCTCGTGCAGCAGGTTGACGCCGTCGGTGATGTTGCGCCGGTCCGGCGGGTCGATGAACGGGAACGCGGCCAGGTCGCCCAGCCCGATAGCCGTCATCTGGAGGATTACCGACGCCAGGTTGGTGCGCAGGATCTCCGGGTCGGTGAACTCGGGGCGCGAGGCGAAGTCCTGCTCGTCGTAGAGGCGGATGCAGATGCCGTCCGACGTACGGCCGCAGCGGCCCTTGCGCTGGTTGGCCGACGCCTGGGAGACCGCCTCGATGGGCAGCCGCTGCACCTTCAGCCGGCTGGAGTAGCGGGAGATGCGGGCGGTGCCGGGGTCCACCACGTACTTGATGCCGGGCACGGTCAGCGAGGTCTCCGCGACGTTCGTGGCGAGCACCACCCGGCGCGACGAGTGCGCGGCGAAGACCCGGTGCTGCTCGGCGCTGGACAGCCGGGCGTACAGCGGCAGGATCTCGGTGCCCAGCAGTGAGCGTTTCTTCTGCACCAGCTTGCCCAGCGCGTCGGCGGTGTCCCGGATCTCCCGCTCGCCGCTGAGGAAGACCAGGATGTCGCCGGGGCCCTCGGCGGCCAGCTCCTCGACGGCGTCCCCGATCGCCTGGATCTGGTCGCGGACGTTCTCCTCGTCCCCGTCGCCGTCCTCCTCGCCGTCGGCGACCTCGACCAGGGGCCGGTAGCGCACCTCGACCGGGTAGGTCCGTCCGGACACCTCGACCACCGGCGCGGGCACGCCGTCGGGCTCGTCGGCGGTGGCCGGGCCGGCGAAGTGCCTGGCGAAGCGGTCCGTCTCGATGGTCGCCGAGGTGATGATCACCTTGAGGTCGGGCCGGCGGGGCAGCAGCTCCCGCAGGTACCCGAGGATGAAGTCGATGTTGAGGCTGCGCTCGTGCGCCTCGTCGATGATCAACGTGTCGTACTGGCGCAGCATCCGGTCGGTCTGCAACTCGGCCAGCAGGATGCCGTCGGTCATCAGCTTCACCAGGCTGCGGTCGCTCACCTGGTCGGTGAAGCGCACCTTGTAGCCGACCACGTCGCCCAGCTCGGTGCCCAGCTCGTCGGCGATCCGGTCGGCCACCGTCCGGGCGGCCAGCCGGCGGGGCTGGGTGTGCCCGATCAGGCCGTTGATGCCGCGCCCCAGCTCCAGACAGATCTTGGGCAGCTGGGTGGTCTTACCGGAACCGGTCTCGCCGGCCACGATCACCACCTGGTGATCGCGGATGGCGGCGGCGATGTCGTCCTTGCGCTCACTGACCGGCAACCCCGCCGGGTACGTGATGACGGGTACGGCCGCGCGCCGGGCGGCGATCCGCTGCTCGGCCCGGGTCACGTCGGCGCTGATCTCGGCGAGTGCCGTCTCCCGCCGCTGCGGGTCGCGCAGCTTGCGAGCGCCGTCCAGCCGCCGTTGGAGCCGGCGCTGGTCACGGAACATCAGGGGAGAGAGGCGGCGGTGCAGCTCGCGTACCGGATCGGTCGCGGCGGAGGCGGCTGGATTCTGCATGTCGTGCCCAAGGATAGGCAGCCCGGCGGCGTACCGCCTGTGGGTTACCGCCGGACGGCGGTCGGGGGGCCGCCCGCCGGTGCGGTCTCCGTCGGCGCGGCGCCCGCCGGCTCCGTGCGCGCCTGCTGCGGAGTGCGCAGGCCGCGGATCCGCCGGGTCAGCATGGGTACGGCCGAGACGGCGAACCCGGCGGTGCCGACCGCGACCCCGACCCGGCTGCCCGCCGCGTGTCCCAGCACGCCACCGAGGGCGCTGCCCAGCGGGAGCGCCCCGTAGATCAACAGGCGGTAGCCGCCGTTGCTGCGGGCCAGGTTGCCCCGGGGGATGACGACCTGGCGCAGGGTCACCGAGAGGACGTTCGCCACACCGAGCCCGATGCCCGCGGTGAACTGCACCCCGGCCAGTCCGGCGGCGAGCGGGCCACCGGAGCCGGGCAGCGCCGCGATGAGCAGCGGTGTGCCGGTGGACAGCAGCAGCGCGGCGGCGAAGGCCCGACCGTAGCCGAGCCACTCGGCCAGCCGGGTCGACGCGAGCGTGCCGACCAGCGCGCCGGCCCCAGCGGCGCTCAGCGCCAATCCGAACAGGCCGGGGCTCAGGCCCCGATCGGTGACCATGAGAACGACCAGGTTGACGGTGACGATCTGCGACGCCGCGTTGTAGATGGTGGCGTGCGTGGTCAGCGCCCGCAGCCACGGGTTGACGGCGATGACCCGGAGCCCGTCGAGGATGCCGCCGGCGTCCTCGCGCGGCGGAGCCGGCTCGACGCGTCGCGCGGCGGCCACACCCAGCGCGCTGGCCAGGTAGCTCACCGCGTCCAGGGCGACGGCCAGCGGCGGCCCGGCGAGCTGGGTGAGACCGCCGGCGAGTCCCGGCCCGGCCACCTGGGCGGCGGTGGTGGAGCCCTGCGTGGCCCGGTTCGCGTCGGCGAGGTCGGCGTCGTCCACCAGGGATGGCACGTACGCGAAGCTGCCGATCTCGAACACCACGCTTGCCGCGCCGACGACCAGGGCGACAACCACCAGCAGTGGCACCGAGAGGAAGCCCAGGAGGTACGCGACAGGCACCACGGCCAACGTGCCGGCCCGCACGAGGTCCGCTCCGATCATCACCGGTCGCCGCCGACGCCGCTGCAACAAGTGACCGATCAGCAGGGGGAGCAGCAGGTTCGGCAGGTACGACGCGGTGGCGATGACCGCCACGCCTGCCGCGCCCGCGCCCAGCGTCAGCGAGGCCAGCAGGGGCAACGCCACAGCGGTCACCTGGGAGCCGACCACCGACGCCGTGTGGCCGGCCCAGAACCAGCGGAAGTCACGGTTGCGGCGGAGGACCCCAGGGGCCGGAGTAACCATATAGCTGCCTCCTTCTGGTAACAGTTACCGGTGATGCTGCCACAGCGGTAATGTCGGCGCATGCGACAGCCCGGCGACCGTCGACCCGCCCCGGGTCCGCTCGCCCTCGTGCAGGACCTCGTCAACACCCTCGACATCGAGGCGGGACGCGACGCGCTGGTCACCGTCGCCGACCTCGTCGCGTTCTGCGCCGCGCACGGCGTACCGGCCTCGGCCGCCGGCGCGGAGGACCTGGCGGCGGTGCGCCGCCTGCGCGAGTCGGTGCGCGACGCCTGTCAGGCCCACACCGGGATGGAAGTGCCGCCGGACACCCTCACCGCACTTGCCGACCTGTTCCGGGACGCCCCGCTGACCGTCGAGATCGACAGCGCCGGGCGGGCCCGCCCGGCACCGGGTCCCGGACTGACCAGGGCCGCCGCGCTCACCGCGCGGGTGGGTTGTACCGTCCTCCTCGCCGAGGCCGACGGCACCTGGCCACGACTGAAGGCGTGCGCCGCGCACGGGTGCCGCTGGGTCTACTACGACCACAGTCCGGCCGGGCGCAGCCGCTGGTGCACGATGAGCATCTGCGGAAGCCGGGCGAAGATGCGGGCGTACCGCGACCGCAGCCGACCCGACCAGGATCGGACCACGACGAGCAACCGGGGCCGACAGTGACGATGCGCGATACCGACCGGGCGCTGGTGCAGGCGGCCACGGCCGTCGCCAAGCTGCGCTGCCGCAGCCCCCGACACACCCGTGCCGCCGCCGCACGCACCGCCGACGGTCGGGTCTTCAGCGGGGTGAACGTCCACCACGACAGTGGCGGGGCGTGCGCCGAGATGGTGGCCGTGGGCGCCGCCGCGACCCAGGGCGTCACCGAGCTGGAGACGATGGTCGTGGTGGGGGATCGTGGCCGCGAGATCGTGGAGCCGTGCGGCCCGTGCCGGCAGGTGCTGCGGGACAGCTTCCCCGGCCTACGGGTGATCGTCGGTCCGGTGGACGGGCCCCGGGTGACGCCGATCGGCGACCTGCCGCCGGAGGAGGTGACCCTCGGCGGCGTGGGCGCCGTCGACGGCCCGCTGCCGACGCCCCGGCCCGCCGAGGGCTGAGACCGGCGGATCAGTCGCCGGCAGCCGCCTCCAGCATCGACCGGGGCATCGGCACGCCCTCGAACCGCACATTGCCCTCCGGGACCAGCCAGCTCGTCACCTGCGCGGTCAACAGCCCGGCGCTGACGGCCGGGTCGTTGGCGAACAGCGCGCGGGCGTCGTCCGGGGCGATGGAGAGCACGACGAAACCGCGCAGCCGGTCGTCGTCGGCGTGCAGGAACGGCCCGGCCGCCAGCACCAGACCCTGCTCCACGAGCCCGGCCTGGTGGGCCAGGTGGGTCTCCTGCAACCTGTCGATCGCGTCCTGCGGCAGCTCCGGCGGGTCCGACGGTCGGGCCAGGAGGACGACCGTGTGCCTGTCGAATCGCATGTCCATACCCTATGACGTGAACATCCCTCTTACGGGTGTCATGCGCCATCTGTCCGTCCTGGGGTCGTCCGCGAAACTCATTCTCTTATGGGACGTGCGGGTGATCGGGAGGTGCGGAAATGGTCAGCAGGCGACGGTTGCTCGCGGCAGGGGCCGCCGGCGGTGCCACGGCGCTGGTCCCGGCGGGTTGGACCGCGCTCGCGGCAGCGGCGCCGCTGGACGCCAGAGACATCCCGAAGTACGTCACGCCGCTGCGGATCCCACCGACCATGCCGCAGGTGGCGACCGGCCCGGAGCGGGACACGTACGTCATCGCGGTACGCCAGTTCCGCCAGCAGATCCTGCCCCCGTCCTGGCCGCGCACGACGGTGTGGGGTTACGGCTCCACCGCCCACCCCGGCAGCTTCGGCTACCCGTCGCCCACCATCATGGCGCGGGTGGACCGCCCGGTACGCGTGACCTGGGTCAACCAGCTCGTCGACGACAGGGGTGACCACCTGCCCCACCTGCTGCCGGTGGACCCGACCCTGCACTGGGCCAACCCGGCGGGTGGAGTGGCGGGCCGGGACCGGCACGGCCGCCGGGCGGCGACCCCCGGGGATACCGGGGGCCGGTGCCGCAGGTGGTGCACCTGCACGGCGCGCACAGCACCCAGGAGAGCGACGGACACGCCGAGGCGTGGTACCTGCCGGTGACCCGTGACCTGCCGCCCGGCTTCGCGGTGGCCGGCAGCGCGTACCGCGAGTTCCGGTCCCGCTTCGCCGAAGCCTCCGGCCTGCGCTGGGCGCCGGGCTCGGCCACCTTCGAGTACGCCAACGATCAGCGGCCCTGCACCCTCTGGTACCACGACCACACCCTCGGGCTCACCCGGGAGAACATCTACGCCGGCCCGGCCGGCTTCTATCTGCTCGACGGCGACGACCTGCCGGACGGCGTCCTGCCCGGCCCGGCACCGGCCCTCGACGACCCGCCGGATGCCCGGCACCACGACATTCCGCTGCTGATCCAGGACCGCAGCTTCGGCGCCGACGGCAGCCTCCGCTACCCGGGCGGGCGCGCGTCGCACGACGATGACCCGCGCTGGAGGTCGGAGTTCTCCGGCTCCACGATCGTGGTCAACGGCCGCACCTGGCCCACGCTGACCGTGCGACCCCGGCGCTACCGGTTCCGGCTGCTCAACGGCTGCAACAGCCGGTTCTTGATGCTCAGCGTGGTCGCCAACCCCACCGCGCGGCCGGCCCGTGCGGTGCTGCCGATCTGGCAGGTCGGCGGCGACGGTGGCTTCCTGCCCGAGCCGGTACCGCACGAGCGCGTGACCCTCGGCCCCGCGCAGCGGGTCGACGCCGTCGTCGACTTCACCGACGTCCCGGCGGGCACCGAGTTCTACCTGGTCAACGAGGGGCCCGACTGGGCGTACCGCGGAGGTCGGCCCGGGGTGGACTTCCCGCCCGCCGATCCGCTGACCACCGGGCAGGTGCTGCGCTTCGTGGTCGCCGAGGCGGCGGGCGTGGACACCAGCGTGCCACCCGAGCAGCTGCGGCTGCCGGCACACCGTCGGCTCGGGCCGGCCGAGCGGGTACGACGGCTGTCGCTCAACGAGCGGATGTCGGGCGGGTCGGGTGCCATGGCCATGCTGCTCGGCGTCCTCGACGACCGGGGTCGGGGCCTGCCGCTGCGCTGGAGCGACCCGGCGACCGAGCAACCCACCCTCGGCGCCACCGAGGTGTGGGAGATCCGCAACTTCACCAGGCATGTGCATCCGGTCCACCTGCACCAGGTCCAGTTCGAGTTCCTCGGACGCGGGCGTTCGGGCAGGTTGATGCCGGGCCCGGGGGACCGGGGGCGGATGGACACCGTCCTCGCGTACCCGTGGGAGGTGACCCGGATCAAGGCACGCTTCGACCTGCCGGGCCGCTACGCCTGGCACTGCCATCTGCTGGAGCACGAGGACAACGAGATGATGCGGCCACTCAACGTGCTGCCGCACGGTGGCGCGGCGGCCGGGGACGGCGGTTCGGCGGGCGTACCCGAGGGGCCCACGACGGCATCGACCGACGCCGGTTAGGTCACTTTCCGCAGCTCGGCTAAGGTTAGGCGAACCTAAGGTCGAACGTGCAGGAGTTCCGTGACCGCCCTCGCCAGCCGGCCGACCCGGAGTCGGGCCAGCACCCGCACCGGCCGTCGGGTCATCGTCACCGCCGGTGCCGCGCTGGTCCTGCTGCTCGCCGTTCTCGCCAGTTTCGCGCTGGGCAGCAGGCAACTCGGCGTCGACGCGGTCTGGCACGCCCTCGTCGCACCGGACGGCAGCGACGCGAGCACTATCGTCCGCGAACTGCGCATGCCGCGTACCGCCCTCGGCCTCGCCGTCGGGCTCGCCCTCGCCGTGGCCGGTGTGCTGTTCCAGGCGCTCACCCGCAACCCCCTGGCCGAGCCCCGCATCCTCGGCATCAGCGCCGGCGCGTCCTTCGGTGTGGTGCTCGCCATCTCCGTCTTCGGCATCGGCACGCTCGCCGGCTACGTCTGGTTCGGCATCGCCGGGGCGCTGATCGCCGGCCTGTTGGTCTTCGCCATCGCCACCCGGGCCCGCGAGGGCGCCAGCCCGGTCACCCTCGCGCTTGTCGGCGCGGCCCTCGACGCCAGCCTGGCCTCCGGGGTGTACGCGCTGCTCAGCATCGACGCCCGCACCTTCGAGGAGTACCGGTTCTGGGTGGTCGGCGGGCTGGCCGGCCGGGACCTGTCGGTCACCGCGCAGGTGCTGCCGTTCGTCCTCGCCGGGCTGCTGCTGGCCGCCCTGGTGGCACGGGGCCTGGACGCGCTGGCCCTCGGCGACGACGTGGCCCGTGGCCTCGGCCACCGCATCGGCCTGGTCCGCCTCGGCGGCGGACTCGCCGCGGTGCTGCTGACAGGTGCCGCGGTGGCGGCGGCCGGGCCCGTCGCCTTCGTGGGCCTGGCCGTGCCGCACCTGGCGCGCGCCCTGGTCGGCGCCGACCACCGCTGGACCCTCGCCGTCTCCGCCCTGCTCGGGCCGGCGCTGCTGCTCGGCGCCGACGTCGTCGGCCGGCTGGTCGCCCCGCCCGGCGAGATCCCGGCCGGAATCGTCACCGCCCTGATCGGCGCGCCGCTGCTCGCCGTGCTGGTCCGCCGCGCCCGGGTGGTGACCGCGTGACCACGATCCACCGTCCGGCAGGCCCTTCGACAGGCGCACCCGGCGCGCAGCCGCCGGGACGGTCCCTGCTGCGCATCGGCCCGGTCAGCCTGCTGATCCGCCGCCGCGCCGTGCTGGTGGCCGCCGCGCTCACCGTCCTGCTCCTGCTGGCGATGCTGCTCAGCCTCTCCCTGGGCACCCCGTACGTCGCACCGGCCGACGTGCTGCGCGCCCTCTCCGGCGCCGGCACGCCGTACGACCTCGTTGTCTTTGATCTTCGGCTGCCGCGGATCCTGCTGGCCGCGGTGGCCGGCGCGGCCTTCGGCGTGGCCGGCACCCTGATCCAGAGCGTGGCCCGCAACCCCCTCGCCAGCCCGGACGTCATCGGCATCACCCAGGGCGCCGGGCTCGCCGCGACAGTGGCGCTGACCAGTGGCATGGCCGCCGTCCTGGTCGCGCCCACCGCGCTTGTCGGCGGGCTGGTCGCGGCGGCG
Organism: Micromonospora sp. NPDC047521; assembly: GCF_055587305.1. NCBI lineage: Bacteria > Bacillati > Actinomycetota > Actinomycetes > Micromonosporales > Micromonosporaceae > Micromonospora > Micromonospora sp. NPDC047521. The sequence continues at coordinate 265,571 of NZ_JBVJGN010000004.1, read as the reverse complement.
CTGCTGTTCGCCCTCGGTGCCCGGCACGGGCTGGCCGCGCAGCGGTTCGTGCTCGCCGGCGTGGCTGTCGCGTTCGGTTTCCGGGCGCTCACCGAGGTGGTCATGCTCACCGCCGACCCCATCGACGGGCTCCGCGCGCAGATCTGGCTGATCGGCACCCTGGCCGGCAAGGGCTGGACCGAGGCCGCCTGGATCGCCGGCACCCTGCTGGTGCTGCTGCCGGTGCTGGCCTGGGCCGGCTGGGCACTGAACAGCACCGCCCTGGACGACGACACCACCCGGGGCGTCGGCCTGCGCCCGGTGGCCCGGCGCATCGGCCTCGCCGGCACCGGCGTGCTCGTCGCCGCGATGGTCACCGCCCAGGTCGGCGCCGTCGACTTCGTCGCGCTCGTCGCCCCTCAGGTGGCCCGCCGCCTGGTACGCGCCGAACGGCCACCGCTGGTCTGCGCCGCGCTGCTCGGCGCGCTGCTGCTGGTGCTCGCCGACCTCGCCGGCCGGCGGCTGTTCGCACCCACCCAACTGCCCGCCGGCGTGTTGACCGCCGCGATCGGCGGCCCGTACCTGATCTTCCTGCTGCTGCGCGGACGGCGGCGGTCGTCGTGACGCCCCAAGGAGTCGTGTGATGCTGTCCACCCGCGACCTGGTCGCCGGCTACGACGAGCGGACCGTGCTCGACGGCCTCGACCTCGATCTGCCCGCCGACGCGTTCACAGTGATCGTCGGCCCGAACGCGTGCGGCAAATCCACCCTGCTGCGCACCATGGCCCGGCTGCTCACACCCCGCCGCGGCACCGTGCTGCTGGACGGCACCGCGATCCGCGACCTGCCGACCCGCGAGGTGGCCCGCCGGCTCGGGGTGCTGCCGCAGAGCCCACTGGTCCCCGAGGGCGTCACCGTTGCCGACCTGGTCGGACGCGGCCGGCAGCCCTACCAGCGCTGGTGGCGGCAGTGGTCGTCGGAGGACGGGGTCGCGGTGGAGCAGGCCATGGCCCTGGCCGACGTGGCCGACCTCGCCGACCGGCCGGTGGACAGCCTCTCCGGCGGTCAGCGGCAGCGCGTGTGGATCGCCATGACGCTCGCCCAGGACACCGACGCCCTGCTGCTTGACGAACCCACCACCTTCCTCGACCTCGCCCACCAGGTGGAGGTCCTCGACCTGCTGCACCGGCTGCGCGTCGAGCGGGGCCGCACCGTCGTCGCCGTCCTGCACGACCTCAACCAGGCAGCCCGCTACGCCGACCACCTGGTCGCGATGCGCGCCGGCGCTGTCGTCGCCGCCGGGCCGCCCCGGGAGATCCTCACCGCCGACCTGGTCCACGACGTCTTCGGGCTCGCCTGCGTCGTCGTGCCCTGCCCGGTGACCGGCGCGCCCCTTGTGGTGCCCGCCCACACCGGGGGCCACTCCGCCGCCGCCGCGCCTGCCGGCGTGTCCGGCACCTCTGCCGCGTCCGCAGGCGCGTCGGGCGCCTCTGCCGCGTCCGCAGGCGTGTCCGGCACCTCTGCCGCGTCCGCAGGCGTGTCCGGCACCTCTGCCGCGTCCGCAGGCGCGTCGGGCACCCCAGCCGCGACCGCCGGCGCCTGTGGCACCGATCTGTCGGACGCGTCCGTGCCGGGCGCCCGACCCGCAAGCGGCGACGCGGCCGACCCGCTCGCCGACTCGTACCCCTCGAAAGGACTCTGATGCGTCGTCTCGTCGCCGCTCTCGCCGCGGCCGCCGCCCTCGGCGTCGGACTCACCGCCTGCGGTGAGAGCGACCCGGTCGCCGGCACCACCACCGGGGAGACCCGGGAGATCACCCACGCCATGGGCACCACGAAGGTCCCGGCCGAACCCAAGCGCGTCGTCGTGCTCGACACCGACAAGATCGACACCGCGCTCTCGCTGGGCGTCACGCCCGTCGGCGCCGCGACCGCCGGCGAGGCGAAGAGCTGGCCGACGTACTTCGGCGCGGACAAGCTCTCCGGCATCAAGGAGGTCGGGGTCCTCACCGAACCCGACCTGGAGGCCATCAACGCCCTCAAGCCGGACCTCATCCTCGGCAGCAAGTTCCGCCAGGAGAAGTTCTACGACGAACTGGCCGCCATCGCGCCGACCGTGTTCACCGACAAGGTGGGCATCACCTGGAAGGAGAACTTCCTCCTCGACGGCAAGGCGCTCGGTCACGAGCAGCAGGCCAAGGACCTCCTCGCCGCGTACGAGAAGCGGGCCAAGGACTTCGGCGCCACCCTCGGCGACCCCGCCGCCCGCAAGGTGTCGATCGTGCGGTTCATCCCCGGCAACATCCGGGTGTACGGTCCCGACTCCTTCTCCGGCATCGTCATCGGCGACACCGGCCTCGGCCGCCCCGAGCGGCAGCTGCTGGCCAACAAGGAGGACAAGCGCTTCGACCTGGTCAGCCCCGAGCGGATCAACGAGGTCGACGGCGACGTCATCTTCGTCACCGCGTACGGCGACAAGGCCGCGGCCGAGCAGACCAAGGTCGCCGGCGGCACCCTCTGGAAGGGCCTCGGCGCGGTCAAGGCCGGCAAGGCGTACCCCGTCTCCGACGAGATCTGGATGACCGGCATCGGCGTCGGCGCCGCCAACAAGATCCTCGACGATCTGGCCAAGTACCTTCCCGCCGCCTGACCCGCACACGCCGCGCGCCTGTCACCCGCGCCACGCCTGCGCACCCACCCCATGATCGTGCTCGATCCATGAAGTAGTGGCCTCCCTCGTCTGGGAGGCCACTACTTCCATGTTCGAGCGCGATCATCGTGGTCCGAGTGAGCGGGAGCGCGCTCGGAGAGCGGCCCGGACCTCGGCGAGGAAACCGTCGAAGTCGTCCCGGAGACGCTTTGCGGTCACGTGCAGCACGATCCAGTCACCGCCGAGCAGACGGTTGAGTCGCCTGCGGTCCCGATGAACCTGCTCGACGTCGTCGTGCCAGAGCCCGTCGTACTCCACCGCGACCTTGAACTGCGGCCAGGCCAGGTCCAGCCGGGCCACGAACCGGCCCTGCTCCGCCACGACCCACTGCGTCTGTGGCCTTGGCAGGCCGGCGAGCACCAACCGGACCCGCGTGCGGGACTCCTGGGGTGACTCGGCGCCCGCATCGGCCAGGTCGACCGCACGCAGCAGCGACCGCCAGCCGCGTCGACCGGCCCGACTCAGCGCGTACTCGCGAAGGGCCGGCACCGTGGTAAGCCGTCTGGCCAGCATGGCGTCGACGACGACCACCGCCTCGATCACGTCGAGCCACCTGGCCAGGTCCCAGCAGGTTCGCACTGGGCTGGTCACCGTGACCCCGGCCCGATCGATAGTGTCTCCGGGGTCCACCTCCCCGCTGTGGACCCGGACGCCGGTGATCCGGCCGACCCGGGTCGTCGCGGGGATCAGGACGTCGACCGGCTCGTCGGCGGTGGGGCTCGCACAGCCGTACAGAGCTGCGGCGGCGCCTCCCGCGATGGCCGAGCCAGGTGGGACCAGCCAGCGTCCGACGGCGGCACATCTGATGGTGTGGGTGACGGTGACCTGGGCATCGACGTAGACGTCGCGAAAGAGCGGCCGCCACGCCGAGCTGCGTAAGTCGTTGCGGGTCAGCAGGCCTTGCGAGACGGCGATCGAGCCACGGAAAACCCGACCACGCAGCTGCGGAGGCCGACGAGGAGCTTTCGGCATGGGCTTCAGGCTGACCGATGCCCCGCACACCACGCTGCCCCTGTGGATAACCATCGTCGCCACGCCACGCCACGCCACGCCACGCCACGCCACGCCACGCCACGCCACGCCACGCCACGCCACGCCACGCCACGCCACGCCACGCCACGCCACGCACGCCGCTGTCCCCATGATCGCGCTCGAACACGGATGTAGTGGCCTCCGTTGTTCGGGAGGCCACTACATCCTGGATCGAGCGCGATCTTGCCTGCGTGGGGGGTGGGTCAGGCGGCGGTGGACCAGATGGCGCGGAAGGCGGCGGCTTCGCCGGCGAGCCAGCGTTCGATCTGCTCGGGTTTGGCGTCGGCGGGCATCCGGTGGGCCTGGCCCCGCCGGACGTCGACCAGGACCGGCTCGGCGTGCGGCAGCACCGCGTCCATGTGTCGGGCCATCAGGTGCAGGGTGGCGAGCACCGACTCCTCGCTCGGCGGGATCTCGTCGAAGTGCAGGCGCACGGCCTCGGCGTGACCGTCGGCGTGTCGTACCCCGAAATGGGGGTTGATCTTGACTGGCAGGTCGCCGAGCATGGCCAGGGCGTCGCGGGTGTGGGCCAGGTCGAGGGCGGCCGGATCGCCGAGGGAGTGCAGCCAGGCCGTGGCGCCGGGCACCAGCGCCTGGTAGAGCGGGCGCCAGCGGGGCTTGACCACGTCGACCACGCCGGCCAGGTGGGTGCCGCCGGTGTGGAAGGCGATGTCGGCCTTGAGCGCCTTGACGAACTGGCCGTGCGGGTTGAAGCCGGAGCGGCTGGCGCGCTGCTTGCGCAGGCCGCCCACGAAGGTCGCCTTGGTGGGGCCGGTGCGGTCGACGTAGCGGGTGAAACCGAGCAGTGTGGCGTAGGGGGTGAGGGGCGTGGAGGCGGGCGCGGTCACGGGCGTCCTCCCGGTCGTAATCCTGCAGGTCAGGAAGTCGATTAGTACATACATTCTAATCGACACCTCTGACATCGCCCAGCGAAAACGGGGGTGGCGGAAGACGCGACAAAGGGGGCCACCCGGCGTGCGGCGACCCCCTGTCGGCGGGACGGCTAGAGCTGGCCGACGTCGGTGATGCGGACGACCGCCGCGCCGACCTCGTCCGAGGCGACCAGGTCGATCTCGGCGCTGATGCCCCAGTCGTGGTCGCCGTCCGGGTCGTCGAAGATCTGCCGCACGGTCCAGCGCTCCCGGCCTTGCTCGATCATGAGCAGCGCCGGTCCCCGGGCGTCCGGCCCGACGCCTATCGAGTCGTACGCCTCGAAGTACGGCGCGAGGGCGTCGGCCCACGCGTCGTAGTCCCAGCCGTCGGCGGCGTCCAACTCGGCGAGCAGGTCCCAGCGGCGCAGCGCGGCCAACTCGACCCGGCGGAACAGCGCGTTGCGCACCAGCACGCGGAACGCCCGCGCGTTGCGCGTCACCGCCGGTGGCCGGTCGGTCAGGGCGGCGTGCGCCTGGGCCACCTCGGCCACGTCCGACGGGTTGCGCAGCCGCTCCCACTCGTCGATGAGGCTGGAGTCGACCTGGCGGACCAGCTCGCCCAGCCACTCGATGAGGTCGATCAGCTCTTCGGTCTTGGCGTCCTCGGGCACGGTCTGGCGCAGCGTCTTGTACGCGTCGGCCAGGTACCGCAGGACCAGGCCCTCCGAGCGGGTCAGCCCGTAGAACTGCACGTACTCGGTGAAGGTCATGGCCCGCTCGTACATGTCGCGGACGACGGCCTTGGGGGAGAGTTGGTGGTCGGCGACCCAGGGGTGCCCCTGCCGGTACATCTCGTACGCGGCCTCCAGCAGCTCGGCGAGGGGCTTGGGGTGGGTGACCTCGTCGAGCAGTTCGAGGCGGGCCTCGTACTCGATGCCCTCGGCCTTCATCGCGGCCACCGCCTCGCCGCGCGCCTTGAACTGCTGCGCGGAGAGGATCTGCCGGGGGTCGTCGAGGATCGACTCGATCACGCTGAGCACGTCGAGGGCGTACGACGGGGACTCGGCGTCGAGCAGCTCGATGGTGGCCAGGGCCAGGGGCGAGAGCGGCTGGTTGAGGGCGAAGTCGAGCTGGAGGTCGACGGTGAGCCGGATCCGTCGGCCTGTCTCGTCCGGCTCGGGCAGCTCCTCGACGACCCCGCCGGCGCGCAGCGCCCGGTAGATGGCGATCGCCCGACGGATGTGCCGGCGCTTGGCGGCCGGCTCCTCGTGGTTGTCGGTGAGCAGGTGCCGCATCGCGGTGAACGCGTCCCCGGGACGGCCGATGACGTTGAGCAGCATCGAGTGGCTGACCTGGAAACTGGAGGTCAACGGCTCCGGCTCGGCGTCCACGAGGCGGTCGAAGGTGGGCTGGCCCCACCCGATGGAGCCCTCCGGCGGCTTCTTGCGGACCACCTTGCGCCGCTTCTTCGGGTCGTCGCCGGCCTTCGCGAGGGCCTTCTCGTTGTCGATGACGTGCTCGGGTGCCTGCACCACGACCCGGCCGATGGTGTCGTAGCCGGCCCGGCCGGCCCGACCGGCGATCTGGTGGAACTCGCGGTTCTTGAGCAGCCGGGTACGGACGCCGTCGTACTTGGACAGGCCGGTGAACAGCACGGTGCGGATCGGCACGTTGATGCCGACGCCGAGGGTGTCGGTGCCGCAGATGACCTTGAGTAGGCCGGCCTGGGCGAGGGTCTCCACGAGGCGGCGGTACTTGGGCAGCATGCCGGCGTGGTGCACACCGATGCCGTGCCGGACCAGCCGGGACAGCGTCTTGCCGAAGCCGGACGTGAACCGGAAACCGCCGATCGCCTGGGCGATCATGTCCTTCTCCGCGCGGGAGCAGACGTTGACGCTCATCAGCGCCTGGGCGCGTTCCAGCGCGGCGGCCTGGGTGAAGTGCACCACGTACACCGGGGCCTGCTTGGTCTCCAGCAGCTCCTCGAGTGTCTCGTGCAGTGGCGTCATCGCGTACGAGAAGATCAGCGGGACGGGCCGCTCGGCCGAGCGGACGACGGCCGTCGGCCGCCCGGTACGCCGGGTCAGGTCGTCGACGAACCGGGTGGTGTCCCCCAGGGTGGCGGACATCAGGACGAACTGGGCCTGCGGCAGCTCGATGATCGGCACCTGCCACGCCCAGCCCCGGTCGGGCTCGGCGTAGAAGTGGAACTCGTCCATGATCACCTGGCCGACGTCGGCCTTGGCGCCCTCGCGCAGCGCCAGGTTCGCCAGGATCTCCGCCGTGCAGCAGATGATCGGGGCGTCGGCGTTGACGCTGGCGTCGCCGGTGAGCATGCCGACGTTCTCGGCGCCGAAGACCTCGCACAGGGCGAAGAACTTCTCCGACACCAGCGCCTTGATCGGCGCCGTGTAGAAGGTCGTCCGGCTGTCCGCGAGGGCGGCGAAGTGCGCGGCGATCGCCACCAGGCTCTTACCCGAGCCGGTGGGCGTATTCATGATCAGGTTGGCGCCGGAGACGATCTCGATGACCGCCTCCTCCTGATGGGGGTAGAGGTCGAGGCCGCGCTCCTTCGCCCAACCGGCGAACGCGTCGAAGAGGGTGTCGGGGTCGGCGCTTGTCGGCAGCGCGGCGGTGAGCGTCATATCCCGTCCATGGTGCCTGGATCATGCCCCGGTACGCCAACCCGGCCCCCGCCGGACCCCCGTCCGGGCCGGCGCGTCACCGCCGGCGGTAGAGCAGATCGGCTACCGGCCGTCCGGCCGTGATGGCCCGTCGCTCGAACTTCGTCACCGGGCGGTGCGCCGGACGCGGCGCGAAGCCGCCGTACGCGTCCACCAGCTCCGGGTCGGCGTCGAGGGTCTCCCGCATCGCCTCGGCGTACTCCGCCCAGTCGGTGGCGCAGTGCAGCGTGCCGCCGGGCGCCAGTCGGGACCGCAGCAGCGCCACGTGCGCCGGCTGGATGATCCGCCGCTTGTGGTGGCGGGCCTTGGGCCACGGGTCGGGAAAGAAGATGTGCACGGCGTCCAGGACACCCTCCGGCAGGCCGCTGACCAGCTCCAACGCGTCCCCCTGGGCCACCCGGACGTTGCCCAGCCCAGCCCGGTCCACCAGGTCGAGGAGGTTCGCGATTCCCGGCGTGTGCACCTCCACCGCCAGATAATCTCGATCCGGGTCAGCGGCGGCCATCACGGCGGTGCTGTCGCCCATCCCCGAGCCGATCTCCAGCACCACCGGCGCTCGGCGACCGAACAGCTCGGCCAGGTCGACGGGCTCGTCCGACACGTCCAGGCCGTAGCGGGGCCACAGCCGGTCCAGCGCGTCGGTCTGCCGGCCGCTCATCCGGCCCCGGCGGGGGTGGAACGTGCGGATCGTCCGGCTCGCGGGCGGGACGGCGGGGTCATGGTCGGTGGCGGTCACAGCGACCCGAGCGTACGCGACGCCGCCGGCGGATCGGATGTGATGTGCGACCGGAAATGAGAGGATCCAACTGGTACGGCAGGCCGGGCGGTCCGCTGCCCGGCACGCCCACCCGGCGTCGAGAGGGGGCATCGTGACAGTGACCCGCGGCGGTGTGACCCTGTCGGTGCTGATCGTCCTGGCCGGCCCCCTGCTGGCCGCCGCGCCCGCGTCCGCCGCGCCCGCCCCGGCGGCGGTTGTGCCGGTGGCCGCCGTGGCAGTGGCTGTGGCGCCCGCGGTGGCCGCGCCTCAGCCCGGAGGGCCGAGCGGCCAGCCGCAACCCAACCCGCCTGTGGACATCTTCGTCGAGGTGAGTCCCAGCACCGTGCAGCCCGGCTACCTGGTCGGCATCCGGGCCAGCTGCCGGGACAACTCGGTGGGTGCGACAGTCGTCTCCGACGCGTTCGGCGCGATCGGCGTGCAGCCGCAGAACGGCCTGCTCACCGCCGCGCCGATGGTGCGGGACCGCACCCGCCCCGGCAACTACCGGGTCAAGCTGGAGTGCCGCGACGGCGAGACCGCCTCGACAATGCTCCAGGTGGTCAAGAAGGTGCCGGCGTACCCGAGTCGCGGCCCGGCCACCGGCTTCGGCGGCGGCGCCGACGGCATGACCGGCAAGCTGCTGCTGCCCGGCGGAGCGGCGTTGACAGTCGCCGGGCTGATCCTCGCCATCGTTGCGCTGCGCCGGCCACGGACCGTCCGAGCCGCCGCGCGCCGCTGAGCCCGCCATGGAGATCTTCCGTCCCACGCCGCCGCCGGCCGGTTCACGCCCATCGCCCACCGGACGTCCCGCGTCGCCGCACGCTGGCCCACGCTCATCGCCCACGGGTCGTCCCGCGTCGTCGCCGCCCGCTGGCGCGCGTCCGCCGGCTGCGGGCCGCCCCGCGCCGCCCTCGAACGGGGTACGACTGCCCGTGGACAACGGCTGGCCGGACTCCGACGGCCCGCTGGATCCGGACCGCCCGCCAGGGGCCCCACGTCCGGCGGGGGCCGCACGTGCAGCCGGGGCCGATCGCCCGGCGGTTGCCGCGCGTCCGCCGACCGCCGTCGCGCCCCGGCGTAGCCGTCCGCCCGGCCGGAGCCCCTGGTCGGTGCCGCTGGCCGTGGTGCTGGTGCTGGTCGGCGTCTTCGCCACCGGGGCGGGGCTGGGCCGCTCGGTCGGGCCGTTCGACCTGGCCCCGGCCGGGGGTGACCGGCCGGCCCGCAGCGAGTCCGTCGGGCTGTCGGCCAGCCGCCCGGTGCGCCTCACCGTCCCGGCGATCAAGGTGGCCGCGCCTGTGGCACCGGTCGGGCAGGCCCGGGACGGCTCGATCGCCGTACCGCCGCTGGAGCGGCACAACGAGACCGGCTGGTACGACCGCGGGCCCACGCCCGGCGAGCCCGGCCCGGCGGTGATCGTCGGACACGTGGACACCAAGAGCGGCCCGTCGGTCTTCTACGACCTGGGCAAACTGAAGCCCGGCGACCTGATCGAGGTGGCCCGGGCGGACCGGTCGACGGTGGTCTTCACTGTCGACACCGTCGAGCACTTCCCGAAGGACCGGCTGCCCGCCGAACGGATCTACGGCCACGACGGGCCACCCGGTCTGCGCCTGATCACCTGTGGCGGCCAGTTCATCGGCGGCCGGACGGGCTACGCCGACAACGTGATCGCCTTCGCCAGCCTCCAGTCCTCCCGCAGGCCCTGAGGCGGGCCGGGGCGATGGGGCAGCCCGGTTGTCAGCTCAGGAAGTCCAGGAGGTGGCGGGTGGTCTCGTCGGGTGCCTCTTCCGGGATGAAGTGGCCGACCGGGACCGGCTCGCCGCGTACGTCGTCGGCCCACTCCCGCCAGATCGCCAGCGGGTCGTCGTAGAGCTTCGCGACCTGACCGCGTTGACTCCAGAGGAACAGCAGCGGGCAGGCGATCTTCCGGTTCCCCCGGTCCGCCTCGTCCTGCTGGTAGTCGAGTGTCGCGGCGGCGCGGAACTCCTCGCAGATCGCGTGGACCGTGTCCGGGTCGGTGAACTGCCTGACGTACGCCGCCCGCACCTCGGACGGGAAGACGTCGGTCACCTCGGGCCAGGTGTCGAGCATGAAGTCGACGAGCACCGCCGGCGCCGCGTCGATGAACCGCTCCGGCACCGGGGCCGGAGCCGCCAGGAAGGACCAGACCCAGTAGGAGAGGCTGAACGCCCGGTCGGCGCGGTTGTAGACGTCACCGACCGGGACGACGTCCATGACGGCCAGCCGGGAGACGGCGTCCGGTTCGTCGAGCGCGAGGCGGTAGGCGCAGCGGGCCCCGCGATCGTGGCCGACGACGTGGAACCGGTCATGACCGAGGCTCCGCATCACCTCGACCTGGTCGCGGGCGATGGCCCGCATCCCGTACGGCTCGTGGTCGGCGGTGCTCGGCGGTGCGCTGCTGTCACCCCAGCCCCGCAGGTCGGTGGCGACGACCGTGAAGTGCTCGGCGAGCCGCGGCGCCACCCGATGCCACATGAGATGCGTTTCGGGGATGCCGTGCAGGAGCAGGACGGGCGGCCCGTCTCCGCCGCGTCGTCCGTGGATCGTGCCGCCGGACGACGCGGCGATGTCGAACTCGTCGAATCCGTCGAACATGGCCGGAATTCCCCCGCAGCCGACTGACGACCGGCTACCGCCGGGCCCACTGCGACGCTATCAGCCGATAAGACCGGACTGGGCCGATTGTGGTGGGGACGCCGGTGGCGACACCGCCTACGGCTGGGGGACGTGCAGGGCCACCTCGAACTCCAGGAGGCTGGCGCCGTTGGCGACCGGCGGGCGGGGCTTGTCGCCGGGCGCGGTGGCGTGCGCGGCGCGCGCGGGACCGGCGGCCCACGCCTGGTACGCCTCCTCGCTCTCCCACTTCGTGTAGACGAAGTAGCGGGTCTCGCCGGCCACCGGCCGGAGCAGCTCGAAGCCGAGGAAGCCGGGGGAGTTCTCCACCGCGCCGGCCCGGGCGGCGAACCGCTTCTCCAACTCGGTGCCGGCGCCCGGCGGAACGTCGATTGCGTTGATCTTCACGACTGCCATCTGTCCACCCTAGCCAGCTCAGAACGCCTCGACCGCGGGCACCAGGTCCGCATCGACCACGATCGGGGCGTGGTCGGAGGGGCCCTTGCCCTTGCGGGCCTCGCGGTCCACGTACGCCGAGCGGACCGCCCGGGCGAACGGCGCGGAGGCGTACACGAGGTCGATCCGCATGCCCTTGTTCTGGTGGAACATGCCGGCGCGGTAGTCCCAGTAGGTGAACGGGTGCGGCCCCTTCATCGGGGTGGGCACCACGTCGGCGAGGCCCAGGTCGCGCAGCGCCGCGAGGGCCGCCCGCTCGGCCGGGGTGACGTGCGTGGAGTGGGTGAAGACCGCAGGGTCCCACACGTCGGCGTCGGTGGGCGCGACGTTGAAGTCGCCGCAGACGGTCACCGGCAGCCCGGCGGCCAGTTCCGCCTCCAACGCGTCCCGCAGCGCCGCGAACCAGGCCAGCTTGTACGCGTAGTGCGGGTCGTCGGGTGTGCGCCCGTTGGGCACGTACACCGACCAGACCCGCACCCCGTCGCAGGTGGCGGAGATCGCGCGGGCCTCCGGCTCGGGAAAGCCGGGCTCACCGGCGAACCCGACCCGGACGTCGTCCAACCCGACCCGGGACAGGATGGCCACCCCGTTCCAGCGGCCGTCGCTGTGGCTGGCCACCGTGTAGCCCAGCTCGCCCACCTCGGCCACCGGGAAGGCGCCGTCCGGGCACTTGGTCTCCTGGAGGCAGACCACGTCCGGCCCGGTGCCGGCCAGCCACTCCAGCAGCCGGGGCAGTCGGGCCTTCACCGAGTTCACGTTCCAGGTCGCCAGGCGCATGACTCCAGCCTGCCGCATCCGCCGCCCCGGCGCCGGGTCAGCTGCCCGGGGTGTCGCCAGGACGGGTCTGTTCGGCCAGGAAGCGTTCCAGCTCCGCGCCGAGTTCGTCGGCGGTGGGCAGCGGTCCGGCGTCCGCGGCGAGCAGGTTCTTCTCGCCCCGACCCCGGGCGAACGTGTCGTACTGCTCCTCCAGGGCCTGGACCAGTGCGGCTGCGTCCTCGGTCTGGGCGACCTGCCGGTCGATCTCCACCCGGACCACCTCGGCGGCCGAGCGGAGCCCCTCGCCGGGCAGCAGCAGCCCGGTGCTGCGGGACACGGACGTGAGCAGCACCTCGGCGGCGGCCGGGTACTCGGTCTGCGCCACGTAGTGCGGCACGTGGGCGGCGAAGCCGAGCGCGTCGCGGCCCTGCTCGCCGAGGCGGAACTCCAGCAGGTGACCGACGCTGCCGGGCACCTGGACCCTTTGCAGCCAGGGCTCGTACCCGGCGATCAGCTCGGGGCGGGTGGCGTGGGCGGTCACCCCTGTGGGCCGGGTGTGCGGCACCGCCATCGGGATCGAGTTGAGCCCGACGGTGAGCCGGACGTCGAGTCGGGCGGCGAGCCCGGCGACGGCCGCCACGAACCGTTCCCACTGCAGATCCGGCTCGGGGCCGGTGAGCAGCAGGAAGGGGGTCTCGTCGTCGTCGTGCAACAGGTGCAGTTCCAGCTTGGGCGCGTCGACGGACTCCCAGTGGTCCTCCACGAAGGTCATCACCGGCCGTCGCGAGCGGTAGTCGAAGAGCTGGTCCACGTCGAAGGTGGCGATCGGCCGGCCCTCCAGCGAGGTGAGGAGCTGCTCGCGGGCCAGCCGGCTGGCGTTGCCGGCGTCCACGAAGCCGGTGAGGGCCTGGATCAGGACCGGTTGCCCGAGGTCGGGCAGGTCGTCGGTGAGCTGGTAGAGCTCGTGTGGGTCGAGCACCGGTGCGGACCTCCCTGGAATGTGCCTACTCGGATGCCGACGCGACGGACGGCACCCGGTTCGGGCAACGTACCCGCCATCCTGGTGCATTCCTGCTTCGGGCGATCCGTCGCCCGGCGGACGCGCGTGACCGGACCAATCACCCGATTACGCCATCGGGCGGTCCGGGTCGCCTGAACGGTGGAGTGGGGGTTCGGCCCAAAGGCCGAGTTTGTCGATCATGTCAAGGTCCGGGGTCCGATGTCCCTGCCTGTCGCCGGCCGTGCCGGCCTGCGTGCCCCGCCTGCTTCATCCGGTACGCGAGGTACGTTCCCCGGGCGGTTCGAGCCACCCCGGTCGTCCACCAGCACACCCCGGATCTGTGGCAAGCGCCACGTGATCACCGTGCGTGATCGGCGTGTCCGCCTGCCTAGCCTCGGCTGATGCGTGACGACGGCACCCTCGACGACCCGTACGCCCCGAGCAGCCCCACTGCCGATATGGAGGACAGCACCTCAACCGAACGGACAACCACCGCGAGTCGCCTCCGGGCGTACGCCCGGGACCTGACCGGACGCCGCCGGGTGCACGTCGCCCTGGCTACCGGCGTGGTGTGCTGCCTCGGCCTGGCCGCGGTCGCGCAGGTCCGTGACGACGGTGCCGGCCCGGCCCGGACCGACTCCCTCGCCGGCGGCGCGGAGTTGGTGCAGCGTGCCGAGCAGCAGACCGCCTCGCGCGGACTCGAGCGTTCCGCCACCCCGTCGACCCCCGCGGCCACCCCGTCGTCCGCCGACCCGGACACCACGTCGCCGGCCCGCAAGGCGGCCTCGGCGCGCCCGACCGACCCGGCGCCCGTCGCCGGCCTGGACGAGGACCAGATGGAGAACGCCGAGGCGATCGTCCGCGCCGGGCGTGACATGGGCGTCCCCCGTCGTGGCCTGGTCATCGCGGTGGCCACCGCCATGCAGGAGAGCAACCTGTACAACGTGGCGAGCGGCGTGCTGCCCGAGTCGCAGAACTACCCGCACCAGGGCGTCGGCTGGGACCACGACTCGGTCGGGCTGTTCCAGCAGCGCTCCAGCAGCGGCTGGGGGCCGGTGGGCCGGCTGATGGACCCGGAGTTCGCCACCCGACAGTTCCTCTCCGCCCTGGAGCAGGTGCCCGGCTGGCAGCGGATGCGGCTCACCGACGCCGCCCAGGCGGTGCAGGTCTCCGCGTACCCCGAGCACTACCAGAAGCACGAGTGGCGGGCCGTGCGGGTCGTCGACGCCATCGTGCCGAGCGGGCGGTAGCCTACCGACCACTATGGACGGTGAGGGTTGAGCCTGTCGAGTCCCGGGTACATCCGTTGCGGGTTCGGGGTACACATGACTGAGGGATCATCGACAGGAGGACGTTATGTCACTGATGCAGCGGATCAGCGCTTTTCTGAGATCACCCAAGGGGCAGCAGCTGGTCGACCGCGGTCGGCGCGAGATGGCCAAGCCCGCCAACCAGCAGAAGCTCAAGGGGTTGGCGTCGCGGTTCTCCAACCGTCGCCGCTGACCGCCCCGTCGGCCGTCCTGCCCGCCGTACCCACCCCTGGGGAGCCCCGGTGACCGACACTCCGCCCGTCGGCGGCCAGCCCGCCGCGCCCACCCCCCAGCCCTCCGTCGGCCCGCCGGACGGGCCCACGGAGGCTGTGGAGGGCCCGCCGGCCCGCCTCTGGGACCGGATGCGCGACGATCCGCAGTACGCCCCGGAGCATCTCGCCCTGGAGGCGGTACGCCGGCTCGGCCCGGAGGCCGCGCAGTGGGCCGGTCGCGCCCGCGCCGAGCAGCCAGGCGTCTCGGCCGACGCGCTCGCCGACCAGGCGGCCCGCAAGTTCGTCAACCTGGCCCGCCTCTCCGGTGCGGTGTCCGGCGCGGCAGGGTTGCCCGGGGCCGTCCTCGACGTGGGTGTGCTGGCCTGGACGCAGGCGCGGATGGTGCTGCACATCGCCGCCGCGTACGACGTCGACCCGCTGCACACCGACCGGGCCACCGACCTGCTGGTGCTCCAGCGGGTGCACAAGGTCGCCGAGAGTGCCCGCCTGGCGCTCGGCGTCGCCGCCGGCCGCGAGCGTGCCGACGCGCTCTTCGGGCTGGGCGGGCACCGCCCACTCGGCCGGGTCATGCTGCAACTCAGCGTCCGGCTCGCCCGGATGGCAGGCGTGCGGGCGGCCAAGAGGATGGTCGCCAAGGTCATACCCGGCGCCGCCATCGTGCTGGGCACCTGGGCCAACTCGTCGGCCACCAAGGAACTCGCCGAGCGCTCCCGGGCGCTCTACCGTCCGCGCGGCGTGGGCCTGCCGCCACCTCGCCGTCCCTGACCGGCCCGCCGCGCTCAGTCGGCGAGACCGGAGGAGCGCCAGGTCACCTCCGCGAGTCGGCCCTGCCCGTTGACGTTGGGGTGGAACCAGTCCAGCGGATTCAGCATGTCCAGGGTGAAGCGCACCCGGTGCACGGCACCGCCGTCGTGCCGGCAGCGCGAGCCGTACGCCCGGCACGCCGCCACCAACTCGGCGTTGTACGCGTCGATCCGGTCCCGCACGGCGGCTCGACGGCTCCGGTCGGCGGGCGCTGTCGACGTCGCGTTGGCCAGCAGGGCCGGGCACACTCCACGCCGCCAGGCGCGCGTCGCCCGCGAGTCGCCGTGCCCGACCTCCCAGAGCCGGTACAGGTCGGGGATGCTCACCACCAGCACCCGGGCCTTGGGTCGGCCGGTCCGCAGAGCCCGCAGGCCGCGGTCGACGTCGGCGCGGAACTCGGCCACCTGTGTCATGGCGTCCACCCCGCCCCGGCACACGTCGTTGGCGCCGATCAGCACCGTGACGTAGTCGGCGCGGTCGCGTACCGCGGCCTTCGCCTGCCCTTCCAGGGCGTCCGCGCGGGCGCCGGGACGGGCGTGGTTGTAGGCCCGGCCGCGGATCGACGGGTCCTGGTCGAGCAGTCGCCGGTAGTGGCTGCGCACCCGCAGGCCGTCCCCCGTGGACCAGGAGTTGCGCTCGCAGGAGGTGAGCACCAGGCAGGAGGCGAAGCCGGTGCTGATCGAGTCGCCGAGGGCGGCGATGCCGCCCGGGCCGCCTGGTTGCCCGGCGCTCCTGGTGGGGCGGGGCGCCGCCGAACCGCCTCCCTCGCAGGCCAACGCGACAAGCGCCGCGAGGCAGGCCAGGGCGGCGACCCAGCGTCGAGGCATGACGTCTCCCGTTTCCGCAGCGCAGAGCGACAGCCTGGTAACTCTATGCGTAGGACGTGGTTTGTCGGGAAGGTGCTGTCGGGTATGCGGCAGACTGCCGCCGCCGGCGTCTCTCGACTGCTATAAGGCCGCCCGGTACGGCCCGGGCTCCGTACCGGTTAACTCCCCCGATCGGGGGTAGATCGGGAGGTATGACGAGATCGCAGCCCCGGCGTGCCCGCGGCACGGTCGGCCACGCGAACAGCGCGCTGAACCTCCGCCTCGCCCTCGCCACCTTCGGCCTGGTGATCATGGTGATCTTCGCGGTGCTGGCGTTCTGGGCCGGCATCGCCTGGCTCGGCGTGGTCTGCGCGCTCCTCGCAGTGGTCGCCGTTGTCGACCTGGTCGTGATCCAGCGCCGCCGCGCCGCCCGCCGCCGCGAGGAGCCGGGCGTACGACACTCGTTGTTCGAGTGACAGGAGGACGAGATGCCCCACATCGCCACCACCAACCCCGCCACCGGTCAGGTGCTCAAGACCTATGAGGCGATGTCCACCGAACAGCTCGACGCCGCCATCGAGCGGACCCACCTCGCGTACCGGCAGCTCCGGGCGACCACCGTCGAGCAGCGCGCCGGGTGGATGAGGGCGGCGGCCGACCTGCTCGACGCCGAACGCGACGAGATCGCCCGGATCATGACCACGGAGATGGGCAAGACGTACGCGTCGGCGCAGGCCGAGGTGACCAAGTGCGCCACGGCCGCCCGCTTCTACGCCGACAGGGCGCCGGCGTTCCTCGCCGACCAGCCGGCCGACGCCGACGCGGTCAAGGCGACCCGGGCGTTCATCCGCTACCAGCCGATCGGCGTGGTGCTCGCGGTCATGCCGTGGAACTTCCCGCTCTGGCAGGTGATGCGCTTCGCCGCGCCGGCGCTGATGGCCGGCAACACGGGCCTGCTCAAGCACGCCTCGAACGTGCCGCAGACCGCGCTTCTGCTGGAGGACGTGTTCCGGCGGGCCGGGTTCCCCGAGGGGGCGTTCACCACCGTGCTGGTCGGCTCGGACGCCGTCGACCGCATCCTCAGCGACCCCCGGGTACGCGCCGCGACGCTCACCGGCAGCGAACCCGCCGGCAGGTCCATCGCCCAGATCGCCGGCCGGGAGCTGAAGAAGACGGTCCTGGAACTCGGCGGCAGTGACCCGTTCGTGGTGATGCCCTCGGCCGACGTGGACCGGGCCGCCGAGGTGGCCACCACCGCCCGCTGCCAGAACAACGGGCAGTCCTGCATCGCCGCCAAGCGCTTCATCGTGCACACCGACGTCTTCGACGCGTTCGCCGAGAAGTTCGCCGCGAACATGGCCGCGCTGCGCGTCGGCGACCCGATGGACCCGGACACCGACGTCGGCCCGCTGGCCAGCGAGCGGGGCCGCGACGAGGTGCACGCCCAGGTGCGGGATGCGGTCGACAACGGCGCGACGGTGCTCTGCGGCGGTGAGCTGCCCGGCGGCGACGGTTGGTTCTACCCGCCGACAGTGGTCACCGATCTCACCCCGCAGATGCGGATGTGGTCCGAGGAGGTCTTCGGCCCGGTCGCCGGCCTGTTCCGGGTGTCGTCGTACGAGGAGGCCATCGAGGTCGCCAACGGGACCAACTTCGGGCTCGGCTCGAACGCCTGGACGCGGGACCCGGCCGAGCAGGAGCGCTTCGCCACCGACCTGGACGCCGGGAACGTCTTCGTCAACGGGATGACCACCTCGTACCCGGAGCTGCCGTTCGGCGGTGTGAAGAACTCCGGCTACGGGCGGGAGCTGTCCGAACTGGGCATGCGGGAGTTCTGCAACACCAAGACGGTCTGGGTGGGTGAGGGCGCCGCCTCGGCTGGCGCGGGGGCGCACGCCGAATAACGCATGCGTCAGGCGCCCGCATCATGGGTAGGAAGTGCGCCCATGACGCAGTTCGGGTTCCACGCCTCGCATGAACAGATCGGTCCGCGCGCCCTGCTGGAGGCGGTGATGCACGCCGAGCGGGCCGGCTTCGACGCCGCCATGTGCTCGGACCACTTCTCCCCGTGGAGCGCGCGGCAGGGCGAGTCGGGCTTCGCCTGGTCCTGGCTGGGCTCCGCGTTGCAGGCCACCGGCATGCCGTTCGGCGTGGTCAACGCACCGGGCCAGCGGTACCACCCGGCGATCATCGCGCAGGCCATCGGCACCCTCGGCGCCATGTACCCGGGTCGGTTCTGGGCGGCGTTGGGCACCGGTGAGGCCAGCAACGAGCACATCACCGGCGACGCGTGGCCGCGCAAGGACGTCCGCGCCGCCCGCCTGCGCGAGTGCGTCGACGTGATCCGTGCCCTGCTCGCCGGCGAGGAGGTCAGCCACGACGGCCTGGTCCGGGTGGACCGGGCCCGGCTGTGGACCCGCCCCGAGGAGCCACCCGCGCTGGTCGGCGCCGCAGTCAGCGTGGCCACCGCCCGCTGGTGCGCCGAGTGGGCGGACGGCCTGATCACCGTCAACGCACCGGTGGCCCACCTGCGCGAGATGATCGACGCGTACCGGGACGCCGGTGGCCGTGGCCCCCTGCACCTGCAGGTGCACGTCTCCTGGGCGGCGGAGCAGGAGCAGGCCGAGGCCCTCGCGTACGACCAGTGGCGCAGCAACGTCTTCGCCCCGCCGGTCTGCTGGGACCTGGAGACCGTCGAGCACTTCGACGTGGTCTCCGCCGACGTGCCCGCCCAGCGGGTCGCCGACGTGGTGAACATCTCCTCCGACCTGGGCCGGCACGTCGGCTGGCTCGAGGAGTACGTGGAACTCGGCTTCGACCAGATCGCCCTGCACCACGTCGGGCAGGAGCAGCGCGGTTTCATCGACGCGTTCGGCGCCGAGGTGCTGCCGAAGCTGCGCTCGGCCGGCTGATCGGACGCTGCTGGGCGTACCCCTAGGCTCGTACCCCATGGAAAGCCTGTTTCCGGTCGTCGTGTTCCTGGCGATCGCCACCCTGGGCGCCGCGCTGGCCCGCCGGTTCGGCCTTCTCGCGCCGATCGTGCTCGTCGTCCTCGGCCTGGCGCTGTCGTACGTGCCGGGCTTCCCGCAGGTCGAACTCGACCCCGAGCTGGTGCTCGTCGGCATCCTGCCGCCGCTGCTCTACGTCGCCGCGTTGGAGACGTCGGTGCCGGCGTTCAAGACCAACATCCGGCCCATCCTGCTGCTCGCGGTGGGCCTGGTCCTGTTCACCGCGTTCGTGGTCGGGTTCGTGCTGCACCTGTTGCTGCCGCAGCTGCCGTTCGCGATCTGCCTGGCCCTCGGCGCGGTGGTCGCCCCGCCCGACGCGGTGGCCGCCACGGCGGTCGCCCGCCGGGTCGGCCTGCCCCGCCGGGTGGTCACCATCCTGGAGGGCGAGAGCCTGGTCAACGACGCCACCGCGCTGGTGCTGCTGCGGGTCGCGACGATGGCCACCATCGGCTCGGCGGTCGGCACCACCGAGGTCGCCGTCGAGGTGCTGCGGGCCACCGGCGGCGGCATCCTGATCGGGGCGCTCGGCGCGCTGGCCTTCGGTTTCCTGCACCGGCGGATCACCGACCCGCTACTGGACAACGCGCTGTCACTGATCATCCCGTTCGCTGTGGTGTTCACCGCCGAGCACCTGCACGCCTCAGGTGTGGTCGCGGTGGTCGTCACCGGCCTGGTGCTCGGGCACAAACTGCCCCAACTGCTGTCGGCGGCGTCCCGGTTGCAGATCGGCGCGTTCTGGCGGCTGGTCCGGTTCCTGCTGGAGGGCCTGGTCTTCCTGCTGGTCGGGCTCCAACTGCGGGAGGTGCTGCACGACCTGGACGAACCGGTCGGCTCGATCCTCCTGACCACTCTCGCGGTGCTCGCCGCCGTCTTCCTGACCCGGTTCGTCTGGCTCTTCCCGGCCACCTACCTGGCCCGGCTGGTCCCGCGGGTCCGCCGCCGGGACGCCCGGCCGTCGCCCAAGGTCCCGATCATCATCGGCTGGGCCGGGATGCGCGGTGTGGTGACCCTGGCCGCCGCCCTCGCGCTGCCGCTGACCCTTGCCGACGGCGAGCCGTACCCGAGGGCCCTGTTCATCTGGTTGGCCTTCGCGGTGATCGTTTTCACCCTCGTCGGTCAGGGCGCCACGCTGCCGCTCGTCGCCCGCCGGTTGAAACTGCCGCAGGACGACCCCGTGCAGGACGCGCTGTCCGCCGCCGGTGTGCAGCAGCAGGCCAGCCGCGCAGCCCGCGAGCGCCTCGACGAACTGGCCGACAGCGCCCCGGAGGCGGTGGTGGACCGGCTGCGCCGGGCGTCGGAGGACCGCACCAACATGGCCTGGGAGCGGCTCGGAGGGGCCGAACGGGAAACCCCGTCGCAGGCGTACGGTCGGTTGCGACAAGAGATGATCGACGCCGAGCGGGAGGTGTTCCGGGCTGCCCGGGACTCCGGTCGGATCCCTGAGGAGGTGCTGGTGCAGGCCTATCGTGACCTGGACCTGGAAGAGTCGTTGCTGCGGGAGGTCGAGAAGTGAGCTGTCAGCACCTGGCCGAGGCCGGCGCCGCCGAGCCGCGTACCCCCGACGAGTGCGCGGACTGCGTCGCCATCGGCGACACGTACTGGGTGCACCTGCGTACCTGCCTGACCTGCGGGCAGGTCGGCTGCTGTGACTCGTCGCCCAACCAGCACGCCAGCAAGCACTACGCGTCCACCGGTCACCCGGTGATCCGGTCGGCGCAGCCCGGCGAGGCCTGGCGCTGGTGCTACGTCGACGAGGAGATCGGCTGACCGCTGGCCGGCAGCGGCTGGGCGCGGTTCGCGTCGGGTCAGCGGTGGCACGGCCAGACCGGTCCGGCCAGCAGCCCGGCCAGGGTCAGCCAACCGATCGGAGCTGCGCCGAGGATCAGCCAGGTCAGCACCGCCGGCTCGGCCGCGCGGGCCAACCCGGCGAGCCGTGTGTCGACCCCCTGGTAGGCGCCGCACGGAGCTGCTGGCCGAACAGGAGCAGGTGCCGCTGGCGTACTACATGAGCCTGTGCCTGATCTCTGCCGGCCAGGACATGGGCTGGGCTCCCGCCCCGGCACCCCTGGTGGTCGGGAAAGCGGAGCGTAAGGAGCGCGTCAGTCGGCGCGTACGGGCCTAGCACGTAAGGCGGTGCCCCGTTTAACGCCCAGCGCCTGGATCCGCCGGCTGGCGACGCCAGAGGATCACGTTCGTCGGTGGTAGTGGTTGCGGCGGGGGACCTGGTTGGGGTCGAGCCAGGCGGGTGGGAGGAATTCGGGGTGCCAGTCGCCGCCGATTCGGGGTCGAGGATGCCGGTGAGGCTGAGCCGGCCGTTGGGCTGCTCGCTGACGGTGAGGTGCCGGTCCCGGCCGGCCCGTGACTCCTGTGCCCGCAGCGCGGCCTCGGCCGCCGCGTCGGCGATCTCCGGGGCGACGTGGTCGAGGATGCGGGTGCCGAGTTTGCGCAGCAGGGCGGCATCGAACTGCGCCGCCCACTCGACGAGAACTCCGACAGCCTTGTCAGCCGCCTCCGCGCCGGCGCTGGCGTGGACGGTCTCGACCGTGCCGGCGATGATCTTCACCTGCTCCAGGTCGACCAGCCCGCCGGCCAACGCGTCCCGCACAGCGGGCGGGGCGGTGTCGAGCGTCGCGGCCAACTCGACCAGGCGGCGGGTCGCGCCGACACCGAGGTGCAACCGGTCACGGAGCCACACCGCCGTCGAGGACGCGCCCTGCGTCGTCGCGGTGCCGCGGCCGTCCAGCTCACGCACGAGGCTCAGCTTGACGGCGGCGAGGCGCTGCTCCAGGCGGTGGGTGGCATCCAGCGCCGCCACGAGATCGCGCTCGGAGGCGGCCCAGGCCGCCGTGTCGAAGCAGGCCGCTACGGCAGCCTCGGCCTGCTCCAACGCGTCAATCACAGTCATAGATTAGAACGGACGTACGACAACTTCTGTCGGTTGGGCGCCCGCGCCGGATGGCGGTGGGTGACAGGCTCCGGATCAGCGCGCGGGATCGCGTCAGGGCGCTCCGCCGGAGTCACTTGCGACGCCGCTGTTGAAGGCCTGGTTGTCGTCTCCGCCGTACCCCTTGCCGCGCATGGTGCCGCGGCGTTGGCGGCGCTGATGGTGGCCGCTCGCCGCGATCGCCTGGCGCGCCCGGCGCATCGTCTCGTCGGCTCCGGCCGGGGCGCGACGCCTGCGCCGTGCACGGACCAGCAGCGCGGTCACCAGGAGCACGGCGAGCAGTAGGGCGGCCACCCCGACCAGGATCCAGACTCGTCCATCCATGTTCGCGATGGTAGGTACGTGGGTCCAGCCGAGCTGGTGGCCGCCCGGGGGGAGGGCGGCCACCAGCCGTGCGTGCTCAGGACAGCGAGCAGGGCTTCCCGTTGACGGTGATCAGGCCCGGGTTCGGGTTGGCGCCGCCGGAGGTCGTCGCGTTGAAGCCGAACGTCACAGTGCCGCCGGGAGCGATCTTGGCGTTGTGCGACTCGTTCTTCGCGGTCACAGTCGCGCCGGACTGGGTGATTTTCGCCAGCCACGCCTCGCGGACCCGCTGGTCGCCGGTGAACGCGAAGCGCACATTCCAGCCGTTGACCGCCGTGGCACCGGTGTTGCGGACGGTCAGCTGCGCGGTGAACCCGGTGCCGCCCTGCCAGGCGCCGTAGTTCTGGTAGGCCACCGAGCAGGTGATGGCCGGCACCGCGCCGGCGTCACCCTGGTCGGCCAGGAACGAGGCGATCCACGCCAGCGCCGAGTTCCAGTTGATCGCCACCTCGTTCGTCGAGTACGAGTTGATGTCGTCGACGTAGCAGAACTGGGGCGCGCAGCCGGTCAGCAACTGCGCCACGAACGGGTCCTGCAGGGCCGCGTTCGCGCCACCGGCGAGGGAACCGTCCGGCGGGCGGGGCATGCTCGGGTCGAGCTGGTGGCCGAAGATGCGGCTGTGCTGGTTCTGCGCCGCGTGCTCGCCCCAGCCGGTGACGTAGGAGATGTTCAGGGCGTTACGGCCGAAGATGTAGTCCATCGCCTGCACCGCCCCGTCCCGGTAGACCGGGTTGCGGGTCAGGTCGAACGCGGTGGCCAGCACCACCGCGTTGTTGATGATGTTGCTGTTGCCGCCCCAGAAGTAGCTGTTGGCGTCACCGGGCATCGGCAGCCCGTACGCCTGGCGGCGCAGCTCGGCGAGGTACGCGTCGGCGGCTGTGGTGACCGAGGAGCGGATCCGGGTCAGCTCGGCGGCGGGCAGCCCGTTCGGCACGGTGGCCAGGTCGAGGCGGCCCAGCGCGGCGACGCTCTGCCAGCCGAAGCCGCGGGCGTCGAACACGTCGCCTGTGTGGTGCGGCGAGGCGGTCAGGTCGGCCAGGTAGGTAGGCGCCCCGGTGGTGAGGTACAGCTCGGCCGCCGCCCAGTAGAACTCGTCGGTGACGTTCGTGTCGTCGTACGCGCCGCCGCCGGTGCCGTCGGTCGGGCTGGCGTACACGGCGGGGTGGGCCTTGGCCGCGGCGTAGGCCGTCTTCGCGGCGGTGCCGCAACGGGTCGCGAACGCCGCGTCGTACGGCGCGAAGAGCCGCGCGCACTGGGCGGCGGTGGCGGCCAGGTTGAGGGTGGCGGCGGTCGACGGCGGGTGCAGCTCGCGCGGCTGCGGGTCGTCCTGCGGGGCGAGCGGAAGGCCGGTCCAGTTCTGGTCGTGGATCTTGTGGTGGACCATCCCGGCGAGCGGCTTGCCGGCCGGCACCTGCATGCGCAGCAGGAACTCCAGCTCCCAGCGGGCCTCGTCGAGGATGTCCGGCACGGCGTTGCCGCGCTCGGGCACCCGCAGCGTGCCGTCTGCGAGCCGCGCGCCGCCGGCCGCGGTGGCGGCCGTCTTGGTCCGCTCGAAGGTGTTCAACAGCTGGTAGGTGGCGATGCCGCCGTTGACCACGTACTTGCCGTGGTCGCCGGCGTCGTACCAGCCGCCGCGCACGTCGAGCGAGTAGTCGCAGACGCCCGGCTGGCAGGGCACGTTGGTGTCGCCCTTGTTGGGGGCGACGCCGAGGTGGCCGGCGGGGCGGGCGTACTCGTCGCCGATCAGGTCCCCGTCGATGGCGATGCCGCTGCGTTGGGCGTAGAAGAACTGCAACGAGTCCGAGCGCAGCTGGTCGTAGAGCGTGCCGGAGATGTCGAACGGCCTGCTGGTCTCCCCGTCCACGGTGAGCGTCAGCCCGGTGCCGGGGGTGCGGTAGCTGGAGAAGTCGACCGAGTGCACGTTCTGCCCGGAGGCGGCGTCGACACCGCGTGCGGTGGTGGTGCCGCTGGCCACGACGGTGCCGGCGCCCGACCGCAGCTGCCAGGGCAGCGGTTCGGTGGCGTCGGTGACGACTGTGGCGTTCTTCGGCCCGCCGGGCAGGTAGCCGACCTGGTTGACGCGGACCCGCGGCCCGGTGTCCGGCACGTACGGCTCGGGCGGCTCGCCGCCGCGCAGCGAGACGTCGTCCAGGCAGATGGTCTGCGTCTCGGGGGAGCCGCCGACCTGGAAGATCAGTTGGGCGTTCGGGTTGTCGTCCGGGACGGTGAAGGTCTGCTCGACGCGCTGGGCGGTGCCGGTGGCGGTGGCGTCCACTGCGGCGTACGTGGTGTACGGGGCGCTGCCGAGTTGGAGCACGGCCTTGACCGCCGCGCCGGGGGTGGCGGAGACGGCGAAGCCGAGGGTGTACTCGGCGCCGGCGATCAGCGGTACGCCGTCCTGGCCGATGCCGGCGTCCCACGGGTTGGCCAGCCCGCCTGCGACACTTGTGCAGAGCCGCCCGTCGGTGACCGCGAGCGCGCCGGTGCCGAAGGAGAACCAGGGGCTGACGCCGGCGCTGAAGTCGCCGTTGTCGATCTGTTCGGGGGCGTCCGGTGGGGGTTCGGCGTGGGCCGCGCCGGCGCCCGCGCCGGTGAGGGCGAGGGCGGTCGCCGCGGCCAGCAGGAGGCGGCGTCGGGGTGTCGTCACGGGGAGTCCTTCCGGGACCGGGGGTGGGACGGTGGCGGTACGACCTGGGAGCGCTCCCAGCTATCGGCTCGATGTTTCCAGTGGGGATCCGCCGTGTCAATTGATCTGACTGGATGGGTTTTGCCGTGCCACAAGGGCAGCCTCGCGGTGACGCGCCGACCCCGAGACGTGAGATTGACCGCGCCACGCGCCGTCGTCGTGATCTCCTAGAGACAACTGCGCCCTTCGCCTGGCAGGCTGCCTCCCATGACCCTGAAGCTGCGTTCCGTGGGAACGAGCGACCGTGGGCTGATCCGTAGCGGAAACCAGGACGCCCTGCACGCCGGGACCTGGCTCGTCGCCGTCGCCGACGGCATGGGCGGGATGGCCGCCGGTGACCTCGCCAGCGCCCTCACCATCGACGCGGTCGCCCCGCTCGACGTGGAGACGCCCGAGGACGCCCTGGTCGCCGCGCTCCAGGGCGGCATAGCCCTGGCCACCGCGAGGATCCGGCAGGCGGTCGCCGAGGATCCCGAGCGTCAGGGCATGGGCACCACACTCACCGCCCTGCTCTTCGCCCGTACCGGCAGCTGCCTGGCCCTCGCCCACGTCGGCGACTCGCGGGCGTACCTGTTCCGCGAGGGCGTGCTCAAGCAGGTCACCCGGGACGACACGTTCGTCCAGCTGCTGGTGGACCAGGGCGTGATCACCGCCGACCAGGCCAGCAGTCACCCGCGCCGGGCTGTCGTCACCCAGGCGTTGCAGGGCGAGGAGGTCTCCCCGTCGTACGCCACGATGGTGCCCCGCGCCGGTGACCGGTGGCTGCTGTGCAGCGACGGCCTCTCCAACGTGGTCCGTCCGGACACGCTCGCCGAGGTGCTCGCCGACTACCCGGACCGGGCCGCCTGCGTCGGCAAGCTCATCGACCTGGCGCTGCACGCCGGCGCACCGGACAACGTCACGGTGGTGGTGGCCGACGTGGTGCAGGAGTGACGCCGCGCCCTCAGCGCCGGCGCGGCGTGACCCGGCGGGTGGGCGTCGCCGTTCCCGGGTCCTCCGGCCACGGATGCCGGGGGTAGCGTCCGCGCAGCTCCGAGCGCACCTGCGGGTACCCGCTGCGCCAGAAGGAGGCCAGGTCGGCGGTGACCGCGACCGGCCGTCCGGCGGGGGAGAGCAGGTGCAGCAGCACCGGCACCCGGCCGTCGGCGATGCGCGGAGCCGCCGGCCAGCCGAACGTCTCCTGGAGTTTCACCGCCAGCACCGGCGCCGCCGGGTCGGTGTAGTCGACCCGGATCCGTGAGCCGCTGGGCACCTCGATCCGCTCGGGGGCCAGCTCGTCCAGCCGGGCCGCCTGCCGCCAGGGCAGCAGCCGGCGCAGCGCCGAGGCCACGTCCACCCGGGCCAGGTCCGCGCGCCGCCGGGCGGCGGCCAGTTCCGGGCCGAGCCAGGTGGGGGCGGCGTCGAGCAGTGCCTCGTCGCCGACGTCCGGCCACTCGTCGCCGAGGTGGTGCCTGCTGAACGCCAGCCGCTCGCGCAGGGACCGGGCCGCAGGCGTCCAGGACAGCAGCCCCACCCCCTCCTGGCGCAGCCCGGTCAGCAGCGCCCCGGTCACCTCGGCGCGTTCCGGGCGGTCGATCCGGCGCTGGAGCAGCTCGATCGCGCCCAGCCGGGTCACCTCCCGGGCCACCACGTCCCCCTCGGACCAGCCGACCTCCCGCCGGGTGGACAGCAGCGGGCCGGCCGCGTCCCGGGCGGTCGCCTCGTCCACAGGCGTGGCCCGGCGGATCCGTGCCGACGGCGCGCCGGGGGTGCGGTCCGCGACGGCGACCGCCAGCCAGTCGGAGCCGACAAGCGCCGACCCGGCCGCCAGCTCCGCGGCGGTTCCGCCGGTCATGAGGTACGCCGAGCCGCCCGGCCGCCGCGCCCGCGCCAGCCGTTCCGGGTACGCCAGGCCGACCAGCAGCCCCGCGGCGAGATCGTCGGTGAGCCCGGCCCGTCCGCCGGTCTCCGGGCCGCGCGCACCGGCCCGGCCACGGCCCTCAGTCGGGGAGTCGACGGGCAGCGCGGCGCGCAGCCGTCGTACCTCGGTGCGCCAGCGGGCGGTCGCTCCCGCGTCGGCGCCGGCACGCAGGCGGCGCCAGCTGGCGACCAGGTCGTCGCCGGGACCGGCGGCGCTCTCCTCGGCGAGCAGGGCCACCACCTCGGCGGCACGGTCCGCGCCGACCCGGCCCGCGCCGTCGAGCAGCGCCCGCGCCAGCCGTGGGTGCGCGCCCGCCGCGGCGATCGCCCGGCCGCGCGCGGTGATCCGGCCGTCCGGCTCGACCGCGCCCAGGGTGACGAGCGTGTCCCGGGCCACAGTCATCGCCGCCACCGGTGGCGCGTCGGGCAGCGCCAACCCGACGCCGTCCGGCCGGCCCCAGGCGGCCAACTCCAGCGCGAAGCCGGTCAGGTCGGCGGTGGCGATCTCCGGCTCGGCGCGGGCGGGCAGCCGTTCGTGGGTCGCCGCGGACCAGCACCGGTAGACGGACCCGGGGGCCTCCCGGCCGGCCCGGCCGGCGCGCTGTGTGGCGGCGGCCCGGGAGACCGGCACGGTGACCAGCGCGCCCAGCCCCCGGGCCAGGTCGACGCGGGGCACCCGGGACAGCCCGGCGTCCACCACGACCCGCACGCCCGGGACGGTCAGGCTGGTCTCGGCCAGGGCGGTGGACAGCACGACGCGCCGCCGGTCGGCCGGGCGCAGGGCGGCGTCCTGCTCACCGCCGCGCTGACGGCCGTGCAGGGGCAGGAGCGCGACGGCGTCCCGCAGGTCGGCGAGCCGGCCGCTGACCGCCGCGATCTCGCCGGCGCCGGGCAGGAAGACCAGCACGTCACCGTCGTGCTCGCGTAGCGCCCGCCGGACGGTGGCCGCCACGTGGTCGAGCAGGGCCCGGTCGACAGGTCCCGCTCCGGGCGGCGCGACCGGCCGCGGCGGCGGCGCCCAGATCCGCCGCACCGGGTGCAGCGCCGACTCGGCCCGTACCACCGGGGCGGGGACGTCACCGCCGAGCAGCGCGGCGAACCGGTAGGTGTCCGGGGTGGCGGACATGGCCAGCAGCCACAGGTCCGGCCGGAGGGTGGCCCGGGCCTCCACAGTGAACGCCAGCGCCAGGTCGGCGTCGAGGTGCCGCTCGTGGCACTCGTCGAGCAGCACGGCGCCCGTACCGGGCAGCTCCGGGTCCTGGTGCAGGCGGCGGACCAGCAGGCCGGTCGTGACCACCTCCACCCGGGTGGACGGACCGACGCGGCGCTCGCCGCGGACCGCGTAGCCGACGCGTTCGCCTACCCGCTCGCCGAGCAGCTCGGCCATCCGCCGGGCGGCGGCGCGGGCCGCCACCCGCCGCGGTTGCGCGATCACCACCCGACCGGTGACCCGGTCGGCCACGGCCAGCGGCGCGAGTGTGGTCTTGCCCGTGCCCGGCGGCGCGACGAGCACCCCGGCGCCGGCCGCGTCGAGTGCCGCGACCAGCGCCGGCAGCACCGGACGGACCGGCAGGTCAACTGTTACGTCGGAGAGCACGGCCCAGTCTCGCACCGGCCCGCCGGACTCACCGGCGGTGGACGCCGCCCACGCCGCGCACGAAGCTCCGCCAGGCCGGTGCCGCGAACGCGAGGACCGGACCGGAGCGGTCCTTGCTGTCCCGGACGGCGACCTGACCGTCGACTGTCGCGACCTCCACGCAGTTGCCGTTGCCACTGCTGCGCGTGCTGGTGCGCCAGTCCGCCCCGGTCCGGTCGTACGCCGTCATCCGCGGTGCCTCTCGTCTGCGTCGGCGTGCCGCAGACGCGGTCACGCAAAGTTACGAGAAGCCTGCTCCAGACGGGTCAACGACGCCGTCGGATCGAGTGCCATCCGGCACAGCTCCTCGTGCAGAAGGCTATACCCGAGCACTTGATCGGCATCCTCCAGAGCCAGTCCCATCGTGAGGTTATCCAGGTAAACCACTGACGCGTCGGCGGTGTCGGCGAAGTTGAGGATCACGTACGGGGTGCTCATCGCCGGGTGCCCGCCGGCAGCGAACGGAAGTACCTGAATTGTGACGTTGGGTAGTTGAGCGATTCGACTCATGTGGGCCACCTGCTCGGCCATCACGGCGGCGCCGCCGACCGGGCGCAGCAGGACCGCCTCGTTGAGCACTACCGACAGGTGGACGGGGTCGTCGCGGCGCAGCACCTCCTGCCGGCGCAGCCGTGCGGCGACCTTGCGTTCCAGGCCGTCCTCGCCCGCGGTGCGCCGGTAGATCTCCCGCGCGTACGCCTCGGTCTGCAGGAGCCCGGGCACCGACTCGGCCTCGTACGTGCGCAGCGCCGCCGCCTCGGCCTCCAGTCCCACGTAGAACTCGAACCACTCGGGCAGCACGTCGCTGTAGTTCTGCCACCAGCCGCGCTGCTGGGCGCCGCGGGCGATCTCGATCAACGCCTCGGCGTCCGCGCCGGTCACCTGGTAGAGGGCCAGGGCCGCGCGCACGTCGCGTGGCTTGATGCCGATCTGCGCGGTCTCGATCCGGGAGAGGTTGCTCTTGGACATGTCGAGCTGCCGGGCCGCCACATCGAGGGTCATCCCCGCGCGTTCCCGTAGCTGGCGGAGCTCCCGAGCGATGCGTCGACGGCGCACTGTCGGGCTGGCGGTGGGTCGGATGGCGGGGGTGGCGGTCACCGTCCGAGTCTGACATGACGAGATCCCCAGGTCGCGCCTGTACGGAGTGCAACTTTCAAATCTGGGAGTTGCATTGCAGTAGCTCTGGGTGCATCCTTTCCCGGTTGCGATCACTGTGGACATACATCCTTGCGGGAGGACCGTTTGCTCATCGCCGACGAGTTCTTCCTGATCGCCCACAACGACAGTCGTGGCAAGGCCAAACTGCACCCGGCGGCGACCGGCCTCGGGTTGGCCGCGGGCCTTCTCGGTGAGCTGACCCTGTACGGACACATCACTGTCTCCGGCGGGCAGGTAAGCGTCGTCGACAGGCGTCCCCCGTCCGACGCGCTGGCACACACGGTCCTCGACCAGCTGATCGGCGAGGCTCACCACCAGGCGGTGAACACCTGGCTCAGCTTCCTGTCGCAGAGCGCCACGACCTCGGTGGGGGAGCGGCTGGCCCGCGCCGGGGTGCTCCGTCGCCAGGAGAGCCGCCGACTGCTGCGGACGTCGGTCAGCTACCTGCCGATCGACCTCAACGCGGTGGCCTGGCCCGCCACCCGGTTGCGGGCGCTGCTGGACCGACCGGATCCGCCGAGCGTGCCGGACGCGCTGCTGCTCGGGCTGGTCGTGGCGGCCGGGCTGACCCGCGAGGTGCTGTGGAGCGCCGGCCCCCGCGCCCACCACCGGTTGAACGTTCTCATCCCCGCGCTGCCGGCGCCCCTGAAGGAACTCGTCGGGCACACCGAGGCCGCCGTCGGCGCCGCGGTGCTGCGCGGCTTCCCCTGACCCACCCGGTAACCCCCTGTCCCTCCCCTCGACAACCGGAGTAGTCGTATGCCCCCGACATCGACAGTCGACCGACCCAGCAACGTCTCCGAAGCCCTCGCCCGGGGTCGTCTCGGCGTCCCCTCGGTCATCTTCTTCGTGCTCTCGGCGGCCGCGCCGCTGACCGTGGTCGCCGGTGTGGTCACCACCGGCTACGGCGTCATCGGTGTGACAGGCATTCCGCTGGCCTTCCTCGTGGTCGCCGCCGTGCTCGGCCTGTTCTCGGTCGGCTACGTGGCGATGTCCCGCCGGGTGGAGAACGCCGGCGCCTTCTACGCCTACATCTCCCGTGGCCTCGGTCGACCGGCAGGTGTGGGTGCCGCCTGGGTGGCGCTCCTGGCGTACAACGCGTTGCAGGTCGGGCTGTACGGCACCATCGGCGTCGCCGCCGAGCCGGTGCTGGACCGGATCTTCGGCGGCCACCCGCACTGGTCGATCGTCGCCCTGGTGGCGTGGGCGCTTGTCGGCCTGCTCGGTCTGCTCCGGGTCGACATCAACGGCCTCGTGCTGGCCGCGCTGCTGGTCGCCGAGATCGTGGTGATCCTCGTCTTCGACCTCGGTCAGCTCGGCAACCCGGCCGACGGTCAGGTCAGCTTCGCCGCCCTGTCGCCGGACAACCTCTTCGTGCCGGGGGTGGGTGCCGTGCTGGTGCTGGCGATCCTCGGGTTCGTGGGCTTCGAGTCCGCTGTGGTCTTCAGCGAGGAGAGCAAGGACCCGAAGCGGACGGTGCCGCTTGCCACGTACCTGTCGGTGGCGATCATCGCCGGGTTGTACGCGCTGTCGTCCTGGACGATGACTGTCGCCGTCGGACCGGACCGGATCGTCGCCGAGGCGGGCGAGCAGAGCGTGGGCCTGATCTTCAACCTGGCTGCCGCGCAGCTCGGTGACACCGCTGTCACCATCGGCCAGGTGCTCTTCCTGACCTCGGTGCTGGCCGCGATGATCTCCTTCCACAACACGACGGCGCGCTACACGTTCGCCCTGGGCCGCGAACGGGTGCTGCCGGCGGTGTTCGGGCAGACCTCGCCGCGCTCCGGCGCGCCCCGGGCCGCCTCCCTGGCGCAGAGCGCCCTCGGCCTGCTGGTCATCCTGCTGTACGCGGCGAACGGCTGGGACCCGGTGGTCCAGCTCTTCTTCTGGGGCGGCACCACGGGCGGCTTCGGCGTGCTGCTGCTGATCGCCACCACCTCGGTGGCGGTGATCGCCTACTTCGCCCGCTCCGGCGGCGCCGGCGAGAACATCTGGCGGCGGGCCATCGCCCCCGCCCTGGCGACGATCGCCCTCGTCGTGATCATCTGGTTGGCTGTGTCGAACTTCGCGAACCTGCTCGGCGTCGAGCCGGACTCCACCCTGCGCTGGGCGCTGCCTGCCGTGTACCCGGTGGCGGCCGCGCTTGGCGTGATCTGGGGGCTGGTGCTGCGCGCCAGCCGCCCCGACACGTACGCCCGGATCGGGCTCGGCGCGGCGAGCGCCGCCGCCGCCGTGACGACGGACGCGCCGGCCAGCGTGGAGGTGACGCGGTGAGCGTGCGCATCGACCGGCTCGGGCCACCGGACACCGCACTGGTGGCCGGCCTGATCGCCGAGGCGTTCACCGCCCTGGAGGTGACGTCCTGGCTGGTGCCCGACGCGAGCAAGCGTGAGGCAGTCCTGGCCGGAAACTTCGAGATCCTGGTCGGGCACGCGATGCGCCACGGCACGGTGTACGCCACGGCCGAGCGCACCTCGGTCGCTGTGTGGTTCCCGTCGGTGGGGGAAGAGCTTCCCTCACCGGAGGACTACGACGCCCGGCTCGCCGCCGCGTGCGGCGAGTGGACCGACCGGTTCCGCCACCTCGACGACCTGTTCGCGGCGAACCACCCGCACCCGGACCACCACCACCTGGCGTTCCTGGCGACGCGGCCGGATCGGCAGGGGCGCGGGCTGGGCACCGCGCTGCTGGAGCACCACCACGCCTGGCTGGACGCCAACGCGATGCCGGCGTACCTGGAGGCGAGCAGTCCGCGTAGCCGGGACCTGTACGCGAAGCACGGCTACCGGGCCGGTGAGCCGTTCCGGGTGCCCGACGGCACCCCGTTCTGGCCGATGTGGCGCGAGCCGGTCGGTAGCTGACCGAAGTTGTCACGTCCGCGTGACACCTACCGCGTGTGACGCGAAGCGGGGCCGGGTCCAACTGGACCCGGCCCCGCTTCGTCAGGCGTTCTAGTACGTGCCGTCGAGCTGGCCGCGCAGCTTGGTCAGCGCCCGGGCCAGCAGCCGGGAGACGTGCATCTGCGAGACGCCGATCTGGTCGGCGATCTGCGACTGGGTCAGGTTGCCGTAGAACCGCAGCGTGAGGATCTTCTGCTCGCGCTCGTCGAGGGTGGCGAGCGCGGGGCCGAGGGCCACTCGCAGCTCGGCCAGCTCGAACTCGTTGTCCTCACCGCCGAGCATGTCGCCCAGCTCGGTGGCCCGGTCGCCGTCGCCGGTCGGGGTGGACAGCGACACCGCGTTGTACGCGCGGGCGCCCTCCAGGCCCTCCAGGACCTCTTCCTCGGTGAGCTTGAGGTGGGCGGCGATGTCGGCGACCGTCGGCGAGCGGCCGAGGGTCTGCAGCAGCGAGCTGTTGGCGTCCGAGATGGCCAGCCGCAGCTCCTGGAGGCGGCGGGGCACCCGGATGTCCCAGGTGCGGTCGCGGAAGTGCCGCTTGAGCTCACCGATGATGGTGGGGATGGCGTACCCGGCGAAGTCGACGCCGCGCGTCGGGTCGAACTTGTCGATGGCCTTGATGAGGCCGACGGCGGCGGTCTGGGCCAGGTCGTCGGTCGGCTCGCCCCGCCCGCTGTAGCGGTGGGCGAGGTGGTTCGCCAGGGGCAGCCAGGCCTCGATCGCCCGGTCGCGCAGCGCGGCGCGGGACGGGTGGTTTGCCGGCAGTGCCGCCATGGCGTTGAGCAGGTCGGCGGCGCTGTCGGTGAGCGCGCGCGGGTCCAGCTTGGTGGTGCTCCGGACAGCGGTGCTCGGCTGCTCGGTGATCGTTGGCGCGGTCATGGGTGGTCCTCCCTGCACCTCGTCCGCGGAAAAAAGACGTGACGCTTTTTGGTTTAGCTTCGTATGGGCCGTTCGGGACTCACCTTAGCCTGATCGTCTCGCCGAAATCTAGCCGAAAGGCTGATGTACTTATGTGATTTTCAATCACAAAACACTCAAGTCGGGCGGAAGTCCGGGGGAGTGTGAGGTCTCTTACCTGTTTCCCGCCACCCGGTCGCCCACAGGCGACGAGCCGATCGGTCAACCCCGACCACCGGACGGTCAACAGGAAATCCGACAACGGGGCAGATGTGTCGCCTATCCGTCCTTGTCCCGCCGGTGGGACCGGCCGTAGCGTCGCCTGTACACACCCGGTTCGGAGGCACCATGCTCGATCCAGCCGCTCCCCAGCTCGTCGTGAACAGTCGCACGCTCTACTTCAGCTGGCTGCCGGCGGATCCGGACGCGGTGGCCGCCCTGGTCCCGGCGGGGCTGCGCCCCCGCGCCGACCGTCAGGTGTTCCTCAACCAGTACGTCGTCGACGACGAGACGCAGACCTCCGGCTTCGGCGCGTACTCGCTCACGTACCTCGGTGTGTCGCTGGCCGGCGTGGACGCGCCCGGAGGGCTCAACCCGGGCGGCTGGTGGACCCACTACGTGGCCTCCAGCCGACTCGTGCGGGAGTACGCCGCCGCCCGTGGCGCCCCGACGTTCGCCGGTCGCACCCACATCGAGATCGACGGCGAGGACCTGTGCTCCGAGACCGAGATCGACGGTGTGCCGCTGGTCCGGGCCCGCTGCCGGGTGGGGGAGACCGGGCATGTGATCAGCAGCGGGCACCACCGCTACTTCACCAGGCGCGACGGTCAGCTCCTCAGCTCGGTCTACCCGTTCGTGGCCGAGCCGGTCGCGCCGTTCGAGATCGAGTCGGTGGAGTTCCTCCAGCCCGGGCACCCGCTGTACGCGCTACGACCGGACAACCCGCTGACCATCGGCTTCGGCTACTTCTCCCCGCGCTCCTCGTTCGCGTACCCCGGGGGGCTGACCGTGCATCCCGGCTCGACCGGCATGCCGGAGCCGGCCCGGACGGTTCACCAGGTGCCCGCCAGTCTGGCCCGCAGCGGCCTGCCGTCCGGGTCGTAGACCAACCGGTACGCCGGCAGCGCCCAGGCGCGGGTGTACCACGGCAGCCGTTCGGGTCGGTGCGGGCGCAGCCGCCCGGGTGGGCGTTCACCCACCTGGCCGTCGTCGTACCACTGTTGCAGGGCATCGGCGGCGGCCTTGATCGCCGCGACGGCGTCGGCGGGGTCGAGCAGATCGGCGTCGTCCCGGCCGTCCGGGTCGCGGTCCAGGTGCTCGCGCCAGAGCCGCAGTCGCAGGTCCCGGGCGAAGACCCGCGCCCCGTCGCCCCGCCCGGCCGGGTCGGTGGGTTCCCGCTCGTCGCGGGTGTCGTCGAGCACTGCGCAGGACAGCTCACTGTCGTGCGTCCAGGACCGGCGGTTGAAGTTGTCGCTGCCGACGCTGGCCCAGACGTCGTCGACCACGCAGACCTTGGCGTGCACGTAGACCGGGTCGCCTGCGTGGTTCTCCACGTCGAACACGTGCACCCGGTCCGGTGCGGCCCGTTCGCACAGCGACAGCGCCTGCTCCCGGCCGACCATGTTCGGCGGCAGCGCCAGCCGGCCGTCCACGTCCGGGTGCCGGGGTACGACGGCGACCAGCTGCAGCTCGGGGTTGTCCCGTAGCGCCCGCGCGAACAGGTCCGCGACCTCTGTCGACCAGAGGTACTGGTCCTCCAGGTAGATGAGCCGGCGTGCCCGGTGGACCGCCTTGGTGTAGCCCCGGGCGACGGTCCGTTCCCCGTCCGGCGCGAACGAGTAGCGGGGCCGGACGGCGGGATAGGTCCGCAGCACCTGGATGTGGTGCGGCCCGCAGGCGGGCGGGTCGGCTGGCTGCTCGGGCAGCGGATCGGGCGTGAGGTCCGCGCCGCGCAGCCGGTCCCGCAGGTACGCCATCGGGTTCTCCGAGTCCAGTGGCATCGGGTCGGTCCAGCGTTCCCGGAACACGGTGTCCAGGGCGCCGACCACCGGGCCGCGTACCGCGAGCTGCACGTCGTGCCAGGGCGGGTGGGGGCCGTACCGGGGCGACATCTGCACCGGCTGCGGGTCGCCGTGGTGGGCGGCGTCGTCGCGGCGGCTGTGGCACAGGTCGATCCCGCCGGCGAACGCGATGTCCCGCTCCGGGGCGTTCGGGTGCCGCAGCACCACGAGCTTCTGGTGGTGCGAGCCGCCGCGGCGGACCCGCTGGTCGAGCAGCACCTCGCCGCCGGCCGCGGAGACGGCCTCGCTGAGGTTGCGGTTCTCCGCCTCGCTGTAGGCGAGCACGTCGAGGTGGGAGCGCCAGATCAGCCCCTTGACCACCACGCCCCGCTGCGCGGCCTGGGCGAAGAGTTGGGCGACGGTCGGGCCGTCCGGTCGCAGCCGTTGATCCGGGTCGCCCCGCCAGTCGGTGAAGAACAGGTGGTCGCCCGCGGTGAGCGCCTGCACCTCGTCGACCAGCCGGTCGAAGTACGCCGCGCCGTGAATCAACGGCTCGGCGAGGTTTCCGCTGGTCCAGACGGGTAACCCAGAGACCGGGTTGGCCCGTTCCCGCGCGGTGAGGAACCAGTCCTGCAACGGCACCGTCCAGCCCCCCGGAGGTCGACAACGTCCTCACGGTAGGACCCGCGGCGCGGGTTCGCACCCCGGCCGGGCGCACCGGTG
Organism: Micromonospora sp. NPDC047521; assembly: GCF_055587305.1. NCBI lineage: Bacteria > Bacillati > Actinomycetota > Actinomycetes > Micromonosporales > Micromonosporaceae > Micromonospora > Micromonospora sp. NPDC047521. The sequence continues at coordinate 229,328 of NZ_JBVJGN010000004.1, read as the reverse complement.
ACCCGGCCAACGCCATCGACGACGATGTGACACCAACGAGGAGGCCGCACTATGCCCCGCGAGACGACGAATCCCGTGACCGAGTACCGCGAGCCGGCGGTGGAGAGCGAACGGGGTGCGCTGGTAGCGGTGTTGGTGATGGTGATTCTCGGTGTCGCTGGGATATTCGCGGTCTCCTGAGGGGGCGCCGGCGCCGGCGCCCCGGTGACACAGGGGGGCGCCGGCGCCGGTCTCAGCCGGCCGCGAGGGTCAGGGCCGGGCGCCCTGGCCGCCGGTGTGCGGCAGCCGCCCGGTCGGGATCACGCCGAGCCGGCCGGCCCTGAAGTCCTCGAACGCCTGGAGCAGCTCGTCCCGGGTGTTCATCACGAACGGGCCGTACTGCGCCACGGGCTCCCGGATCGGCTGGCCGCCCATGATGTAGAGGTCCAGCGCCGGGGTGTTGCTGTCCTGCGCGGTGTCCGCGCTGAACCGCAGCGCGTCGCCCGCCCCGTGCACCGCGAGTTGACCGGTCCGCACCGGCCGACGGTCCGTGCCGACGGTGCCACGGCCGCCGAGCACGTAGACCAGGGCGTTGAACTCCGGCTGCCAGGGCAGGTCGACCTGCGCGCCCGGCTGGACGGTGACGTGGGTGATGGTGATCGGGGTGAAGGTCGACCCCGGACCGCGGTGCCCGGCGATCTCACCGGCGATGACCCGGATCAGCGCGCCGCCGTCCCCGGTGGTGAGCAGCGCCGACTCCCGACCCCGGATGTCCTGGTAGCGGGGCGGGTTCATCTTGGCCGAGCGGGGCAGGTTGACCCAGAGCTGGGTGCCGTGGAACAGGCCACCGCTCATCACCAGGTGCTCCGGCGGGGCCTCGATGTGGAGCAGGCCACTGCCGGCCGTCATCCACTGGGTGTCCCCATCGGTGATGGTGCCGCCGCCGCCCTGCGAGTCCTGGTGGTCGAAGACGCCGTCGATGATGTACGTCACGGTCTCGAAGCCGCGGTGGGGATGCCACGGGGTGCCCTTCGGCTCGCCCGGCGCGTAGTCCACCTCGCCCATCTGGTCGAGGTGGATGAACGGGTCCAGGTCGGTGGTCGAGACCCCGGCGAAGGCCCGGCGGACGGGGAAGCCCTCGCCCTCGAACCCGCTGGGGGCCGTGGTGACCGTGCGGACCGGGCGGAATCTGGTGGTCTCGTCGAGGCGCGGGAGGCGGGGCAGGACGAGAACGTTGTCGACGGTGATGGCGGGCATCGCGGGGCTCCTAACTGGTGGCGTCTGTGGTCGGCGCGGGGCAGTCCGCCCGCAGGCGGTCGCCGAGCCGGCCGAAGACCCGGGTGAGGCAGGCGACCTCGTCGTCGTCGAGGTCGTCCATCAGGTGGGTACGCACCGACGCCAGATGGTGGGGTGCGGCCTCGGACAGGGTGAGCAGCCCGGCGGCGGTGAGGACCGCCTCGCTGCCGCGTCGGTCGTCCGGGCAGGGCTCCTTGCTGACCAGGCCGCGACGCTGCATGGACGTGATCTGGTACGTCAGTCGGCTCGGCGAGAAGATCAGTCGGCTGGCCAGCTCGCCCATGCGCAGCCGTTGGCCCGGCGCCTCGGAGAGCACGACAAGCACGTGGTAGTCGGCGAAGCTCAGGCCGCTGTCGACACGTAGGTCCTCTTCCAACTGTGTGTAGAGACGCTGGCTGGCCTCGATGTAGGCGCGCCAGGCCGCCTCTCGGGTGCTGTCCAGGCTCTCCGTCACGCCCCGACGGTAGCACTCTTTCAAAATTTAAGTAACGCCCTTGGTCGTCGTCTGGGTCACAGGGAGCGCTCGGCAGGAGGAAGTCGTGCAGGTTTGAAGGACATGGACGGAAATCGGGCGGCGGGCGGGTCCGGCCGTGTGCCAGACTCCGCCCTCGTGGAACACGTGGAACTCGCCGCCGCCGACCTGCTGCTGCGCCCCTGGCGCGACGCGGACGCCCCCGCCGTCCGTGGCGCCCTGCGCGACCCGTCCATCGCCCAGTGGAACCCGCAGTCCGCCGGCCCGGTCGACGACGAGTACGCGCTGCTCTGGGTGCGCCGTCGGGCCGACTGGTCCGTCGGTGACCACGCCTCCCTGGCGGTCACCGCGGCGGACGGCGGTGACCTGCTGGGCTCGGTGTCCCTGCACCACATCCACCACGGCGACGCGTCGATCGGGTACTGGACGATGCCGTCGGCGCGCGGACGCGGGGTGGCGGTCCGCGCCGTCGTCCGGCTCACCGAGTGGGCGTTCACCGACCTGCGGCTGCACCGCGTGGAGCTGTGTCACGCGGTGGCCAACCCGGCGTCCTGCCGGGTCGCCGACCGGGCCGGCTACGCCGCCGAGGGCACGCTGCGTGAGTCGTACCAGTACGGCGACGGGCGCCGCTACGACGAGCACCTGCACGCCCGCCTGGCCACCGACCGCTGATCAGCGAACCGTCACTCGGTGATCCTGCGCAGGAACGCGCTGAGGTGGCTCCTCGTCCGCTCGATCTTCTCCGGCACGGTCAGGGTCTCGTAGACGCGGGGCCCGGCGTGCTTCTTGCCCCGCAGATAGAGCGAGCAGGCCAGGTCGGAGCAGATGTACGCGCCCACGGAGTTGCCCTGCCGCCCGTCGGGTCCGGCCCTGCGGGCGGTCATCAGCGAGACGCCGTCACCTGTGTGCGTGGTCAGGCAGAGCGAGCACATGCTGCGCCGGACCCGCCCGGTGTGCTGGGGCGCGACGCGCAACGCCACGCCGACCAGCCCGTTGTCGACCTCGGTGACGAGGTAGGCCCGCTGTGGCGCGGACGGGTCCCGCCAGCCGAGGAAGTCGAGGTCGTCCCAGGGGCGGAACTCGAGATCGTTGGGTACGGCCAGTCGCTTCGCCTCGCCCTGGGTCGTGTTGACGAAGGAGGCGCGGATGGCAGACTCGGTGGGGACTAACATAGGCCCTAGCCTAGTCGTCCTAGGCAAAAAACTAGAGGAGTGTGGCGGATGGCACGTGCGGGGGTGACCGCCGAGCGGCTGACCCTGGCCGCGGCGGAGCTGGCCGACGAGATCGGCATGGAGAACGTCACTGTCGCCGCGCTCGCCCGCCAGTTCGGAGTCAAGGACGCGAGCCTGTACTTCCACATCCGTAACGCCCACGACCTGCGGGTGCGGGTGGCCCTGCTGGCGCTCTCCGAACTGGCCGACCGGGTGGCCTCGGCGCTTGCCGGCCGCGCCGGCAAGGACGCCCTGGTGGCCTTCGCCAACGCGTACCGCGCCTACGCGATGGAGCACCCGGGCCGGTACGCCGCCATGCAGATCGACCTCGACCCCGAGACGGCGGCCGCCAGCGCCGGCGTCCGGCACGCGGAGATGACCCGGGCCATCCTGCGCGGATACCGCCTGGCCGAGCCGGACCAGACCGACGCGGTACGGATGATGCACAGCACCTTCCACGGATTCGTGAGCCTGGAGAAGACCGGGGGATTCCGGCACACCCCGCGCAGCACCGACGACTCCTGGGCGCGCGCCCTGGACGCCCTGGACGCCGTCCTGAGCAACTGGCCGGCATAGGCTCGGGGCGTGGACGATCTGGAACTGGCCGACTGGCGCGAGCGGGTGGCCCGGCTCTACCTCTCCGGCGTCGACCTGGCCGGCTTCCGTGCCGGCCGCGACGACCTCTTCGCCACCCACCCGCAGAGCCCGATCCCGGCCGCGGAGCGTCAGGGCTTCTCCGGAGTGCGCTACTACCCGCCCAACCCCGATGCCGTGGTCGAGGCGCCGCTGCGACCGGCCAGCGGCGAGCTGCGGGTCGACACCGGCGGGCCGGACGGCGTGGTCGCGTACCGCCGGATCGCGGTGGCCGAGACACCCTGGGGGCCGCTGACCCTCTGGTGGATCGAGGCGTACGGGGGTGGACTGTTCGTGCCGCTGCGCGACGCCACGTGCGGCCCCGAGACCTACGGCGGTGGGCGCTACCTCACCGACACCGTGAAGGGCACCTTCGGCCGGGGCGTCCAGCTGCTGCCCGGTGACCGGGTCCGCCTCGACGCCAACTACCTCTACAACCCGAGCTGCGCGTACGACGACCGCTGGGCCTGCCCGCTCGCGCCGCCGGAGAACCGCGTCGACGTGCCACTGCGGGCTGGCGAACTGGCGTACCACGGCTGACGGCCGCCCCGGCGTGGAGCCGGGACGGCCGGTCGGACCGTGACCAGTCAGGCGTTGGCGGGGCGGTTGCCCATCCCCATCCGACCCAGCAGCTGCCGGGCCTGGTCCGCGAGCTGCGCGTCGACGGTCACCGCGTACTGGCCGGCACGCAGCGAACTGGCGGAGGTGAAGTCCCGCCGCCCACCCGTCATCGCGTGCGCGACAGCGCCGAACACGGCGCCCCAGATCGCACCGATGACCAGGCCGACCAGGATCACCGCCAGCCAGTTGCCGACCGTGAAGATGCCGAACAACAGGCCGATGAACAGCCCGAACCAGGCGCCGGTGCCGGCGCCGAGCAGAGCCGCCCGTCCGGTGGTCATCCGCCCCAGCACCGTCTCCACAAGGGTGAGATTGGTGCCGATGATGGCACTGTGCTCCACCGGGAAGCGGTTGTCAGCGAGATGGTCCACCACCCGCTGCGCGGACGGATAGTCCGGATATGAGCCGATCGTGACGGTCGGTGGGCCGGTCTCCGGCCCGCGCCCGTCACCTGCCGGTGTCCCCAGGCGACCGGCCGGTCCGGTTGGAAGCAGGTCGCCACCCTGTGCGCCGGGCCGCCAGTTGGCGGCCGGACCCGAAGCTGACGTCATGAGCATCCTCCCTCGGTCAGCGTCCCGGGTTCCCGCCGATGCCGAGCGGTAACGCCCACCGCCCGGCCGACTGCCGTTGCGCCAGGGGAATGCGCGCGGACCGCTCGGGTAGCCAGTCGGGTGGAGAGCGGACAGATCAGCGACTACGGGTTCCTCGCCGACGGCCGCAGCGCGGCGCTCGTGGACTCCTCGGGCTCGATCAACTGGTGGTGCCCGGGCCGGTTCGACGCCCCGTCGGTGTTCGGTCGCCTGCTCGACGACGGGGCCGGGCACTGGGCGATCCAGCCGGCCGTCGACTTCACCGTGCAGCGCCGCTACCTCGACGACACGCTTGTGCTGCGCACCGTGTTCCGTACCGCGCAGGGGGAGGTCGCGCTCACCGACGCGCTCGCCTTCGAGCCCGGCGCGCGCGGTCACGAGATCGGAGTGCACTCGCCGCAGGTCCTGGTCCGCAGCCTGCGAGGGCTGTCCGGCGCGGTGCCGATGCGGGTGCTCTACCGGCCCCGCTTCGAGTACGGCCGCGCCATCGCGTACCTGGTCGAGCGGGACGACATGCTGGAGGCCATCGCCGGGGCCGCCCGGCTCACGCTGCGCAGCGACGTGCGGTTGAGCAGCGGCGACGGCGAGGCCACCGCGTCGTTCACCGTCCGCGCCGGTGAGACGCGCAACTTCTCCCTCGGGTACGCCCCGACCTACGACTCGCCCCTGCCCGAGGTGCCGGACGCGGACGAGACCATCGCCGACACCGTCGCCGGCTGGCGGTCCTGGGCAGAGCAGCACGAATACCAGGGCCTCTACCCGGAGCAGGTGCGGCGCAGCCGGCTCGTGGTGCAGGGCATGACGTACGGGCCGAGCGGGGCGGTGGTGGCCTCGGTGACCACGTCGCTGCCGGAGGAGGTCGGCGGGGACCGCAACTACGACTACCGCTACGTCTGGGTACGCGACTTCAGTCTCACGCTGCGGGCGCTGTGGCGGTCGGCGTGCGTCGAGGAGGTGCAGCGGCAGTTCGCCTGGTTGGGTCGGGCGATGGGCCGGGTCGACGACGAGCCGGTGCCCATCATGTACGGGGTGCTCGGCGAGCGGGACCTCACCGAGCACCGTCTGGACCAGCTCGGCGGCTACCGCGACAGCCCACCGGTGATGATCGGCAACAACGCCTGGCAGCAGCGGCAGACCGACATCTTCGGCGAGGCGATGGACGCCGCCTGGTTGATGCGCGACAAGCTGGAGCCGATGGACCTGGAGGTGCGGCACGTCCTGCGGGTGCTCGCCGACCAGGCCGTACGGGTCTGGATGCTGCCCGACGCGGGGATGTGGGAGGAGCGCGGCGTCCAACACCACCACGTGTCCTCGAAGGTGCAGTGCTGGGTGGCGCTGGACCGGGCGGTCCGCTTCGGTGACCGGCTCGGAGGGCCGCAGGACGTGGCCCGCTGGGCGGCCGCCCGCGACGAGGTGCGCGCGGAGATCCTTGAGCGGGGCTGGAGCGAGCGGCTCCAGTCGTTCACCGGGAGTTTCGAGTCCGACGAACTCGACGCGTCGGTGCTGGTCATGCCGTTGGTGGGTTTCCTGCGGGCCGACGACCCACGGATGCGTTCGACGATCCGCGTCGTGGAGCAGGGGCTGTCGCACGACGGGCTGCTGCGGCGCTGGGACGGCGACCCGGCCGGTTTCCTCATCTGCTCGTTCTGGCTGGTGTGCTGCCTGGCGCTGGCCGGCGAGCGGGACCGGGCACACGAGCTGTTCGGTGTATTGGCGGGGCGGGTCAACGACCTCGGCCTGTTCGCCGAGCAGATCGACGTGCTGACCGGGGAGCAGCTGGGCAACTTTCCCCAGGCGTTCTCGCACATCGGTCTGATCAACGCCGCCGGTGTGCTGACCGACGTCGAGCGGGACCCGGTGGCGCGGGGGCTCGGCATGCCCCCGGCCCACTTCAGCCCGGTGCGTCAGTGACCAGTGCTCTCGCGGGATCACCCGCGTCGCCGGGCGGTCGGCGGGGGCGCGGGGGACAATGTCCGCATGCGGCTGGTGCTCACGGCGGACACCCACGTACCGAAGCGGGCCCGGGACCTGCCCGAGCCGCTGTGGACGGCGATCGAGGCGGCGGACGTGGTGGTGCACGCCGGCGACTGGGTCGACGAGGCGCTGCTCGACGCGATGCTCGCGCGGTCGCGGCGGCTGGTCGGCGTGTACGGAAACAACGACGGCCCGGCGCTGCGCGCCCGGCTGCCCGAGGTCGCCCGGGTGGACCTCGACGGCCTGCGGGTCGCCGTGGTGCACGAGACCGGGCCCCGGACCGGACGCGAACAGCGGTGCGCGGCGCGTTACCCCGACGTCGACCTGCTCGTGTTCGGGCACTCGCACATCCCCTGGGACACCGAGGCGCCCGGCGGCCTGCGCCTGCTCAACCCCGGCTCACCCACCGACCGCCGCTCCCAACCGCACGCCACCTACCTGGAAGCCGAGATCACCGACGGCCGGCTGACCGGCGTGCGCCTGCACCGCCTGCCCCGCCCCTGACACACCCCGGCGACCGCGCGCTCGCTGCCGAGTCGGCCGGTCCGGCGCGACAGCGAGCGCACGATCGCGGGGGTGGGGAGGAGCTACCGGCCCCGGCCGGTCTCGGCCTGGAGCTCGTCGATCCGCTTGGACGCCTCGGCCTTGGTGAGGTCGTCCGGAAGATCCTCGTCGGCCTCCCGGGCGAGCGTCTTCAGGTAGGACTCCTGCGCGGCGGTCGGCGGCTCGTCGCCGGTCACCCACTCGTCCGGGTCCTTGATCGCGCCGCGCGGGTCGGCCTGTTCGTTGCTGCGGTCCGTCATCGTCATCACCCTTTCTTCGAACAGGTGTGCCAGTACCCCGATCGTCGGTGGTTCATGCCCACCCGCCGCCGCCTACGATCAGCCGATGAGCGTGACGGTTGTGGGAGCGGGCATCGCCGGAGTGGCCTGCGCCGTGGAGCTGACAGGTGCGGGCGTGCCGGTGCGGCTGCGCGAGCGGGGGCACGTCTGCGGCGGCCGGATGGCAAGCAAACGCTTCGCCGGGCGCCCCGCCGACATCGGTGCCGCGTACTTCACCGTCAGCGACCCGGACTTCGCGGTCGTCGTCGAGCGGTGGCGCTCCGCCGGTCTGGTCCGGGAGTGGACCGACACCTTCCAGGCGTACGACAGGCAGGGGCGCCACGACGTGCCCGGGCCGATGCGCTTCGCCGCGCCGCGCGGGCTCCGCTCGCTCGTCGAGGACCTGGCCGCCCCGCTGCCGGTGACAGTCGACCGGCTGGTGCTCGGCGTCGATCCCGGGCCGGTCGTGGACGGCGAGCCGTGCGCGGCAGTCGTCCTGGCCATGCCCGGCCCGCAGGCGGCGCTGCTGCTCGCCCCGGCACTCGCCGACGCCACCCGGGCCGTGCAGGCGCAGAGCTGGTCACCGGCGCTCGCCGCCGTGCTGCACTTCCCGAGCCGCCGCTGGCCCGACTTCGGCGGCGCGTTCGTCAACGACCACCCGGTGCTCAGCCTTGTCTGCGACGACGGCGACCGGCGCGGCGACGACGCGCCGGTGCTTGTCGCGCACACGGTGCCCGCGTTCGCCAGCGGTCACCTCGCCCAGCCCACCGGGGCGGGGCCGGCGATCGCGCAGGCCGTACGGGACCTGCTGGGGCTGCCCGAGCAGGCCACCGACGTGCACGTGCACAGGTGGACCTACGCGGCCCCGACCGGCGGTACCGACGGCCAGACCTTCCACCTGGACGCCGACGGGATCGGCCTGGCCGGTGACGCCTTCGGCAAGCCCCGGGTGCAGACCGCCTGGCGCTCCGGACGGGACCTCGGCCGGGCGCTGGCCGCCCGCCTCGCCTGAGGGGTCGTCGCCCGCTCAGCCGTGTCCGGCGGCGGCGACGGGCTGGGCGGAGGAGTCCCGTTCGGCGGGGTCGGAGGTCCGTTCGCCCTCGCGGTCCAGCAGCTGCATGACCGGGGTCGCCGTGATGCCGTGCACCACCACCGACACGAGCACCACCAGCCCGACCGTGGCCCACAGCAGTTCCGCCTGCGGAAAGTCTGCCTTCGTGGTGGCGTACGCGAGGTAGTAGAACGAGCCCACCCCGCGGATGCCGAACAACGAGATCACCCAGTGCTCGGCGGGACGTCCCGGAGCCCCGCGCAGCGACAGCCAGCCCGTCAGCGGCCGGATCAGGAACACCAGCGCCAACCCGACCGTGGCCGCCTGCCAGGTCAACGGGGCGAGCAGCCCGCCCACGATCGCGCCGCCGAGCAGGAGCAGCAGCACAAGCGTGAGCAGTCGTTCGATCTGTTCGGCGAAGTCATGCAGCACCGCGTGGAACTCGTGGGTCCGCTCCGCCGCCCGGATCGCCCGGGCAGCCACGAACACCGCGAGGAAGCCGTACCCGCCGACCACCTCCACCAGGCCGTACGCCAGGAAGGTGGCGGCCAACGCGAGGAAACCCTCGGCGTGCCGGGCCAGCCGCAGCTTGCTGGGCGCCCGGAAGAAGAGCTTGCCGAGCAGCCAGCCGATGAGCAGGCCGCCGCCGACACCGACGGACACCTTCCACAGCACGTCCACCGTGAACCACTTCGCCATCCAGTCGCCCGGGGCGAGACTCGTCGAGGCGATGGCGATCGCCGCGTAGACGAACGGGAACGCCAACCCGTCGTTGAGGCCGGCCTCGGAGGTCAGCGCGAAGCGGACCTCGTCCTCGGAGTCCTCGACATCTGTCGGTTCGCCGACCTGCACGTCGGCGGCGAGCACCGGGTCGGTCGGGGCCAGCGCAGCGCCCAGCAGCAGCGCCGCCGCCGGAACCAGGCCCGCCCACCACCAGCCGAGCAACGCGACTGCCGCGATGCACAGTGGCATCGCGATGGCCAGCAGCCGCCAGGTCGACGACCAGCGGGCCCAGCTCAACGGGCGGTCGATCTTGAGCCCGGCGCCCATCAGGGCGACGATCACCCCGATCTCGGTGAGGTGGGTGGCCAGCGCCGGATGGGCCAGCGGGTCCGGTGTGGGCAGACCCACCGGCAGCAGGAAGACGAGCATGCCGAGGCCCAGAAAGGCGATGGGCATGGACAGTGGACGGTGCTCCAGCACCCGGGGCAGGATCCCTGCGAGCAGAGCACCGAGGCCCACCAGAGCGAACGCCACGTCTACCGGCTCCACCATGCCACCTTCCGCCCGCGCCCACTGGTTGCGGGCAGGTGGTGACCATGCCCCGGCGGAACTCCGGCTATGCGTACGCGGCCCGACCAACCCGAGTGGGCTTCACCTCGCGCGGGTCAGGGGAGAGGTGGACAGTTCGGCGAGCAGGGCAGCCGGGTCGTCGTACACCGCCACCGCCCCGGCGCCGGCCAACTCGCCGCGGCTGGTGCCGCCGCAGGTCAGGCCCACACACGGGATGTCGAGCTTGCCGGCCGCCGCGACGTCCCACACCGAGTCGCCGACGAAGACCACCCGCTCGGCGTCCAGTCCGGACTGCTCCAGCGCGGCCACCAGGATGTCCGGGGCCGGCTTGCTCTGCTCCGCGTCGGCCGAGGAGGTGACTGTTTCCACGACGTCGTCGGCGCCCAGCGCCCGGCGTAGCGCGCCGACCTCGTGCTCCGACGCGCTTGTCGCCAGCACCACCCGCAGGCCCCGCTCGGCGCAGGCGCGCAGCAGGTCAGCCGCCCGGGGCAGTGGCGTGAGGCGTTCCCAGTACTCGGCGTACAGGGTGTCGTGCGCGTCGCGCAGCTTCTGGTCGGCGTCGCGGTCCCGCTCCGGGCCGAGCAGATGATCGAGGAGCTTGTCCGCGCCCATCCCGATCGACCGGTGCACTGTCGCCATCGGCACCGGCTGGTCGGTCTGGCGCAGAGCCTCCCACCAGGACACGGTGTGCAGGTAGGTGGTGTCGACGAGGGTGCCGTCGACGTCAAAGAGGACGCCCGCGGGTCGGTCAGTGGCCATGCGCATCCCCTACCCGCTGGGCGGTCGGCTGATTCGTGCGGGCACCCGCTCCGTCAGCGGCGCTCCACGGCCGGAACGAGGATCTCGAACCACACCGTGGAGCCGCGGACCGTCGGATCGGTGCCCCAGGCGTCGCTGAGCTGCTCGATCAGCCCGAGACCACGGCCCCGACTGCTCAACGTGTCGGTGCGGGTACGGGTCACGGTGCCCCGGGTACCGGTGTCGGCGACCGAGACCAGCAGCCGCTCCGGGCTGAGGTCGATCTCCACCCGGGCGGCGGTGCCGGCGTGCAGGAGGGCATTGGTGGTCAACTCGCTCGTGCAGAGCACCGCCGCGCCGATCACCGACTCGGGCACCTGCCACTCGGTGAGCTGGCCGGTCATCCAGTGCCGTACCCGACTCGGCGCGGTCGGCTCCGCCGGCACCTCCATGCTCGCCGAACGGCTCGGCTTGAGCGCGTGCTCGACCGCGAGGACTGCCACGTCGTCCTCGGTGCCACCGGGCACGGCGGCGGTGGCCACCGCGCACAGCGCGCGCGGATCGCTGCTGGCGGCCTTCGCGACGGCGTCGACGAGGGAGTCCAGCCCGGCGGTGAGACTCTGCCGACGGCGCTCCACCACACCGTCGCTGAAGAGCAGCAGGGTGTCGCCGGGACGGAGCGCCACGGTGGCGGTGACCGGCCGACCTCCGAGCCCCAGCGGAGGGCCGGTCGGCAGGTCCACGTACTCGGCGCGGGAACGGCCGTCCGGGTCACTGCGGCGGATCAGCGGGGCCGGATGACCGGCGCTGGCGAGGGTGACCTGCCGGCGGTCCGCGTCGACGACCCCGAACACCACGGTGACGAACAGTTCGTCGGTGCCGGCCTCCGCGCCGAGGCTGGTCACCAGCCGGTCCAGTCCGGCCAGCACCGCGTCCGGGGACGGGTCGGCCAGGGCCAGCGCCCGCAGGGCCGCGCGGACCTGTCCCATCCGCGCCGCCGCCTGCACGTCGTGCCCGGCCACGTCACCGAGCACCACGCCGAGGTCGCCGGTGGGCAGCAGGAACGCGTCGTAGAAGTCGCCGCCCGCGGCGTTGCCGTCCACCCCCGGGTCGTAGCGGGCCGCGATCCGCAGCCGGGGCAGGTCCGGCAGGTGCGCCGGCAACATGCTGCGTTGCAGTAACTGGGCGGTGCCGTGCTGGGTCTCGAAGCGACGCGCCCGCTCCGCCGCCTGACCGATCAGCTCGCAGGAGGCGGCGAGCAACGCCCGCTCGGCGGCCGACCAGGCGTGTGTCGCCTGGAAGCCGACCGCCAGCCCGCCGCGCACCACAGAGGTGCCCAGCGGCAGGGCCGCCATCGACCGGATCTTCTGATCGTGACGGTCGACAGCGGTCTCGCGCAGCGGCTGCCCGTCCCGCAGGAACGAGGGGTCACCGGCCCGCGCCACCCGCACCACGGGGGCCGACCAGTCCGCCGGTACGCGCCGCCACAGCGGCGGGAGGCGCTCGTCGGCCTCGTCCATCAGCTCGCCGCGCACCCTGCGCACCGTCCGCCAACCGCCGCCGCCCTCGTCCACAGCGAACGCCACCTGGTCGGCGTCGAAGGCGTTTATCGTGTGCCGCAGCGCCACCCGGGCCACGTCGTCGAGGGTGAGCGTGCCGGCGAGCGCGGCGGCCACCTCGCTGAGGCTCTGCAACTGCTCGGTGACGTGGGTGGTCTCGGCGGCCACCGTCAACATGCCGACGATCCGCCCGGCGCTGTCGCGCACAGGCGAGTAACCCCTGGTGAAGACCGCCTGCTCCGCCACTGCGGCGTGCTCGCGCACCAGGGGGACCGTCGACTCCTTCTCCAGGAACGACACGCCCTGCCGGTAGGTCCGCTCGATCACCTCACCGACCCCGGGCAGCGCCCAGACCTCCGCGTACACCTCGGCGGCGGGGCGGCCCAGGGCGCCGGGGTGTCTGCTGCCCAGCAGCTCGGCGTACCCGGCGTTGTAGAGCAGCACGAGATCGTCGCCGTACGCCAGTGCCATCGGCATCGGCGAGGCGAGGATCAGCTCGATCACGGCCCGGACCGACGGGTCCCACGCCTCGGGTGGGCCCAGCGGGGTGCTGGCCCAGTCGTGGGCGAGCACGCCGGCGTGCGCCCCCGCTCCGGTGGATGCGCCGGGGACCGGAGTTGCTGGCGTGGGGACTCGCCCGACCGTTCCTGGCATGTCCGCAGCCTATCCGGCCCCGCGAAAACGACATCCGATCATGGCGGCGGGTCATCATGGGCGCGGCCGTGGTGGCTGTTCGGCCAGTTCAGGGCCCTTCTCCGCCGGCTTGTCGGAAAAAACTCCGCGAGCCGCGCGGACTGCCGCACCCCCGGCCGGGTATGCGCCCGGCGCAGTCCATGCGACAGGAGGGACGTCATGCTGAAAACCCTCGCGGTCCGGCAGGCCGACATCGGCGATGCCATCGCCGACACCTGGAGGTCGGTGCTGCTCTTCATCCCGAAGGCAGTGGCCTTCATCGTCATCCTCGTGGTCGGCTGGCTCATCGCCAGAGCCGTCCTCAAGATCGTGGATACGGTGCTAGAACGGGTGCGCTTCGACGAAGCGGTCGAACGCGGAGGCATCAAACGGGCCCTGGAGAGAACGAAGTACGACGCCAGCGACATTCTGGCCAGACTGGCGTACTACGCGGTACTGCTGTTCACGCTGCAGTTCGCGTTCGGAGTCTGGGGTCCCAACGCGATCAGTGACCTGATCAGCGGCGTGGTGGCCTGGCTGCCGCGGGCCTTCATCGCGATCGTCATCGTGGTGGTGGCTGCCGCGATCGCCAACGCCGTCCGGGATCTGGTCACCGGGGCGCTGGGCGGGCTCTCGTACGGCAAGGTCCTGGCCGACCTGACGGCGATCTTCATCATCGCCCTCGGCGTGATCGCCGCGCTGAACCAGGTGGGCATCGCCACCACGGTCACCACTCCGGTGCTTATCGCGGTGCTCGCCACGGTGGCCGGCATCCTGATCGTCGGTGTCGGCGGTGGTCTGGTGAAGCCGATGCAGAAGCGCTGGGACGGCTGGCTGGACCGGGCCGCGCGGGAGGCGCGGGCGGTGCAGCAGCAGCGTCAGGCCACGGCGGCCGGGCGTAGCGACATGGAGCGGCAGATGGCCGACCGCGGCGGCGACCGCACCCAGGCCATGCCCCGGGTCGACGAGGCCCAGCAGTACCGCCCGTAGCGGCCGGGTCGTACCGGGAAGAGGGTGTTCGCGCGTCCGTGCGGGCACCCTCTTCCGCGCGGCTCAGGCCCCGTCGAGTGAACGGGCCAGCGCGCAGACGGCGAGCAGTCGGGCGAGCGGCCACTCCGGTTCGCTCCAGTCCACCGGGCCGTGTGGCGGGGTCCACCCGTGCTCCAGGGCCGCTTCGCGCAGGCCCTCGGCGTAGCCGGCGAGGGACGCCGCCGTCAGGGGCTGCCGGTCGCCGTCGAGGCTGTCCCGTACGGCCGCGGCGTGCTGGTCGACGAGGGCGAGCAGCCCGGGGCGGGTGGCGGCGGCAGCGAGCCCGACGGTGCCCACGGAGACGGTGAGGGCGGCCAGGGTGGACCGCGCCGAGTCGACGGCGGTACGGGAGGCGACCCGGGTGAACGGCACACGCATGGTGACCGAGGCTAACCGACAGGTGAGCGGACCGGCCTCGGCCGCTCGGCGGGTGTCGGCCACGCCACTGGACGACCCGGGCTGGCCGCGAGGGTTGATCCGGCACAGACGGGGCAGCAGGAGAACCACGGCACACACCAGAGCACGGAGGCACCCATGGGACAGCGAGCGGACGCGCCGGACGAGCGGCACCGCCGGCCGGACGGGGTGAGCGACGAGACGGTCGCCGCCCTGGGCAAGCTCAGCGAGGCGATGGAGTGCGTGGAGAGAGCCCGGGGGCACCTGTACTCGCTGCACCAGTTGATCGGGCACGCCGACCTGATGCTCGACGACGCCGTGGAGCAGTTCCGCGCGGCCGGGCACCAGCAGCTCGCCGACCGGATCGCCACCGAACTGGTGGGTCGCAACGTCATCGCCGGACGGTGGACGTTCCAGATCGTCGAGGACTTCGACGACGGCTACCACGCGCTGTTCCGGGAGCTGGACCAGCAGGCCCGGGACGAGTTGGTGGGTGGGCGGCGGCACCTCTACGAGGCCGAGATGAAGGAGCGCCGCCGCAGCCCGGGCAGGCCGGGGCACGAGGCCCGGCCTGCCAGCGGCGGCTAGTCCCCTGTCGCGCCGGCGGGCCGACGCCGTGCCGCGTCGTCAGCGATGATCACGGTGGCCACCATCAGCGCGACGCAGAGGCTGAACAGCCAGGAGTCGTCGGAGACGAGTCGGGCCGAGACCGGCGCCTGGAGCGCGGCGAGCAGGAAGCCGAGCCAGGCGAGCCGGCGCTGACGCGTGGAGAGGATTCCGGAGCCTTGATGCATTCCGAAATTCTTACGCGAATAAGCCGGCTTGCCGTCCTCCGATCGGCCGATTCTGGATGAGCTGTCCGTTTTCTCGACCGTCCGGACACCACTTCTTGCCGTGGGAGGTCCGTGACCGGCGGTGCCGGTAAGGTGCGCCTGCGGCAGGATGCTGTTCCGTGTCCACCGCACCCGCGCCCCGCGCGTCCCTGCTGCTGCTGGCCTACCTCGCGTTCGTCAGTCTCGGCCTGCCCGACGGCCTGCTCGGCGTCGGCTGGCCCTCGATCCGGGCGGACTTCGAGGTGCCCACAAAGGCCGTCGGGCTGCTGCTCACCGCCGGCACAGTCGGCTACCTGACCTCAAGCGTGCTGGCCGGGTTCACGCTCGCCCGGGTCGGGGTGGGCGCGCTGCTCGCCGGCAGCACCCTGCTGGCCAGCCTGGCGTTGACCGGCTACACGGTCAGCCCGGGGCTCGCCGTGATCGTCGTCTGCGCGCTGCTGCTCGGGCTGGGCTCCGGCGCGATCGACTCCGGACTCAACGCGTACGCCGCCGGGGCGTTCGGCCCGCGACACATGAACTGGATGCACGCGTTCTTCGGCCTGGGCGTGGCGATCGGCCCGCTGATCATGACCGGTGCGTTGAGCGCCGGGCTGGCCTGGCGCTGGGGGTACGGCATCGTGGCCGCCGCCCAACTCGCCCTCGCCACCGCGTTCGCGCTCACCGTGCGCGCCTGGCGCCGCGCCCCCACCGATCCGGGTGCCGCGCCGGCACCGACCACTCCTGCGGTGCGCGTGCCGGTACGCGCCACGCTGCGGCTGCCTGCGGTCTGGTCGGGGACTGTCGGCTTCGCGCTGTACGTGGCGATCGAGGTGTCCGCCGGGCTGTGGGCGTTCCTGCTGCTCACCGAGGGGCGTGGGCTCAGCGCTGCGGCGGCCGGCGGCTGCGTGTCCGCGTACTGGGGGAGTCTCTTCGTGGGCCGGGTGGTGCAGGGCGTGGTCGCCGAGCGGCTGGGCACGCGGCTCGTGCTGCGCGCGAGCCTGGCCGGGATGGTCGTCGGCGCGGCGCTGATCGCCGTACCCGGGTCGGCGGCGCTGGCCGTCGTCGGCCTGGTCGTGGTCGGTTTCGCCGCCGCTCCGGTGTTCCCGCTGCTCACCCTCACCACCGCCGACCGGGTCGGCGCGGCCCACGCGGACCGCGCCATCGGCCTGCAGATCGGCGCCGCCGGGCTGGGTGCCGCGCTCGTCCCCGGTGGGCTCGGCGTCCTGATCGACGCCCTGTCGGTGCAGGTCCTCGGTCCGGCCCTGGCGGTGCTCGCGGTGGCGCTGTTCGTGCTGTACGAGCTGGGCGCCCGCCGGCCCGCGCGGCCGGTCGGCCACCCGGGGCCCGAGTCCGCTCAGCCGTTGTCCGGTCCGGTCCGGCCGGTGGTGGAGGGGCGGTAGGCGCGCTCCGGGTCGGTCGGCTCCCGGCCGGCGCCCCGGGCCTGCCCGGCGCGGTCGGCCGCCGCCGGCCCGTGCCCGAACGCGGCCTCCTCACCGGCGTCGTTGCCTGTCACGTCGTCGGCCTGCCCGTCGAGGCTTGAGCCCGACACGGCGCGTTCCAACTCCTCGAGCGGGAGCCGTTCCTCGTCCCGCCACACCCTGATGTTGTCGTCGGTCATGTCCTCAGCCGTACCCGGGCGCGATGATCGCAAACGGCGCCGCGCGGGCGGGCTCGGACACGGCGATGGCCGCCGGGAACTCCGGCGGCCATCGCGTGGGTGGTACTGGGGATCACGGCTGCGGGCGGTCCACCGACCCGCGCCAGGCGCCGGTCTCCTGACCGCGCCGCTCGATGAAGGTCTTGAACCGCTCCAGGTCGCCCTTGGCCCGCCGGTCGACGATGCCGAGCTTGTCGCCGGCCTGCTCGACCACCCCGTGCGGCTCGAACTCGAGCTGGAGGGTGACCCGGGTCTTGTCCTCGTCCAGGCGGTGGAAGGTCACCACACCGGCCTGCTGCGTGCCGCCCGTGGAACGCCAGGCCACCCGCTCGTCGGGCAGCTGCTCGGTGATCTCGGCGTCGAACTCCCGCTTCACCCCGGCGATGTCCACCGTCCAGTGGGTCATCGTGTCGGAGAGCTGCCGAACCTCCTGCACACCCTCCATGAACTGGGGGAACTCCTCGAACTGCGTCCACTGGTCGTAGGCGGTGCGGACGGGTACGGCAACATCGACGTGTTCGGTAACGCCACTCATCTGGGAACCTCCTTCGGCCGCTGAGCGCTCGGATCGGGGGCGATCCGGCTCACCAGCGGGTTGTCTCGTTCTTGTGGCCGAGCGCGGCCCACACCTCGGAGACGGTCTGGTACTCGGTGCCCTCGGGCAACCGCTCCAGGGCCGCCAGGATGTCGTCCGGCGCCTCGTTCTCGCGGGCGCTGGCGATGAGGACGAGGCGGTCGCCCGGCAAGGCGCTCATCGAGATGAACCGGCCGAGCCGGCTGCGCTGCTCGACATCCGCGGAACTCATCCCCTGCGGGGTGCCGGTGCGCAGGTCGCCGGCCGGGGCGGTGGTCGTCTCCGGCTGGTCCTCGCCCGCCGGCTCCGGCACCCGCGACTCGTCGACCCGAGAGCCGCCGGTCCCCGGCCCCTGTACGAGGCCGCTGACCTCCTGGCTCATCTGCTCGTCGATCCTCGGTCCGTGCTTGCTGTTGCCACGCTCCATGCCTTCTGCGCTACCCGGCACCGGGGTCGGTAAACCGGCACCCGATGACGAACCGGCCCCCGGACCGGACATCCGGGCCTCGACGGCTCAGTCGTCGGCGGGCTTGCGGGGCGGCAGCACCGGTTCCTCCGGGTCCGGGTCGCCGGCCTGCAACTGCCGCCCGCGCTGCACCTCGGCGTTGATCTGCACGCCCAGCATCAGCGCCGAGTTCGACAGGTAGAGCCAGACGAGGAACGCGATGGCCGCGCCGAGGCTGCCGTACGTGGCGTCGTACGAGGCGAAGTTGGCCACGTACAGACCGAAGCCGAAGGAGACGAGCGCCCAGGAGACGAGCGCCACCGCACCTCCCGGGGTGAGCCAGCGGAACCGGGGCTGGCGCACGTTCGGGGCGATCCAGAACAGCAGCGACAGCAGCACCATCATGATCATGGCCAGGACGGGCCACTTCGCCACGCTCCACACCGTGCGGGCCAGGCCACCGGCATTGACCAGGTCGCCTACCGCGTCGGTGACCGGACCGCTGACGATCAGCCCGAGGGCGACCACCGCGAGGAGCACAAGCGTGATCGCGGCCAGGCCGATCTGCAACGGCCGCAGCTTCCACACCGCCCGACCCTCGGTCACCCCGTAGATGGCGTTGGAGGCCCGGGTGAACGCCCCGATGAAGCCCGACGCCGACCACAGCGCGCCGAGCAGACCGAAACTCAGCAGCAGCTTGGGATTGCTCTGTTCCACCACCACCGACCGGATCACCCCGACCACGCCACCCTCGTCGTCGGTGAGCACCGACCCGGCGCCCACCTGGTTGGCGAGGTCGACCACCGTGTCCACGGTCCGCTCACCGGAGGACACCAGGCCGACCAGGGCCACCACCACGATTGCCGACGGGAAGAGCGCCAGGACGCCGTAGTACGTCAACGCGGCGGCCCAGTCCGAGCAGTTGTCGGTGACGAAGTTCCGCACGCTGCGGACCAGCACGCCACGCCAGGTCCGCCAGTTCAACTGGCGCACCCGCCGGGGCAGCCGTGCGCCGGAGGTGCCGCCGAGCGTCGTACCCGACTCCGTGGTCGTCATGCCCGCTCCCATGTGCGCCCGGCCGCCGAACGACCGGTCGTCCGGTCGAGCCTGGCCCGGCCGGTACCCGCGCCGGTAAATCGACAAACCCGCCAGGCTGTTTGCCCGCGGGTGTCCGGGGAACGACAGGGGAATCTGACCGACACGGAGGAGGACGAGATGCCCGGGCGCGAGGACATGCCCAGCACGCTGCGACGCTCCCCGGACAAGGCGCAGCGCACCTGGGAGAAGACACACGACTCGGCGGTGCAGACCTACGGCGAGGGGGAGCGGTCGCACCGCACCGCCTTCGCCGCGGTGAAGCACGAGTTCGAGAAGGTGGGCGACCACTGGGAGCCCAAGGGCCGCAAGGGCCCGAGCGACGCCCAGGCGGCCGGCGGTGGGCCGGAGCGCCGCTCGCCCACCGCGGGCGGGGTGGACGCCAACGCCACAAAGGACCACCTGATGTCGGTGGCCCGCAAGCTGGACGTACCCGGCCGGTCCAGCATGACCAAACCGGAGCTGGTCAAGGCCATCGAGAAGGCGAACGACCGCGCCACCCGCAAGGCCCGCGGCGACTGACCAGCCACGACGGTACGCACGGGCGGACGAGGCACTGTCGCGTCCGCCCGTGCCTCGTCACCAGTGCCCGCCGGCCGGCGCCTCGATGTGCACCGCCTTCGTCGCGGTGAACTCGTCGAGCAGCTCCGGGCCGTAGCCGAAGCCCTGCCCGCTGGCGCGACGTGGATGCGCGGCGCCGCCCGGTGCCCCGCCGAACACCGAGTTGACCTTCACCGTCCCCACCGGCAGCTCCCGCCACGCCCGCTGCGCGTGGGTCATCGAGGCGGTGAGCACCGTGGCGGCCAGCCCGTACACCGAGTCCGCCGCGCAGCGCAGCGCCTCCTCGTACGAGTCGACGACCACCACCGGGGCGACCGGTCCGAACGTCTCCTCCCGCACCAGCGGCATGTCGTGCCGGCAGTCGGTGACCACGGTGGCCGGGTAGAACGCCCCCGGCCCGTCCGGCACCTCACCACCGACGCGGACCCGCGCACCCGCCGCCACGGCCGCCGCGACCTGCCCGTGCACGTGATCCCGGTGCCGCCTGTCGACAAGCGGACCGAGTTCGGTGTCCGGGTCCCGCCCCGGCCCGGTCCGCAGCGCGCCCGCCCGTCGTACGAGCGCCGCCACGAAGTCCTCGGCCACGTCCCGGTGCACGTAGATCCGCTCCACCGCGACGCAGATCTGCCCGGCGTTGGCGAACGCGCCGAGCGCCGCCTGCTGCGCCGCCCACTCCGGGTCCACGCCCGCGTCGACGACGAGCGGGTCGCTGCCACCGTTCTCCAGCAGCACCTTCGCGCCGGTGCGGGCCGCCGCCGCGGCGATGGCCCGTCCGGTCGCCGTGGAACCCACGTGCGCCACCACGTCGACCTCCTGGGCGGCCAGCGCCGCACCGACCTGCGGCCCGCCGGTGAGCAGCGACAGCACTCCGGCCGGCAGCGCCTCGTCCAGCGCCCGCGCCAGCAGCCAACCCGTCGCCGGCGTCCGTTCGCTGGGCTTGTAGAGCACCACGTTGCCGGTGACCAGGGCCGCGCCGAGCAGCCCGCAGGAGATCGCCACCGGGTCGTTCCACGGGGTGATCGCGGCCACCACGCCGCGCGGCTGCGGGGTCATGAAGTCGAGCGCGTCCTGCGCGCCGTTGAGCGTCCGCCCGCCGCGCAGCGGGGCCAGCTCCGCGTACTGTCGCAGGGTGCCGATGCCCGCCTCGACGCCGCCGCGGGCGTCCGCCAGGGGTTTGCCCATCTCCGCCGTGACCGCCGCCGTCAGCTCGTCGGTGGCCGCCGCCACCGCGTCCGCGGCCCGGTGCAGCGCCGCCGCCCGCGCGGCAGGCTCGGTCGCCGCCCACTCCGCCGCCGCGCCGCGCGCCGCCTGTGCCGCCTTGCCGACCTCGTCGGCGGTGGCCACCGGCGCCGTGCTGACCGGCGAACCGTCCGCCGGGTCGTGCACGACCAGCTCACCGCCGTCGCCGCCCGCACCCCACACCCCGCCCACCAGCTGCGCAACCGTGTACATGCGGCGCTGGATGCCCGGGCCCGGGCGAGGCAAACGCGTTTCGCCCGGTTGCGCGCCGGGTAGCCGGATCGGATGACTACCACCGGCGCGCAGAGCGCGGACGCCGTCGTCGTCGGGGCGGGTCACAACGGTCTGGTCGCGGCCAACCTGCTTGCCGACGCCGGATGGGACGTGGTCGTGCTGGAGGCCACCGCCGTGCCCGGCGGGGCCGTCCGCTCCGGCGAGGTGACCGCGCCCGGCTACCTCAGCGACCTCTACAGCTCCTTCTACCCCCTGGGGTACGCCTCGCCGGTGCTGCGCGGGCTCGATCTGGGCCGGCACGGCCTGTCCTGGCGGCACGCCCCGGACGTGTTGGCGCACCTGCTGCCCGACGGGCGGGCCGCGGTGATCAACCGGGATCCGGACGTCACAGCCGCCTCGCTGGAGCAGTTCGCCCCTGGTGACGGCAAGCGCTGGCTCAACGCGTACACCGACTGGCTCGATGTGGCCGAGCCGATGCTGGACACCATCACCACGCCGTTCCCGCCGGTACGCGGCGGGCTGGGTCTGCTGCGCCGGCTGCGGATCGCCGGCGCGCTACGGCTGGCCCGGCGGCTCGTGGTGCCGGTGCGCAAGCTCGGCGACGAACTCTTCGACGGCCCCGGCGGGCCGGCGCTGCTGGCCGGCTGCGCCCTGCACACCGACCTGTCCCCGGAGGAGGCCGGCTCCGGGGTGTACGGGTGGCTGCTGGCCATGCTCGGTCAGCAGGTCGGCTGGCCGGTGCCCGACGGCGGCGCGCAGCAGATCACCAACGCGCTCGTCGACCGCCTCCAGGAGCGCGGCGGGACGATCATCTACGGCGCCGCCGTCGACCGGGTGCTCACCGCCCGAGGCCGGGCGATGGGCGTGCGTACCGTAGGCGGGGCGCTGTGGCGGGCCCGCCGGGCCGTGCTCGCCGACGTGCCGGCCCCCGCGCTCTACCTCGACCTGGTCGGCGCGGCGGCGCTGCCGTCCCGGCTGGTCGAGGACCTGGCGCACTTCCGCTGGGACGGCTCGACGCTCAAGGTGGACTGGGCGCTCTCCGCGCCGGTGCCGTGGACGAACCGGCAGGTGGCCGGCTCGGGCACCGTGCACCTCGGCGCGGACCTGAACGGGCTCACCCACTACGCCGGCGAGCTGGCCCGGGGCGAGCTGCCCCGCGATCCGTTCCTGCTGGTGGGGCAGATGTCGGTGGCCGACCCGAGCCACTCCCCGCCGGGCACCGAGTCGTTGTGGGCGTACACCCACCTGCCGTTCCGGCGGGACTGGCGGGCCGACGACGTCGTCGGGCACGTGCAGCGGATGGAGGACGTGCTGGAGGCGGCGGCCCCGGGCTTCCGGCAACTGATCGTGGGCCGGCACGTGGCCGGGCCGGCCGACCTGGAGAAGGAGAACCCGAGCCTGGTCGGCGGCGCTCTCGGCGGTGGCACGGCCGCCGCGTACCAGCAGCTGTTCCTGCGTCCGATCCCCGGCCTGGGCCGGGCGGACACCCCGGTGGACCGGCTCTTCCTGGCCAGTTCGTCGGCGCACCCCGGCGGCGGGGTGCACGGCGCGCCAGGCGCGAACGCGGCCCGTGCTGCGCTGGCCCGCGACCGCGCGCTCACCGGCCGCGCCTACGCCGCCGCCATCGCCCAGGCCCACAAAACCGTCTACCCCACCTAACCCCCTGCGCCGCCCGCCCCCAGAGGCCCGGTTGATCAAGAGGTTCGCGTCGGTGTCCGGCCCGGATCTGACGCAAACCTCTTGATCACCCGGATGGGTGAGGGTCGGGGGCGGGGTCAGCGGGTGATGTTGCGGTGCTTGTTGCGGAGGCGGAAGGGCATCAACGCACTCTCGATCTTGGTGGCGGTGGTCATCTTCGACTCGCCGTCGCGCCGCTCCTCGAAGCGGATCGGCACCTCGAGGATCGTGTGCCCCAGCTTGGTGGCCAGGTAGTGCATCTCCACCTGGAAGCTGTAGCCGTTGGACTGGACCCGGTCCAGGCCGATGTCCCGCAGGGCGTCCGCCCGCCAGATCTTGAAGCCGGCCGTCAGGTCCCGGATCCGCACCCGCAGCAGGGTGTGCACGTACAGGTTCGCCCAGCCGCTGAGCGCCCGGCGGTACAGCGGCCAGTTCTCGTCCAGCTCGCCACCGGGCACGTACCGGGAACCGATCACCACGCCGGCCTGGGTGGAGAGCAGGGCACCGAGCATCCCCGGCAGCGCCTCCGGCGGATGCGACAGGTCGGCGTCCATCTGGGCCACGTACTCGGCGCCACCGTCGAGGGCACGCCCGATCCCGTCCACGTAGGCCCGGCCCAGGCCCTCCTTGCCGGCCCGGTGCACCACCTCGATCCGATCCGGGTGCTCGATGGCCAACTTGTCGGCCACCTCGCCGGTGCCGTCGGGGGAGTTGTCGTCGGCGACGAGGATGCGCAGCCCCGGCAGCGGCAGCGCGAGCAGCCGCTCGACCAGCGCCGGGAGGTTGCCCGCCTCGTTGTAGGTGGGCACCACGACGGTCAGGCGTGCGTCCCGCCACGGCGACGGCAGCTGCACGGGCTCGATCATGTCGGACATCCTCGGTTTGCGGACAGGGCTACCTGAGAGGGTATCCAGTTGTCGCGTCCGAGTGGAAAACGCTCCCCTTCCGGGCGTTGCGGGCGAGGTCACCCCAATGGCGGCGGGCGCCCACAGCGCGGGTCACCGCAGTCGCCGGGCCACCGCGGTGAGGGCCAGCGCCACACCGGCGAGCGCGACTCCGGACAGCGCCGGCTTGTGGGTGCCCACCCACAGCGCCGCCGAGCGGTCGCGCGCCCGGTCGGCGAACACGCCCGCCGCACCCCGGTCCCGGTCCTCGTCGCCTGGGTGGTCCAGGTTGTCCCGCCAGGTGCCGGGGTCGATCCTCTCGCCGGTCTGCTGGCTGTCGTACCCGTCGCGGGCCAGCTTGCGGTCGAGCAGCCCGGGGATCAGGATGTCGCCGAGGCGGGCACGCCAGGTCGGACCGCCGACGTTGAGTTCCCGGGGACCGTGGTCGGCGGCCCACACGATCGCGCGGGCGGCCACCTCCGGAGCGAAGATCGGCGGCACCGGCTGCGGATGCCGGGGCAACCGGGTACGCACCCAGGAGAACTGCGGCGTGTTCACCGCGGGCAGCTGCACCATCGACAGCTTCACCCCCGGGCAGTCGTGCAGCAGCTCGGCCCGCAGGGAGTCGTTGAACCCCTGCACGGCGTGCTTGCTCGCGCAGTACGCCGACTGCAACGGGATCCCCCGGTACGCCAGCGCGGAGCCCACCTGCACGATTGCGCCCCGACCGTGCGCGCGCATGTGCCGCAGCGCCGCGAGGGTGCCGTGCACCGTACCCAGGTAGGTGACCTCGGTGACCCGCCGGAACTCGCGGGCCGGGATCTCCCACGCCGGTGCGAACACCGACACCATGGCGTTGTTGACCCACACGTCGATGCCGCCCCAGCGGTGCACGACGTCGTCGGCGGCCCGCTGCACCGCGCCCGCGTCCGCCACGTCGACCCGGTGGACGCGGACGTCGGCGGCGCCGCGCAGCCGACAGTCCCGCTCGGCGGCGGCCAGGCCGGCCTCGCCCCGGGCCAGCAACGCCAACCGGGCGCCCCGGGCCGCGTACGCCTGCGCCACCGCCCGGCCCACGCCGGCGCTCGCACCGGTCACCACAACGGTCTGCGTCACGGTCACCCCTTCTGTCGGGTGGCGATGTCGGAGAGCCGTGCCAGCGTCTCCCGGTTACGCAGGTGCAGCACCAGGTCGTTGAGCTTGTTGCGGACCCAGCGCAGCGGTCCGGCGGCGAACTGCTCGCCGATGCGGACCCGGGTGGCGCCGTCACCCACCGGTTCCAGGGTGAACGACACGACCGCCTCGCCGGCCGGCCACAGACCGGCGAGCAGCACG
This sequence comes from Micromonospora sp. NPDC047521, assembly GCF_055587305.1. Taxonomy (NCBI): domain Bacteria; kingdom Bacillati; phylum Actinomycetota; class Actinomycetes; order Micromonosporales; family Micromonosporaceae; genus Micromonospora; species Micromonospora sp. NPDC047521. The sequence continues at coordinate 204,480 of NZ_JBVJGN010000004.1, read as the reverse complement.
AGCCGGCGCGGCGGTTCGCAGACCAGCACCGTGGACGCGTCCTGCAACGAGAACGGCCACGGGCCGGCCCGGTGGTGCAGCTGACTGCCCACCCGCGGCCACGCGTCGTCGACGTCCCGCACGTGTGCCGTGCCGACCACCCAGTCGCTGTACGTCCACCCGTCGGCAAGCACGTCGAACACCTGCTGCGGGGGAGCTTCGATCACTTTCTCCACAATCGCCACTGGACTCCCATACCCGCGCGGCGGTGGTGCTAACGACCTGCGGGTTAGCTTCTCCGGGGCGGCGGGTAAGGCCGACGCGGGGCACCGGTGGCGGCGCTGGCCCACCACGTCCACGACGACGTTTACTCCTCGGGGCGCAGGGAACCCGCCGCCTGTGCGACAGGACCAGGAGGATCCGGATCAGCGCAGGTCAGCCCGGGTGTACGCCCGCGCTGGCCAGGCCTGGTCCGGGCCCGTCGGGAGCCCCCGCGGGGTCCTGTACGACGCCGTGCTGCTCGACCGGGACGGCACCCTGATCGAGGACGTGCCGTACAACGGTGATCCGGAGAAGGTGCGGCCGGTGCCGGGCGCGCGGGCGGCGCTGGACCGGTTGCGGGCCGCCGGCCTGCGACTGGCGGTGGTGACCAACCAGTCGGGTCTGGCGCGTGGCTACTTCACCGAGGAGCAGATGCGGGCTGTGCACTCCCGCGTCGAGGAGCTGCTGGGCCGCTTCGACGCGTGGTTGGTCTGCCCGCACGACGACGCCGACGGGTGCGACTGCCGCAAACCGGCGCCGGGTCTGGTGCACGCCGCCGCCCGGCAGCTGGGCACGAGCGCGTCGCGGTGCGTCATGGTCGGCGACATCGGCCGGGACGTCGCCGCCGCGCTTGCCGCCGGAGCGGCGGGGGTTCTGGTGCCCACACCGGTGACCCGGCCGGAGGAGGTCGCCGCCGCCGGATGGGTGGCCGCCGACCTGCCCTCGGCGGTGCGGGAGATCCTGCGCCGCCAGGAGGCGGTACGCCCCGAGCCGGCCGGTGAGCGGATCGGGACGGCATTGGTGGTGCGGTCGGACTCGGCCGGGGACGTGCTGGTCACCGGGCCGGCGATCCGTGCGGTGGCGGCGGGCGCGCGGCGTGTGGTGCTGCTGTGCGGGCCGCGTGGACGAGCCGCCGCCGAGCTGCTGCCCGGCGTCGACGAGATCATCGAACACCCGCTGCCGTGGATCGACCCCACTCCGGCGCCAGTCGACCCGGCGGCCCTGCGCGACCTGACCGCGCGCCTCGCCGCCGTCGACGCGGACCAGGCAGTGGTGTTCACCTCCTTCCACCAGTCGGCCCTGCCCCTGGCGCTGCTGCTGCGGATGGCCGGGATCGGCCGGATCGCGGCGATCAGCGACGACTACCCGGGTTCCCTGCTGGACGTACGCCACCGGGTGCCGGTGGGCGTCCCCGAGCCCGAACGCGCGCTCTCCCTCGCCGCCGCCGCCGGCCACCGGCTGCCCGACGGCGACGAGCCGGTGCTCCGCCTCCGGCCGGATGCCCTGCCCCCGCGCCCGGCCGGTCTCGGCGACCCCGGGTACGTGGTGCTGCACCCCGGCTCGGCCGCGTCGAGCCGGGCCTGCCCGCCCGAGCTGGCGACCCGGATCGCCGGCGCGCTGAGCGCCGCCGGGCACCGGTTGCTGGTCACCGGCGGTCCCGACGAGCGGGCGGTCACCGCCCGCGTCGCGGCGGCCGGCGGCATCGACCTGGGCGGCCGGACCGACCTGGCCGGCCTGGCCGCGATCGTGGCGGACGCCGCCGCGGTGGTGGTCGGCAACACCGGCCCCGCGCACCTCGCCGCCGCCGCCGGAGTGCCGGTGGTGAGCCTGTTCGCGCCGACCGTCCCGTTCGGACAGTGGGGGCCGTACCGGGTGCCGACCGTCCGACTCGGGGACGCCGCCGCGCCCTGCCGGGACACCCGGGCCGCCAGCTGCCCCGTCCCCGGGCACCCGTGCCTGAGCGACGTCGAGCCGGCCGAGGTGGTCGAGGCGCTGCGGGTGCTCGCCGTTGCCGGTGGTGGCGGCCGATGAACGTTCTGCTCTGGCACGTGCACGGCTCCTGGACCACGTCGTTCGTGCACGGCCGTCACCGCTACCTGATCCCCACCACACCCGACCGGGGTCCGTACGGCCTCGGCCGGGCCCGCACCTACCCGTGGCCGGACACCGCCGTCGAGGTGAGCCCGGACGAGCTGCCCGACGCCGACGTCGACCTGGTCATCCTGCAACGGCCCGAGGAGATCGACCTGGCCGAACAGTGGCTGCGCCGCCGTCCCGGCCGGGACGTCCCCGCCATCTACGTCGAGCACAACACCCCCAAGGGCGACGTGCCGAACACGCGCCACCCGATGGCCGACCGTGACGACCTGCTGATCGCCCACGTCACAGGTTTCAACCAGATCTTCTGGGACACCGGCACCACCCGCACCACAGTCGTCGACCACGGCATCGTCGCTCCCGCCGTGTCCTACACGGGCGAGCTGGACCGGCTCGCCGTCGTGATCAACGAGCCGGTGCGCCGGGGGCGGGTCACCGGCACCGACCTGCTGCCCCGCTTCGCCGAGATCGCCCCCCTCGACGTTTTCGGCATGGGCGTCGCCGGCCTCGCCGACCACCTGGGTCTGCCCGCCGACCGGCTCACCAGCCACGACGACGTACCCCAGGACCGGATGCACGCCGAGCTGGCGCGGCGGCGCGCGTACCTGCACCTGTGCCGCTGGACCTCGCTCGGGCTCAGCCTCATCGAGGCCATGGCGATCGGCATGCCTGTCGTCGCGCTCGCCACCACCGAGGCGGTGACTGCCGTACCACCGGAGGCGGGGGTCCTCGCCACCCGGACGGACACCCTGCTCGACGCCGCCCGCCGGTTCATCGCCGAACCGGAGGCCGCGCGTCAGGCCGGCGCGGTGGCACGGACCGCCGCACGGGACAGATACGGCCTCGACCGTTTCCTCGCTGACTGGGACCGGCTGCTGGAGGAGGAGATATGCGGATCGCGATGATCTCGGAGCACGCCAGCCCGCTCGCCATCCTCGGAGGCGAGGACGCCGGCGGCCAGAACACGCACGTCGCGGAGCTGTCCGCGGCGCTCGCCGCCGCCGGCCACGAGGTGCGGGTCTACACCCGCCGCGACGCGCTCGACCTGCCGGTGACGGTCCGCAGCCCGGACGGGTACGACGTGGTGCACGTACCCGCCGGGCCGGCCGAGCCGGTGGCCAAGGACGCGTTGCTTCCGCACATGCGGGAGTTCAGCCGCTGGCTGGTCGAGCGGTGGCGGGGCGGCGACTGGACGCCCGAGGTGATCCACGCGCACTTCTGGATGAGCGGTCTCGCCGCGTTGACCGCCGGGCGGCAGACCGGGGTGCCGGTGGTGCAGACGTACCACGCGTTGGGCACCGTGAAGCGCCGCTACCAGGGCGTACAGGACACCAGCCCGGCACGCCGGATCGCCTACGAGCGGGAGTTGGGCCGCTCGGTGGACCGGGTGGTCGCGCAGTGCCGCGACGAGGTCGGCGAGCTGGTCCGGATGGGAGTGCCCCGGTCCCGGATGACTGTGGTGCCGTCCGGGGTCAACCTCGGCACGTTCGCCCCGCTCGGGCCGGCCGCCGAACGGGAGCCCGGGCGGGCCCGGATCCTGACCGTGGGCCGGCTGGTCGAGCGCAAGGGCTTCCAGACGGTCGTGCGCGCGATGGCGCTGGTGCCCGACGCCGAGTGCGTGGTGGTCGGCGGCCCGCCCGAGGGGCTGCTGGAGACCGACCCGTACGCCCGCCGGCTGCGGGCGCTCGCCGAGACGTGCGGGGTGGCCGACCGGGTGCACCTGGTCGGCGCGGTGCCCCGGGAGGAGATGGGCCGCTGGTACCGCTCGGCGGACCTGCTCGTCGCCGCACCCTGGTACGAGCCGTTCGGCCTGACCCCGCTGGAGGCGATGGCCTGCGGGGTGCCGGTCGTCGGCACCGCCGTGGGTGGCATCCGGGACACGGTTGTCGACGGGACGACCGGGGATCTCGTACCGGCGCGGGACCCGAGGGCGCTCGCCACCGCGATCCAGGGGCTGCTCGACGACCGGATCCGGCGTTTCGCGTACGCCACGGCGGCGCGCGAGCGGGCCCGGTCGCGGTATTCGTGGGCGGCGACCGCGGAGCGGCTGGCGGAGGTCTACGCCGAGGTGGCCGCGGTGCGCCGGCCGAGCCGGGTGGTGGCCTGATGCCGGCGGGCAACCTGCTGGAGACCCACCTGACGAACCTGGCGGCGGCGCTGGTGCCCTACCGGCTCTGCGAGCCGCAGGTGGCGCGCTGGGGTGCCGAGCTGGCCCACCGGCTGACGGCCGGCGGCCGGTTGCTGGTCGCCGGCAACGGCGGGAGCGCCGCCGAGGCCCAGCATCTGACCGCCGAGCTGGTGGGCAAGCTGCACCACGACCGGCAGCCGTTGTCGGCGATCGCCCTGCACGCCGAGACGAGTGCGGTCACCGCCATCGCCAACGACTACGGCTACACCGACGTGTACGCCCGGCAGGTCCGCGCGCACGGGCGGCCCGGCGACGTCCTGCTGCTGCTGAGCACCAGCGGCGCCAGCGAGAACCTGCTCACCGCCGCGAGGGCCGGCCGCGACGCCGGCCTCACCACGTGGGCGCTCACCGGTCCGACTCCCAACGCCCTCGCCGAGGCGTGCGACGAGGTGCTCGCCGTGTCGTCGACCGACACCCAGGTCGTCCAGGAGCTGCACCTCGTCACGAGTCATCTGATCTGCGAGTACCTCGAGAAGGAACTGCCCCCGTCGGCCGTCACCGCGTCGTCGTCTCCGGTTCGGACCGGGGTCGAGGTGGTGCTCGACGGCGGGGCCGGACAGCAGGTCGACGCGTGAGGATGAGGAGGAAAGCGTGAGGGGACCCGTGGTGGTGGTCGGGGACACCCTGCTCGACCGGGACGTGGAAGGGGTGGTGAACCGCCTCTGCCCGGACTCGCCGGTGCCGGTGCTCGATGAGACGGTGGCCACCGACCGGCCCGGTGGGGCCGGTCTGGCGGCGGTGTTCGCCGCCGCGCAGGGCGCCGAGGTGGTGCTGGTGACCGCCCTCGCCGACGATGCCGGTGGTGCCCGCCTGAGTGCCCTGCTCGCCGCCGCTGGCGTGCGGGTGTACCCGCTGCCCCTGTCCGGGGCGACGCCGGAGAAGATACGGCTGCGGGCCCGGGGTCGGGTGCTGCTGCGCCATGACCGCGGCGGTGTGCCCGGCGAGCCGGGCCAGCCCTCCGAGGAGGTGTTGCGCGTGATCGGCGCGGCGTCGGCGGTGCTGGTCAGCGACTACGGCCGGGGGGTGGCCCGGCAGCCGGCGCTGCGCGACGCCCTCGCCGCCACCCGCGCGCCTGTGGTGTGGGACCCGCATCCGCGTGGCCCGGCCGCGGTGCCCGGCGTGCACCTGGCCACCCCGAACGAGTCAGAGGTGCGTGAGCTGGTCCCGGCGCTGCCCGGGACGTCCCGGCTGGCCGCCGCGTCCCGGGGCGCGCAGGGGTTGCGCCGGCGCTGGCGGGCCGGGGCGGTCGCGGTGACCCTGGGCGGGGACGGCGCGTTGCTCTGCCACGCCGGGTCGACGCCGCTGGTGGTGCCCACCCCGGGCAGCGCCGAGGGGGACACCTGCGGCGCGGGCGACCGGTTCGCGGCAGCCGCCAGCCTCGCCCTGGCCCAGGGCGCGCTGGTCTCCGAGGCGGTGCAGGCGGCCGTCGCGGAGGCGTCCGCGTACGTGGCCGGTGGGGGTGTCGCCGCGGCCCTGCCGTCGCCGGCTGACGCCCGCAACCATCAGGTACGTGCCGCCGTGCCCGGCCCCGGCGGTGACCGGGTGGGCGTCGCTCCCGTCGCCGCGCTGCTGGCCGAGGTCCGTGCCGCGGGCGGCACAGTGGTGGCGACCGGGGGCTGCTTCGACCTGCTGCACGCCGGGCACGTGGCGACCCTCCAGGCCGCCCGGCAGCTCGGCGACTGCCTGATCGTGTGCCTCAACTCCGACGCCAGCGTGGCCGGGTTGAAGGGGCCGGACCGGCCGGTCATGTCCGAGGGGGACAGGGCGCGGCTGCTCGCGGCGCTGAGCTGCGTCGACGCGGTCATGGTCTTCGACGAGTCGACCCCGGAAGCGGCGTTGTCGTGGCTGCGGCCGGACATCTGGGTCAAGGGCGGGGACTACGCCACCGGGGGAGGGGACGCCGCGAGTCTGCCGGAGGCGGAGGTCCTGCGCCGGTGGGGCGGCAACACGGTGGTGGTGCCCTACCTGGACGGTCGGTCCACGACCGACATGATCGCCCGTTCGGTCGCGCCGGTGTCGACGCCGGAGCGGGTCCGATGACCGCCACCGGACCGAGCGTCCTGGTCACCGGCGGCTCCAGCGGGCTCGGCGCGGCGGTGGTCGCCGCGGTGGCCGCCGCCGGCGGCCGGCCGCTCGTGCTGGACCGGCAGCCGCCTGTCGACGGAGTCTCCTGGACCGAGTGCGACCTGGCCGACACCCGGGCCGCCGAGGCCGCGACGCGGCACCTCGCCGAGCAGGCCGGCGGCCTGGACGCGGTGGTCACGGCCGCCGGCATGGACGTGCCGGGCCGGCTCGCCGACGTACCGGGCGAGACGTGGGACCGGATCGTGGCCGTCGACCTGCTCGCGACGGCCGCCGTGATCCGGGCCGCGCTGCCGTTCCTGTTGACCTCCCGGGGCCGCGTCGTCACTGTCGCCTCCACCCTGGGCGTCAAGGCGGTCAGCGACGCCACCGCGTACTGCGCCGCGAAGTTCGGCGTGGTGGGTTTCACCCGGGCGCTGGCCGCCGAACTCGCCGGCCAGGTCGGCGTGACCCTGCTGATTCCGGGCGGGATGCGGACGGCGTTCTTCGACGAGCGGGACCCGCAGTACAGGCCGGGGCCGGACGCCATCCTCAACGACCCCACCGACACCGCCGCGGCGATCATGTTCGCGCTCAACCAGCCGGCCGGGTGCGCAGTACGGGAACTTGTCGTCTGCGCCGAGCAGGAGACGTCGTACCCGTGATCCTGGTCCTGCGGGCCCTGGGCGTCGGCGACCTGGTCACCGCCGTGCCCGCGCTGCGGGCGTTGCGGGCCGCGTACCCCGGTCGGGAGCTGGCGCTCGCCGCGCCGGCCTGGCTGGCCCCGCTTGTCGAACTGGTCGGCGGCGTCGACCGGCTGGTGGACACCGACGGTCTCGGCCGGCCGGTGCGGGTCGGGTCGGCGCCGCGCGTCGCCGTCAACCTGCACGGGCGCGGCCCGGGATCGCACCGTTTGCTGGCCGCGACCCGGCCCGGGCGGCTGCTCGCCTTCGCCAACCAGGAGGCTGGCTTTCCCGCCGGACCGGAGTGGGTCGAGCGGGAACACGAGGTGGACCGCTGGTGCCGGCTGCTGTCCTGGTACGGCATCCCGGCCGACCGCGCCGACCTCGGCCTGCGCCGGCCCGAGCCGGCGGGACTGCCCACCGGGGCCACCCTGCTGCATCCGGGCAGCAAGATCCCCGCGAAGCGCTGGCCGGCGGACCGGTTCGCGGCACTGGCCCGCGCCCTCACCGACCAGGGCCACCGGGTGCTGTTCACCGGCTCGGCCGACGAGCGGGCTGTCGCCGTACGGGTGGCCGACGACGCCGGACTGCCGGCCGAGGCCGTGCTTGCCGGGCGGACCGACCTCGGCGTGCTCGCCGCGCTCGTGGCCGACGCCCGCCTGGTGGTCAGCGGGGACACCGGGGTGGCGCACCTCGCCACCGCGTACGGCACCCCGTCGGTGGTGCTGTTCGGGCCGGTGCCGCCGGCGCTCTGGGGGCCGCCAGCGGACCGCCCCCGGCACCGCGTGCTCTGGGCCGGCGAGATGGATTGGCCCAGCTGGGACGGGGTAGGAAGCCACCCGATGCTGGCGGCCCTGGGCCTGGACGAGGTGCTGGCCGCCGTGGCCGAGGTGGAACGGGCGGTGCGGGTCTCCGGTGCGATTGCGGCGTAGCGATCCGGGCCGGCCGGGATACCGGCGTAGCCGGCGCGGCAGGGGCTGGCTCTTTCTCGACCCGGCCGGTGACCCGGTCAGGGACCCCGACGTGCTGGCCCGGCTGCGGGACCTCGTCATCCCGCCGGCCTGGCAGGACGTGTGGATCGCGCCGCACCCCAACGGGCACATCCAGGCGACAGGCATCGACGCGGCCGGCCGCAAGCAGTACCTCTACCACCCGGTGTGGCGGGAGAAGCAGGACGAGGCGAAGTTCGACCACATGCTGGAGGTGGCGCGGCGGCTGCCGGTACTGCGCGAGCGGGTGGACAGTGACCTGGACGGTCGCGGACTCGGCCGGGACCGGGTGCTGGCAACTGTGGCCCGGCTGCTGGACATGGGGATGTTCCGGGTCGGCAGCGATCAGTACGCGGCAGGCGACGATCCGACGTTCGGGGTGTCCACCCTGCGCCCCGAGCACGCCCGGTCCCGGGGCGGCTGCGTGGTCTTCGAGTTCCCCGCCAAGGGCGGCATCGAGCAGGTACGCCGGATCGAGGACCCGGAGCTGTGCCAGGTGCTCGTCAACCTGCGTCGGCGCCGGCGGCGGGCGGACCGGCTGTTCGGCTACTGGGACGGCAGGGAGTGGCGCGACGTGCGCAGCGACGAGGTCAACGGGTATCTGCGCGACGCCAGCGGCGGGGAGATGACGGCGAAGGACTTCCGGACGTGGCACGCCACAGTGCTCGCCGCGACCGAGTTGGCGACAGTCGGCCTGGCCCGGTCGGTGACCGCGCGCCGCAGGGCGGTGGCGGCGGTGATGCGCGAGGTGGCGGACCTGCTGGGCAACACACCGACTGTGGCGCGTACGTCCTACGTGGACCCTCGGATCGTCGACCTCTACCACGACGGGGTGGTGGTACCTGTCGACCCGGACGCGCCGCGCGAGGTGGCCGAACGGGTCGTGCTGGAGGTGCTGGAGAAGGCCTGAGCGGCCCGCCGACGATTGCGCGGGGGATACCGGGCGGCCGCCCGCCGCGAGTGGCGGCGGGCGCCTCGCCACGGCCCCCCGTTAGCGGCCCACCGACGACGGCCTGCCGCTGCGCTGTCAGTCTGCCGGAGGCGAGTTGACCAGGGATGCCGGGTGGTTGACGATCCGTGCCGGATCCGAGGCGGACTCCCGGTACGCCTGCGGGCTGGTGCCGTACGCCGCCCGGAACACCCGGCTGAAGTGGGCCTTGTCGGGAAAACCCCAGCGCGCGGCGATGACCTGCACGGGCTGGGTGCGCAGGGTCGGATCGGTCAGGTCGCGCCGACACCTGGTCAACCGCAGGTCGCGGATGTACGACGCCACTGTCGTCTCCTCGGCCTCGAACAGCCTGTGCAACGAGCGCAACGAGATGTGGTGGGCGTCCGCGACGACCCGTGGGCTGAGCGCCGGGTCGCCGACGTGGCGGTGGACGTACGCCTGCACCTGGGTGACAAGCGCCCGGCGGCGTACCTCGATCGGCACCGCGTCCTCGGCGACCAGGTGGCGGCCGAGCATGGTGGTGGTCAGGTCCAGTCCGACCGCGCCGAGGCGGCCGGCGTCGGCGGCGTGATACTGCTCCGGGTGCCAGCTGATCTGGAGCAGGAACTGCGCCAGCAGCGCCCCGATCCCCTCGCTGCCGGACATCCGGCCGCCGAAGAGCGCGGCCATCCGCTCCGGCGGCAGCGGCAGCGCGGCGTGCGGGATCATCGCGATGATCGAGGTGGCGCGGCCCTGCTCCGGTTCGGTGGCGTGGTGGCCGACGTCGTGCGGCCGGGACCCGTCGTAGAAGGTGAACTCACCGGCGCGGATCTCGCTGCGTCGGCCGTCCTGACTGGACGTGCCGACGCCGTCGGTGGTGAGAGCGAGCATGTAGAGCTCCGGGTCCGACTGGCGGATGAGCTTGTGAGTTCGGGTGGCATCCAGCGACGGGTAGTGGTACTTGACCACCTGGATCGGGCCGAGGTAGAAGAAGTCGGCCCGGGCGGCGAAGTCGTCGGAGTGTGCGGACCGGATCCGCATCGGTGCCGAGGTACGCGCGACCAGGTCCAGCCACATGCCGAACCGCTCGCCCGGTGGCACGACAGTGGTGTCCATGGTTTCCCGGTGCAGCATCGGTGCCCCTCAGGAAGCTCGTCTGTCGACCAGTGCCTCGATGCCGTCGAGGATCCGGTCGAGGCCGAAGGTGAACTCGTCGTCGGGGTCGTCGTCCTGGTTGAGGACGCCGGAGGTCAGCACGCGGTGCAGTGCCGGGAAGCGCGCGGGTTCGATGAGTCGGGCCACGGTACGACCGTACGCGGGCATCATCTCGCCGGGTTCGACGCCGGCGGCCCGGCTGCCCTCGGCGATCTGGGCGGTGAGCGTGGCCTCGTTGCGGACGTAGCCGGTGATCAGCAGGATCACCGACATCTTCTCGCTCTCGGCCAGGTGGGTGTCGTCGAGGCAGCGCAGCCCGTCCTCCAGCCAGCCGAGCTGCTGGGGGGTGATCGGCGGGCCGGTGATCGGCACGTGCAGCAGCCAGGTCCGTTGCCGCAGCACGTCGCGTTCGGCGCGGGCCCAGCGGGTCAGCCCGGCGCGCCAGCCGTCGCCGGGAGCAGCCGGGCCGGGCGGCGGGCCGTAGCCCGCGTCGACCATGAGCAGGAGCAGGTCGTCCTTCGAGCCGATGTGCCGGTAGAGGGCCATGGTGGCGGCGCCCAGCTCCTTGGCGACCCGGCTCATCGAGACGGCCGTCAGCCCGTCGGCGTCGGCCACCCGTACGGCGGCGTCCACGATGCCGGGCACGCTCAGCCCGGGGCGGGGCCCCTTGGGTGGCCGCTCGCGTAGCCCCCAGGCGCTCTCGATGGCCGGGGGGAGCGCCGGCCCGCTGTCGTCTTTCTTCGCCGCCACATGTCCTCCTTGCCTTGCCATCCTAGTTCTGCGTATGGTCTACGCATTACAGCGTACGGCATACGCAGAAGGGATCTGATCATGACGACGACGATCACACAGGCACCGAGGGCGGGCCGGCGGGAGTGGATCGGGTTCACGGTGCTGATGCTGCCGCTGCTCCTGGTCTCGATGGACGTGTCGGTGCTCTACTTCGCCGTCCCGTTCATCAGCGAGGAACTGCGCCCCACCGCCACCCAGCAGCTGTGGATCTTCGACATCTACGGCTTCGTGCTGGCCGGCCTGCTGATCACGATGGGCGCTCTCGGTGACCGGATCGGCAGGCGCCGACTGCTGCTGCTCGGCGCCACCGCGTTCGGCGCGGCGTCGCTGCTCGCCGCGTACGCCCACAGCGCCGAGACGCTCATCGCCGCGCGTGCCGTGCTCGGCATCGGCGGCGCCACACTGATGCCCTCCACCCTCGCCCTGGTGCGCAACATGTTCCACGACGCCCGGCAGCGGGGCACCGCGATCGGCATCTGGACGGCCACGCTCACCGGCGGCATCGCGATCGGTCCGGTGCTCAGCGGCGTCCTGCTGGAGCACTTCTGGTGGGGCTCGATCTTCCTCATCAACATCCCGGCGATGCTGATGCTGCTCCTGCTCGCCCCGGTCCTGGTGCCCGAGTTCCGCAACCCGGCCGCCGGGCCGTTCGACCTGGTCAGCGCGGTCCTGTCGCTCGGCGCGCTGCTACCGGTGATCTACGGCATCAAGGAGATGGCCCGCGACGGCGTCGACGCGACGCGGGTGCTGGCCGTCGTCGCCGGCCTGCTCGTCGCGGCGCTGTTCCTGCGCCGGCAGCGGACCCGGCCGTACCCGATGATCGACCTGGCGCTGTTCCGCAGGCGCGGCTTCGGCGGGTCGCTCGCGGTCAACCTGCTGGCGATGTTCGCGCTCGTCGGCTTCGCCATCTTCACCACCCAGCACCTCCAGCTGGTGCTCGGCATGAGCCCGCTGCGGGCGGCACTGTGGAGCCTCGTCCCGTCGCTCGCGGTGGGCGGCGTCGCGCCGGCCGCCGCCGCCCTCGCCCAGCGCGTCGAGCGGGCGTACCTGATCGGGGCCGGCTTCGGGATCGCCGTGCTCGGCTTCGTGGTGCTGACCCGGGTCACGCCGGACTCGCACCTGTGGCTGCTGCTGGCCGGCGCCAGCGTCTACGCGGGCGGCCTGGTGATGGTGATGTCCCTCGTCACCGAGCTGGTCCTCGGCGCGGCACCCCCGGAGCAGGCGGGCGTCGCCTCCGCGCTCACCGAGTCCAGCAGCGAGCTGGGCGGCGCGCTGGGAATGGCGATCCTGGGCAGCGTGGGCGCGGCGGTCTACCGGCGCGAGGTCCTCGACGGCCTGCCCGCCGACCTGCCGCAGGGCGCCCGGGACACGGCTCGGGAGACGTTGGGCGGGGCGCTCGCCGTGGCGAAGGGGCTGCCCGGGGAGCTGGGTGACGCGGTGCTGCACGCCGCCCGGTACGCGTTCACCGACGGGCTGCACCTGGCCGCGTACGCCGCCATGGCGGCGATGCTGCTGGGCGCGGCGACCGCGCTGCTGGCGCTGCGCGGCGTGCGGCCGGCCGACCCGGCGGCGATGACCGCCGAGCCGACCGGTACGCCTCTGTCGTCCGTCAGTCGGTGAGAACGTGCGCCAGCCGGTCCCGGAAGCGCCGCTCGGAGTCGCTCACCGTCTCGCCGCCCAGGCCCAGCAACCCACCGCTGGACGCGGCGCCCACCACCTGCTCGGCGATTTTCACCAGCCAGTGCTTGTACGCGCCGGCCTCCCCCTCGTCGACCCGGGCGGCGAGCAGCGCGGCGGCCTCGCCGGCCCGCAGCAGCACGTCGTCGATCATGGCGCGCGGGTCGGCGGGCGCGATGACAGGCAGTTCCTCGCCGGTCTCCGGGTCGCCGACCCGGGTCACGATCTCGCCGGCCACGGCGGCGACCAGCGGGCTGGCCGACTCCCGTCCGGCGGCGATCGTCTCCAGCCCGGCCGCGGTCTCCGCCATGGTCCGGCGGGTGCCGTCGGACTCGGCGGCGCTCGCGGCGGTCAGCACCGACTGCGGCAGACCGACGAGCAGCCCCCACTCCCCGTCGGAGAAACCAAAACCGGTGTACGCCGGCTGCTCGATCACGGCAACGCCCCTTCCGCCCTGCTCTGTGTGGTCAATCGGTGCCCGGGTCAGGCTAGTCCAGCGTCAGCAGGCCCTGTTCGGACACCACGCGCACGGACAGGGTCTTGTACCCGACCTCGTCGAACAGAACCGTCATCTTGTCGTCCTCGTAGCCGAGCACCATGCCGTGCCCCCACTCCGGGTGGCGGACCTGGCTGTGCACCGGGAACGGCCCGACCGCGCCCTGGTCGGCGACGCTCGTGCCGTTGTGGCAGTTGTCGCAGTGCGCGCAGACCTTCGTCATCTGCTCGCCGAAGTAGGCAAGCAGGGTCTGCCCCCGGCAGGCGGTGGTCTCGGCGAACGCCCGCATCATGTCGGTCCGCGAGCGGGTGACCGTCTGCTGCCGTTCCGCCTCGGCCAGCGCCGCGGCGGCGGCGTCGGTCGGATTGGGGGAGTAGCGGGGCGCGCCGATGCGCTGGCGGGCGCGCGGCTCGGCGGCGCCCACCTGCTCCAGCAACGAGAGGTACTGGCCCAGCTTGCGCGGCCCGAGTCCGGTGGCCTCGCGCAGTTCGGTCTTCGTGGCCGGCTTGCGGCGCAGCAGCGCGGCGAGGTCGCGCAGTTCGGTCTCGTCGGGCAGGCCGCCGCTGAAGAAGCGTTGCAGACCCACGTCCTCGGCCTGCCAGAGCAGCAGCACCCGGGCCGGCTCGCCGTCGCGGCCGGCCCGGCCGATCTCCTGGAAGTAGCTGTCCGGCGAGTCGGGCAGCGCCATGTGCACCACCCAGGCGATGTTCGGCTTGTCGATGCCCATGCCGAACGCCGAGGTGGCCACCATGATCGGTACCTGGTCGGCGAGGAACGCCTCGTGCAGCTCGGCGCGCGGGCCGGCGGCCATCCCACCGTGGTAGAACTGCGCCGGGAAACCGGCGTCGGTCAACCGGCTGGCCAACTCCTCGGCCGCCCGACGGGTCGGCACGTAGATGATCCCTGGTCGACCCTCGTCGCGCAGCAGGGTCATCAGGCGCCGCCACCGGTAGTCCTCGGTGGGGCAGTGCGCCACCTCCAGGAACAGGTTGGGTCGGTCCAGACCGGACACCACCAGCTCCGGGTCGCGCAGGCGCAGCCGGGCGATGATGTCGTCGCGGACCGGCGGGGAGGCGGTGGCCGTCAGCGCGACCACAGGCGGTCGGCCGATGCCCTCGATGAGGTGCCCGAGCGCCAGGTAGTCGGGGCGGAAGTCGTGCCCCCAGGCCGAGATGCAGTGCGCCTCGTCGATCGCCACCAGCGCCGGCTTGAGCGACTTCACCTCGGCCATCCGGTCGGGGTTGCTCAACTGCTCAGGGGTGATGAACAGGAACTCCGCCCGACCCTCGCGGATCTCGGCGATCGCCTCGGCCTGCTGGGTGGCCGACTCGTTCGAACTGATCCGCACCGCCCGCAGCTCGGGGCGCTGCCGCTCGTTGAGGGCCGCGATCTGATCCTGTTGCAGGGCCAGCAGCGGGGAGATCACCACGGTGGGGCCGGGGATCAGGCTCGCCGGGATCTGGTAGATCGCCGACTTGCCGGCGCCGGTGGGCAGGACCACAAGCGCGTCGCGTCGCTTCATCACCGCGCGCATGGCGGCCAGCTGGTTGGGCCGCAGCGCGTTCCAGCCGAACAGGCTGCGCGCCGCGCGGCGCAACGACATCGAATGCGTGGACAGTTTCATCGAGGGCCGGAGGTACCCGAGCCCATGACCGCCGAAACACTTTCGACGATCATGGGCTCGTGACTCGTCGGCTCAGCGCAGTCGGGGCAGGACCTCGCGCCGGTAGAGGTCGAACAGGCCCTGGTAGTGGGGGCCGGTGTTGGCCACGTACACCTCGTCGAAGCCGGCCTTGGCGTACTTGTCGATCATCTCCAGGTGCGCGTCGGCGTTGTTTCCGCAGACGAACGCCTCCTTCATCATCTCCGGCTTGACCAGCTCGCCGGCCTGCTCGAAGTGCCGCGGCGAGGGCAGCACCTGGGACAGCTCACCGGGCACCCCGGCGTTGGGCCAGCGCTCGTACGCGATCCGCACGCCCTCGTCCTCGCTGTCCGCGTACGCCGCCTTGAAGCCGCCCTGGCACGGCTTGTCGCCGCCGCCGTTCTCGCGGAAGCGCCGGACCATGTCGCCGTCGGGCATGGTGCTCACGTAGCCGTCACCGATGCGGGCGGCCAGGTCGATGGCCTTCGGGCCGAACCCGGAGACGTAGATCGGCGGGGGAGCGTCGGGCAGCGTATAGATGCGGGCGTGCTCGACCGTGTAGTGCGTGCCGTGGTGGTTGACGAAGCCGCCCTCCCACAGCTTGCGCAGCACCTCGACGGACTCCTCCAGCATCTCCAGCCGGACGTCGGCCTGCGGCCAGGCGTCGCCGAAGATGTGTTCGTTGAGCGCCTCGCCGGTGCCGACGCCGAGCACGAACCGTCCACCGTGCAGCACCGCGCTCGTCGCCGCCGCCTGGGCGATCACCGCCGGGTGGATCCGCACGGTGGGGCACGTCACGGCCGTCGTCACCGGCAGCGAGCAGACCTGGCTGAGCGCGCCGATCATCGACCAGACGAACGGGCTCTGGCCCTGGGCGTCCACCCACGGGTGGTAGTGGTCGGAGATCCACAGCGCCTCGAAGCCTGCCTGTTCGGCGCCGCGCGCCTGCTCCAGCAACTCCTCGGGCGTGTACTCCTCACTGGACAGGAAGTAACCGATCTTCATGGCGTCCCCTTCGGCGCGCGTACCTGCTGATGTCCACGCGGTACCCCGACGCCCTCCGGTCACACCGGTGGCGCCGTTTCTCAGCGCTTGCCGAACATCGCCCGGATCGCGGCGAGCAGCAGCAGGGCGCCGACGACGAGGCCGAGCAGGCGTACGCCGGGGATGTCGGCGGGGCTCGTCGCGTCGGCAAGCAGGGCGGGATCCATTCCCGAACTCTCCCCGGGACCGCGCCGTCGGGCAACTGTAAGGTTTATTGACTATTCAATCGCTCGGTGTGACCATGGCAGCACCGCCTGCCCGGGCGGTGCGCCGAGGGCGCGCGAGAGATGGGGTACGGGGGCCGCATGAGCGAGCGCAACCAGCGGGTCGGCGGGTACGCGTCGACGCCGGGAACGGACGCCCAGCACCGCGAGGGGATCGCGTGACCGCGCCAGCCGGAGGCCTGTCGGCGCTCGCCGCCGCCGTCCTGCAACCCGGGTTCGTCGGCACCACCCCACCGCCGTGGGTGTGCCGTTGGCTCGGCGAGGGGCTTGGCGGGGTGGTCCTGTTCGCCCGCAACATCGTCGACCCCGCCCAGGTGGCGGCCCTCACCGCCACGCTGCGCGCCGAACGCCCGGACGTCATCGTGGCGATCGACGAGGAGGCCGGCGACGTCACCCGCATCGAATCCGGCCGGGGCAGCTCCCGGCCCGGCAACTTCGCCCTCGGCGCGGTCGACGACCCGGCGTTGACCGAGGCGGTCGCCCGCGACCTCGGCACCGAACTGGCAGTCGCCGGGGTCACCCTCGACTACGCCCCGGACGCCGACGTCAACTCCAACCCGGACAACCCGGTGATCGGCGTGCGTTCCTTCGGAGCGGACCCGGCGCTCGTCGCCCGGCACACCGCCGCCTGGGTCCGCGGGCTCCAGGCCGGTGGCGTCGCCGCCTGTGCCAAACACTTCCCCGGCCACGGCGACACCCGGGTCGACTCCCACCACGACCTGCCCCGCATCACCGCCGACCGGGACCGGCTCGACGCCTGCGAGCTGGCCCCGTTCCGGGCCGCCGTGGCCGCCGGGGTGCAGGCGGTGATGACCGGCCACCTGCTGGTCCCCGCCCTGGACCCGGAGCTGCCGGCCACCCTGAGCCAGCGCATCCTGGGCGGGCTGCTCCGCGACGAGCTGGGCTTCTCCGGTGTGGTCGTGACCGACGCCGTGGAGATGCGCGCCGTCGCCGACAGGTACGGCTTCGCCGGAGCGGCCGTGCGCGCGCTCGCCGCCGGCGCCGACGCCATCTGCGTCGGCGGTGAACGCGCCGGGGAGCGGGACGCCCGCGAGCTGCGCGACGCCATCGTGGCCGCCGTGGTCTCCGGTGAGCTGCCCGAGGAACGCCTCGCCGAGGCCGCCAAGCGGGTCGGTCAGCTCGCCGCCTGGACGGTCGCCGCCCGCACCACCCTGTCGAACGGGGCGCGCGGCGCCACCGACGTCGGGCTCGTCGCCGCCCGACGCGCCGTGCGGGTCAGCACCACGCGACCGGTACCGGCCGTGCTGCCACTGACCCGCCCCGCGTACGTGGTCGAGTTCGAGCCGCCGCGCAACATCGCCATCGGCGCTGAAACCCCCTGGGGCATCGGGGAGCCGCTGGGCGAGCTGCTGCCGGGCACCGACACGGTCCGCTACGCCGAACCGGACGTGCCCGCCGACCCGGGCGCCCCGGCGGGTGGGCGTCCCCTCGTGCTGGTGGTCCGCGACCTGCACCGGCACGACTGGATGCGGGAGGCCGTACGGCGGGCGGTCGCGGCCCGCCCGGACGCGGTCGTCGTCGAGCTGGGCGTACCCGAGCTGGTCATCGGGGCGGTGCACCTGGCCACCCACGGCGCCACCCGGGCCAGTGGGCGGGCGGCCGCCGAGGCGCTGACCGGGAGGACCTAGGCCTGCTCGACGACCAGGTCGGCGTACTCGGGGTGTTTGTCGACGAACGCGGCCACGAACGGGCACTGCGGCACCAGCCGGCCACCCCTGGCGCGGATCTCGTCCAGGGCACCCCGGATCAGCGCGCTGGCCACGCCCTTGCCCTGGAATCCCGGGTCCACCTCGGTGTGGGTGAGGACCAGCACCTCCCCCCGGGGCACGTACGCGGTGAAACCGGCAAGCGCGTCGTCGACCAGGATCTCGAAGCGGTTCTTGGCGGGGTTGTCCTTGACCAGGGTGCTCACCGGGTGATTCTCCCTTCCCGGTCGAGCACCACGTCGAGTTCGGCGAGCAACAGGTCCACCTCGTCGGCGGTGTTGTAGTGGTAGAGGCTGGCCCGCACGGCGCCGCCGCTGTCGCGCAGACCCATCAGTCGGAAGTACTCGTAGGCGTAGTAGTCGCCGGCCGAGAGGCAGAAACCGGCGGCGCCCAACGCCTCCTGGGTGGCCGCCGGTGACAACCCGGCGACCCGGAACGACACGGTCGGGCAGCGCCGGGCCGGCGAACCGTAGACGGTGACGGCGGGCCGTTCCGCCAGCCCGGCGAGCAGCCGCTCCAGCAGTGCCTCCTCGTGCGCCTGCGCGGCGGCCAGTCCGGCGCGCAGCCGTGCCCGCCGGTCGCCGACCGCCTCCGGGTCCAGCCCGGCGAGGTGGTCCACGGCAGCGGTGACGCCGGCCAGCAGCGGGAAGCTCGGGGTGCCGTACTCGAACCGGTCCGGCACCGCGTCGGACGACGGCAGCAGCTTCGCCGGGCGCAGCGCCTCCCAGTGCGCCGGGTCGGCCACCATCGCCGCCAGGTGCGGCCCGGACCACTTGTAGGCGCTGGTGACCAGCACGTCGGCGCCGAGCGAGGCCAGGTCGGTAGGCCCGTGCGGCACCGAGTGGACCCCGTCGACGAAGACCAGCGCGCCGACCGCGTGTGCGATCTTGGCGATCGCCGGCACGTCCGGCACGGTGCCGATGGCATTGCTGCCGGCGGTCACCGCGACCAGCCGGGTCCGCTCGCCGACCAGGTCGGTGTACTGCGCGGCGGGCAGCTCGCCGGTCTCCCGGTCGACCTCGGCCCAGCGCACCGTCGCGCCGGCCGCCTCGGCCGCCTGCACCCACGGCCGCACGTTGGCGTCGTGGTCGAGCCGGGACACGACCACCTCGTCGCCCGGGCGCCAGGTCGCGCCGAGCGTACGGGCCAGGGTGTACGTCAGCGCGGTGGCGCTCGGACCGAGCACCACCCCGGCCGGGTCGGCGTCGAGCAGGTCGGCCACCGCCGAGCGCGCCTCGGCGACCAGCTCCAACGACCGGCGACCCGGGACGAATGCGGCACTGCGGTTGCCGACCGCGCTGCGCATGGCGTCGGCCACCGCGTCGATCACACCGGCCGCGGTCTGGGTGCCCCCGGCACCGTCGAAGTGGACGAAGCCCTCGGTCAGGGCGGGGTAGGCGGCCCGGGTGCGGGCGATGTCGAAGGGCATGTCCCGGACCCTAGCCGGGATGCGTCGCGCCTTCGTCGCCGGCCGGCGTCGCCGGCGTCTCGTACTCTTGGCGGGGTGACGAACCGACCCGCCACCATGTCCCTTCCCCCCGTCCGCCGCGCCGCCGGTCTGTTCGCCGGTCTGGCGCTCGGTCTCGCCGTGCTCGCCGGGTGCAGCTCCCAGGGCGCCTCCACCGACTGCGGGCTGGACGCCTGCACGGTCACCTTCGAGCGGGGTGTCGACGCGAGCGCCACAATTCTCGGCGTCGAGGCCAAGCTGGTCGGCGCCGAGGGCGACCAGGTGACCGTCGAGGTCGCCGGCGAGCAGTTGACCCTGACCACCGGGCAACAGGCCACCGAGGCCGGCGGCTTCGCGGTGACGCTGGACAGCGTCACCGACCAGCAGGTCAAGATCCGCGTTTCGCGCAATCCGGGCAACTGACCGCCCCGGGCGGTGGTGGCCGACGTTTGGGAATCTTCGTAAACGGAGATTGTGGCGCCATGTCACTTACCCGTAACGCCGAAGCCACCGCCTCCCGTACGGCGGACAGCCGGTGGCTGGAACTCCTCGCCCGGGCCGGCTTCATCGGCTACGGCATCGTGCACCTGCTCTTCGCCTGGCTGGCGTTGCAGATCGCGTTCGGCACGTCGTCCGACGACGGCGACCAGTCCGGCGCGCTGCGTACCCTCTCCGCACAGCCCCTCGGAAAGTTCCTGGTGATCGCCGTCGCGGTCGGCCTGCTCGCGATGGCGATCTGGCAGGGCCTCGAGGCGGCTGTCGGGCACCGCGCCGAGCGCGGCAAGGAACGGGTCATGGAACGGCTCGCCTCGGCCGGCCGGACCATCGTCTACCTCTACTTCGCCTGGACCGCGTTCAAGGTCTTCTCCGACGCCTCGTCGAACAGCGCCGACCAGCAGGAGGCGCTGACCGGCAAGCTGATGACCTCCACCGGCGGTCGCTGGCTGGTCGGTCTGGCCGGGCTGGTGCTCGCCGCGATCGGCATCGGCCTGGTGATCTACGGCATCCGCAAGAAGTTCGAGAAGCACCTGAAGACCGGTGAGATGAGCCCGAAGACCCGCCAGTTGGCCCGTCGCCTCGGCATCGCCGGGTACGTCGCCAAGGGCGTCGCGTACGGCATCGCCGGTCTGCTGGTCATCGTGGCGGCGGTGAACTACGACCCGGAGAAGGCCCGTGGTCTGGACGCCGCGCTACACACGCTTCAGGAGCAGTCGTACGGCACGTTCCTGCTGACCCTTGTCGCCCTGGGCATCGCCGCCTTCGGCGTCTACTGCTTCCTCCAGTCCCGGTACCGCAAGGTCTGAGCTGGTCGATTCCGGCTACGTGCGGCACTCTTGGGCTTTTGCCCGAAGCGCCGACGCCTGGTCGAAGGGAAGCACCGAACCCGTGCAGAGTTACCTCACGACGGCCGTCGCCGCGCTCGCCGCGGCGGCGGTCGCTCTCTTTCTGGTCGAGGTCGTCCACCGGCTCACCCGGCGGTTCGGCCGCCGGTCGCAGCTGTCGACCGAGCTGACCGATCACGCGCACCGCCCGTTCCAGGTCGCCGGGACGGTCCTGGCCGTGCAGTTCGCCGTCCGGTTCAGCACCGGGTACGCCGTCGGCGAGCACTGGCGGCAGCTGCTGCTGCACCTGCTCGTCCTCGGCGTGATCGCCACCACCGCCTGGCTGGTCGCGTCGCTGCTGGTCGTCGTCGAGGACACCGCGCTGGCCCGCTTCCGGGTGGACGTACCGGACAACAGGCACGCCCGGCGCGTCCGCACCCAGGTGGTGATGCTGCGCCGGCTCACCATCGCGGTGATCGTCATCCTGACCGTCGGCGTGATGCTCATGACGTTCCCGAGCGTGCGCGGCATCGGCGCCGGCGTGCTCACCTCCGCCGGTGTGGTGGGTGTGGTGGCCGCCCTCGCCGCGCAGAGCCTGCTCGGCAACGTCTTCGCAGGCCTCCAGCTCGCCTTCAGCGACGCCGTACGCCTCGACGACGTGGTGGTCGTCGAGGGGGAGTGGGGCCGCATCGAGGAACTGACGCTCAGCTACGTGGTCGTGCAGATCTGGGACGACCGGCGGCTGATCCTGCCCACGTCGTACTTCACCAGCAAGCCCTTCCAGAACTGGACCCGCACCGAGGCGGCGGTGCTGGGCACCGCCGAGTTCGACGTCGACTGGGCGGTGCCGGTGCAGACCATGAGGGAGGAGCTGCGCCGCCTCGTGGAGGGCACCGAGCTGTGGGACGGGCGGGTCTGCGTCCTGCAGGTCACCGACGCCACCGGCGGAACGGTACGGGTACGCGCGCTGGTCAGCGCCGCCGACGCCGGCAGCCTGTGGGACCTGCGCTGCCTCGTCCGCGAACACCTGGTCGCCTGGATCCGGGACAACCGGCCCACCGCGATGCCCCGGATGCGTACCGAGCTGGGCGACGCCAGCAGCAACCTGCCGTGGCAGTGGGTGCAGCCCCGCCGGCCGGTGCGCCGCCCGGGCGGCACCGAGGCCCCCGACGACGCCCGCGTCTTCGGCGGCAGCGACGACGGCGACGCCCGCAGCGAGGCCTTCGTGGGCCCCGACGAAACCTCCTCCGCGTCCCTGCGCCCCTAGCGCGCGCGAGTCGGGGCGGTTGAGAGGTTTGGGCAGGCTTGGGTGGGGGATCCGCTGCCGGACTTCTCTGTCGCGGGCGGTCGCCGGGCACCGGATTTCGGCGGCGCGGCGACCGGACGACAGGGACGGGCACCCGCTCGCCGCGCTTTAGGATTGACGGGCGGCGACTCCGGGCATACAGCGCGGTGATGAGGAAAGGAGGACAGCATGGCTGACGTGGCGAACGCCCGCACATCCCGCAACGGGAGCGAGCCCTCCACCGCCGAGCTGGTGCAGCGAGCCACCGAGCAGGTCTCCCGCCTCGTACGGGACGAACTGGCGCTGGCCCGGGCGGAGTTGACCGAGAAGGGCAAGCACGCCGGCATCGGGATCGGCCTGTTCGGCGGCGGCGGAGCGATGGCGTTCTACGGCCTGGGAGCGCTTGTCGTCACGGCGATCCTGCTGCTGGACCTGGTACTACCCGCCTGGGCCGCCGCCCTGATCGTGGCGGTGGCGCTCTTCCTGGTCGCCGGCATCCTCGCCCTGGTGGGCAAGAAGCAGGTCAGCCGTGCGGTCCCGCCGGTCCCGGCGGCCACGGTACGCAGCCTGCGGGCCGACGTGGACACCGTCGCCGCCGCGGTGAAGGACAGGGGACGGGCATGACGGGTAACGGGACCGGCGACACGGAGGCGCTCCGCGAGGAGATCCGTCGTACCCGGGTCGAGTTGGGCGAGACGATGGAGGCGCTGGCCGCCAAGGCGGACGTCAAGGCGCGCCTGAAGGAGTCCGCCGGTCAGGCACGGGAGCGGATGCGCGAGCAGGCGGCGCAGACCGTGGCCCGGGTCAAGGGGCAGGCTGTGCGCCACGCCGAGGACGTGCGGGCGCAGGCGTACGACAAGGGGGACATGGTCCGGCGCAATCCGGTGCCGTGGGCGACGGTGGCCGCCGGCGCGGTGGCCGCCGTGGTGTTGCTGATGATCGTGCGGGGGAGGCGTAGGTGAGCAAGAGCATCGGCAGGGTCGCGTACCGGCCGGCAGGCATCCTGTTGGGTATCGCCGCGGGTACGGTGGCGGGCGCGATCTTCCGGCAGGTCTGGAAGGTCACCGCGGGCGACGGTGAGGCGCCCAACGCCACCGACGAGGACCGCGGCTGGGGCGAGATCCTTGCCGCCGCGGCACTTCAGGGGGCCATCTTCGCTGTGGTCCGGGCCGCAGTGGACCGGGGTGGAGCGGTGGGCGTACGCCGGATGACCGGCCACTGGCCGGACTGACCCGACACATCGACATCGGCCCCCTTCCCGTATCGACGGGAAGGGGGCCTTTCGCACGGTGGAGCACGACGCCCAGCGATCTCAGGCATCCGTCAGGTCACATGTCGGAGAAATTCGTCGGAGAGGTCGTGCAGAGTTTTTGCGTACGTGATTTGCTGTTCCACGCTGTTGCGAGATGGCGTGGGTTGAGAGAAGCCCCAGTCATGGGGCCGCCTCAGGCGCCGCTGCTCGAAAACGGCCAATCGGCCGCACGGCGTGCACGGCCGCCAGTTTTAGAAGGAGATACACATGGCGCAGGGAACCGTGAAGTGGTTCAACGCTGACAAGGGCTTCGGCTTCATCACCGTCGACGGCGGGGGTGCTGACGTGTTCGTCCACTTCTCGGCCATCCAGACCAGCGGCTACCGCACGCTGGAGGAGAACCAGCGGGTGGAGTTCGAGATCGCTCAGGGTCAGAAGGGCCCGCAGGCTGAGCAGGTCCGTCCGATCTGAGTAGTGCGGCCGGCCCCCGCCGGCCAGTGGGACGATCCGGCCAGGGGTCGTTGTGCAGCCCCGTATCCCGCAAGGGATACGGGGCTGTTCCACGTCCCGGGGGCCGACGGGTCAGAGTCGGCGGCGCGACCGCAGGCCGAACCAGATCACCACGAGACCGGCCAGCGCCACGATCGGGCCGAGCACCGCCCAGAACCGCTCGTCGGTCATGACGCTGCCACCGACGTAGCCGAGGCCCTGCACCGTCCACACCGCACCGACCACGACCGCCAGCAGGCCGAGGCTGAGCGTGAGCCAACCCCTCATCGCGTCACCACCTGTCGTGCACCTTCGGGCGGATCAGCTCGTCGTAGACCTCGCGTACCCCTGCCAACTGCTCGGCGGTCAGCGGCGCCTGGGCCGCGGTGGCCGCGTTGCGCCGCGCCTGCTCGGCGTCGCGGGCACCGGGGATGACGACTGTGACGCCGGGCTGGTCCACCACCCAGCGCAGGGCGAACTGCGCCATCGTGCGATCCGCGTCGACAAGTGGCGCGAGCCGGCGTACGGCAGCCAGGCCGCGCTCGAAGTCGACGCCGGAGAACGTCTCGCCGACGTCGAACGCGGCGCCGTGCCTGTTGAAGTTGCGGTGGTCGTCGGCGGGGAACTCGGTGTGCTCGTCGTACCGGCCGGAGAGCAGTCCGCTGGCCAGCGGCACCCGGGCGATGATGCCGACCCCGGCCGCCGAGGCCGCCGGCAGGACCTGCTCCAGCGGCTTGTGGCGTACCGCGTTGAGGATGATCTGCACGCTCGCCACGCCCGGTCGGGCGATGGCGGTGAGGGCCTGGTCGCAGGTCTCCACGCTGACGCCGTACCCGGCGACGGCCTTCTCGGCGACGAGGGTGTCCAGGGCGTCGAAGACCTCGTCGGAGGCGAAGACGGCGGTGGGCGGGCAGTGCAGCTGCACCAGGTCCAGTGTGTCCATGCCCAGGTTGGCCCGGGACCGGTCGGTCCACTGCCGGAAGTTGGCAAGGGTGTACGCCTCGGCGCGCTGCTCGACGCGGCGGCCCATCTTGGTGGCGACGGTCAGCCCGGCGTCGGGGCGGGAGCGGAGGAAACGGCCGATGAGCTGCTCGCTGCGGCCGTCGCCGTACACGTCCGCGGTGTCGAGGAAGGTGACACCGGCGTCCACGGCGGCGGTGAGCACGGCCGTCGCGTCGGACTCGCTGACGGTGCCCCAGTCGGCGCCGAGCTGCCAGGCACCCAGGCCGACCACTCCGACGCTCCGGCCGAGCCGGTTGAAGCTGCGCTGTTCCATGCCCCGAGCCTAGTGATGGGGTTGCCGGGGTGCCACGCGAGCCGTACCTTAAAACAAGACGGACGTACGGTTTGGGAGGCGACGATGTGGGATCCGACGACATACCTGCGGTACGCGGACGAACGGTCCCGTCCGTTTCACGACCTCGTCGCCCGGATCCCGGCCCGGCGACCCCGCACCGTGGTCGACCTCGGCTGCGGCCCCGGTCAGCTCACCGCCACCCTCGCCGAGCGCTGGCCGGCGAGCCGCGTGGTCGGCCTCGACTCCTCGCCCGAGATGATCGACCGGGCCGCCGCCCTGGACACCCCCGTCGACTTCGCCGTCGCCGACGCCCGCGACTGGCGGCCGGCCGGCGACGAGGACGTGGTCGTCACCAACGCCCTCCTCCAGTGGGTCCCCGACCACCGGGAGCTGCTGCGCCGCTGGGTGGCCGAGCTGCCCGCCGGCGCGTGGCTGGCCATGCAGGTCCCCGGCAACTTCGACGCCCCCTCGCACCGGGCGCTGCGCGAGGTCGCCGGCCGCCCGCCCTGGCGTGCCGAACTGGCCCCCCTGCTGCGCGCCGACCCGGTCGACGACCCCACCGACTACGCCGAGCTGCTGACCGCCGCCGGCTGCTCCGTGGACGCCTGGGAGACTACCTACGTGCACCTGCTGCCGGCCCAGCCCGCCGCCGACCACCCGGTGCTGACCTGGATGGAGGGCACCGCCCTGCGCCCGGTCCGCGCCGCGCTGGACGCCGCCGGCTGGTCCGCCTTCCGCGCCGAGCTGGGGGTACGCCTCACCGCCGCGTACCCGGTCCGGCAGGGTCGGGTGTACTTCCCGTTCCGCCGCGTCTTCGTCGTCGCCCAGACCGACGACCGTGCCGAGGAGATCTCGTGACCGACCTGTCCACCTTCATCGCCGGCCTGCCCAAGGTCGAGCTGCACGTGCACCACGTCGGCTCCGCCTCGCCCCGGATCGTCTCCGAGCTGGCGGCCCGGCACGAAGGCCGCACCCCGGTGCCGGCCGACCCGGCGGCGCTCGTCGACTACTTCGAGTTCCGCGACTTCGCGCACTTCGTCGAGGTCTATCTGAGCGTCGTCGACCTCATCCGCGACCCCGAGGACGTCTGGATCCTCACCCACGAGGTCGCCCGGGAGCTGGCCCGCCAGCAGGTCCGGTACGCGGAGCTGACCATCACGCCGTACTCGCACGTGCGGCGGGGCATTCCCGCGCCGGCGTTCTGCGAGGCGATCGAGGACGCCCGCAAGCGCGCCCTTACCGACTTCGGCATCGAGCTGCGGTGGTGCTTCGACATCCCCGGCGAAGCCGGCCTGCCCGCCGCCGAGGAGACCCTGCGCATCGCGCTGGAGGAACGCCCCGACGGGCTGATCAGCTTCGGACTGGGTGGCCCGGAGATCGGCGTACCCCGACCGCAGTTCCGGCAGTTCTTCGACCAGGCCCGCGCGGCCGGGCTCCGCTCGGTGCCGCACGCGGGGGAGACCACCGGCCCGCAGACCGTCTGGGACGCGCTGCGCGAGCTGGGCGCCGAGCGGATCGGCCACGGCATCTCCGCCGCGCAGGATCCGGAGTTGCTCGCGTACCTGGCCGAGCGTCAGATCGGGATGGAGGTCTGCCCGACGTCGAACGTGCGGACACGGGCCGTGGCCAACCTCGACGAGCACCCGCTGCCCCGACTCGTGGAGGCGGGCCTGCTGGTCACCATCAACTCCGACGACCCGCCGATGTTCGGCACCACCCTCAACGACGAGTACGCGGTGGCGGCCCGGCTGCTCGGGGTGGGGCCGCAGGGGCTTGCCGGGTTGGCCCGCAACGCGGTGACCGCGTCGTTCCTGGACCCGGCCGGCAAGAAGGAGATCACCGCCGAGATCGACGCGTACCTCGCCGCCGCCGGCTGAACGGGCCGGCGGGGGAGCAGGGCGCGCGGCGGGAGCGTGGGTGTGGGGGGACCTGTGGCTCCCGCCGCGCGCGCGGCTCCACCGACCGGTGGGTGCACGGTGCGGTGGTCGGTGGAACTGGTGGGTTCGTGCATCGATCCTGTCAGCCCGCGGCTGATCCACCTCGGTCGTTAACCGCGATCTAAGGAAGACTTGCGCCGGGGCACAGCCCGGGGTTCAGTCGTCGGTGGGGCGCTGCCGGGGCCAGCGGCGGCCGCTTGCCTTCTGCTCCCGGACGTCCCGCGCCATCCGGCCCACCAGACCGAAACGGCTGACCTGCCGGGGCGTTGCCTCCGGGTCGGCGAGCAGCATCACCACGCTCGCCCCGCCCAGCCGGGCCCGGTCGATGCTCACCGATCCGTTGGCCTGCAACGCCACACGCTTGGCGATGTCCAACCCGAGGCCTGTCGAACCCTGGTCGCTGGCCCCCCGGCGCAGCGCCCGGTCCGGGTTGGCGATGCCGGGGCCGGCATCGTCGATCCGGATGGCCACATAACCGTCGCGGCGGGACACCGCCACCTCGAACGCGGTGCCCTGCGGGGTGTAGCGGAAGACGTTGCCGATCACCGCGTCCAGCGCGGCGGCCAACTCGGCGCGGGGCACCGGCGCCGGGATGCGCAGCTGCGCGCCTGTCACCCGCTGCGGCCGGTTCTGGTCGCTGGCCAGCGCCGCCCAGAACACCATCCGGTCCCGGACCACCTCGCTCACGTCGCACATCGCCGGCCCGGCCTCGTGCGCCACCGCCTTGCGCGTGGTCTTGATCAGCACGTCGATCTCACCTTCCAGGGTGACGATCGCCTGCCGGATCCGCCGGATTCCGCGCCGACGGTCCAGTTCGGCCTCGGAGAACGACCCCACACTTGTGTCGTCGGACTCCAACGCCTCCGCGTCCAGCCGCAGCACTGTCAACGGGGTACGCAGCCGGTGCGACAGGTCGGCCACCAGCTCCCGCTCGTCGGTGCGCGCCGCGTCCAGCCGGTCCGCCATCCGGTTGAAGGCGTACCCGGCCTCGGCCAGCTCCCGGGGGCCGGTCGGCTCCACGCGGACGCCGAGGTCGCCGTCGCCGATGGAGAGGGCGGCCTTGACCAGGCCGCGGGTCGCGTCCACCGCGCGGGCGGCGACCCGGTCGACCACCAGCACCGCCGCGCCGGTCATCGCGGCGCCCACCGCGAACAACAGCAGCCAGGTGCCGCCGGCGCCCCCGCCCAGCGCCGAGTCGGGCACGAACACCTCGACCACCGCCGTCCGGTCGCCCAGCACCACCGGATCGAGCCGGACGACCCCGCCGTCGACGTCGGCGACCATCGAACGGCGCTCGGCGCGGGCCTGGTCCAGATCCCTGGCACCGGCCCGGCCGGCGGACTCGTCCAACCCCAACCCGTGCACCACGGGACGGGTCGGCGCGCCCTCGGCGCTCGCCACCACGGCCCGCTCGACCACCGTGGGGTCGGTGCTCACCGCCAGCGCGCCGGTCACCAGCGCACTACGACGGGCCGCCTCGGCGATCGCCTCCTGACGGTTCTGCTCCCGCAGACTCAGCCCCAGCGGGATCAGGAACGCGAGCGCGACGAGACTGCACATGCCGGCCGTGAGCAGGGCCAGCGCGGACCTCAGTCCGGCGCCACCAGCCGGAACCCGACCCCCCGCACGGTGCGCAGGTAGCGCGGCTTCGCCGCGGACTCGCCCATCTTTCGGCGTAGCCAGTACAGGTGAACGTCGATGGTCTGATCCTCGCCGACCGATGGCTGACGCCATACCTCCTCCAAGAGCTCCCGGCGGGACACTACCCGCCCGGGTCGTGCGGCGAGATAGGCCAGCAGGTCGAATTCCTTGCGGGTCAGCGCCAGCGCCTCCCCGTCGAGCTGGGCGCTGCGCTCACCGACGTCCACCCGCAGCCCGCCCACTGTGTGCACCGCGGGCTGCACCGTCCGGCTGGCCCGCCCGGCACGCCGCAGCACTGTGGTGATCCGGGCGTCCAGGTGTGCGCCGGTGAACGGCTTGACCATGTAGTCGTCGGCGCCGGCGCGCAGCAGCTTCACCACCGACTGCTCGTCGTCACGGGCGGTGGCGATGATGATCGGGACGTCGGTGATGCCGCGCAGCATCCGCAGCGCGTCCGAACCGTCCAGGTCGGGCAGCCCGAGGTCCAGCACCACCAGGTCGGGTGTCTCGGCGGCGACGCGGCGCAGGGCGTCCAACGCCGTACCCACGGCGTGCACGGCGTGCCCCCGGTCGGTGAGGGACCGCAGCATCGCGCCGCGTACGACGTGATCGTCTTCGACCAGGAGCACGGAGGCCACGACAAGACCGTACTTGGCGTGGCAAGTTGATCGCGTTGCGGCGTACCTGGGAAGCGGGCAAGCTGGTACGACGATGTCGTTCACCCTGTTCGTCGATGCCCGCCTGGCGCTCGCCCGGGACAGCCTCGCCGGTCTCTCGACCGGCGACGCGCTCGGCGCTCGGTACTTCCTGCCGGGCGAGGCGTCCCCGGATCTCGGCGTGGAGGCGCTGCCCGCCGCGCCCTGGGAGTGGACCGACGACACCGAGATGGCCTGCTCGGTCCTCGCCGAGCTGGCCGACGGCGGCGGCATCGACCGGGACCGGCTGGCGCTGGCGTTCGCGCACCGGTGCTCCCCGCACCGCGGCTACGGCTCCGGCGCGCTGGCGATCCTGCGACTCATCCGCACCGGCACGCCGTGGCCGCTGGCTGCCGCGTCCGCGTTCGACGGCGAGGGCTCGTGCGGCAACGGCGCGGCGATGCGGGTGGGTCCGTTGGGCGCGTACTTCGCCGACTCGACCGCCCGCGCGGCGGCGCAGGCCCGCGCCTCGGCGGAGGTGACCCACGCGCACCCGGAGGGGATCGCCGGCGCGGTCGCGGTGGCGGTGGCCGCCGCGTTGGCCGCCCGTGCCCGCCTCGACGGGCACCGGCCGGCTCCCGAGCGGTTGCTCGCCGGGATCGCCGCCGCCGTCGACCCCGGCACCGAGGTG
Organism: Micromonospora sp. NPDC047521; assembly: GCF_055587305.1. Classification (NCBI taxonomy): domain Bacteria; kingdom Bacillati; phylum Actinomycetota; class Actinomycetes; order Micromonosporales; family Micromonosporaceae; genus Micromonospora; species Micromonospora sp. NPDC047521. Next base: position 174,760 of record NZ_JBVJGN010000004.1, on the reverse strand, counting down.
CATCGCGGCGTCAGCCGGGCGGCCGGGCTGCTCGGCCGGCCACTGCCCCGGGTGGTGGCGGCGCTGGGCAACGGCTCCCGGGTGACCGCCCAGGACACCGTCGGGTTCACCCTCTGGGTGGCCGCCACCCACCTCGACGACTATCCGGCGGCGATCCAGACGTGCGTGCGCGCCGGTGGGGACGTGGACACCACGGCCGCCATCGCGGGTGCGGTGGTGGCCGCGTACACCGGCGTCGGCACCCCGGGCGGGGTGCCCGAGGCGTGGCTGGCCGCCCGCGAGCCGCTACCTCCCTGGGCGCCCTGACCCCATTTCTCACCGGCGGGCACCTGCCCCCTTCGGTCTCCGGCGCCGACCGCCAGCCTGTCCTTTCACCCCTTTGCTCTGCACCCCTACGCGCACCAGGCACGTTCCGTGACCGGTGCTTGGGCGGGTGCAGAGCAAAGGGGGTGGAGGGGGTTGGTTCGCTCCGGTCCCGGCGGAGTTCGTCAGCCGGTGCGGACCGGAGTGCCGACCGGGGCCGACTCCGCCACGGACGCCGTCGGCGCCCCGGCGGCCTGCGCCCGGTCGGCCCGCGCCCGGTCGACGTTGGCGGGCTCGGCGGGCTCGGTCGGATCGTCCTTTGCGCCGGTCACCTCGGCAAGCGCCGCGTCCTCGGCCGGGTCGCGCCGCCGCCACCGGCTCACCAGCCAGCCGATCGCCGCGCCGCCCCCCAGGCCCGCCAGCAGCCCGGCGCCCAGCATCGCGTCGGCGCTGCCCTGCTCCTCACCGGAGCCGCCCGCCGCGTCCGTCGCCGTCCCACCACCGGTGTTGGGGTCGGCGTTGGTGTCGGCACCGTTCGCCGTACCCGTACCCGTACCCGTACCCGTACCCGTCGCCGGAGCACCGTGACCGCCGTGGCCGACCGGTCCGGCAGCGCCCGCCGCCGCCGGCAGCAGGGTCAGCGTCGGGGCCGGGTGCGCCCCGTCGGCGTCCGTCCACCTGACGACAGTGTCGTCGGCGTACGTCTGGACGACCTCGAAGGTGAGCTTGTCGGCCTGCGGCAGTGGGCCCATGGACAGCGCCAGCCGGGCCGGTCCGGGTGCGACCTGGCCCACCCGCACCCAGGTCACCGCCGTGGTGACGGTGCTCACCCCTGAGGAGTGGATGCCGGCCACCGGCTTGTCCAGGGTGCGGGAGCTGATCCGGGGCGCCCAGCCGTCGACCGACATCGGGTAGACCTCGGCCACCGGCGCGTCGGCCGGCAACCGGACCTCGATCTGCCGGGTCGTGGTGCCCGCCCGCTCCTCCGGCACGCTGAACTCCAACCGCACCGCGTCGCCCTGCCGGGCCTCGGTCGGGGTGGTCGTCACGTCCGCCGCGTACGCCGCCGCGGGCCAGAGCAGCAGCCCGGCGGCCGTCAACGCGGTCGCCGCCACGATCCGCCTCCGGCGGCCACCACCGTCCGTGCTCGCCATCTCGTGCCCCCATCCGTGTCGACGCGACCGGCACCGGTTTCCGGCCACACCCTCTAGTTCGGCTCGGAGGCGCGAAAGGTTCAACGCCGGACGTTAGGAAGGTGCCGTTCCCGGTCGGAGGCGGGCCGACCGATAGCATCGGCAGGAGCCGAGGATCGGCCCCGTTTCGTACCGCTTGGAGGAGTCACCGTGTCCGCACCCCGTACCCCCGCCGTGGCCGACCCCGTCGTCGTCGCCGCCGGGACGACGGCGGCCGACGCGGTGGCCGCGGCCGGACTGCCCGCGAACGGCCCCAAGGCGATCGTCGTGGTCCGCGACCCGCAGGGTCAGCTGCGCGACCTGGACTGGTCGCCCGCCGAGGAAACCGTCGTCGAGCCGGTCAGCCTGGACTCGCCGGACGGGCTCAACGTGCTGCGCCACTCCACGGCGCACGTGCTCGCCCAGGCCGTGCAGGACGTCTTCCCCGAGGCAAAGCTGGGCATCGGACCGCCCATCGAGAACGGGTTCTACTACGACTTCGACGTCGACAAGCCGTTCCAGCCCGACGATCTCAGCAAGCTCGAGAAGCGCATGCAGGAGATCATCAAGTCGGGGCAGCGGTTCCGCCGGCGCCGCTTCGGCAGCCTCGACGAGGCGCGCGCCGAGCTGGCCGACGAGCCGTTCAAGCTGGAGCTGATCGAGGTCAAGGGCGAGGGCCTGGACACCGACGAGGTGATGGAGGTCGGCGGCGGCGAGCTGACCATCTACGACAACCTCGACGCCAAGGAGGACAAGGTCTGCTGGTCGGACCTGTGCCGGGGCCCGCACCTGCCGACCACCCGACTGATCGGCGCGTTCAAACTGATGCGCTCGGCCGCCGCGTACTGGCGGGGGTCGGAGAAGAACCCCCAGCTCCAGCGGGTGTACGGCACCGCGTGGCCGACCCGCGACGAGCTCAAGGCGTACCTGAAGCTGTTGGAGGAGGCCGCCCGGCGCGACCACCGCAAGCTCGGCGCGGACCTGGACCTGTTCAGCTTCCCCGACGAGATCGGCTCGGGTCTGGCGGTCTTCCACCCCAAGGGCGGCATCATCCGTCGGGAGATGGAGAACTACTCCCGGCAGCGGCACGAGGCCGCCGGGTACGAGTTCGTCAACAGCCCACACATCAGCAAGGCGCAGCTGTTCCACACCTCCGGGCACCTGCCCTACTACGCGGACACCATGTTCCCGCCCATGCAGCTCGAAGGCGCGGACTACTACCTCAAGGCCATGAACTGCCCCATGCACAACCTGATCTTCAGGTCGCGCGGGCGGTCGTACCGTGAGCTGCCGCTGCGGATGTTCGAGTTCGGCACCGTCTACCGGTACGAGAAGTCGGGAGTGGTGCACGGCCTGACCCGGGTCCGTGGCCTCACCCAGGACGACTCGCACATCTACTGCACCCGCGAGCAGATGGCCGGCGAGCTGTCGACGCTGCTCAGCTTCGTGCTCGACCTGCTGCGAGACTACGGCCTGGACGACTTCTACCTGGAGCTGTCCACCCGCGACGACTCGCCCAAGTTCATCGGGGCCGACGAGGACTGGGCGGAGGCCACCGAGGCGCTGCGGACCGCCGCCGAAACCTCCGGCCTGGAGCTGGTGCCCGACCCGGGCGGCGCGGCGTTCTACGGGCCGAAGATCTCCGTGCAGGCCCGCGACGCGATCGGCCGGACGTGGCAGATGTCCACGATCCAGGTCGACTTCAACCAGCCGGAGCGGTTCGGGCTGGAGTACCAGGCCGCGGACGGCAGCCGGCAGCGGCCCGTGATGATCCACCGGGCGCTGTTCGGGTCGATCGAGCGGTTCTTCGGGGTGCTCACCGAGCACTACGCGGGGGCGTTCCCGGCCTGGCTGGCACCGGTGCAGGTGGTCGGTATCCCGATCCGCGAGGACCACACCGACTACCTGCACGGGTTCGTCGCGGCGCTGCGCGCCGAGGGCGTCCGGGCGCAGGTGGACGCGGGTGACGACCGGATGCAGAAGAAGATCCGCACCGCCCAGCAGCAGAAGATCCCGTTCATGGTGATCGCCGGTGACGACGACGTCGCCGCCGGCACGGTCTCCTTCCGCTACCGGGACGGCTCGCAGCGCAACGGGGTGCCGGTCGCCGAGGCGGTGACCCACGTCCTGGACGTGGTCACCTCGCGTACCAACATCGGCCCCTCGGCCGCAGCGGAGTAACGGAGGCGGTCCGGCCCGCCGGCCCGCCTCGCGGCATGATCGCGCTCGATCCAGGAAGTAGTGGCCTCCCCGGTGCGGGAGGCCACTACTTCCATGTTCGGGCGCGATCTTCACCGAGCGCGGCGCCCGTGGGTCAGATGCCGCAGTTCGGCGCTGACCAGCCGCCGACCGCCGCCACGTGGGTGTGGTCGTTGTGGTCCGGGTAGCCGGGGCCGAGGATCTGCCCGAAACCGTGGTAGCGGGCCTGCTGCGCCAGCCGGCAGAACGACGGGGACCCGACCAGGTCGACCCCGTCGCCGTAGAGGTGTCGACTGTTCGACGCCCCGCCGACGGCGCTGTTGCAGGCGTAGCTGCGGAAGCTGCTGCTGATCGCGATGGAGACGTCGCCGAGGGCGTGCCGCATGGCCTGGAGCTTCCACATCGACACCAGCGCGTTGAACCGCGCGGTGCTCGCGGAGACCGCGCCACCGGACCAGTCGCTGTTGCAGTTGTTCAACTCGGCGTAGCTGAAGTTGGCAGGTGTGCAGTCGTCGTCCTGGAGGGCGTAGAGCCGGTTGAAGGTCTGCGGGCCGGCGACGCCGTCCGCGGACAGCCCGTACGCCTGCTGGAAGCGGATCACCGCGGACCGGGTGGCGGGCCCGTACGAGCCGTCGAGGGTGAGTACGGCGCCGTAGCCGGGGTAGCCGGCGACCCGGATCTGGAGTTGCCGGACGTCCTCGCCGGTCATCCCCTGGGACAGGGCGCGACCCCAGGTGTAGCAGCCGTCCGCCTGTGCGGCGCTGGCGGTGAGGGTGACGCCGGTCACTGTGGTGGCGGCGGTCAGGGCGAGTGCCGCGAGGAGCCGGCCGAGCCGTCGGATCATGAAGCCCTCCATCAATGCATGGAAGTTCCTGGATGCATGGAATCTTCAGGTTTCGGCATTGATCCGTCAAGAACTTGCAGCATCGAGTTTCCCGACGGTGGGAGTCGCCGCCCTCCCGGGCGGCTCCGTAGGATCGGCTCGTGACTGGGGCACAACGGGACACCGACAGCGGCGGCATGGCCGACGGCCTGGAGCGGCTCTGGACGCCGCACCGGATGACCTACATCTCCGGCGAGGACCGGCCCGAGGGCGGCTACGAGAAGCCGACCGGCTGCCCCTTCTGTCTCGCCCCGGGCCTGCCCACCGAGGAGAGCCTCGTGGTGGCCCGCGGCGAGCACGTCTTCGTGGTGCTCAACCTCTACCCGTACAACCCGGGCCACCTGCTGGTCTGCCCGTACCGCCACGTGGCCGACTACACCGACCTGGACGTGCCGGAGACCACCGAGCTGGCCTCGTACACCCAGACCGCCATGCGGGTGATCCGCAAGGTGAGCAACGCGCACGGCTTCAACCTGGGCATGAACCAGGGCGGGGTCGCCGGCGCCGGCATCGCCGCGCACCTGCACCAGCACGTCGTACCCCGCTGGGGTGGCGACGCGAACTTCATGCCGGTGATCGGCCGCACCAAGGTCCTGCCGCAGCTGCTGCACGACACCCGCGACCTGCTCGCCCGCGCCTGGCCGTCCTGACCCGCGAGGTCCGCGCGGCGTCCGCGCCGGTCGGCGTCAGCCGGCGCGCAGCAGCGCGGTCAGCTCCGGCCAGCTCTCCACCCGGTGTACGTGCGGCAGCAGCGCGGCGTACGCGGCGACCTGTGCCGGGCGTGGTCGGAACAGGTAGCGGTGCGGCACCGAATCCAGGTAGCCCAGCACCTCCAGCTTGTCGTCCACGAAGTGGGTCAACCCGAGCCGCCTGGCGATCGGCGCCTTGTCCTGCCGGGTACGGCAGAAGTGCACCCGCTCGACCGGGATGCCCGTGCGGGCCGGGAAGTCGTGGTGGGCGAGCCACTGTCTGGTCCGCCGCTCGGTGGCCTCGCCGCACTTGGACACCAGGTGCACCTCGTCGAACGCCGGCCCGAGCGTCGCCAGAGCGTCGAAGGCCCCGTCGACAGGGGGTGTACGCAGGTAGTGCGCGCCGAAGAGGGACGTGTCGGCATCCTCGTCGGCCGGCTCGATGATCACGCCGCCGATGTCCACACCCAGCAGTCGCATGGCGAGATCATGCCGCATCGTGACAGTCGCCGCGCCCCGCGTGTTCCCGCCCCGGGAGTTGCTACGCGCCGCCCCACGAAGGTGGCACGATCGGCCGATGGCAGTGACGACACGGACGTTGGGGCGCAGCGGCATCGAGGTCAGCGCCCTCGGCATGGGGTGCTGGGCGATCGGTGGCCCCTGGGCGGAGGGTACCCAGCCGCTGGGCTGGGGCGCGGTCGACGACGACGAGTCGGTGCGGGCCGTACGTCGCGCGCTCGAGGAGGGTGTGACCCTGTTCGACACCGCCGACACGTACGGGGCTGGGCACAGCGAGCGGGTACTCGGCCGGGCGCTCGCCGGCCGCCGCGACGAGGCGGTGATCGCCACCAAGTGGGGCTACACGTTCGACGAGGCGACCCGGCAGGCGACAGGCGAGGACGCGTCACCGGCGTACCTGCGGCGTGCCGTCACCGCCTCGCTGCGCCGGCTGGACACCGACCACATCGACCTCTACCAGCTGCACCTGGCCGACCTGTCCGTCCCCCGGGCGGAGGCGCTCGTCGGCACCTGCGAGGACCTGGTCGCCGAGGGCCTGATCCGGGCTTACGGGTGGAGCACCGACCGCCCCGACCGGGCCGCCGCGTTCGGGCAGGCGGCAGCCGGGGCCACCGCCGTGCAGCACGCCCTGTCGGTGTTGCGCGACGCCCCCGAACTGCTGGCGGTCTGCGACAAGTACGACCTGGCCAGCATCAACCAGGGGCCGCTCGGGATGGGCCTGCTCACCGGCAAGTACACGGCCGCGTCGACGCTGCCCCGCGACGACGTGCGGGGGCTCGCGCCGGGCTGGCTGGAGTGGTTCCGGGGTGGCCGGCCGGCGCCGGAGTGGCTGCGCCGCGTCGGCGCGGTCCGTGCCGCGCTCACCGCCGACGGGCGCACCCTCGCCCAGGGCGCGCTGGGGTGGATCTGGGCGCGCAGCGGGCGCACCATCCCGATCCCGGGCTGCCGTACGGTCGCCCAGGTCGAGGAGAACGCCGCCGCGCTGCACCGGGGCCCGTTGCCGGCGGACCAGTTCGTCGAGGTGGAGCGCCAGCTGGCCGCCCTGCGGACCGCCGCCCTCCGCGACGCCGACCGCCCCCACTGGCCCCCTCCCACGCACCCCACCATCCACCCCTGAGCGGGCATCCGTACCCGTCCGGCGTATTCGTCCGGCGTACCCGTCCGGTCCGTGCCGCCGTTTCGTCCCGGACTCGGGTGCCCACCCCACCTGTGAGTGCGGCCTCCTGTAGAGCTGCCCCGTATCTGGGGCGGTGGCCATGGTCGGGTGGTGGTGGCTTGGTCGGGTGGTGGTGGCTTGGTCGGGTGGTGGTGGCTTGGTCGGGTGGTGGTGGCTTGGTCGGGTGGTGGTGGCTTGGTCGGGTGGCGGTGGCTTGGTCGGGTGGGGGTGGTCTGGTCGGGTGGGTGGTCTGGTCGGGTGGCGGTGGCCTGTGAAGCTGCGGTGTGCATGGGGCGGCGGCTCCGTCAGGTCCCGGCGCGCGGGTAGAGCTGCCCCAGATCTGGGGCAGCTCTACAGGGCGCACGACATGCCATGCCAACCCGCCGCACCACCCCTGTCGATCACGAGGTGTGGTGCCTCGCGGATCGTGGGCTCCAGGCTCAGGGGCTCAGGGCTCGGTGGGGCGATGGTCAGGGGGTGTGTTCCTTGCGGGCCTGGTCGGCCAGGTGGGTGGGCATGGGGTCGTGGCGGACGAAGTGACGGCGGAAGGTGCCGGTGCCGGCGGTCATCGAGCGCAGCTCCACCGCGTACCGGAGAAGTTCGATGGCCGGGACCTCGGCGCGGACGAGGGTGCGGCCCTCGGCGTCGGGGTCCGGTTCGGTGCCCAGCACCCGGCCACGCCGGCCGGACAGGTCACCCATCACGGTGCCGACCGAGCCGTCCGGGATCCGGATGGTGACCTCGTCGATGGGCTCCAACAGGGCCGGCTGGCCGCGCTCGGCCGCGTCGCGCAGGGCCAGCGCGCCGGCGGTCTGGAAGGCCGCGTCGGACGAGTCGACGCTGTGCGCCTTGCCGTCGACGAGGGTGACCCGCAGGTCCACGACCGGGTGGCCGGCGACCAGACCGCGTTCGAGCTGGGCGCGGACGCCCTTTTCCACCGAGGGGATGTAGTTGTGCGGCACGGCGCCGCCGACGACCCGGTCGACGAACTCGAAGCCACCGCCCCGGGGCAGCGGCTCGACCTCGATGTCGCACACCGCGTACTGGCCGTGGCCGCCGGACTGCTTGACGTGCCGGCCGTGCCCGGTCGTCGGAACGGTGAGCGTCTCGCGCAGCGACACCTTTACCGGTTCGGTGTCCAGTTCGACGCCGCCGGCGCGGAGCCGGTCGAGCACCACGTCGGCGTGGGCCTCACCCATGCACCAGAGCACCAGCTGGTGGGTTTCGGCGTTGCGCTCGAGCCGCAGGGTGGGATCGCCGGCGACCAGACGGGCCAGGTTGCGGGCGAGGGCGTCCTCGTCGGCGCGGCTGCGGGCGACGATCGCCACCGGCAGCAGCGGCTCCGGCATCTCCCAGGGGGCGATCAGCAGCGGGTCGTCCTTGGCCGAGATGGTGTCGCCGGTCTCGGCGCTGCCCGACTTGGTGATCGCGCAGATGTCGCCGGCCACGCAGTGCGGCACCTCCCGCAGCGTCGCACCCAGCGGGGTGTAGATGTGCCCCACCCGTTCGTCGGCGTCGTGGTCGGGGTGGCCCCGGTCGGCCATGCCGTGCCCGGAGACGTGCACGGTCTGCTCGGGGCGCAGCGTGCCGGAGAAGACACGGACCAGCGAGACCCGGCCGACGTGCCTGTCGACTGTTGTCTTGACCACCTCGGCGACGAGCGGCCCGCTCGGGTCGCAGGTCAGCGGCGGGCGGGGTGAGCCGTCCACGCCGGCGACCGCCGGCAGTTCGTGTTCCAGGGGTGACGGGAACGCGGCGGTCAGCACCTCCAGCAGCGCGTCCAGGCCGACGCCGGTCTCGGCGCAGACCGGCACCACCGGGTAGAAGTGCCCCCGGGCGACCGCCTTCTCCAGGTCCTCGATGAGCACCTCGGTGCTGATCTCCTCGCCGTCGAGGTACCGGTCCATGAGGGTCTCGTCCTCGCTCTCGGCGATGATCCCCTCGATCAGCTCGTTGCGGGACTCGTCGATGGCGGGCTGGTGCTCCGGGTCCGGGTCGCGCACGTCGGCCGGCAGCCCGGCGGTGTAGTCGAAGACCCGGCGGGTGATCAGGCCGAGCAGACCCTCGGTGGAGACGCCGTCGTCGCCGAGCATCGGCAGGTACAGGGGCATCACGTTGTCGCCGAACACTCGCTGGCAGAGCGCCACCGACTCGTCGAAGTCGGCGCGCGGCTGGTCCAGTCGGGCCACCGCCACGGCACGGGGCATGTCGACGGCTGCGCACTCCTCCCACAGCGCCACCGTGGCCGCGTCCATGCCGCCGGCCGCGGAGACGACGAACAGGGCGGCGTCGGCGGCCCGCAGACCGGCGCGCAGCTCGCCGACGAAGTCGGCGTACCCGGGGGTGTCCAGCAGGTTGACCTTGATGCCGTTGTGCAGCAGGGGCGCGCAGGACAGGCTCACCGAGCGCTGCTGGCGCACGGCCGCCGGGTCGTGGTCGCCGACTGTGGTGCCGTCGATGACGCTGCCGGCCCGCCCGATCGTGCCGGTGGCGGCGAGCAGCGCCTCGACAAGTGTCGTCTTGCCCGCGCCGGAATGCCCGACGAGCACCACGTTGCGTACCCGGTCGGGCTCGGTGACCACCGGCGCGCCGCCGGTGGACCCCTTCTCGTGATTCTTCTGCGCCATGGGGCGCACCTCCCTCAGCCGGTGGTGGGTGGCGACCGCCGCGCGACGGGAAGCGGCCCGGGGCGAGTGCGCGGCGATATCCTCCGGTGGTCTGCTGCACAGCGGGAACGGGACGGGCGGACGGGTGAGCTGGCTCACCTCCCCGGCTCGATCTCACACCCGTTGTCGGGTCGACACAAGCCTGCCCCGGCGGGTCGGCGGTACCGGCTGTGTCGGCGGAGCTGGGCGGACCGTTATCGTGGGGACCGCCATGGCGAAGATCTTCCAAGTGTCGGCCCGCGCGGGGATGACCCGCGTCGTCGAGCCGATTGCCCGCGCCCTGCTGCGCGCGGGCGTCACCCCCAATGCCGTCACCGTCGCGGGCACCGTTGGTGTGCTCGTCGGCGCGCTCGGCTTCGGTGCCCGCGGCCATCTGGTCGCGGGCGCGTTGATCGTCACCCTGTTCGCGCTCACCGACCTGCTCGACGGGACGATGGCCCGGATGAGCGGCGGCTCCACCAGGTTCGGCGCCTTCCTCGACTCGAGCATGGACCGGGTCGCCGACAGCGCCGTCTTCGGCGCTGTCGCGTACTGGCTGGCCACGCAGGGCAACCACTCCGGGGTGGCCGCCGCGCTTGTCTGCCTGGCCGCCGGCGGTCTGGTCTCCTACGTCAAGGCCCGCGCCGAGGGGCTCGGCATGACCTGCAACGTGGGCATCGCCGAGCGCACCGAGCGGCTGCTGATCGTCGGGGTCGGCGGGATCCTCACCGGCGTCGGCCTCGATCCGGCGCTGGAGATCGCGCTGTGGCTGCTCGCCGCGGTGTCGATCTTCACGGTGGGGCAGCGGATGGCACACGTCTACCGCCAGGCCCAGCAGCTCCAGCCGGACGGCCAGGCGTGAGCGGCGCGGTGCCGCCCCGGCGCCGGACGACCGGCGGCCGGGTCGCGTGAACCTCACCGAGCTGGGCTACGTCGCCGGCTGGCGGGTCGTCCGCGCGCTACCCCGGCCGCTGGTGGCTGCGGCGTTCCAGGCGGGCGCGGACCGCGCCCACCGGCGCGGCGGCGGGGGTACGGAGCGCCTGCGCGCGAACCTGCGCCGGGTGGTGGGCCCGGAGCTGCCCGAGGCCGAGCTGGACGATCTCGTCAAGCGCGGGCTGCGCTCGTACGCCCGGTACTGGATGGAGGCGTTCCGGCTGCCCGCGTTGAGTCGGGCGCAGATCCTGTCCGGGTTCCGGCTCGACGGCGCCGAACTGCTCGCGGCCGACGTGGCCGCGGGCCGGGGCGCCGTGGTGGCGCTACCCCACGCCGGCAACTACGACGCCGCGGGCGCCTGGGTGGCGGCCACCGGCTGGCCGATCACCACGGTGATGGAACGACTCAAGCCGGAGGGCGTGTACAAGCGTTTCGTGGCCTTCCGCGGGAGCGTGGGCATGGAGATCCTGCCCACCCACGGCGGGCCGCGTCCGGCGTTCGACGTGCTGCTGGACCGGCTACGTGCGGGCGCGGTGGTGCCGCTGCTGGCCGACCGGGACCTCTCCGCCCGTGGGGTGGAGGTGGACTTCTTCGGCGGGAAGACCCGGATGCCGGCCGGGCCCGCGTTGCTCGCGCTGCACACCGGAGCGCCGCTCTACGTGGCCTCGATGTGGTACGAACCGGACGCAGCGTGTGCGTCGCTCGCCGGTCCGCTGCCGGTGCCGGGGCCCGAGGCGGGGCCTTTGGACCAGCGTGTCCGTTCGGTGACGCAGCTGATCGCCGACCGTCTGGCGGCGGGTATCGCCAGGCATCCGGAAGACTGGCACATGTTGCAGCGGATGTGGCTGGACCAGCGGAGGTCGGGGGGCGGCACGGCGCTGCCCCCGTCGTCCGCCGGCCGGTCCTGAAGGGGGTGGGCACTGTGGGATGGTGTCCCGCGGACGAGGGGCGCTGACGCATGCGGATCGGCATCGTCTGCCCGTACTCCTTCGACGTCCCCGGCGGCGTGCAGAACCACGTGATGGACCTCGCCGAGGCGCTGATCGCCCTCGGCCACGAGGTGAGCGTGCTGGCCCCGGCCGACGAGGACTCCCCGCTGCCGCCGTACGTGGTGTCGGCCGGGCGGGCGGTGCCGCTGCCGTACAACGGGTCGGTGGCCCGGATCGCGTTCGGGCCGGTCTCCACGGCCCGGGTCCGACGTTGGATCACCAATGGCGACTTCGACGTGCTGCACGTGCACGAGCCGCTCACGTTGAGCCTGTCGCTGCTGGCCGTGCTCTCCGCGCGGGGGCCGGTGGTGGCCACGTTCCACACCGCGATGACCCGCTCGCGGGTGTTGGCGGCCGCCCAGGGTGTGCTCCAGATCGTGCTGGAGCGGATCACCGCCCGCATCGCGGTGAGCGCGCTGGCCCGCAAGGTGCAGGTCGAGCACATGGACGGCGGCGCCGTGGAGATCCCCAACGGGGTGGCGGTGGCCAAGTTCGCCGACGCCGAGCCGTTGCCGGGCTGGCCGGGGGAGTGCGCCACGGGTACGGGCGGCACGCTTGGCTTCTTGGGCCGGTTCACCGAGGCGCGCAAGGGTTTCCCGGTGCTGCGCGACGCGTTCGTGGCGCTTGCCGGCACGCGGCCAGGGCTGCGGCTGCTGGTGGCCGGCCCCGGTGACCCCGACGACCTGTACGACCAGTTCCCGCCCGAGCTGCACGAGCGGGTGACCTTCCTCGGTCTGGTCACCGAACCGGACAAGGCGCGGATGCTGCGAAGCGTGCACCTCTACGTCGCGCCGAACACCGGCGGCGAGTCGTTCGGCATGATCCTCACCGAGGCCCTGGCGGCCGGTACGACTGTGGTCGCCAGCGACCTGGACGCGTTCCGGCGGGTGCTCGACGGCGGGAGGGCGGGGCGGCTGTTCCCGACCGGCGATCCGGTGGGGCTGCGGGACGCGGTGGGCGAGCTGTTGGACGATCCGGCCGGCCGGGCGACCCTGAGCGCCTGCGGCGACCAGGTGGTGGCGAATTTCGACTGGCCTGTGGTTGCCCGCCGTGTTCTGGAGGTATACGCAGCGGCGATCGAGGCGACCGACGGGCGGGTCATCGACCAGGAATGGGTGGGGCTGGGCTGAGCCGGTGTGACGGATGGTGCGATCGTGACCGGTGCGAACCGGGGTGAGCGCGCCCAATCGGAGGCGAACGGAGCAGCACTACGATGCCGCACATGTGGTGGGTGGTGGCCGGGAGCGTGGTCGTGGGGCTGGTCGCGGCGTACCTCATCTGGACCGCCGGTCGGGTCGAACGACTGCAGGGCCGCGCGGAGCTGGCGGCCCGGGCTCTCGACGCCCACCTGTTGCGCCGGGCGGCGGCCGCGGCCGTGCTCGCGGAGCGCCGCTTCGGCGTCGAGTTGTACGCGGCGGCGCGCATCGCGCTCGACGCGCAGCCCGAGGAGCGGGAGGCGGCGGAGAACGACCTGACCCGGCAGCTACGGTCGGTGCGGTTGGACCCGGCCGATCCGGACTGCGGGGCGGTGATCGCCGCGAGTCGCCGGCTGGCGCTGTCCCGGCAGGTGCACACCGATCTGGTCCGGGACGCCCGTTCGGCGCGCAGCCGTCCGCTTGTGCGGTTGTTGCGGATGGGGCGGGGTCACGAGTGGCCGCGGTACTTCGACATCGACGACCCGACCCTGACGGTGCCGGCGGACGTGCCCGCGAGCTGACCCCGGGGCGGTGAGCGGTGCCACACCGCAGGCCACCGGGGGGTTGATTGGCTGTCGGTGTGGCGTTGTGCCGTACGTAGCATTTTTTCTGCCACCCCCACCGCACGTCCGAGGAGCGATGAGCCGTGTCTGAGACCCCTGCCCCGACCACCGGCACCACCCCCGTCGTCGGCACCGCTCGCGTGAAGCGGGGCATGGCCGAGATGCTCAAGGGTGGCGTGATCATGGATGTGGTCAACGCCGAGCAGGCCAAGATCGCCGAGGATGCCGGCGCGGTCGCGGTGATGGCCCTGGAGCGGGTGCCCGCCGACATCCGCGCGCAGGGCGGGGTGTCGCGGATGAGCGACCCCGACATGATCGACGGGATCATCGAGGCCGTCTCCATCCCGGTGATGGCCAAGGCCCGCATCGGGCACTTCGTGGAGGCGCAGATCCTCCAGTCGCTGGGCGTGGACTACGTGGACGAGTCCGAGGTGCTGACCCCGGCCGACTACGCCAACCACATCGACAAGTGGGCGTTCACGGTCCCCTTCGTGTGTGGCGCGACCAACCTGGGCGAGGCGCTGCGCCGGATCACCGAGGGCGCGGCCATGATCCGCTCCAAGGGTGAGGCCGGCACCGGTGACGTCTCGAACGCCACCACCCACATGCGGAAGATCCGCCAGGAGATCCGCCGGCTCTCCTCGCTGCCCGCCGACGAGCTGTACGTCGCGGCCAAGGAGTTGCAGGCCCCGTACGAGCTGGTCAAGGAGGTCGCCGAGAGCGGCAAGCTGCCGGTGGTGCTGTTCACCGCGGGCGGGATCGCCACCCCGGCGGACGCGGCGATGATGATGCAGCTCGGCGCGGAGGGCGTCTTCGTCGGCTCGGGCATCTTCAAGGCCGGCAACCCGGCCCAGCGGGCCGCCGCGATCGTCAAGGCCACCACCTTCCACGACGACCCGGACGTGCTGGCGAAGGTCTCCCGCGGTCTCGGTGAGGCGATGGTCGGCATCAACGTGGACGAGATCCCGCAGCCGCACCGCCTGGCCGAGCGCGGCTGGTGAGCGCTCTGCCGGGCGGCGTGACGCGGAGAGGAACGGTGTGACGTGACGGCACCCGTGATCGGCGTACTCGCGCTCCAGGGAGACGTCCGCGAGCACGTCGCGGCGCTGGCCGCGGCAGGCGCGGACGCCCGACCGGTCCGCCGTCCGGGGGAGTTGGACGCGGTCGACGGGCTGGTGATCCCCGGCGGGGAGTCCACGACCATCAGCAAACTCGTCGACATCTTCGAGATGCGCGAGCCGATCGACAAGCGGATCGCCGGCGGGATGCCGGTCTACGGCTCCTGCGCCGGCATGATCATGCTGGCCGCCGAGGTGCTCGACGGCCGAGCGGACCAGCGGGGCTTCGCCGGCATCGAGATGACGGTCCGGCGCAACGCGTTCGGCCGGCAGGTCGACTCGTTCGAGGCGCCGGTGGAGATCGACGGGGTGGCGGGGGAGCCGTTCCACGCCGTCTTCATCAGGGCGCCGTGGGTCGAGCGGGTCGGCGCCGGGGTCGAGGTGATCGGCACGGTGACCGGCGGCCCGGCCGCCGACCGGATCGTGGCCGTACGCCAGGGCAACCTGCTGGCCACCTCGTTCCACCCCGAGCTGACCGGCGACCCGCGCGTACACGCGTACTTCGTGGAGCTGGTGCGGTCCGCCTGAGCGGCGGTCGCGGGCGGACGGGCAGGAATCCCGCCCCCGGATCGTTGGTCTGGTAGGGCCCCGGCTCCGTGCCGGCACCCCGGGCAGGTCCCGGGTGTGACATGGCGGGGTGTGACCTCGGTAAGATTGCCGCGGTTCGGCAGGGCCGTCGCCCGGCGCGGCACTCCCGCGGGGCCGACCGGCCGCCGGATCGCCTAATGCGGCGCGGAATCGGTGCGGCAGTCGACGCAGGCGTGGAATGACAGACGGAGGTAGAAGATGTCCGGCCACTCAAAGTGGGCGACGACCAAGCACAAGAAGGCCGTCATCGACGCCAAGCGCGGCAAGATGTTCGCCAAGCTGATCAAGAACGTCGAGGTGGCCGCGCGGACCGGCGGTGGCGACCCCGCCGGCAACCCGACGCTCTACGACGCCATCCAGAAGGCGAAGAAGAGCTCGGTGCCGAACGACAACATCGACCGCGCCGTCAAGCGCGGCTCCGGCCTGGAGGCCGGCGGCGCCGACTGGCAGACGATCATGTACGAGGGGTACGGCCCCAACGGTGTGGCGATGCTCATCGAGTGCCTCACCGACAACCGTAACCGCGCGGCGACCGAGGTGCGCACCGCGCTCACCCGCAACGGCGGGTCCCTCGCCGACGCCGGCTCGGTGTCGTACATGTTCTCCCGCAAGGGCGTGGTGATCGTCCCCAAGGAGGGCACCACCGAGGACGACGTGATGATGGCCGTCCTGGACGCCGGCGCCGAGGAGGTCAACGACATCGGTGAGGCGTACGAGGTGGTCTCCGAGCCGACCGACCTGATCGGCGTGCGCACCGCCCTGCAGGACGCCGGCATCGAGTACGAGTCGGCCGAGTCCTCCCTCATCCCCAGCATGAACGTGCCGCTGGACGAGGAGGGCGCCCGCAAGGTCTTCAAGCTGATCGACGTCCTGGAGGACTGCGACGACGTGCAGAACGTCTACGCGAACTTCGACGTCAGCGACGACGTGATGGCGGCGGTCGACGCCTGACGTCCGGCCCGTCCGGCGTGATCCACACCAGGTCGCCGATATGGGGTGTCCGCGCGAGCGGTTGCCGCCACATCGGCGACCTGACGTGTGTCGGCGCCGCTTCGATCGGGTCGGGACGACGGGGGCCATGGCGGCGGGCCGTAGGCTCTCCTGGGGCGAACGAGGAGGTTCCGGGAGAGATGGTGGAACGCCGATTCGCGCCGGGTGACGTTGTCGTCCGGCGGGAGATCCTGCGGGGCGAGGTCTGGTTCGGCTGCCCGACGATATGTGTCGAGGACTCGCCCGACCTGCTTGCCCTCTACCTCCCGACGGGGGCCGAGTTCGGCTTTCCGACCGACGGTGTCTTTCCCTGTGGTCGGCACCCGTGGGAGACGGCCGGGCACCGCTCCTGGTCGGGGCACGGCAAGCTGATGCTGCACCGGCCGGGCGAGGCGCACTCGGTGGACGTGTTCTGGACGGGCCCGCAACGCGACTTCGCGGGCTGGTACTTCAACCTGCAGGCTCCGCTGCGGCGTACGCCGATCGGGGTGGACACGCTCGACCACGAGCTGGACCTGTGGTGGGGCGCAAACGACGACCGGTACGTCTGGAAGGACGTCGAGATCTTCGCGCAGCGACTCGTCGAGGGGCGCTACCCGGGTATGGCGGACGCGATCCGCGGCGAGGGCGACCGGATCGCCGCCCTGCTCGACGCGGGTCAGCGCTGGTGGGACCCGGCGTGGGCGCGGTGGCAGCCCGACCCGGCCTGGTCGGCGCCCCGGTTGCCGGCCGGCTGGGCCACGGTGCCCACCGGCTGACGACCAGGTCGTTGCCCGTCGGCTCACCGTGGGATCGCCAGCTCCGTTCGCAGCCACGAACGGGTGTGCGGGCCGGTGCCGTACGGGCGGGGGACGGCGACGGGCGCCGGCGTCCGCTCAGGGACACCGACGCCCGCGTGGGCCGTCGCCGCTCAGCCGATGCTCTCGCGCTCCCGCCAGGCGGCGCGCAGCGATGTCCGGCCGTTGGTGCGCAGCAGTGAACCCTCGTAGACCCGGGCCCCGGCGACCACGAACGCGCCGGCGGCGAGCAGCAGGATGACCAGCGACACGATCGGCTCCCAACCGGCCGCGTCGCCGGTGAACAGCCGCAGCGGCATGGCCGTGGGCGACGAGAACGGCACGTAGGACAGCACCCGCATCGCTGTGGCGTTGTCGTTCAGGAAGATCACCGCGAAGAACGGCAGCATGACGGCGAGCTGCACAGGTGTCGACACCGCGGCGACGTCCTCCTGCCGGTTGGCCAGCGCCCCGGCCGCCGCCCACATCGCGGCGAGCAGCACGAAGCCGACCAGGAAGAACGGCACGAACCAGCCGATCGCCGGGGCGAGCAGGCTGAGCAGGCCGGCGCTGTCGCCGATCTGCATGCCGATCACGGCCACCACGGCGATGAGCGCGATCTGTGCGAACGCCAGGATGCCACCGGCCACCACCTTGCCGGCCAGCAACGCCCGTACCGGCACCGCCGCGACCAGGATCTCCACGATCCGGGTCTGCTTCTCCTCGGTGACGCTCTGCGCGATCTGCAGGCCGAAGGTCTGCGAGGTGATGAAGAAGACGAACGCGAAGATGAACGGCACCAGGAACGCCACCACCGGGTCCACCGCGTCCGGGTCGAGCAGTTGCACGGGTGGCGAGGTGCTCAGCGCCTGGACCACATCGGTGGGGGACTCGTCCATCGCGAGGACCTTCGGACCGGAGACCACCGCCGCGTCCACGTCACCGTCGCGGACGGCCTGCTCGGCGGCCCGGTCGTCGGCCACCACGCGGACGTCGAGTCCGGCGTCCCGTAGCGGCCCGGCTGCCTCCTGGGTGACGGCCACAGTGTCCGGACCGCCGGAGAGCAGCGGCGGCAGGATGGTGCCCGCCGCCGCGATCAGCAGGAAGAACAGGGTGCCGAACAGGAACGTGCGGTCGCGGATTTTGACCCGGATCTCACGTTCGGCGACCAGCCGGGTGGCCTGGGTGACGTTCACTGGGTGACCTCTCGGAAGATCTCGGTGAGCGAGGGGCTGACCGGGCGGAAGGCGCGGACCGGGCCGCGGGCGAGGGCCGCCTGCAGCACGGGCTGTTCGTCGCCGCCGGCCGGCAGGTCGAAGACGACTCGCGCGCCGTCCAGTTCGACCAGGGTGACCCCTGGGTGGTCGCGTACCCAGCCTGCGTCCCCGGCCACCACCAGCTCGTAGCGGGGCACGGTGTACGAGTCGCGTAGTTGCTGCCGGCTGCCCGCGGCGCGGATCACCCCGTCGCCGATGATCACCAGGTCGTCGCAGAGGCGCTCCACGACATCGAGCTGGTGGCTGGAGAAGAGCACCGGCGCTCCGGCCGAGGCCCGTTCCCGCAGCACTGTGACGACGGTGTCGACGGCGAGGGGGTCGAGGCCGGAGAACGGCTCGTCGAGCACCAGCACCTCGGGGTCGTGCACCAGCGCGGCGGCGATCTGCGCGCGTTGCTGGTTGCCCAGCGACAGCGTCTCCAGCAGGTCGTCGCCGCGCGCACCGAGCCCGACCCGTTCCAGCAGCGTGTCGGTGGCGCGCCGAGCCGCCGGTGCGTCCAGGCCGTGCAGCCGGCCCAGGTAGGCCACCTGCTCCCGGGTGGTCATCTTGGGGTAGAGGCCGCGCTCCTCGGGCATGTAACCGAAGCGCCGGCGGTCCTGCCGGGTCAGCGTCCTGCCGCCCCAGCTCACCTCGCCGGCGTCGGCGGACAGCACACCCAGGATGATCCGCATGGTGGTGGTCTTGCCGGCGCCGTTGGCGCCCACGAAGCCGGTCATCCGGCCGGCGGCCACCTCGAAGGACACGTTCTTGAGCACCTGCCGGTCGCCGAAACAGCGGTCGACGCCGTCGAGGCGAAGCGTTCTGGTCACGCATCCACGCTAGATCGAACACGCCGGCCCGCCGTCCGTCCGACGGCTGAGTCGGTGGTCCGTCGTGCGACGGACGGCGGTCAGCCGCCGGGGCGAACCACCCCGTTCTCGTAGGCGAACACCACCGCCTGCACCCGGTCGCGCAGGCCCAGTTTGGCCAGCACCCGACTCACGTGCGTCTTCACCGTCGCCTCGCCGAGGTGGATGCTCGCGGCGATCTCCGCGTTGCTCGACCCGCCGGCGAGCAGCACCAGCACCTCCCGTTCCCGCGGGGTCAGCCCGGCCAGCGCGGCGTCGGCCTCCGGTCCCCGGTGAGCGGTGCCCGCCGGGTCACCGGGACGGGCGAAGGTGGAGATCACCCGGCGGGTGATCTCCGGGGCGAGCAGACCGTCGCCGCGGGCCAACACCCGGATCGCCTCGACCAACTCCTCCGGCGTGCCGTTTTTGAGCAGGAAACCGCTGGCCCCGGCCCGCAGCGCGGCGAAGAGATAGTCGTCGCGGTCGAAGGTCGTGAGGATCAGCACCGCCGGCCCACCGGGCCCACCGGCGGTGATCTGCCGGGTGGCCTCCAGGCCGTCCATCCCGGGCATCTCCACGTCCATGAGTACGACGTCCGGGCGGGTGGCTCGGGTCATGGCGACGGCCCGTCCGCCGTCGGCCGCCTCGCCGACCACCTCAATGTCGTCCTCCACCTCGAGGATGACCCGGAAGCCGGTGCGGACGAGGTGCTGGTCGTCGGCGAGCAGCACCCGGACGGTCGGACCCGGGGCCGACGTTTCGCCGGTCGGTGCGGCGCTCATGCCGAACGCGCCGTTTCGACGATGACCGGCTGCTGCTCGTCGCTCGGCGCCCGCTGCGCGCCGACCTGCGGGTCCGCCGGTGCCGGCAGTGGGAAGCGGGCGCGTACCCGCCAACCGCCGCCGGCGCGGGGGCCGGCCTCCAGTTCGCCGTCGTGGGCGGTGACCCGCTCGCGCATGCCGATCAGGCCGAGCCCGGCGGCGTCGGGTCGGCCGGGTCGTCCGTCGTCTGTCACGTCGACCTCCATCTCCCGGGCCAGGTACCGGACCCGCACGTCCAGCAGGCCCGCCCCGGCGTGCTTCAGCGTGTTGGTGACCGCCTCCTGCGTCACCCGGTAGGCCGCCTGCGACACCGACTCGGGCAGCGCTACGGGGTCGCCGTACACCCCGAGGGTGGCCGTCAGACCCGCGGCCCGCGCCCGCTCGACCAGCTCGGCGATCCGCTCGACGTCGCCGGCCGTGGGCTGTTCGACGTCGGCGTCGCCGGAGGCGCGCAGCACGCCGAGCATCCGGCGCAGTTCGTCGACGGCCGTGCGGGCGCTCTGCTCGATGGCGGTCAACGCGGTGCGGGCCTTGCCCGGGTCGCGGTCGAACACCCGCCGGCAGGCGGACGCCTGCACCCCCATCACCGACACGTGGTGGGCGACCACGTCGTGCAGTTCCCTGGCGATCCGGACCCGTTCACCGAGCACCGCCCGTTCCCGGGACTCGGCCTGGGAGCGGCGCAGGTCCTCGGCCTGTTCGCGAAGCTCGTGCTCGCGTCGTGCGGCCACCCAGGCGGTCTCGCCGAAGAAGTACGCGAACCCGAAGACGAGCACGTTGGCCAGGACGCCGGTGACCATCGCGGCGAGCACCGGCGGCACCGGCCCGACCGCGTCGGCGAACGCGTCCGGCGGGATGTGGTCGATCTTCACCGCGTAGTAGACGCCCAGCCAGGCGAACATCGTGGCGATCACGCCGATCCGCAGCCGGCGGGCCAACAGGTGATCGGGCCCCCACGCGCCGAGGGTGTAGAGGGCGCAGAACAGGGCCCACGAGGAGAACTGGGTCTCCGGGGCCGACCGTGCCTGCGCGGCGATGAACGCCCCCGAGACGACCAGCAGGGTGGCGGCCGGCCAGCGTCGGCGCCAGATCAGCGGCAGGGTCACCGCGACGGTCCAGAACAGTTGCTCCGGCCCGGACGGGGGCGGACCCAGCTGGAACGCCCCGGTGCTGCGGGCCAGCGTGAGGCTGACCAGCGCCAGCCCGGTCACCGCCAGCCCGAGCCACACGTCGTTGCGGCGCTGCTGCGGCGTCGGCCCGGGACGGCGCCATTCCTCTCGCTCTGCGACGACTGCCATCCGGGAACGATGCCACGTCAGCCGCCGTACCGGCAGACCTGGCGGGTCGGTGCGGCCCGGGTCACGTCCACGGGCGGCGGCCCGGCGCGGGGTACGCGCCGGGCCGCCGTGTCCGGTGTCGCTCACGCCGCCTGGCGGCGCGTCTTCAGGGCGGTGTCGATCAGATCCCACACCATGATCACGGCCACGCCCACCGCGATCGTTGCGCCGAGCGTGTTGCGGTTGTCCGCGTCGGCCAGCCAGGCCAGGCGCTCGCCGAGGGCCGGGTTGAGCAGCCGGTCGTTGAGGGCCAGCCACACAACCGGCACCGAGAACGCCAGGTTGAGCAGGGCCTTGGTCCCGTACAGGGGCCAGGTCCAGCGTCCGACCCGGTACTTCACGATCTCGAACACCACGCTGGCGGCCAGGACGACGATCAGCGCCGGCAGCCAGAAGGACCAGAGCGCCGGTTCGAGGACCGGGATGTTGTCGCCGTCGGTGTCGCGCACCCAGGACCGGTAGTGCTGCAACGGCAGGTACGCGATCGTCACCAGCAGCATGACCACGGACGCGACGGTCTCGGGCAGGGAGATGTCGCGGTGCGCCGGGACGTCGGGCAGTTGGTCGACGGTCCAGTCCGGCAGGTCGACGGCGGGCTGGAACCGGTCGATGAGGACGAAGGTCAGGGTGAGCCAGAAGGCGATCTGCACCCCTGTCTGCATGGCCGCGACGATGCCGGGCCCGATGGCGCCGAAGCCCTTGCCCTCGGCGACCTCGACGATGGCGACGATCGTGCCGACGATCGCCGGGATGAGACTGAGCAGCAGCTTCATCAGCCGCCACCAGATCAGGTAGTACGTCGGCCCGAGGAGTTGCAGTCGACGGTCGGCGTACCGGGCGGCCAGCAGATCGGGGTTGCCCAGCTCGGTGAGCACGTCCCGCTCGGCGGTGACGGGGTCGGCGCCGCCGCTGGTGCGGTCGTCGATCATGTCGCCGATGGAGGCGCGCAGCTCGGTGGCGATCTCGTCGCGGCGCTGGGTGGGCACCGAGCGGAGGGTGGCGGCGAGGTAGCGGTCGGTCAGGGTGTTCATCGGTCGACTCCTTGGATCAGCCCGGTGATGGAGGTCTGCACGGCGGCGAGGTCGTCGAGGAGCCGGCTCAGCATCGACTCGCCCTCGTCGCTGGTCCGGTAGAACTTGCGCGGCCGGCTCTCCTCGGTGTTCCACTCGCTGGTGAGCAGCCCCTGGTCCTCGAGGCGGCGCAGAAGCGGGTAGAGGGTGTTGGCGTCGACCGGGAAGCCGTGGTCGGTGAGCCGTTGCAATAGTGCGTAGCCGTAGTCCGGTCGGCGGAGCGCCACCAGGCTGGCCACCACGACGGTGCCTCGACGCAGCTCCTGCAGATGCGTCCGTAGAACGTCCTCGCTAACCATGTGTCACACCGTACTGTGTGGCACACACTGTTGTCTACGCCTATAACGTCGCGTCTGTTGGGGGTGCGCGGCGGCGGCCGGACGTTCGGCCCGGCGACGGAGCCGCGCAGGCCCTCCGACCAGGCACTCCGGCTCTCCTTTGCTCTGCCGCCGCGGATGCGCCACCCAGGTCGCTGCCGGGGGGCGGTGCGTATGTGGCAGCAGAGCAAAGGAGGGCGCACATGAGCCTGGCCCGGCGCCCAGGGGGCGTCGGGCCAGGTGGTCGGATGACGCGCTCGCCGCGTCGTACGTGCTACTCGAAGCGGGACACGTCTCCCGCGCCCCGGCGCAGGATCTCCGGCTCCGACCCGGACAGGTCGATCACCGTCGTCGGCTCCTTGCCGCAGTCGCCGGCGTCCAGCACCGCGTCGAGCTGGTGGTCGAGCCGTTCCTTGATCTCCCAGCCCTGGGTCATCGGCTCGTCGTCGCCGGGAAGCACAAGCGTGCTCGACACCAGTGGCTCGGCCAGCTCGGCCAGCAGCGCCTGGGTCACCGTGTGCCGGGGTACGCGGACACCGACTGTGCGCTTTCTGGGGTGCAGCATCCGGCGGGGCACCTCACGGGTGGCCGGCAGGATGAACGTGTAACTGCCCGGGGTGGACGCCTTGACCAGCCGGAACACCGCATTGCTGATCTGGACGAACTGGCCGAGCTGCGCGAAGTCCCGGCAGACCAGGGTGAAGTGGTGCCTGTCGTCGAGGTGACGGATCTGCCGGATCCGGTCCAACCCGTCCTGGTTGCCCAGCTGGATGCCGAACGCGTAACAGGAATCCGTCGGATAGGCGACCAGCCCTCCACCGCGGATCAGGTCGGCGACCTGGCCGATGATCCGGGGCTGCGGGTTCTCCGGGTGCACGTCGTAGTACCTCGCCATGCTGACGAGCCTAGGCTCATCCGCCGACGTCGAGGGGGCGCGGGCCCGGCCGGACCGGTCGGTCCTGCGGAACGCCCCGGCTGTCGCTCAACGGGTAACGTCCACCCGATGGAGCACGGTGAGACTCGCCTGACAGGCCCTCTTCATGCCCGGTCCCTGGAGACTCCGCGGCTGCTGCTGCGCCGCTGGCACAGCGATGATCTGGACGGGTTCGCCGCCGTCAACGCGCACCCCGAGGTGATGCGCTACATCCATGACGGCCGCACCCTGGACCGGGCCGCGACCGCGGAGCGTCTGGCCACCTACCGGCGGCACTGGGACGAGCGCGGCTTCGGCCTGTACGCGGTAGAGATCAGAGAGACGGGCGAGCTGGCTGGTTTCACCGGACTGGCGGTGCCGACCTTCCTGCCCGAGATCATGCCGGCGGTGGAGATCGGCTGGCGGCTCGGCCGCGCGTACTGGGGCCGGGGTCTGGCCACCGAGGCGGCCCGGGCGGTCGTCGCCCACGCTCGTGCCGAGCGCGGCCTGCGGCGACTGGTCAGCATCCACGTCGTCGGCAACGAGGCGTCCGCGCGGGTGATGATCAAGCTGGGGATGTCGCTGGAGCGCGAGACAGTGCAGCCGGACACCGGCCGCCGGGTCCGGGTCTACGCGATGAACCTCTGAGCGGGTCGTCGTGTCCAGGACCGAGGCCGCCGACACACGGGCGGCGCGGCCGGTGGAGCCGTCGAGATCACCTCGGTAGGGTAGGTGCCGGTCGGCTCCGACCAACAAGATCCACACCGCCGGGGGGCGCCACGCATGGCCGATTCGTTCGCGCATCTGCACGTGCACACCGAGTACTCGATGCTCGACGGAGCGGCCCGGCTGAAGGACCTGTTCACCGAGGCCAACCGGCTTGGCATGTCGGCCGTGGCGATCACCGACCACGGCAACATGCACGGCGCGAACGACTTCTACAAGCAGGCGATGGCCGCCGGGATCACCCCGATCCTGGGCGTCGAGGCGTACGTGGCGCCGGAGTCGCGCTACCACAAGGCGCGGGTCAAGTGGGGTCGGCCGGAGCAGAAGAGCGACGACGTCTCGGGTAACGGCGCGATCACCCACAAGACGATGTGGGCGAAGAACGCGCAAGGCCTGAAGAACCTGTTCACCCTCAACTCGCGGGCGTCCATGGAGGGCCACTACATCAAGTGGCCACGGATGGACATGGAGCTGATCGCCGAGTACGCCGAGGGGATCATGGCCACCACCGGCTGCCCGTCCGGCGCGGTGCAGACCCGGCTGCGGCTGGGTCAGTTCGACGAGGCCCTCAAGGTCGCCGCCAGCTACCAGGACATCTTCGGCAAGGACAACTACTTCGTCGAGATCATGGACCACGGGCTCTCCATCGAGAGCCGGGTCCGTGAGGGGCTCACCGAGATCGCCCGCAAACTGAACATCCCGCCGGTGGTCACCAACGACTCGCACTACACGGTCGAGGAGCAGGCCACCGCCCACGACGTGCTGCTCTGTGTGCAGACGGCCAGCAACATCGACGACCCGAACCGGTTCCGCCTGGAGGGCGGCGGCTACTTCATCAAGAGCGCCGACCAGATGCGCGCGGTCGACTCGTCCGAGTTGTGGCAGCAGGGCTGCCGCAACACGCTGCTGGTCGCCGAGAAGGTCGACCCGAAGGGCATGTTCGAGTTCCACAACCTGATGCCGCGCTTCCCGGTGCCCGACGGGGAGACCGAGGAGTCCTGGTTCCGCAAGGAGACCTTCGCCGGCCTGGCCCGCCGCTACCCGAACGGCATCCCCGAGGGCCACGTCGTGCAGGCCGAGTACGAGCTGGGCGTCATCAACCAGATGGGCTTCCCGTCGTACTTCCTCGTGGTCGCCGACTTCATCCAGTGGGCGAAGAGGCAGGGCATCGCGGTGGGTCCGGGTCGTGGCTCGGCCGCCGGCTCCCTGGTCGCGTACGCGCTGGGCATCACCGACCTCGACCCGATCCAGCACGGCCTGATCTTCGAGCGGTTCCTCAATCCCGAGCGGGTCTCGATGCCGGATGTCGACATCGACTTCGACGAGCGTCGGCGCGGTGAGGTGATCAAGTACGTCACCGACAAGTGGGGTGAGGACAAGGTCGCCCAGATCGCGACGTTCGGCACGATCAAGGCGAAGGCCGCGATCAAGGACTCGGCCCGGGTGCTGGGTTTCCCGTACGCGGTGGGCGACCGGATCACCAAGGCGATGCCGCCGGCCGTGATGGGCAAGGACATCCCGCTCACCGGCATCTTCGACCCGAAGCACCCCCGGTACGCCGAGGCCGGCGAGATCCGGGGCCTGTACGACTCCGACCCGGACGTGCGCAAGGTGATCGACACGGCGAAGGGCATCGAGGGGCTGATCCGGCAGACAGGTGTGCACGCGGCGGGCGTCATCATGTCCGCCGAGCCGATCATCGAGCACATCCCGTTGATGCGCCGCGACGCCGACGGGGCGATCATCACGCAGTTCGACTATCCGACCTGCGAGTCGCTCGGGCTGTTGAAGATGGACTTCCTCGGCCTGCGCAACCTGACGATCATCGACGACGCGGTCAAGAACATCGAGTTGAACCACGGCACGAAGCTCGACCTGCTGGCCCTGCCACTTGACGACAAGGCCGCCTACGAGCTGCTGGCGCGCGGCGACACCCTGGGCGTGTTCCAGCTCGACGGCGGGCCGATGCGCTCGCTGCTGCGGTTGATGAAGCCGGACAACTTCGAGGACATCTCGGCCGTCCTGGCGCTGTACCGGCCCGGCCCGATGGGCGTCGACTCGCACACCAACTACGCGCTGCGCAAGAACGGGCTCCAGGAGATCACGCCGATCCACCCGGAGCTGGAGGAACCGCTGCGGGAGATCCTGGCGCCCACCCACGGCCTGATCGTCTACCAGGAGCAGGTGCAGCGGGCCGCGCAGATCCTCGCCGGCTACACCCTCGGTCAGGCGGACCTGCTGCGCCGGGCCATGGGTAAGAAGAAGAAGGAAATCCTCGACAAGGAGTTCATCCCCTTCCGGGACGGCTGCCGCGAGCGCGGCTACTCCGACGAGGCGATCCAGGCCGTTTGGGACGTCCTGGTCCCGTTCGCCGGATACGCCTTCAACAAGGCGCACTCCGCCGCGTACGGGCTGGTCTCCTACTGGACGGCGTACCTCAAGGCGCACTACCCGGCCGAGTACATGGCCGGGCTGCTGACGTCCGTCGGTGACGACAAGGACAAGATGGCGCTGTACCTGTCCGAGTGCCGCCGGATGCGCATCCAGGTGCTGCCACCGGACGTGAACACCTCGGCGGGCCCGTTCACACCTGTCGGCAAGGACATCCGCTTCGGCCTGGCCGCCGTGCGCAACGTCGGCGCGAACGTCGTCGCCTCGATCATGCGGTGCCGCCAGGAGAAGGGCGACTACACCGACTTCTACGACTTCCTGTCCAAGGTGGACGCGGTGGTCTGCAACAAGAAGACGATCGAATCGCTGATCAAGGCGGGGGCCTTCGACTCGCTGAACCACCCGCGTAAGGGCCTGCTCGCGGTGCACGCGGACGCCATCGACGCGTACGCCGACGTCAAGCGCAAGGAGGCAGTCGGCCAGTACGACCTGTTCGGCGCGGGCTTCGGCGACGCCGACACGGGCAGCACGACCGTGATGCCTGTCATCGGCGACAGCGAGTGGGACAAGCGCGACAAGCTGGCCTTCGAACGCGAGATGCTCGGCCTGTACGTCTCGGACCACCCGCTGTTCGGCCTGGAGCACATCCTCAACGCGGCGGCCGACACCACGATCGCCTCCCTCGCCGAGGACGGCGCGGTGCCCGACGGGGCTGTGGTCACCCTCGCCGGCATCCTCTCCGGGGTGCAGCGGCGGGTCACCAAGCAGGGCCGGGCGTGGGCGTCGGCCACCCTTGAGGACCTGGCCGGTGGGGTGGAGACGCTGTTCTTCCCCAACACGTACGAGGTGATCGGGCAGTACATCGCCGAGGACGCCATCGTGGTGGTCAAGGGCCGCGTGGACCGCCGCGACGACACCCCACGCATCATGGCCATGGACATGTCCATGCCGGACGTCAGCACCAGCGCCACCAACAAGCCGGTCACCCTGACCATTCCGGTGCACAGGTGCACGCCACCGCTCGTGGAACGCCTCAAGGAGACCCTGGTGCTCCACCCCGGCGACACCGAGGTGCACGTCAAGCTGCTCAACGGTGGTCGCACCACCACCCTGCGGCTGGGTCCGTTCCGGGTCGCGGCGACCACCGCGCTGATGGGTGACCTGAAGAGCGTCCTCGGCCCGGCCAACGTGAGCTGACCGGTCCGCGGCCCGGCCGGCGTCGGCCGGGCCGCGCACGGCCGTCGGGGGTCAGCCCCGGTCGGGGGCGGCGATCTCCCGCAGCTGGCCGTCGGCCAGCCGCAACCAGCGCCGCACGCCGATCTCGGCGAGGAACCGTTCGTCGTGGCTGACCACCACGAACGCCCCCTGGTACGCGGACAGCGCGCTCTCCAACTGCCCGACGCTCACCAGGTCCAGGTTGTTCGTCGGCTCGTCGAGCAGCAGCAGTTGCGGTGCCGGCTCGGCGCAGAGCACGCAGGCGAGGGTGGCGCGCAGCCGTTCGCCGCCGGAGAGCACCCCGACGGGCAGGTTCACCCGCGAGCCCCGGAACAGGAACCGGGCGAGCAGGTTCATCCGTCGCGCGTCCGGCAGGCTCGGCGCGTACGCGGCGAAATTCTCCGCGACCGTGCGGTCGAGGTCCAGCAGGTCCAGCCGCTGCGACAGGTACGCGATCCGCCCGTCCGCCCGCCGGATCTCGCCGCCGGCCGGTTCGAGGTCACCGTTGACGAGGCGCAGCAGTGTCGACTTGCCGGCACCGTTCGCCCCGGTGAGCGCGATCCGCTCCGGTCCCCGGATCACCAGGTCGGCGCCGTCGCCGCCGAACAGGTCCCGGTCGTCGAAGCGGGCCCGCATCCCCGTACCGGAGAAGACCGTGCGACCACTCGGGACGGTGGTGTCCGGCAGGTCGACGGTGATCCGGTCCTCCTCGCGGAGCGCCCGGCCGGCCTCGTCGAGTCGCGACCTGGCCTGCCCGAGCCGGTTGGAGTGCGTCTCCTGCGCCCTGCCGGCCGACTCCTGCGCGCTGCGCTTGAGGCCGCCGGCGACGATCCGGGCCAGCCCGGCGTTCTTCAGGTTCTTGGAGGCGTTGCTGGCCCGCCGGTCGGCGCGCTCGCGGGCCTGCTGCATCTCCCGCTTCTCCCGCTTGACCTCCTGCTCGGCGTTGCGCAGGTTGCTCTCGGCCACCTCCCGCGCGGCCTGCACCGCCTCGGTGTACGCGGTGAAGGTGCCGCCGTACCAGGTGATCTCGCCTCGTTCCAGCTCGGCGATGCGGTCCATCCGGTCCAGCAGTTCCCGGTCGTGGCTGACCAGCAGCAGGCATCCCGACCAGTCGGTGAGGACGTCGTAGAGCTTGTGCCGGGCATCCAGGTCGAGGTTGTTGGTCGGCTCGTCGAGCAGCAGCACGTCCGGGCGTCGGAGCAGTTGCGCCGCCAGGCCCAGGGAGATCGCCTGGCCGCCACTGAGGGTGTGCAGCGGGCGATCGAGCGACAGCTCGCCCAGGCCGAGCCGGTCCAGTTCGGCGTGGGTGCGCTCCTCGATGTCCCAGTCGTCGCCGATGGTGGCGAAGTGTTCCTCGCTGGCGTCGCCCGCCTCGATGGCGTGCAGCGCCGCGACCCGCTCGGCGACGCCGAGCACCTGCGCCACGGCCAGGTCGCCGGCCAGCGGCAGCGTCTGCGGCAGGTAGCCGAGCAAACCGTCGACGGTGATGCTGCCGCCGCTGGGCCGCAGCTCACCGGCGATCAGCCGCAGCAGCGTGCTCTTGCCGGCGCCGTTGGGCGCGACCAGGCCGGTGCGACCGCCGGGGACGGTGAAGGACAGGTCCGAGAAGACAGGGGTGTCGTCCGGCCAGGAGAAGGACAGGTTCGAGCAGACGATGAACGCGTCAGACATGCGAGTGACCTCAAGGGTGGGGTGGGCGCGCCGAGGCTGCCCGACGACAACGGGAACCGGGTGGAACGACACATGGCCACGCCAGCTGCGCGGACGCGCGCCGAACGGTGGCCGAACACATCCGGTCTCACCCGGAGATGTCGTCGTCACCCGCCATGTCTGGTCTCCCTGGTCGTGCCACAAACCCAACTCGGCCAAGTCTAACAACGGATCTTCACCCCGCCACCGAGTTCCCGCCCCCGACCACCACCCATCGCGACGGCGCCTCGCGCCCATCGTCAAGATCCACGCAACATCAGGGATGTTGGTGTCTCACGCGTTTGTGAGGCAACAACGACAGGGAAGTTGCTCGGATCTTGACGATGGGCGGTAGGAGAGGGTGGTTTGGTCAGCGGGGCCGGTATTCCACCTCGGGGCGGCCGGGGGTGCCGTAGCGGGGGGTGCGGACGGCCCGGTCGACTGTCACCAGGTACTCCAGGTAGCGGCGGGCCGTTACCCGGGAGATGCCGGTCGCCGCGCTCACCTCGGTCGCCGACAGTCCCGCCTGCGCGTCAGTGCCGTCGGTCAGGGCGGCGCGTACCCGGTTGAGGGTCTGCGCGTCGAGCCCCTTGGGCAGGGAGTGCCCGGCGGTGCCGCGCAGGGTGGCGAACATCCGGTCCACGTCGTGCTGCGCGGCCACCTCACCGTCGGCGAGGGCCTGCGCGCGGTAGTCCGCGTAGCGCTCCAGCTTGTCGCGGAACGCGGCGAACGTGAACGGTTTGAGCAGGTAGTGGGTCACCCCGAGGGACACCGCGGTGCGCACCACCGCGAGGTCCCGCGCGGACGTCACCGCCAGCACGTCGACGCTGCTGCCGGCGGCCCGCAACGCCCGGCAGACGTCCAGGCCGTGCAGGTCGGGCAGCCGAAAATCCAGGAGTACGAGGTCCACGTCGCCGCCGTCGTTGGCGCGCAGGGCCGCCATCGCCGCCCGCGCCGTGTGTGCCACCCCGGCGACCACGAAACCGGGAACCCGTTCGGTGTACGCGGAATGTGCCTCGGCCAGCAGCGGTTCGTCCTCGACGACGAGCACCCGGATGGCGGTCACCGTCGTTCACCTCCACCGGGCAGGCGGACGGTGAACAGGCTGCCGCCGTCGTCCGAGCGGCCCACGTCGTAGCTGCCCCCGTGCCGGCGTACCACCTGCCCGACGAGCGCCAGGCCGAGGCCGCGACCTGTGCTCTTGGTGGACCAGCCGCGCCGGAACGCGTCGGCCACCCGTTCCGGGGCCAGCCCGGGGCCGCTGTCGGCGACCCGCACCACCAGTTCGTCGTCGACCGCGCCGACGAAGACGCGTACCCGGCGGGGCGCCGGCGTGCCGGCCACCGCCTCGAGCGCGTTGTCGACCAGGTTGCCGACCACGGTGAGCAGGTCGCCGCTGGGCAGTGGGCTGTCGTCGAGGCGGCAGTCCGGTTCGATGACCAGGTCCACTCCGCGCTCGCCGGCCTGCGCGGACTTGCCGAGCAGCAGCGCCGCCAGGGCCGGCTCGGTGACCGCGCCGACCACCCGGTCGGTCAGCTGCTGGGCGAGGGCCAGGTCGCGGGTGCCGAGCCGTACGGCCTCCTCGGTGCGGCCCAGCTCGACAAGGGTCAGCACGGTGTGCAGCCGGTTGGCCGACTCGTGGGTCTGCGCCTGCAACGCCTCGGTGAGCGCCCGTACCGAATCCAGCTCGCTGGCCAGGGTGCGCAGCTCGGTCTGGTCACGCAAAGTCAGGACGGTGCCGAGCGTCGCGCCCTCGAAGCGGGTGGTCCGCTGGTTGGCGACAAGCACCCGGTCACCGGCGAGGACTGGTTCGTCGCGGGCGTCACGACCGGAGCCGAGCAGGTCGGCGACGGCGGGCGGCAGGTCGATCCCGGCGGCCGGCTGGTCGATCACCGGCGCGTCCGCGTCCAGCCCCAGCAGCCGGCGGCCCTCGTCGTTGATCAGGGCGATCCGCCGGTCGGTGGTCAGCACCACGAGACCCTCGCGCACCGAGTGCAGGACCGCGTCGTAGTACTCGTACATGCGGGTCATCTGCGCCGGTCCCAGACCGTGCGTCTGGCGTCGCAGTCGCCGGCTGAGCAGCCAGGAACCGGTCGCGGCGAGGGCGAGCGCCGGTGCGGCGACACCCAGCAGCACAGGCAACTGGCCGAGCAGCTTACGGTCGATCGCGCGGGTGGTGATGCCCACCGAGACCAGGCCGACGATGCGCTGCCGCTCGTCGTACACCGGGACGACCGCGCGCACCGACTCGCCGAGCGTGCCGACGTTGGTGGTGGTGAACGGTCGGCCGGCCAGGGCGGGTCCGATCTCCCCGACGAACGGCTTGCCGATCAGGTTCCGGGTGGGGTGCGAGAAACGGGTGCGGTCGGGGGCCATCACCACCACGAAGTCGGTGCCCGTCGCGAGTCGGGTCGATTCGGCGTACGGCTGGAGGATGCTGGCCGGGTCGGCGGTCGTGAGGGCCGCGCGGACGTCGGGGGAGCCGGCCACTGTCTGCGCCACCGACAGCACCTCCTCCTGCGCCGCCTGGCGGGAGTCGCTGCGGGCCAGCCACACGGCACCGGCCGCGCCGGCCAGCACGAGCAGCGTCACCACCATCGCCTGAAGGGCGAAGAGTTGCCCCGCGATGCTCCACTGGCGTCGGGCCACCTCCACCACCTCCTGGGGTTTTCGCGGTGAACAGAATGACCGCAAGGCTGTCAACGGGTGAGACGCGCTTCACATTGTCGACATGGACACCACCGCAGCCACCACCACAGCGGAGCCGTCGGCTCGCCGGGACCGTACCCGTTACCTGTATCTGGCCGTCATCGTGGCGGTGCTCGCCGGCATCGTGGTCGGCCTGGTCGCCCCCGATTTCGGCAAGGAACTCAAGCCGATCGGCACCGGCTTCGTCAACCTGATCAAGATGATGATCAGCCCGGTCATCTTCTGCACAATCGTGCTCGGCGTCGGCTCCGTCCGGCAGGCCGCGAAGGTCGGCAAGGTCGGCGGCCTGGCCCTCGGCTACTTCCTGACCATGTCGACTGTCGCGCTCGCCATCGGCCTGGTCGTCGGCAACCTCATCCACCCCGGCTCCGGCCTGAACCTCGGCCAGGACCTGGCCGGCGCCGGCAAGGCAGCCGCGGGCGACGAGGCCGGCGGGACCGTGGAATTCCTGCTCGGCATCATCCCGACGACGCTGTTCTCCGCGCTCACCGAGGGCGAGGTGCTCCAGACGCTGCTGGTCGCGCTGCTTGTCGGCTTCGCCGTGCAGGCGATGGGCCGGCGGGGTGAGCCGGTGCTCGGGGCCATCGCCGTCATCCAGCGGGTCGTCTTCAAGGTCCTCGCCATGATCATGTGGCTGGCGCCGATCGGCGCGTTCGGCGCGATGGCGGCCGTGGTCGGCGCAACAGGCGTGGACGCCCTCAAGAGCCTCGCCCAGATCATGGTGGGCTTCTACGCCACCTGCCTGATCTTCGTGCTTGTGGTCCTGGGTGCGCTGCTCTGGTTCATCGCCAGGATCTCGATCTTCTCGCTGCTGCGCTACCTGGGCCGGGAGTTCCTGCTGATCCTCTCCACCTCGTCGTCCGAGTCGGCGCTGCCGCGACTGATCGCCAAGATGGAGCACTTCGGCGTCAGCAAGCCCGTCGTCGGGATCACGGTGCCGACCGGGTACTCGTTCAACCTCGACGGCACGGCGATCTACCTGACCATGGCGTCGCTGTTCATCGCCGACGCGCTGGGCAAGCCGCTCGCCGTCGGGGAGCAGATCTCGCTGCTGCTGTTCATGGTCATCGCCTCGAAGGGCGCGGCGGGCGTCACCGGCGCCGGGCTGGCCACGCTCGCCGGCGGGCTCCAGTCGCACCGCCCGGACCTCGTCGACGGGGTCGGGCTGATCGTCGGCATCGACCGGTTCATGTCCGAGGCCCGGGCGTTGACGAACTTCGCCGGCAACGCCGTGGCGACAGTGCTCGTCGGCACCTGGACCGGCGAGTTCGACAGGGACCGGGCGGCGGGCGTGCTGCGCGGCGACGACCCGTTCGACGAGGCGACCATGCTCGACGAACACGACGACGAGGGCGAGACGCCGGCGCGGCGGTCCGACGACGAGAAGGCGACGGTGGTGCCTGCCTGACCGAATCGGCTCCGGCTCGGCGATGTCGGGGTGACCCCGCCTCCAGGGCACCCCGATGTCGCCGAACTCGTGTCGATCACTGTGGACGTGCCGGCTCACGACTCCACAGCAGGAGGTGGAAGGGGTCCTCGCCGCAGGTGAGCCAGGTGCCGTCCCCGAGTGCCATCGGGCTCTCCGACACGGGCACCGGGTACTCCACCCGACCGAGCACCTCGCCCCGCGTCGCGTCGACCAGCCAGTGCCGCTGGCGGCCGTACTCCTCGTCATCGTCCTCGGCGGCGCTCGCGATCACCGTGCCCTCGTCCACGAAGCCGCACAGATAGTCCCAGTAGGGCTCCTCCGCCAGGTCCGACGCCTGCCGCGGGTGAAGCTGATCGGCGGCGACCTCGTGCAGCACCGCCCCGTCAGGGAGCCGATGGACCGCCAGATCGTCCTGCTGGTGCGCGACCGTGAGGAGCAGATCCCCGGACGGGCTGACGTCGATGAGGCAGCGGTCGTCGTCGCCGATGGACGTGACCGTCAACCGCACGCCGTCCCACCGCCCCCACCGCAGCGGGACACCGTCCTGGCCCTCGCCGATGCTGAGGCCCATCTGGCCCGGGTCAGGGTGGGGTACGTGGTGCGAGCCCGCGGCCGCGGTGCCGGTCGGGACCCGCCCCAGGATCCGGCCGTCGATGGCGTCGACGACGAGCCATCCCTCGTCGTACGCCGGTTCGGCGTCGTCCGGCAGCGGGGTGCGCACGTGCGCCCAGACCGTGGAGCCGTCCGCGCTGATCGCGCACGAGCCCTGATCCGGGTGGCGGTGCTCGCCGTCGCCCGCGTACTCCTCGTAGGACTCGTGCAGGGACATGCAGTGCGAGACCCAGCACGCGTGCCGTATCTGCCACCGCGGCGCGCCCGTCGCGTCGACCGCGTGCAGCGCGTGCGAACCGCTGAAGACCGCCACGTCGAGGTCGGGACTCACCGCGTCGACCCCGCCCGCCCAGCGCGGCCACGGCGCGGGAAACCGCGCGGCGGGAGTGTCGTCACCGGCGACGAGACGGTCGAGGTCGTACGCCGACAGCTCGTCATCCCGGCGGATCACGATGAGCCGGCGATGCGGCCACCGTTGGACGGCCGGAGTGTCAGCGGTGCTGGCCGTACCGGGTACGCGAGGGGCGTTCGACGGAACTCGGAACGACGTCACGAGGCGAGGGGTGAAGCGCACCGGAGCATCCTGCCAGGATTGCCGCGAAACGGCTCGTGGCCGCTGGGCCGCATGGAAAATAAGGGATCGGGGAGGGGTGCGGCGACGAACCCGGGGGAGCAGGCGTGCGCGCAACGAGCCTCCTGGGCCGGCTTCGCCGCCGTGACCCCGGGGACGCCGTCCTGCGGCGCGCGGCCCGGCTGACCCTCGTCGCGTCGGTGGTGTTCTACGCCTGCCGGTACGGGGCGGGTAGTCCGATGCTCGCCACGTACGGCCTGTTCGGAACGATCGCGGCCGGCTCGTTCGCTCAGCTGCCCGGTCCGGCGCCGCAGCGGGCGCGGATCCTCGTCACGTCGCTGCCCGTGGTGTGGGCGTTGGTCGCGGCGGGTTCGCTGTTGGCGTGGAGCACGTGGGCGGCGGCCGGCGGGATGCTGGTGATCGGGTTCGTCGTGGCGTTCGCGGGAGTCGGCAATCCACGCCTGGTGGGGTGGGCCAGCGCGTTCCAACTGTTCTACATCCTGGCGTCCTTCCCGCCGTACCAGCCGGACACCCTGCCGCAGCGCCTCGGCGGCGTCACCCTCGCCATCGTGCTGCTCGCCGCCGCCGAGGTGTTCCTCTGGCCCGATCCGGTGCCGGTCTCGTACCGGCAGCGGCTCGCCGAGGCGGCGGACGGCGTCGCGGCGTTCCTCGACGCCGCCGCCGAGACACTGGCCGACCCGCACGCCGGTCCCGGTGGTCGCGAGGCCCGGCGCCAGCGGGCGTACGACGTGGTCGCCGCTCTCGACCTGGCCCGCAACCCTCCGGCGTGGGCGCCCACGGCGGCGGGTGCCCAGGACCGGGCACTGCGGATCTGCGCGGCGGCGTTACGGGAGGTGCTCGCCGAGGCGGATCGCCTGGCGGCGGACGCCCCACCGGAGCCGATCCCGGATCTCGCCGCGGCGGGACTGCTGCGCTCGGGCGCCGCCACGACCCGCGCCGCCGGCCGCAGCCTGTCCCCGGGCGCGCCGCCGGTCGACCTCGACGACCTGGATGTCGCCATCGGGCGGGCCGAGGCGGCGTACGCCGGGGGTCGGGACGCGCCGGACGTACCCCGCCTGTGTCGGGACGCGACGGCCCTGGCCCTCGCCGACCAGGTGCGGGTCTTCGCCGTCGGCGCCCGGGTGGCCACCGGGTCGCGGGCCGACGGCGCGGACGACCCTTCGGGGCTGTTCGAGTTCGCGCGGCACAGTCCGTGGACGTTGTACTGGAGGCAGTTCCGCTCCCACCTCGCCCCCCGATCGGCCCACCTGCACAGTTCGCTGCGGCTGGCCGTGGCGCTGGCCGTCGCCCGGGTGGCGGCGGGGCTCCTGCAGCTCACCCACGGCTTCTGGGTGCTGCTGGCCACCCTCACCGTCCTGCGCACCTCCGCGGCGGACACCCGCACGGCTCTGCGGCCCGCGCTGCTGGGCACCGTCGCCGGCGCCGCCGTCAGTGGCCTGGTGATGCTTGTCGTCGAGGAGCCGGTCGTCTACGCCGTCGTCCTGCCGGTGACCCTGATCCTGGCCTTCGGTGTCGGTCGCCTGCTGGGGCCGGTCTGGCAGCAGGCGCTGTTCACGGTGCTGCTGACTGTCGTGTTCGCCCAGCTCAGCCCGGAAGGGTGGCGGCTCGCCGAGGTTCGCCTGGTCGACGTCCTGCTCGGCGCGGTGGTAGGTGTGCTCGCCGGGGTGGCGATGTGGCCGCGCGGCGCGGGTCACGACCTGCGACGCAACGCCGCCCGCCTCCTGGTGTCCAGCGGGGACGCGGTCGAGCGGACCGTCCAGGCGGTGCTCGGCGGCCCCGACCACCCCGGCCGGGCCATCGACCAGATCCGTCGACGGATGGTCCTTGTCGATTCGTCGTACTGTCAGTTCCACTCTGAGCGGCACGACCCGCGTCGACAGCAGGTGAGCTGGGATGTCGTCCTCGGCGCCGGGCACCGCGTGGTGCCGGGCGTCGAGTCGCTGCTGCGCCGCAACCCGCCCGGCTGCCTCGCCGGCTGGCCCGCCGCGGCGGCCCTGCTGCGGGACACCGCCGGGCACCTGCATTCGGCGTACGACGACCTCGCCGACGACGTGGCGCACGGCCGGACGGCGGCACCCCTGCCCGTTCCGAGCGACTGTGTGGACGAGCTGAACCGCGTCCGACCGCTGCTCGGCACGGCCGACCCCGCCTCGGTGCGGCATCTCGTGGAGGTGGACCGGTGGCTCGCTGGCCTCGCCGACACCCTCGCCCGGATCCGCCCGCCCGTCGACCGGGAGGTCAGCCGGGGCGGGAGAGCGTGAGGGGCCGAGGTGGGCCGAAGGGGTGCTCGTGAGCGGTATACCTCAGAGTCATATTCATGCCGCAGAGTCATAACGCTCATCGGGGCTGCCGCACCCGAGCCCCGACCGGCGGGCGCGGTGCTCGGCGGCGCGCCACAGGCCGCCCGTCGCCGATTGGCCGTGCCGCCGCGAGGCGATGCCGCCTAGCGTCGATGGCATGCAGATCGCGCAGGCGCAGCAGTTGTGGAAGCCGGAGCCCGGCTGGTTGAACACCGCCTCCTACGGGCTGCCGCCCGAGCCGGCCTGGACGGCGTTGCAGGAGGCCCTGTCCGACTGGCGCGTGGGCAGCAGGTCGTGGGAGGGCTGGGACGACTCGGTGCGGCGTTCCCGTACCGCGTTCGCCGGTCTGATCGGCGTGCCGGACACCGACGTGGCGGTCGGCGCCACCGTCTCCCAGATGCTCGCGCCTGTCGCGGCGGCGCTGCCGGCCGGGGCGACAGTGGTGGTGCCCGAGGTCGAGTTCACCTCCAACCTGTTCCCCTGGCTGGTGCAGGAGGAGCGGGGTGTCACGGTCCGCACGGTGCCGGCGGACCGGCTGGTCGACGCGATCGACGCCGACACCGACCTGGTCGCGTTCAGCCTGGTGCAGTCCGCCGACGGGTCGGTCGCCGCGTACGACGAGATCGTGGCCGCCGCCCGCGCGCACGGCGCGCTGGTGGTGGTCGACGCGACCCAGGCGTGCGGGTGGTTGCCGTTCGACGGGAGCCTCGCCGACGTGGTGGCGGTGGGTGGCTACAAGTGGCTGATGAATCCGCGCGGCACCGCGTACGCCTATCTGGCCCCGGCGTTGCGCGACCGTCTGCGCCCGGACGCGGCCGGCTGGTACGCGGGCCGCGACCCGCACGCCTCCTACTACGGCCCGCCGCTGCGGCTGGCCGACGACGCCCGCCGGTTCGACATCTCACCGGCCTGGTTCAGCTGGGTCGGTGCGGCTCCCGCCATGGAACTGGTCGCCCAGATCGGTGTGCCGGCGATCCGGGAGCACAACGTGGCGCTGGCCAACCGGTTCCTGACCGGGCTGGGCCGGCCGCCGGGGGACAGCGCCATCGTCGCCGTCGACATGCCCGACGCGGAGCAGCGCCTGGAGGCGGCGGGCATCCGGGCGGCCGTGCGCGCCGGACGGGTCCGCGCCTCGTTCCACGTCTACTCCACCGAAGCGGATGTGGACGCGGCCCTGGCGGCGTTGACCGGCTGACCCCGGTACGGAGGGCGGCCGAGCACGGACCGGCCGCCCTCCGTGCGGTCAGGAGCAGCGGTCGAAGGTCGCAGCGGCGTAGGAGAGCGGCTGCCACTCCAGATTGATGCCGATGCTCATGTCCCACCGACCGTCAGCGAGGCGGCCGAAGTGGACGATCTCGCTGCCGGCGCCGTCGTAGTAGTACCAACCCTCGCCCTCGTACACACCGAGCCGGGTGGCCGCCTTGGCCAGGGTTCTCGGGCCGACGACGCCGTCGGCGACGAGACCCCGGGCGGTCTGCCACTTCTTCGTGGCGGCAGTCGTCACCGGCCCGAACTGGCAGTCGACGTCCGAGTAGGCGAGGTAACCGTCCGCCCACAGGATCATCTGCCACATGGCGACCACGTTGCTGTACGAGCGGGTCGACGCGGAGATCGGACCCTCGTCGTTCCAGTCGTCGGTCCAGGTGCCGGAACCCGCGACGTAACCCTGGCTGACGCTCGCGGACGCCGGTACGGCCGCGACGGCGACGGCACCGAACGTGGCCACGACCATCGCCAGCGCAGCAGCCTTGATTCGTAGGTGCATGAGCGTTCCCCCTCTGATCCCTGGGTAGGTGTCAGTGGGGTAGATGGCCGGCGGACCTATTTTGTTCACGACCGACGGACATCACATATCAGGCCAGGTGGCCACCGATCTTCGTGTACCCGCGCAGCAGGTCACGGGAGATGATCAGCCGCTGCATCTCGTCGGTGCCCTCGAAGATGCGGTACAGCCGGACCTGCCGGTACCAGCGCTCGATGGGCAGCTCCCGGGTGTAGCCCATGCCGCCGTGGATCTGGAGCACCCGGTCGACCACCCGGTTGACCATCCCGGCGCCGTAGAGCTTGCCCATCGACGAGGCGTGCCGGGGGTCCATGCCCTGGTCGACGGTCCACGCCGAGCGCAGCACCAGCCAGCGGGCCGCCTCCAGCTCGGTCTCCGAGTCGGCGATCATCCACTGGATGGCCTGGTTGGTGCCGATCTTGGTGCCGAAGGTCTCCCGGGTGTTGGCGTACTCGATCGCCATCTGGAGCACCCGCTCGGCGATGCCGATGGCGTGCGACGGGATGGTGTAGCGGCCCTTGCCGATCCACTCCATGCCCAGCGTGAAGCCCTGCCCGATCTCGCCGAGGATGTTGCGGTGCGGCACGCGTACGCCGTCGAAGATCAGCGACGCGGGCCCGCCCTCGCCCATGGTCTGGATGAACTCCGAACGCCAGCCCATCGACCTGTCCACCAGGAACGCGGTCGCGCCGCCGTTGCGGGCGCCCTTCTCCCGGTCGGTCACCGCGACCACGATGGCGAAGTCGGCGTCGTGGCCGCCGGTGATGAAGGTCTTCTCGCCGTCGAGGACCCAGTCGTCGCCGTCACGGCGGGCCGACAGCCGGATGTTCGCCGCGTCGGAGCCCGCGCCCGGCTCCGTGATCGCGAAGCAGGACCGCCGCTCGCCCTCGATGGTCGGGATGAGGAACTCGCGCTTCTGCTCCTCGGTGGCGTGGAACAGGATGTTGTCCGCCTCGCCGCCGAAGCGGAACGGCACGAACGTGCGGCCCAGCTCCGTCCAGATCAGCGACTGCAGGACGGCCGGCAGGTTCATCCCGCCGTACTCCTCGGGGGTGGCCAGGCCCCAGAAGCCGAACTTGCGCGCCTTGAGTTGCAGCTCGCGCACCTCGGAGTGGTCCAGGCCCGGCTGGTGCGCCCGCTCCCGGCGGAGCACCTCCGCCTCCAGGGGCATCACCTCGCGCTGGATGAACGACCGGACGGTGTCCCGTACCGCCCGCTCCTCGTCGGTAAGCGAAAAGTCCACGTTGGTCCTCCTGGCGTCGGTGCGGCCGGTCACCCTTAAACTAGCGGTGTAAGTTTTGCCGCGTCCAGACCTGGCCGCCGCGACCGCGAGGAGCGCAGTGCCCCGACCCCGCCAGCCCCGGCTCACCCGGCAGCTCATCGTCGACACCGCCACCGCGCTCATCGACGCCGAGGGGCTGCCGGCGTTCTCCACCCGCCGGCTCGCCGCCGAGCTGGGCGTCCGCGGCCCCTCGCTGTACAACCACTTCGCCACCAAGGACGAGATCCTCGACGCGGTCGCCGACACGGTCACCGGGGCCGTCGACACCAGCGGCTTCGCCAGCCGGGACTGGGTCGCCGCCCTGCGCGACTGGGCCTGGTCGTACCGGCGGGCGCTCACCGCGCACCCGAACATCGTGCCGTACCTGGCCCAGGGTCCCGGACGACGGCCGGCCGCCCTCGCCATGGCCGACGCGGTCTACGGCGGCCTGGTCCGCGCCGGCTGGCCGCCCGCGCGGGCCACCCACATCGGCGCGGCGCTGCGCTACTTCGTGGCCGGGTCGGCGCTCGGCTCCTTCGCCCGCGGGTTCGTCGAGGACCCCGAGCTGTACGCGGCGCACTACCCGCACCTGCGCGACGCGCACCGGCTCGCCGAGCACCAGCAGAGCGTCGACGAGGGCGCGTTCGCGCTCGGCCTGGACGCCCTGCTGCACGGCCTCACCGCCGAGTACGTTCGCACCGCCGGCCCGGTGGAGTCCACCCGGCCGAGCGGGTAGCGTCCAAACTCCCAGCGCTAGTTTCATCGTCCACCACCATCGCCCCCGCCCACCCCCGAAGGGACGCCATGGACCTCGCCGCCCCGCCGTCGCAGCTACCCGACACCCTGCGCCTCAGGCGCCACCTGCACATCGGCGGCGAATGGACGTCTCCCGCCGGCACCGACGCGATCGACGTGGAGAGCCCGAGCACCGGCGAGCTGTTCGGGCAGGTGCCCGCCGGCACGGCTGCCGACGTCGACGCCGCGGTCGCCGCGGCCCGTGCCGCCTTCCCCGGCTGGGCGGCGCTCGCGCCCGCCGACCGGTCCAGCCATCTGGACCGGCTGCACACCGCGCTCGCCGCGCGCGCCGACGACCTCGCCCGCACCATCGCCGTCGAGATGGGCGCCCCGCTCAAGCTCGCCACCCGGGTGCAGGTCGGGCTGCCGCTGACCGTGCTGCGGGACCACGTCGCGCTCGCCGCCCGCCCGCCGGTCGAGGAGACCATCGGCAACTCCCTCGTGGTCCGCGAGCCGATCGGCGTGGTCGGCGCGATCACCCCGTGGAACTACCCGCTGCACCAGGTGATGGCGAAGCTGGCGCCCGCGCTGGCCGCCGGCTGCGCTGTGGTGCTCAAGCCCAGCGAGCTGACCCCGCTGACCGCGTACCTGCTCTTCGACGCGGTCACCGAGGCCGGGCTGCCGCCGGGCGTGCTCAACCTCGTACCCGGCACCGGCCCGGTCGTCGGCGAGGCACTGGCCGGGCACCCCGACGTCGACCTGGTGTCGTTCACCGGCTCCACCGCCACCGGCACCCGGATCATGCGGCTCGCCGCCGAGCGGCTCGCCCGCGTCGCGCTGGAACTGGGCGGCAAGTCCGCGAACGTGATCCTCCCCGACGCCGACCTGGCCACCGCCGTCAAGGTCGGTGTCGGCAACGCGCTGCTCAACTCCGGGCAGACCTGCACGGCGTGGACCCGGATGCTCGTGCACCGCGACCGGTACGACGAGGCGCTCGACCTGATCGCCACGGCGGTGGCCGGCTACCGCCTCGGCGACCCGTTCGACCCGGCCACCCGGCTCGGTCCACTGGTCTCCGCCGCCCAGGCCGAGCGCGTACGCGGCCACGTCGACAGGGCGCTCGCCGACGGTGCCCGCCTCGTCGCCGGCGGCCCCGACGCGGCGCTGCCGGAACGGGGTCACTTCGTCGCACCGACAGTCTTCGCCGACGTGCACCCCGACAGCGCGCTCGCCCAGGAGGAGGTCTTCGGGCCGGTGCTCGCCGTCCTTCCGTTCGCCGACACCGACGAGGCCGTCGCCATCGCCAACAACTCCCGGTACGGGCTTGCCGGGGCGGTCTGGTCCACCGACACCGACGCCGCCCTCGCCGTCGCCCGGAGGATGCGCACCGGCGCGGTCGACATCAACGGCGCGCCGTTCAACCCGCTCGCCCCGTTCGGCGGCTACAAGCAGTCCGGGCTCGGCCGCGAGTTGGGTGTGCACGGGCTCGCCGAGTTCTGCGAGCTGAAGGCGATCCAGCGATGAGCGCCCCCGAGCCGACGACCGACACCGCGCCGACGACCGACACCGCGCCGGCGTCCGACACCGCGCCGGCGTCCGAGCCGGTCACCGTCCGCGCGCTGGTCGCGCGCGGCTCCGGCGCCGAGCTGCGGGTCGAGCGGGTACGCCTGCCCGCTCCCGGCCCCGGCGAGGTGCGGGTGACGATCACCGCCGCCGGGGTCTGCCACTCCGACCTGTCGATGGCGAACGGCACCCTCGCGGCGAGGTTCCCGCTGGTGCTCGGGCATGAGGCGACCGGGGTGGTGGCCGAGACCGGGCCGGGAGTGGACCTGGCCGTCGGCACCCCTGTGGTGCTCAACTGGGCGCCGGCCTGCCGGGCCTGCTGGTGGTGCCGGCGCGGCGAGCCGTGGCTCTGCGCCGCCACCACCGCCCCGACGGTGCCGCGCGGCGAGACCGACGACGGCGTACCGCTGCACCTGACCCTCGGCCTCGGCGCGCTCGCCGAGGCGGTGGTGGTGCCGCAGCGTGCCGTCATCCCGGTCCCCGCCGGGCTGCCCGCCGAGCAGGCGGCGCTGCTCGGCTGCGCGGTGCTCACCGGCGTCGGCGCGGTCCGTAACACCGCCCGGGTGGCGCCCGGCGAGGCCGTCGCCGTCGTCGGGCTCGGTGGGGTGGGGCTCGCCGTGCTCACCGCCGCCCGCCGGGCCGGCGCCACGACGATCCTGGCCGTGGACGTCGCCGAGGCCAAGCGGGACCTGGCCCTCGCCGCCGGGGCGACCGACTTCCTGCTCGCCGATGACAGGCTCTCCAAGGAGGTACGGGCGCGTACGGAGAGCCGGGGCGTCGACCACGCCTTCGAGTGCGTGGGCCGTGCGGCCACCATCCGCGCCGCCTGGCGGCTCACCAGGCGCGGGGGAGCGGTGACGGTGGTCGGCATGGGCGCCAAGGACGACATGGTCAGCCTCGGCGCGCTCGACATCTTCCACTCCGCGCGGACGCTGCGCTCCTCGGTGTACGGCTCGTCCGACCCGGACCGGGAGGTGCCGGTGCTGGCCGCCGAGCTGGCCGACGGCGCGCTCGATCTGGGCCTGCTGGTCAGCGGCACGATCCCGCTGGACGAGGCGCCCGCGGCGTTCGACAGGCTGGCCCGGGGCGAGGGCGCCCGCTGGGTGGTCACGCTGGACTGAGCATCGTGTCGGTGGGGGCCGGCAGGATGGCGTCATGGATTCACGTCTGGGCACTGTCGTGGTCACGGGTGCCGCGGGTCGCATCGGTTCGGTGGTCTGCCGGCACCTGCGCGACGAGGTTCGCCAGCTCGTTCTGGTCGATCGGGTGCCCGTGCATCCGCGATCGCCTACGGACCGGGCGATTCAACTGGATCTGGCGGACGCCGACGCGGTGAGCGCCGCGCTGGAGGGCGCGGACGCGGTGGTGCACCTGGCCGGGCTGCCGGACGAGGCGCCCCTGGCCGACCTGCTGGCGAGCAACGTGCTGGGCACGTACCACGTGTTGG
This sequence comes from Micromonospora sp. NPDC047521, assembly GCF_055587305.1. Taxonomy (NCBI): domain Bacteria; kingdom Bacillati; phylum Actinomycetota; class Actinomycetes; order Micromonosporales; family Micromonosporaceae; genus Micromonospora; species Micromonospora sp. NPDC047521. The sequence goes on along the minus strand of NZ_JBVJGN010000004.1, from coordinate 131,027 downwards.
AGGCCGCCCGCCGGCAGCGGGTCGGGCGGGTCGTCCTGGCCAGCAGCAACCGGGTCACGGGTTTCTACCCGGTCGGTCAGGTGGTGGGGCCTGACGATCCGGTTCGACCTGACGGTTTCTACGGGGTGAGCAAGGTCGCCGTCGAAGCGCTCGGGCGCCTGTACGCCGACAAGTTCGGCCTGTCGGTGGTGTGCCTGCGCATCGGCAGCTTCGAGGACGAGCCGGACGAGGCCCGCTACCTGGCGACCTGGTTGAGCCCGCGCGACGGCATCGGTTTCGTCCGCGCGGCTCTCACCGCTCCCGACGTTCACTTCGTGACCGCCTACGCCGTGTCCGCCAACACCCGGGCGTTCTGGGACACCACGGCCGGGGCGCGGCTCGGCTACCTGCCGGTGGACGACGCGGAGGTTTTCGCCGACCGGGTGCCCGGGTCGCGCGACCCGGTCGACCCCGCCGCCTTGCAGGGCGGCGCCTTCACCGCCGCCGCGTACTCGCTGCGGCACGTCGGTGCGGACAAGCAGGCTTCCTGAGCCGAGCATCGAACGGCGGGGAGCCGGCCGACCCGTGACGGGTGGGCCGGCTCCTTCTCACTTGCCGGTGACGATGCCCGGGTTGATGCAGAGCCCCGGGTTGGCGCCGTTCTTCTCGGCGATCTCCAGGCAGCGGGTCACCTTGTCGACCTTCGCGTTGGTCTCGGTGATCTGCTTGGAGATCTCGGCGTTCTTGCGGTCCTGCTCCAGGTTGCGGGTCTGGGCCAGCTTGTCCTGGAACGCCTTGATGTTGCCCTCGGTCTTGTCGTCGTGGTTCACCCGCGTGATGGTGACCGAGAGGATGTCCACGTCGGTGGCGAGCCGGGTCTCCGCGCTGGTCTTGATGTTCGCGGCGAACGGCTTCAGGTCGACGTTGAGGTCACCGGTCTGCGCGTCGATCTTCTCCAGTGGGTTGTACGCGGCGAACGCGTCGTTGACGGCGCTGTCGAGCTGCACACCCACCCGCTGGCCCCGGAAGCTGGTGAAGTCGCCCTTGTAGTCCATGAACTGCTTCGGCGCGTTCTCCGGCTTGACCTGCCACTCGACGAGCACCTCGACGCAGGCGTCGGCGAGGGTGCCGGTGCGCACCCGTACGCAGTTGTTGCCGCCGATGTGGTCGTACTTCTGGCGGCCGGCGTCCCACTCGCCGACCTTCTGCCAGGGGGCCACCCACTTCAGGCCCGAGCCGGTCACCTCGCCGGTGGGCTTGCCGAAGCTGGTGACGATGCCTACCGAGCGGATCGGCACCGAGTGGGCGCTGGAGGCGATGCCGACCACCAGGGTGAGGGCGAGAAAGCCGAGCGCCGCGAGGGCGGCCGCCCGCTTCAGCGGCCGGGCGGGGGCGACCAGGGCGACGACGGCACTGACCGCCAGGGCGACGGCGAAGACGATCGCCGTGGTGAAGCCGACGGGCATGGGGTGGGGACCTTCCGTTGGGCTGTGTGGATCATCAACCTAGGGGGTCAGGTCAAATCGGCCGTACGGGCCGGTGACCCCGCGCTGGCCCACCGGCCGGCGGGCCGCCGCCGGCAAATTCCGCGACGGCGCATCCGCCGCGCGTCGTTTCAGCGAACCCTCGGGTAGGGAACGTCTACCCGGGGGTACGTCTGTGTTGACCGATCCGATGCCGGCCGAGGCCGTGGAGACCGCGCACAAGCAGGTCCGCCTGGCCGCCGAGGACCTGGACGGCAGCCGTGTCGCCACGCTGGTGCTGGAGTTCGCCGACGTGTGGGGTGTGCCGGCGCTGTGGGAGCAGGTGTGCCGGCCGCTGCTGGTCCAGCTGTCGGGGCGTACCGCCGCCGAGATCGCCGTGGAACGCGCCCTGTGCGAGGGCGTCCGGGTCGGCCTGGACGTGTACCGCAGAGAGCCGGGCCGCTCGCTGCCCACCGGCGGGGTGCTGCTGGCCGGCGCCGAGAAGGAGGCGCACTCGCTCGGCCTGCACGCGCTCGCCGCGGCGCTGCGCGAGCGGGGGCGAGGCTGTCTGCACCTCGGCCCCGCGCTGCCCTGGTCGGCGTTGACAAGCGCCGTGCACCGGGCCGTGCCGCACACCGTCGTGCTCTGGTCGCAGACGCCGGTCACCGGCCGCGCGTACCGCCTGGTGCGGTTCGCGCGGGACTTCCCGCTCCTGCGGGTGTACGGCGCCGGGCCGGGCTGGCTCGAGCCGCTCGCCGCGCCGGCCCGCCGACTGGGCACGCTCTCCGCTGCCGTGCAGGTCTGCCTCGACGGCACGCGTTCGCGCTGATCCCGACCGGGTCGCGCGCCCCCCAGACGTCGCTCTGGACGTGACGCCCGCCACATGCGATACGAAACCGTTCCGTATCGTTATTGGCCGTCGTAGTCTGATCGCCGTTACGAGTCTGACCCGTATCGTATTGCGGCGGGTGAAAACCGGGGGGAGAACCGGGCATGGAACTGCACGACAACACAGGACACCCGAGGAGGTGGGCGATCCTGGGGGTGCTGGTGATCAGCCTCCTCGTCGTCGTCCTGGACAACACGATCCTCAACGTCGCCCTGCGCACCCTGGCCGACCCGGTGCACGGCCTCGGCGCCAGCCAGGGCGAGCTGGAGTGGTCCATCAACTCCTACACGCTTGTCTTCGCCGGGCTGCTGTTCACCTTCGGAGTGCTCGGCGACCGCTCCGGCCGCAAGCGCTTCCTGATGATCGGTCTGGTGCTGTTCGGGCTGGCGTCGCTTCTCTCCGCGTACGCGCAGAGCCCGGCCCAGCTCATCGCGGCCCGCGCCCTGATGGGGGTCGGCGGCGCGGCCATCATGCCGGTGACGCTGTCGATCATCTCCAACGTCTTCGACCCGCGGGAGCGCGGTCGGGCCATCGGGGTCTGGGCCGGCGCGGTCGGCCTGGCCGTGGCGATCGGCCCGATCCTCGGCGGCGCGCTGCTGGAGCACTTCTGGTGGGGCTCGGTCTTCCTGATCAACGTGCCGGTGGTGGCCGCCGGCGTCGTCCTGGTGGCGCTGCTCGTCCCCGAGTCGCGTGACCCGCGGCCCGGGCGCGTGGACGTGCTCGGCGTCCTGCTCTCCGTGGTCGGCCTGGTCGCCCTCTCCTACGGCATCATCGACGGCGGCGAGCACGGCTTCGACCGCCCGGTGGCCTGGGGTTCGATCCTGGTCGGGCTCGCGGTGCTGGCCTGGTTCGTGCAGCACGAGCGCCGCAGCGACCACCCGTCGCTGGATGTCCGGCTGTTCAAGGTGCCCCGCTTCGCCGCGCCGGTCGCGATCGTCGGCCTCGTGTTCTTCGCCGCGATGGGCGTGATGTTCTTCAGCTCCTTCTACCTGCAACTCGTGCGCGACTACAGCCCGCTCCAGACCGGCCTGCTCTTCCTGCCCTTCGCCGGCGCGCAGCTGATCTTCGCGCCGCGCAGCGCCGCGATGGTCCGCCGTTACGGCGGTCGGGCCGTGGCCACCGTCGGCCTCGCGCTGACCGTGGTGGCGCTCGCCGCGTTCGCCTTCATCGGCGCGTCCACCCCGATCTGGATCGTGCTCGTCGTGTTCTTCATCCAGGGCGTCGGAATGGCGAACATCATGCCGCCCGCCACCGAGTCGATCATGTCGGCGCTGCCCCGGGAGAAGGCAGGCGTCGGCTCCGCGGTGAGCAACACCGTCCGCCAGGTCGCCGGCGCGCTCGGCGTGGCAGTCCTCGGCTCGGTGCTGTCCGCGGTCTACCGCGCCGACGTGAGCGACGCCTTGACCGGACTGCCCACCCAGGCGCAGGACGCGGCCAACGAGTCGATCTCCGGGGCGTACGCGGCGGCCGGGCAGCTCGGCCCGGCGGCGCCGACGCTGATCGCGGCGGCCAACGACGCCTTCGTCACCGCCATGCACTGGGCCGCGGGCCTCTCCGCGCTGGTCGCCGCGCTCGGAATGCTTGTGGTGCTGCGCTGGATGCCGGGTCGGGAGACCGCGACCGGCGCCGCGGTGACGCCCGTCGCCGAGCCCGAGTTGGCCGGCACGGCATAGGTTCGGGAACAATGTCGGACATGACGTCCACTGCTGATGCTCCGCGGTCGCCCGGGCGACCGCGGAGCGTCCGCGCCGACGAGGCGATCATCGAGGCCACCCTCGACCTGCTCGCCGAGGGCAGCACCATCGAGGCGCTGTCGATCGAGGCGATCGCCGCCCGCGCGGGGGTCGGCAAGGCCACCATCTACCGCCGCTGGGCCGGCAAGGAAGCGCTGCTGCTGGACGCGCTGCGACGCCTCAAGGGCATCCTGGCGCAACCCGAGGGGCACTCCGTCCGGGACGACCTGATCCTGCTCGTCGGCGCCATCGGGAGGAACGTCGACCCGCGCGCGTCGAAGATCATGCCGTGCCTGGTGCCCGAGGTGAACCGCAGCCCGGACCACTTCCGGCTCTACCAGAGCATCATCGCCCCGCGCCGGCAGCTGATGCGCGAGGTGCTGCGGCGCGGCATCGACGAGGGTGTGATCCGCGCCGACATCGACGTCGAGGTGACCATGGCGCTGCTCACCGGGCCGATGCTGATCCAACGGGTGCTCCAGTGGAACCCGGAGCTGGACGAACGGACCCTGCCCGCGCAGGTCGTCGACACCGTCCTGGCGGGCATCCAGACGCGTTGACCGCCGCCGGTCAGGCGGCGGGGGTACGCAGCCGGTGCAGGCGCAGCGCCAACTGCACCTCCAGCGCCCGCTCCGGCCGCTGCCAGTCCGCGCCGAGCAGCTGACCGACCCGCTCCAACCGCTGGGTCACCGTGTTGACGTGCACGTGCAGCTGCTCGGCGGCCCGGGCCAGGCTCCCACCCACCCCGAAGTACGCCTCCAACGTCTTCACCAGCGCCGTACCCCGGCGGGCGTCGTAGTCGACCACCGGACCGACTGTGGCGCGCAGGAACTGCGTCACGTCCGTCTCGCCCCGGTCACCCACCGTGCCCAGCAGCAGCCCGACGAAGCCCAGCTCCGCCGTGCTCGCCCCCTGGCCCGCCCGACCCAGCGCGCCCAGCGCGGTCAGGCACCGATCCGCCTCCTGGAACGTCCCGGCAAGCGCCGTCGGCCCGGTGGCCGGGCCGCTCGCACCGGCGGTCACCGGGCGGCCGGTCACCCGGGACAGGTCCCGGGCCACCGCGCGGGCGCTGCCACCGGCGTCCCGACCCGGCAGCATCAGCACCACCCGACCGTCGCGCGCCGCCGCCAGGCCACCACGTGCCGAGGCGTACGTGGTGGCCCAGGACAGCACCCGCTGCCGGGCCGAACCGGTCGCGGCGATCGCGTCGTCGCCCACCGCCACCAGCACGTGCGGGGCGTCCAGGTCCACACCCAGCCGACGGGCCCTGCTGCGCAGTGCGTCGGTGTCCCGCAACGGCCGGGCGATCAGGTCGTCGAGCAGCTCGCCACGGACCCGCCCCTCGGCCTCGGCCACGGTCCGCCGGAACAGCAGCAGCAGCGCGGTCACCAGCGCCGCCCGCTCAAGGATCCGCTGGTCGGCGTCGACCAACTCGTCGTCGGGGCGCAGCACCAGCGCGCCCAGATTCTCCGCGCCCGCCACCACCGCCGCGTACCAGAGCGGGCCGCGGCGCACACTGCGCCCCTCGGTCCGTGACGCGGCCACCGCCTCGACGATGTCCGTGCGGTCCGGCTCGTCGATTTCACCCACCCGGGCCAGCAGCCGCCCCTCGGCGTCCAACGCCAGCAGCGCCCCGCCGAGCACCTCGGTCACCGCGGCGGCCACGTCCTCCACCCCGCCGCCGCGCAGCACAAGAGCCGTCATCCGGTCGTGCGCCGCCGCGGCCCGCTCCACCGAACTGCTGTGCGCCCGGATGGTGGTGTTCGCCGCCGACAGCTCGGCCAGCGCCGACCGGGTCTCGGCCAGCAGCCGCGCGGTGTCGATCGCCACCGCGGCGTGCGCGGCGAGGGACACCAGCAGCGCCACCTCCTCCCTGGCGAACGGCCGGGCGGAGCGGTTGGCCGAGTAGAGCACCCCGATCGAGGTCGAGCCGAGTCGCAACGGCACGCCGAGGATCGCCACCAGGCCCTCCTCGCCGACCCCCGCGTCGATCTCCCCGGTGTGGTGGAAGCGCTCGTCCTCGCCGTAGTTCGCCGTCACGTACGGGGCGCCGGACTGGGCCACCAGACCACCGAGGCCCGCGCCCATGGGCAACCGCAGACGTTGGAAGCGGGCCGAGACCGACCCGTCGGTCACCCGCATGTACGTGTCGCCGCGCTCGTCGTCGTTGAGCGTCATGTAGGCCACGTCGGCGCCGAGCAGGTTGCGCGCCCGGTGCACGATCGCCCGCAGTACGTCGTCCAGGTCACGCAGGCCGGCCAGGTCACTGACCGTGTCGTACAGCCCGGACAGCTCGGTCTCCCGGCGACGCCGGCGCTCCAGCAGCGCGCGGACCCGCAGCGCCACGGTCCTGGCCTGTTCCAACTCGGCCAGCCGCTCGGCCGGCAGGCCGGCGGCCCGCGCGGCCACCAGGGGTCCCTCGAACTCCACAGGTGCGGCCTCGCGGGCGAGCAGCTCCAGGAACTCCACCGACGACGACATGGTCAACATTGTGCTCGGGCGCACTAGTTCGCCGTCCAGCCCCCGTCGAGGGCGATCGACGCGCCGGTGATGAAGGCCGCCGGGGGCGAGCACAGGTACGCCAGCAGCTCCGCCACCTCCTCGGGCTCGATCAGCCGCTTGATCGCCGCGCGGGCCAGCATGATCTTCTCGATCACCTCGGACTCGTCGATGCCGTGACTGGCGGCCTGGTCGGCGATCTGGCTCTCCACAAGCGCTGTGCGCACGTACGCCGGGTTGATGCAGTTGGCCGTCACGCCGTGCGCGGCGCCCTCCAACGCCACCACCTTCGACAGCCCCTCCAGGGCGTGCTTGGCCGAGACGTAGGCCGCCTTGTACGGCGAGGCGCGCAGCCCGTGCACCGAGGAGATGTTGACGATCCGGCCCCAGCCGCGCGCGTACATGTGCGGCAGCGCCCGACGGATCAGCAGGAACGGCGCCTCCACCATCACCCGCTGGATGTACTCGAAGCGTTCGACGGGGAAGTCCTGAAGCGGGGCGACGTGCTGGAGCCCGGCGTTGTTGACCACGATGTCGACGTCCGCGTCAAGCCGGTCCACCGCGGCGGCGTCGGCCAGGTCCACGCCCTCGGCCCGGCCGCCGACCTCGGCGGCCACCGCCTTTGCCGCCTCCAGGTTGCGGTCCACCACGAGCACCTTGGCGCCGGCCGCGCCCAGCCGCAGGGCGCACGCCCGCCCGATGCCGCTCCCGCCCCCGGTGACCAGGGCGGTACGACCGGCGAGGTCGACCTGTACGACGTGGGGGACCGCCACGGGTTCTGCCGTCATGGCGCAAGAAGTTACGAGCTGTGAGACCCCCGGCACATGGGCCGACGACACATACTCCGGTCCCAAGCTGTGTGGCCCACCCGCCCGCCCGGCCCCGCCCGCCTCGCCCTGCCCGGCCCCGCCCGCCTCGCCCTGCCGCCTCGCCCTGCCTGGCCCCGCCCGCCTCGCCCTGCCGCCTCGCACTGCCCGGCCCCGGCGCCTCGCGTCGCCGCCCCGCCCCGCCGCCTCGCGTCGCAAGATCGCGCAACATCCTGGATGTAGTGGCTTCCCGGCGCTCGGTGGCCACTACATCCAGGATCGAGCGTGACCTTGATGGCGCCGCCCGCCCCGACCCGCGCTCCCGGTCGCTGTCCACGGTGTTCGCCGTCAAGATCCGCGCAATATCAGGGTTGGTGCTGTCTCTCGCGCGTCGGAGGCAGCAACTTCCGGGATGTTGTAAGGATCTTGGCGCGGGGCGCGGGGCGCGGGGCGCGGGGCGCGGGGCGCGGGGCGCGGGGCGCGGGGCGCGGGGCGCGGGGCGCGGGGCGCGGGGAGGGCGTGTCCCGTGGGGCTGGTGGGAAAGGCGCCGGTTAGGGTGTCGAACACACGTACTGCTGATGGTCGGGGAGGGGGCGGCGTGCGCGTGCTCGGTGTCGACCCGGGGTTGACCCGGTGTGGGGTGGGCGTGGTCGAGGGTGTTCCCGGCCGGCCCTGCACGCTTGTCGCCTACTACGTGGTCTACACCGATCCGGCCGACGACCTGGCGCTGCGCCTGCTGCACCTGGACCGCTCCCTTGCCAAACTGGTGGCCGAGCACCAGCCGGAGAGCGTCGCCGTGGAGCGGGTGTTCAGCCAGCACAACGTGCGCACCGTGATGGGCACCGCACAGGCCAGCGGCATCGCCGTGCTGGCCGGGGCGCGTGCTGGGCTGCCCGTGCAGACGTACACCCCGAGTGAGGTGAAGGCGGCCGTGACCGGCTCCGGTCAGGCCGACAAGGCGCAGATGACGGCGATGGTGACGCGGCTGCTGCGGCTGGACGAGCCGCCGAAGCCGGCCGACGCGGCCGACGCGCTCGCCCTGGCCATCTGCCACGTGTGGCGTGGCGGGACCCGCTCCAAGCTGGCCGCGGCGGCCGACCGGGCACGACGAGGAGGAACACGATGATCGCCAGCGTGCGCGGCACGGTGACCGCGACGGGGCCGGACCTGGCCGTGATCGAGGTCGGCGGGGTCGGCCTGGCCGTGCACTGCGCTCCCGGCACGCTGGCCGAGCTGCGGGTCGGTCAGACCGCACGTCTCGCCACCAGCCTGATCGTGCGGGAAGACTCACTGACCCTCTACGGATTCGCGGACGACGACGCCAGGGCGCTGTTCGAGCTGTTGCAGACCGCCAGCGGGGTCGGCCCGCGGCTGGCCCAGGCGGTGCTGGCCGTGCACACCCCCGACGCGGTCCGCAAGGCCATCGCCAACGCCGACACCGCCGCGTTGACCCGCGTGCCCGGAATCGGCAAGAAGGGCGCCGAGCGCCTCGTGCTGGAGCTGCGCGACCGCATCGGCCCGGTCTCGATCGGGCCGGACGGCGTGGGCGGGGTTACCGGCGGCGCCTGGCCCGACCAGGTGCGCCAAGCGCTCGTCGGCCTCGGCTGGACAGCCGGGCAGGCCGACCAGGCGGTGGCCGCCGTGGCGGAGACCATCGACGGTGCGACGCCGCCCGTGCCGGTCCTGCTCAAGCAGGCCATCCGCCTGCTGGGCCGTACCCGATGAGCGAGACCGAGGGGCTCGTCTCGGCGTACGTCAGCGACGCCGACCGGGACGTGGAGGCCACGGTCCGGCCGAGGCGGCTGGCCGAGTTCATCGCCCAGGACCGGGTACGCGACCAGCTCGACCTGTTGTTGCAGGGCGCGATGCGGCGGGGCTCGCCACCGGATCACATCCTGCTGTCGGGTCCACCCGGCCTGGGCAAGACGAGTCTGGCCAACATCGTCGCCGCCGAGCTGGGCGCGGGCATCCGAGTGACGAGCGGTCCGGCGATCGAGCGGTCGGGTGACCTGGCGGCGATCCTGACCAGCCTCGCCGAGGGTGACGTGCTGTTCATCGACGAGATCCATCGGATCGCGCGTCCGGCGGAGGAACTGCTGTACAGCGCCATGGAGGACTTCCGGGTCGACGTGGTGGTCGGCAAGGGGCCCGGCGCGACCGCGATCCCGTTGGACGTGGAGCCGTTCACCCTGGTCGGGGCGACGACCCGTTCGGGTCTGTTGACCGGACCGATGCGCGACCGGTTCGGCTTCGTCGCACACCTTGACTTCTACGCCCCTGCCGACCTGGAGACGCTGCTGCACCGTTCGGCCCGGATCCTGGGTGTGCCGATCACCGCCGACGGCGCGGCGGAGATCGCCGGCCGGTCCCGGGGGACCCCGCGGATCGCCAACCGGCTGCTACGCCGGGTCCGCGACTACGCCGAGGTCCGGGCCGACGGCGTGGTCACCCTGGGCACCGCCCGCAAGGCGCTGACGGTGTACGACGTGGACGCGCTGGGCCTGGACCGGCTGGACCGGGCTGTGTTGACCGCGCTCGTCGACTCGTTCCGGGGCGGGCCGGTGGGGTTGTCGACGCTCGCCGTGGCGGTGGGGGAGCAGCCGGACACCGTGGAGGAGGTCTGTGAGCCCTTCCTGGTGCGGGCCGGCCTGCTGGCGCGTACCCCTCGGGGTCGGGTGGCCACCGAGGCCGCCTGGCGGCATCTGGGCCGAACACCCCCGAATGGTACATTTGGTGTAGAAGTCCCACCAGTGCCCGATCTGTTCTCGTTGGAGACCGATCAGCCGTGATGTGAACGTGATCTGTGCCGCATTCGGTGTTCTCAGGTGCAGGGATTAGACTTCGCCGCGGTCTGTACGGGACGTGAGAATCCGCCTCCGCTCCGGCACTCCCGTGCCGGGCAGGTGGCCAATGGGAAGGTCAGTAACTGTGCATTACCTAGCAGCGGGCGGCGGTGGGGCCGGCGGCTTCACGCCGATCCTGATGATCGCCCTGCTCTTCGGTGTCATGTACTTCATGATGATCCGCCCCCAGCAGAAGCGCCGCCGCGAGGCGGAGGCGATGCAGTCCGCGCTCGGCCCCGGCGACGAGGTCGTCACCATCGGTGGGCTCTACGGCACGGTCACGGGCGTCGAGGACGAGACCGTCCTGATCGAGGTAGCCCCCGGCGTGCAGACGCGCTACGCCCGGCCCGCCATCGCCCGGGTCGTCACCCGCGCGGAGCTGCCGAGCGAGCCGGTGACCGAGGACGCGGACACCGTCAAGGAGTGATTTTCCCTCCCGGGGTGGTGCCCTCCGGCGTACGGCCGGGTCGAGCCCTCCTCGGGGCCACCGCGCCCGACGGGGCAGCGGACGAGACGTGAAAACTGGATAGTTGGGTCGACGCCGGGCGTCGGCACGTTCCCGTGACCGTCGGCGTCCCGCGTCGGCCCGTCCGGCCATCGTGTCGGCACCTCGCCGGCTCAGGTCAGACCCGTCGGCCGGGGCCCCCGGCCCGACACTCGCCGCCGCCGCTCGCAGCGGCGCGACCGTACAGGGAGACAGGACAACCGTGGCACCACCTCAGGGACAGATGCGCCCCGGCCGGCAGCTCGCCGTGCTCGGGTTCATCTTCGTGGTCCTCTACCTTCTGGTGTTCTTCGCGGGCGGTGCCAGCGGCAGTTGGAAGGACCGGCTCGAGCCACGGCTCGGTCTGGACCTGATCGGCGGCACCCGGGTGACGCTGGAGGCGACCAACTCCGTCGACGGCAAGCCTCCGACGGCGGACAACCTCGAGGAGGCCCGGCAGATCATCGAGAGCCGGGTCAACGCGTTCGGCGTGGCCGAGGCCGAGGTGGTCACCGAGGGCAACCGGAACATCGTCATCTCCCTGCCCGGTGAGAACCGCAACCTCGACGACGTCGGCGAAGCGGCCGAGCTGCGCTTCCGCAAGGTGCTCAAGGCCGCCGACGGCAGTGGGGCGGCAGCGGCGCCACCGGCCGCCACGCCGACCCCGTCCGGCGCCGCGTCGCCGGCCCCGTCGGGCAGCGCCGCGCCGAAGGTGACCCCGTCGGGCAGCGCCGCGCCGAAGGCGACCGCGTCGCCCAGCGGCGGCCAGGGCGGGATGGCCCCGGCGTCGCCAAGCGTCGCGCCGACCCCGTCGGCATCCGCCCCGGCCTCGCCGAGTGCCGCCGCGCCGACGCCGAGCGCCAGCGCCGAGCCGGTGCCGGCCAGCATCGAGGAACAGCGCAAGGCCGTCGAGCAGAAGGTGGGCGCCGCCGCGTGGCAGGCGGCCAACGGCCTGCAGGCCCCGGCCGACCTGACCGCCGACCCGTCGCTTGCCGACAAGCTCAAGCCGTTCGGCACGCTGTCGCCGCAGGAGGTGGCGGTGCTGCCGGCGCAGATGCAGTTCAACGTGCCGACGATCGGCTGCGCGCAGCTCGACCAGCGCCCTCCGGCGTCGATCTCCGACCCGAAGCAGCAGGTGGTCTCCTGCGAGGACGGCGCCTCGAAGTACCTGCTCGACCAGGCCAAGGTGCTGGGCACGGACGTGTCCGACGCCGACGCGGTGCTCGACCAGACCAACTCCTGGGTGGTCAGCCTCGACTTCACAGGCAACGGCCAGGGCAAGTGGACCGCGCTGACCCGTGAGGCGTTCAACAACGAGGGCCAGGCCTGCGACGCGACCGCGCTGGGCCAGGACGGCAAGTGCCGGGTGGCCGTCGTGCTGGACAACGAGATCGTCTCCTCCCCGGAGATCCAGGGTGTGCTGACCGGTAACTCCCAGATCACCGGCAACTTCACCCAGAAGGACGCCAGCGCGCTCGCCGGCCAGCTCCGCTACGGCGCGCTGCCGGTGACCTTCGAGCAGCAGGAGGCGCAGAACGTCACCGCCACGCTGGGTGCCAGCCACCTGCGCGCCGGTCTGCTCGCGGCCGGCATCGGCATGCTGCTGGTCATCATCTACGCGTTCTTCTACTACCGGCTGCTCGGCTCGGTGATCTTCCTGAGCCTGATCCTCTCCGCGCTGCTCGTCTTCGGCGCGCTCGTGGTGCTCGGCCGGCAGATCGGCTTCACGCTCACCCTCGCCGGCATCGCCGGCATGATCGTGTCGTTGGGTGTGGCGGCGGACTCGTTCGTCATCTACTTCGAACGGTTGAAGGACGAGATCCGGGAGGGGCGCAGCCCGCGTAGCGCGGTGCCCCGCGCCTGGATCCGCGCCCGCCGGACGATCATCTCGGCCAACGCGATCACCCTGCTCTCCGCGGTGGTGCTCTACGTGGTCTCGGTCGGCACGGTCAAGGGCTTCGCGTTCGCCCTCGGTCTGGCCACGGTCCTGGACCTGGTCGTGGTCTTCCTCTTCCGCCACCCGATCATGACCATGTTCGCCCGGACCCGGGCGTTCCTGTCCCCGCGGGTCAGCGGTCTGGGCCGGGCGCTCCCGGCCCGCAACCAGCCGGCTCAGCCCCGCAACCCGCGCGCCAAGGAGGCCTGAGATGGCTGAAAACGGTCTGGCGAGCCGCCTCTACAACGGCGAAGCCGGTCTCAACGTCGTCGGCAAGCGCAAGCTCTGGTTCGGCGTCGCCGGGGTCCTGATCCTGATCGCGCTCCTCAGCTTCGGGCTGCGTGGCTTCAGCCTCGGCATCGAGTTCGCCGGCGGCAACTCGTTCCAGGTGCCGGCCAGCGTCGGCACCCTCGAGGACGCCGAGCGGGAGGTCAACTCGGCCCTCGCCACGGAGAACACCGGCGTCGAGGTGGTCACCGCACAGAAGGTCGGCGGCACCGGCGGCGACACCTACGAGTTGCGCACCGCGCAGCTCGACGCCGACCAGACCACTGCGGTCAAGGAGCAGATCGCCGAAGACCTCGGCATCGACCCAGGTCAGATCAGCAGCAACCAGGTCAGCGAGGCGTGGGGCAGCCAGGTGACCGAGCGGGCCGTGCTCGGTCTGGTCATCTTCATCGCGCTGGTGATGGTCTACCTGATCCTGCGCTTCGAGTGGCGGATGGCCGTGGCAGCCGTCGCCTCGCTGATCACCAACCTGATCCTCACCGCCGGCATCTACTCGCTTGTCGGCTTCGAGGTCACGCCGTCGACGATCATCGGTTTCCTCACGATCCTGGGCTTCGCGCTCTACGACGTGGTGGTGGTCTTCGACAAGGTGCAGGAGAACACCAGGGGTATCACCGCCAACAACAACCAGACGTACGGCGAGGCGGCCAACCTGGCCGTCAACCAGAGCCTCATGCGGTCGCTGAACACCTCAGTGGTGGCGCTGCTGCCCGTCGGTGGTCTGCTCTTCATCGGCGCCGGCCTGCTCGGCGCGGGCACGCTGAAGGACCTCGGCCTGGTGCTGTTCGTCGGTATGGCGGTGGCGTTCCTGACCTCCATCCTGGTGGCGACGCCGCTGCTGGCGCTGCTGAAGAACTACGACCCGCGGATCCAGGCGCACAACAAGCGGGTGCTGGCCCGCCGGGGCGCGTTGGCCCGCGGTGAGGTCACGCCGAAGGGCGCACCGAGCCCGACCCAGTCCGACGGCACCGCCGCCGAGCCCGACCCGGACGCGGCCGCGCTGGCCGGCGCCGCGCCGAAGGTGGGTGCGCGGCCGGCGGGCAAGCGGCCGACCGGCGCCCGGGGCGGTCGCCCCGGTGGCGGCGGCAACCGGCCGGGTGGCGCCAAGAGGCGCTGACCGGCCCCCGGGACCGCCCCGGGAGGAAACGCCCGAACGGCGTCCGGCATGCTGTGCGAGCAGCATCGCCGGACGCCGTCGTCGTCGAAAGGGAACGGAACAGTCGTGACGGAGACCCACAGCACCGCCGCGCGCGGGGACAGCGGCCCGGAGACCGCCCGGCTGGTCGCCAGCCGGGTGCTGGACGTACCCGACTTTCCCCAGCCCGGCGTCCTGTTCAAGGATCTGATGCCGTTGTTCGCCGACGGGAAGGTGTTCCGCGAGGTGGTCGACGGGATCGTCGGGTACCACGGGCGGGACGGCTTCGACGTCGTGGTCGGCATCGAGGCGCGGGGGTTCGTCGTCGCGGCGGCGGTCGCGTACGCGGCAGGGGTGGGTGTGGTGCCGGTGCGCAAGGCCGGCAAGCTGCCCCGCGTGGCGCACTCGGTCTCCTACGCCCTGGAGTACGGCGAGGCGACCCTCGAGGTGCACGAGGACGCGTTCACCGCCGGGCACCGGGTGCTCGTGGTCGACGACGTGCTGGCCACCGGCGGCACCGCCGAGGCGACGCTGGATCTGGTCGAGCGGGCCGGCGGTACGGTCACCGGTTTCACAGTGCTGCTGGAACTCGCCTTCCTGGGCGGCCGGGAGCGGCTGGCCCCGCGTCCCGTCCATGCCCTGCTGACCGTTTGAGCCCGAGCCTGGTGGTCGGGGCCGGGCGTCGACCGTCCGGCGGAGCGGCAGGGGACCGTCCGTGCGGGTAGCATTGCCCTTTGCTGACGCCGGCGGTACCCCGTCCGGCGGCACGAGACCAGGCCGGCCGGTGTTCGGCCGGTGTGTTTCCGGCGAGCGGTGAGGAGGCCGGTGTCCCACGATGTCGTCCCTCCGGTGGAGGGCACGGTGCATCCGACAGGCGACGCTGACGGCTCGGTGACCGAGCGGACGGGTGACACGCCGGCCCGGGTGACGGGCAACGGCAACGGCAGAGCCCCGGGCGAGAGCGCGGTGCTCCCGGCCAGCGCTCCGCAGGCGGCGGAGGCGGGCGCCGACGGGGTCGTCGTCCCGTTCCCGACCGACGCCGGTGTCGACCCGTCCCCGAGCGGCGGCTTCGGGCTGTCCAACGCGCCCACCGGCCGCCGGGTCCGCGCCCGGCTGGCCCGGTTCAACGCGCCGTGGCAGACCTCCCAGGTCAGCGAGGTGCTGGAGCCGCTCATCGCGAGCCATCGGGAGAACCACCCGAAGGCCGACGCGCGGCTGCTCCAGCGCGCCTTCGACACGGCCGCGCGGTGGCACTCCGGGCAGTACCGCAAGTCCGGTGACCCGTACATCACGCACCCCCTCGCCGTGGCGACCATCCTGGGCAACCTGGGCATGGACACCACCACGCTCGTCGCCGCGCTGCTGCACGACACCATCGAGGACACCGAGTACACGCTCGACGCGATGCGCGCCGACTTCGGCGGCGAGGTCGCCCTGCTTGTCGACGGCGTCACCAAGCTCGACAAGGTCAAGCTGGGCGACGCGGCCAAGGCCGAGACGATCCGCAAGATGGTCGTGGCGATGGCCAAGGACCCGCGGGTGCTGGTGATCAAGCTGGCGGACCGGCTGCACAACATGCGCACCCTGACCTTCCTGCCCCGCCCCAAGCAGGAGCAGAAGGCCAAGGAGACGTTGGAGATCCTGGCACCGCTCGCGCACCGGCTCGGTATGAACACGATCAAGTGGGAGCTGGAGGATCTCGCCTTCGGCACCCTGTTCCCGAAGCGCTACGAGGAGATCAACCGGCTGATCGGGGAGCACCAGCCGCAGCGGGAGTCGCTGCTGCGCCAGGTCACCCAGAAGGTCGGCACCGACCTCAAGGCCGCCAAGATCAAGGCGGAGACGACAGGGCGGCCGAAGCACCTCTACTCGATCTACCAGAAGATGATCGTGCGGGGTCGCGACTTCAACGACATCTACGACCTGGTGGGTGTGCGGATCCTGGTCGACACGGTGCGCGACTGCTACGCGGCGCTGGGAGTCATCCACGCCAACTGGCAGCCGGTGCCGGGCCGCTTCAAGGACTACATCGCGATGCCCAAGTTCAACATGTACCAGTCGTTGCACACGACTGTCATCGGGCCCACCGGCAAGCCGGTGGAGATGCAGATCCGCACGTACGCGATGCACCGCACCGCGGAGTTCGGCATCGCCGCGCACTGGAAGTACAAGGAGCACAAGGGCACCCAGATCGTCGGCCCGCCGGCGCACATCGACGAGATGACCTGGCTGCGGCAGCTGCTGGACTGGCAGCGCGAGGCGGCCGACCCGAGCGAGTTCCTGGACGCGCTGCGCTTCGACCTGTCCAGCCAGGAGGTGTACGTCTTCACCCCCAAGGGTGACGTCATCCCGCTGCCGACCGGGTCGACGCCGGTGGACTTCGCGTACGCGGTGCACACCGAGGTGGGACACAAGTGCATCGGGGCGCGGGTCAACGGCAAGCTGGTGCCGCTGGAATCGACGCTGTCCAACGGCGACGTGATCGAGATCTTCACGTCGAAGTCCGAGACGGCCGGCCCGACGCAGGACTGGCTGGGTTTCGTCAAGAGCCCCCGTGCCCGGACGAAGATCCGCCAGTACTTCAACAAGGAGCGCCGCGAGGAGGCGATCGAGGCCGGCAAGGACGCGATCGTCAAGGCGATGCGCAAGCAGGGCATGCCGTTGCAGCGGATGCTCACCTCCGACGCGCTGATGTCGATCGCCCGGGACCTGCACCTCGCCGACGTGGCGTCGCTGTACGCGGCGGTCGGCGACAGCCAGGTCTCCGCCCAGTCGGTCGTGCAGAAGCTGATGGCCGCGTACGGCGGCGAGGAGGGCGCGGCGGAGGACATCGCCGAGACCGCCGTCGCCACCCGGCCGCCGCGCAGCCGGCAGAGCAGCAGCGACCCCGGTGTCGTGGTCCGGGGCGTCAGCGACGTCTGGATCAAGCTGGCCCGCTGCTGCACGCCGGTCCCACCGGACTCGGTGTTCGGCTTCGTCACCCGCTCCGGCGGGGTGAGCGTGCACCGCGACGACTGCGCCAACGCCGAGGACCTGCGGGCGCAGGCCGAGCGGGTCGTCGAGGTGAGCTGGAAGCTCACGTCCGCCTCGACGTTCCTGGTCGCCATCCAGGTCGAGGCCCTGGACCGGCACAAGCTGCTGGCCGACGTCACCCGGGTGCTCTCCGACGAGCGGGTCAACATCCTCTCCGCCACCGTCACCACCACCCGCGACCGGGTGGCGGTGAGCCGGTTCAGCTTCGAGATGGCCGACCCGAAGCACCTGGGCCACCTGTTGGCCACGGTCCGCAAGGTCGACGGCGTGTTCGACGCGTACCGGGTCACCTCGGGCGCCTGAGGCGTACCCGGACACGACAGCGCCCGCCGGCTCAGCCGGCGGGCGCTTCGTCGTCTGCGCTGGTGTCAGCCCTGCGGCGGGCCCATGGTGAGGTCGGTGATGACGACCTCCTTCTTCGGGTGTCCACCACCGGCCTGCTGGGCGAACGCTCCGTCGTCACCGGCCTTGGCCACGTCCTTGACGAGGTCCATGCCGCCGGTGACGGTGCCCAGCACCGTGTACGCCGGGTCCAGCGGCGAGTCGCCGTAGACGATGAAGAACTGACTGCCGGTGCTGCCCGGCTGCCCGGAGTTGGCCATCGCGATGACACCCTCCGGGTACGGCGGGCGCTTGTCGGTGGGCAGGTTCTCCTCCGGCAGCCGGAAGCTCGGGCCGCCCGTGCCGTCGGTGTCCCGCCAACCCTTGCCGGTGGCGCTCGGGTCACCGCACTGGAGCACCTTGATGCCCTCGGTCACCAGGCGGTGGCACTTGGAGTTGTCGAAGAAGTTCTTGTCCGCGAGGAGCGTGAACGCCCCCGCCGTGCACGGCACCAACGACCTGTCGACCTTGGCCGTGATCGGGCCGAGGTTCGTGGTGATCGTCATGGTCTGCACACCCTTGGCGGACTGCTGGTTGCTCGGCAGCCCGACATCCTTGATCTGCGGGGACCGCTGGTCGGCCGGCAGCTCGTTGTAGACGCACTCGGCCGCGCCGGCCGCCGGTGCGGCGGTGTCGGTCTTGTCGTCGTCGCCGCCGAGGGTGGTCGCGAGCCAGACGGTGCCGGCGACCACGAGCACCAGCACGGCGGCCGCGCTGACGATCGCCTGCGTCTGGCGGCGCTTGCGGGCCTTGCCCGCCCGCTCGGCCATCTCCTTCTCGAGTCGGGCGCGTGCCGCCGCGCGCTGCCGCTCTCTGGTGGACGTCACGCCTGGATCCTCCTGGCTGTCTGTTTCCGGGTGCCGCTCGGGTGGGTGGTGCGACCGGTCAGCCGGCGCTCGGGCTGCTGGCCGGGGCGCCGGACGGCGACGCTGCCGCGCCGGTGGCCGGCTCGCCGACCGTGAGGCTCTGGATCACCACATCGGTCTTGGGCTTGACCTTCGCCCCGGTCCCATTGTCCACGGTCGGCAGGGCGCCGATTTTCTCGACCACGTCCAGACCGCCGGTGACCTTGCCGACCACCGGGTACTTGGGGTCGGTGGTGGTGAAGTCCTTGAAGAAGATCAGGAACTGGCTGCCGTTGCTGCCCGGCGGGTTGGAGATCATCGCCACGGTCCCCTTGGGGTACGTGGGCGGCTGGCCGGGCGCCGGGCTGGCCGACGGGGACGCCGACGGCACGGTCGGCACCTCCTCGTCGTAGAACGAGTAGGTGGGCCCGCCCAGGCCGGTGCCGCTGGGGTCGCCGCAGCGCAGCGCCCCCTCGGCGGTGATCTCGTGGCACTTGGTGTTGTCGTAGAACGACCGGCTCGCCAGGTGGGCGATGCTCGCCGCCGCGCACGGCGAGTTGGCGAGGTTCAGCTCGGCGGTGATGGGCGCGCCCTGGTTGGTGGTCACGGTCATCGCCCGGGTGCCGGCGGTCGGCAGGCCCTTGGTCTCCGGCGTGCCGACGTCCTTGAGGTTGGTGTTGGCCGTCGCGTCCTGCGGCGTCCAGAGGCAGGTGTCCTCCGCGGCCGTGTTCTGCTTCGGGTCGGAGTCGAACGCTCCCAGCGCCCACGCCGAGCCGGCCACGATCAGCACGAGGACCAGCGCGGCACCGACACCGGCCTGGATCTGCCGACGCCGCCGCGTGGCGGCTGCCCGGCGGGCCAACTGTCG
This sequence comes from Micromonospora sp. NPDC047521, assembly GCF_055587305.1. Taxonomy (NCBI): domain Bacteria; kingdom Bacillati; phylum Actinomycetota; class Actinomycetes; order Micromonosporales; family Micromonosporaceae; genus Micromonospora; species Micromonospora sp. NPDC047521. The sequence goes on along the minus strand of NZ_JBVJGN010000004.1, from coordinate 111,845 downwards.
GTCGAGCTTGGCACGCGCCAGTTTGCGCTGCCGGTCCCTGCTGGAAGCCACAGGTGCTCCCCTCTCCTTCGCCAGGTCGTCGCCGGCGGCCGGGCGTCCCGGCCCGTCCGGGCGTCACGTGTGCCGCGCCACACGCCCGCCAGAGTGTACGGCTAGCGACTGGGAATGTGGTGTACGAGGTCCACCCCTCCGCGAGCAGCGTTTATCGGGCGATGTCACTGTGCTGGACGGGGCGGGCGGGACGGACGCGACAAACCGGTTCGCCCGGCCGGATAGGCTGCTGGGCAGGACGACAGTTCGACGGAAGGACAGCGCCCGTGCTCGTGGCCGGCTTTCCCGCCGACGCCTTCGGCACCAACTGCTACGTGGTGGCGACCGCGCCGGGGGAGCAGTGCGTGGTGGTCGACCCCGGCATCGGGGTGCTCGACCAGCTCGACGCGTTGCTCGCCGAGCACCGCCTGCATCCGGCCGCCGTGCTGCTGACCCACGGCCACCTCGACCACACGTTCTCGGTCGCGCCGGTCTGCGGCGCGCGCGGCATCACCGCGTACGTGCACCCCGGCGACCGGGAGATGCTGGCCGACCCCGCCAAGGGCCTGTCCACCGACCTGACGTCACTCTTCGGCGGCCGGTTGAGTTACACCGAGCCGGAGGACGTGGCGGAGCTGACCGACGGCGCCACCCTGACGCTGGCCGGGCTGGAGATCGCCGTCGACCATGCCCCGGGCCATACCGGCGGGTCGGTGCTGTTCCGGCTGCCCGGCGCGGGCTCGGGCTGGGAGGCGGACGAGATCTGCCTCTCCGGCGACGTGCTCTTCGCCGGTTCGATCGGCCGCACCGACCTGCCGGGCGGGAGCATGCCGGCCATGCTCACCAGCCTGCGCGACAAGATCCTCCCGCTGGCCGACGACACAGTCGTCCTGCCCGGCCACGGCCCGAGCACCACGATCGGCCGCGAGCGCGCCAGCAACCCGTACCTCGTCGAGGTGGCCGGCACGTCGCCGGCCGCGCCCACCCGGGGCCTCTAGTTCTTCGTCCGCGCCGCGCGCGGACCCACGACATCACCGCGCCGTGTGGGCGCGGCACCGCAAGGAGTACGCCGATGAGCAAGCCCACGCCCATCTCCGGTTTCCCGGAGTGGACCCCCGGTCAGCGGATGGTCGAGCAGTTCGTGCTCGACAGGATCCGGGCGACCTTCGAGCTGTACGGCTTCGCCCCGCTGGAGACCCGCGCGGTGGAGCCCCTCGACCAGCTTCTGCGCAAGGGGGAGACCTCCAAGGAGGTCTACGTGATCCGGCGGCTGCACGCCGACGCCGAGGGCGCCGGCGGCGACGACCAGCTCGGGCTGCACTTCGACCTGACCGTGCCGTTCGCCAGGTACGTGCTGGAGAACGCCGGCAAGCTGGCCTTCCCGTTCCGCCGCTACCAGATCCAGAAGGTGTGGCGCGGCGAGCGGCCGCAGGAGGGGCGTTACCGGGAGTTCGTCCAGGCCGACATCGACATCGTCGACAGGGACACTCTGGCGCCGCACCACGAGGCGGAGATGCCGCTGGTGATCGGCGACGCGCTGCGCTCGCTGCCGATCCCGCCGGTGACCATCCAGGTCAACAACCGCAAGATCAACGAAGGCTTCTACCGGGGCATCGGGTTGACCGACCCGGAGGCGGCGCTGCGCACCGTGGACAAGCTCGACAAGATCGGCCCCGCGAAGGTCGCCGAGCTGCTGGCGCAGACCGCGGGGGCGAGCGAGTCGCAGGCCAAGGCGTGTCTGGCGCTTGCCGAGATCTCCGCGCCGGACGCCTCGTTCGCCGACGCCGTCCGCGCGCTGGGGGTCACCGACCCGCTGCTGGACGAGGGCATCGAGGAACTGGTCCGGGTGGTGGAGACCGCGGCCGAGCACTCGCCCGGCCTCTGCCTGGCGGACCTGCGCATCGCCCGCGGGCTGGACTACTACACCGGCACCGTCTACGAGACCCAGCTGCGCGGCTACGAGCGGTTCGGTTCGATCTGCTCCGGCGGCCGGTACGACAACCTGGCCAGCGCGGGCGCCACCTCGTACCCAGGGGTGGGCATCTCGATCGGGGTGACCCGGCTGCTCGGGCTGCTCTTCGGCGCGGGGCAGCTGCCGGTCTCCCGGGAGGTGCCGACTGCCGTGCTGGTGGCGGTGACCAGCGAGGAGCGGCGTACGGCGAGCAACCGGGTGGCGGAGGCGCTGCGGCGGCGCGGGGTGCCCACCGAGGTGTCGCCGAGCGCGGCGAAGTTCGGCAAGCAGATCCGCTACGCCGAGCGGCGGGGCATCCCGTACGTCTGGTTCCCGGGGGCCGACGGCGCGCCGGACGAGGTGAAGGACATCCGCTCGGGTGAGCAGGTCACGGCCGTCGCGGGGGAGTGGATGCCGCCCCGGGAGGACCTGACTCCGACGGTTGGCTGAGCTTCCTGACTGGCGCGTACGGCCGCGGGGACCTACGGTAGCGTAAGTTACGCCACCGTAGGGAGCTTCTCGTGACCATGAGCACCACACTCAGCCAGACCGCACTCCTCGTCGAGTTGGAGCCGGTGGTTGCCCGCAACCTCGACCGCCACCTCTCACTGGCCAAGGAGTGGTTCCCGCACGAGTACGTGCCGTGGAGCGAGGGGCGGACCTTCGACGGGCCGCTCGGCGGCGAGGCGTGGTCACCCACCGACTCCACCATCCCCGACGTGGCGCGCACCGCGCTGATCGTGAACCTGCTGACCGAGGACAACCTGCCCTCGTACCACCACGAGATCGCCACCCTGTTCGGCCGCGACGGCGCGTGGGGCACCTGGGTGCACCGGTGGACGGCCGAGGAGGGCCGGCACGGGACGGCCATCCGTGACTACCTGACGGTCAGCCGGGCGGTGGACCCGGTGGCGCTGGAGCGGGCCCGGATGACGCACATGTCCGCCGGGTACGTCAACGCGCACGACGACGAGGTGCTGCACTCGCTGGCGTACGTCTCGTTCCAGGAGCTGGCCACCCGGATCTCGCACCGCAACACCGGCAAGGCCACCGGCGACCCGGTCTGCGAGGCGCTGCTGGCCCGCGTCGCCGCCGACGAGAACCTGCACATGGTCTTCTACCGCAACCTGCTCGCCGCCGCCTTCGAGCTGGCCCCGAGCCAGGCCATGCGGGCCGTCGCCGACGTGGTGGCCGACTTCCAGATGCCCGGCAACGGCATCGACGGTTTCGCCCGCAAGTCGGTGGCGATCGCCCTGGCCGGCATCTACGACCTGCGCCAGCACCGTGACGAGGTCCTCCAGCCGGTGCTGCGCCAGTGGGACGTGTTCAACGTGACGGGCCTGAACGCCGACGGCGAGGCGGCCCGCGAGCAGCTGGCGGCCCAGCTGGAGACTCTGGAGAACGCCGCCCGCCGCTTCGAGGAGAAGCGCGACGCCCGGGCAGCCCGCCTAGCCCTCCGCTAATCCCCCTCCGCCCCCTGCGCCCGCACTCCGCACCCCGCCGCTCGTGCACTTCTGTCGTCACAAAACCGGGCGTAGTCCTCATGTCCGCGACCGAAACTGCAAGATCGGCGGGGGAGAGGGTGGCGCGGGTTAGGGGAGGGGGAGGATCAGGCAGGTGCTTGTGGCGTGGGCCACCAGGCGGTTGTCGGCGCTGGTGAGGCGGGCTTCGGCCAGGGCTGTGCGGCGACCGCGTTGCAGGACTGTGCCCTCGCACCGCAGGGTGCCGCTGTCGACCGTGACGGGGCGCAGGAACTTCACGTTCAGGTCCAGTGAGGTGTACCCGACGCCGGCGGGAAGCGTGGTGTGCACGGCGCAGGCGGCGGCGGTGTCCAGCAGCGTCGAGATGACGCCACCGTGGACGGTGCCCAGCGGGTTGTAGTGGAATTCCTGCGGGACCAGCTCGATGGTGACCCGGCCCTCGTCGGCCTCCATCCGCCCCATGTCGATCAGGTTCATCACCGGCGGCCCGGCCAGCTCGCCGGCGATCATCGCGCGGAGCATCTCGAGGCCGCTGCGCCGACCGACCTGGGCGGCGTTGGCCGCCGGGTCCGACCAGGTGAAGGTACGGCTGCGGGCCGGCTCCTGCGTCTGTGTCATGGACGCAGCGTGGCAGCCCGTTGCTGAGTCTGTCAATGAGACCTAGCCTGGGCGGATGAGACCCGCGGCACTGGACTGGTCGGTGGACAACTGCACCATCGCGCGCGCGATGGCGATCCTCGGCGAGCGGTGGACGCTTGTGGTGCTCCGCGAGGTGTTCAACGGCGTCCGGCGCTTCGACGACATGCGGGTGCGCACCGGCATCCCGCGTCAGGTGCTGACCAATCGGCTGACCGCTCTGGTGGGGCAGGGCGTGCTGCGTCGCGAGCCGTACCGGGAGCCGGGCAGCCGGCTGCGCCACGAGTACCGGCTGACCGAGAAGGGCCTGGACCTGTGGCCGGTGCTGGTCGCCGTACTCGGCTGGGGTGACAGGTACCTCGCCGATCCGGAGGGCTCGCCGTTGAGCGTGGGGCACCGCGACTGCGGAGCCGAGGTGCGCGTCACGCTGCGCTGCGCCGACGGGCACGAGGTGGGCGAGCCCCGCGACGTACTGCCCCGCCCGGGTCCGGGCGCCCACCGCCGTACCCCCTGAGGTCGATCGCCGGGCGGACCGGCGCCCGCCTGTCGCGTGACCCGCCGGGACATCGATGCTCATGCGTGTCCGAAACGGATCCGGCGCCCGTCCGGTGTGACGGCCGGTGTCGGCGAGCGTGTCAGCGGTGTTGCGGGCATGTGGCCGATGAAGATCGGCGAATCCGGGCGAATCCAAGTCTTGTTAATGATCTTAAGCATGTGAATACTTCAGTTCACCCGACCGGTTTCCCCTGATCGGCCGGGTTGCCCTCGGGTCGGCCGTCCCCCGGCGTGACCCGTATCCCCCGCCCAGGAGGTTTGTTACATGCGACCCACGAGGTCCTCGTTCCGCGTTGCGGCCACCGTCGCCGTGGCCGGAAGCCTGGTCGTCGGCACGCTCATCGGCGCACCCGCCCAGGCCGCCCCCGCAGCCTCGCCCGACGCCGCCGCCGCCCTCTCCGCTCAGCTCGGCGACAGCTCCGCCGGCTCGTACATCGACGCCAGCGGCCGGTCCGTCGTCACCGTGACCGACGCCGCCGCCGCCCGCAAGGCGAGCAAGGCCGGCGCCACCGTCAAGTACGTGACCCGCGGCGCCGCCGAGCTGAACCGGGCCACCGCCGAGCTGGAGCGCTCCGCGAAGATCCCGGGCACCGCCTGGTGGAGCGACCCGGTCACCAACCAGGTAGTCGTCTCCGTCGACAGCACCGTCACCGGTGCCAAGCTGGAGCGGGTGAAGGCCGCCGCCGCGCGGGCCAACGGCGCGGTGCGGATCGAGGCCGAGGCCGGCGTGCTGAGCACCCGGATCTCCGGCGGTCAGGCCATCTACGCCGGCGGCGGCGGGCGCTGCTCGCTCGGCTTCAACGTGCGCAGCGGCAGCACCTACTACTTCGTGACCGCCGGGCACTGCACCAACATCTCGTCGAGCTGGTACTCGAACTCCGGCCAGACCGCGCTGATCGGCACCCGTACCGGCACCAGCTTCCCGGGCAACGACTACGGCATCGTGCGGCACAGCAACTCCGCCAACGCCGCGGGCAACGTCTACCTCTACAACGGCAGCTACCGGGACATCACCGGCTCCGGCAACGCGTCGGTCGGTCAGTCGGTGCAGCGCTCCGGCAGCACCACCGGCCTGCGCAGCGGCTCGGTGAACGCCACCAACGCCACGGTGAACTACGCCGAGGGCTCGGTCTCCGGCCTGATCCGCACCAACGTCTGCGCCGAGCCGGGCGACAGTGGCGGCTCGCTGTTCAGCGGCAGCACCGCCCTGGGCATGACCTCCGGTGGTAGCGGCAACTGCCGCACCGGTGGCACCACCTACTTCCAGCCCGTCACCGAGGCCCTGAGCCGCTACGGCGTCAGCGTCTTCTGATCGACCCACCGCACGCGGGCCGCCGGAGCACTCCGGCGGCCCGCGTCGCGTCCGCGGCCCGCCTCACACGAGCCCGTCGGCGCCGTCCACCGGTCGCAGAGGATCCGGGGGTACGACACCGGGCAGGGCCGGCCCGACAGCTGTGACGGCTGTCGTCGACGCCAGGTGCGCCCGCCGGGCCGACAGCACCGCCAGCAGCGGCCAGAGCGACACCGCCACCGCCGTCACCCGCTCGGCCAGCCCCGTGCGCGACCCGCTTGTCACCTCGAACGCCGACCAGCCGAACAGGGCGAGCAGCACCGCTGTGGCACTCAGCCCCACGGTCCGGCGGAACGCCCACGGCGGGTGCGGAGCATCCGGATGCGCGGTGTCCGGACCGCGCGGCAGCCGCAGCGCCGAACCGGCGGGCCACAGCGCGAGCGCCAGCACCGCCACCGTCGCCGCGATGCCGTGACTGAGCGAACCACCCACCGGCGGCCGGGGAAAGGCCACAAGCGCGACGGTGGCCACCCCGCCGACCGCGAGCAGAAACCGGCTGGGCAGGCCGGCCGCGTGCAGCACCGCGGCGACCGACACGTAACAGCAGCCGAGCAGCACCAGGGCCACGATCATGATCCAGGAGTCGGTGGCGTCCTGCCCCGCCAGCTCGCTTATCGTGTCCCGGATCGGGTCGTACCCGGCGGGTTGGCGAGCCTGCGCGACTGTCCAACCTCCCACCAGCAGCACGGGCGCGGCCGCCGCCGTGGCGACGGCCCAGTTCGGTACGGCGCGCATTTCGCCACGGTAACTGGCGAGACGGCCGGTTGAATCGGATTCCCCCCGGCTGTCAGCCCGCGCTGACCGCGGCGTCGGTGAGAACGACCGACCCGCCCGGATACTGGCACTGCACCCGCAGCGTCAGCTCGTCGGCCCCCTCCACATCGGCGACGAGCTTCTGCGGATTGTCCATCCGCGCGTCGAACTGCTGCCCCCGGGTCACCCGGGTGATCGTTCCGTCCCGCTGGCGAATCCCCACCTGCGCATAGACGAGAACGATGCCGTCGCGATCGTCGGTAGACGAGAAGAATGGTCGTACGGTCGAGGTGAGATCGAGATATCGGCGCTGGAGCCGATACGTGACGTCGCGTTGTTTGTCCGCACCGGCATTCTTCGGGCAGTCGATGACGACCGGACGGTCGTACCCGGGCTGGCCGGTGAGTTGACGCGGCAGTTTCCCGAGATTGGCCGCCCCGGCCTCGACGGCCAGGGTGTCCAGCCGGACGGACGATACAGAGGCCGGGGTGGGCGACGCGTTCCCGGCCGGTGACGGCGTCGTCGGCGCGGTCCCGGGGCTCGACGCGCTCGTCGCCGGCCCGCCCGGCCCGACCTTCCAGTCGAAGACGGTCACGGCCAAGGAGGCCGCCGCGATGAGCACCCCGAGCGCCGTGAGAACGACGACCGTCTGCGCGCCGCGACGGGCAGGCATTGCCGTCGGTGCCTGGCTCGAATCCTGCATATCCGGCATCTACCACTCCACCAGTGACGTTGGGAACCGGCCGCTGATATCTGACGGCTTTCGGTCAGATCGCGTCGGCGAAGAATACTCTCTCCCGACCAGTGGCGAGTTACTGATAACGTGCCGGTCCCGAGCCGAAATCCCATCCGACGTTGACTTCTGCCGATGCAGGAGGTTCTAGCGGTGAGCCAACCCGATCCGCGCGCAGAGCAATCCGCCCCCACCCCACCACCCCCTGCGGGTGGCACCGCGCCACCGGGCGGCGGTACCGCCCCACCACCCCCTTCGGGCGGCGGCACCGCACCGCCGCCCTCTGCGGGCGGCGGCACGCCGCCGCTCCCGGGTGGCGGCACAGCACCACCGCCGGGTCGCGGCGGACCCCCGCCGGGCGGTGGGGCGGCACAGTCGTTCCCGGGCGGCACCGCACCGCCGCCGGGTGGTGGGCCACCACCGTCGTTCCCGGCGGGTCCCGGGCCGGCCGACCCGCCGGCGTCCGGCGCGCGGCGCGGTCGGCTGGGTCTCGTGGTGATCGCCGTGGCCGCCCTGGCGCTGCTGGTGTCCCTCGGGTCCGCCATCCTGTCCTGGCGCGCGTTGGACCAGGCGCAGACCGCGCGGGACATCGCGTCCGCGCGAGGGCCTGTCGGCTCCACCGGCGGCGTTCCGACGCCCTCCGACCCGGCCCCGCCGAGCGACGCACCGCAGACGTCCCCGACACCGGAGGATTCGCCGCGTGACCCCGGAACCCCACCGGACATCCCCGAAACGGCCGTCTACGAGGTGGAGTACGAGAACCAGAGCCTGACGCTGAGGCCGGGGGACTGCTTCACGAAGATGCGCGTCGACCTCGATGAACCCCGGGCGAACGTGGGGACGAACGGGTGGGAGTTCAGCCTCGATCCCGGCTGTCAGGGTGGTACTCCCAACATCACGTTGAGCGACGGGGTGGAAGGCAGCGAGACGACGGCGGCGATGAAGCCGGGCGAGTGCTACAACGCCATCCGCTCGTCTCCGATCGCCGAGGGGGCCGAGGTGCCCCTGCGCAAGGGGGCGTGGCTCTGCCTCAGCACCAACTACGCCGCCGCCCGGGAACGACGTGACGAGTGGCGGATGGTGCTCATGGAGGTCATTTCGATAAACAACGACCGGACGGTCGTCATCCGTGCCACGGCCTGGAACATCCCGGATAACTGACGCGCACCGACCGGCCGCGCCACCCGTCCAGCCGCCCGGATCAATGGGCCGGGTCGACGGGTGGCGCGGACCGTTTCCGGCACTCCTGACAGAATGCGGAGGCAGACCGCACCGCAGATGAGGAGACGCACGTCGTGATCCGTACCCATGATGCCGGCAGCTTGCGCGCGACGGACGCCGGCACGACGGTGACGCTCGCCGGGTGGGTGGCCCGCCGGCGTGACCACGGCGGCGTCATCTTCGTCGACCTGCGCGACGGCTCGGGCGTGGTCCAGGTGGTGTTCCGCGAGGAGGACGCGCACGCGCTGCGCAACGAGTTCTGCGTGAAGGTCACCGGTGAGGTGACCCGCCGGCCGGACGGCAACGAGAACCCGGAGCTGCCCACCGGTGAGGTCGAGGTGACCGCCGCCGAACTGGAGGTGCTCTCCGAGGCGGCCCCACTGCCGCTGCCGGTGGACGACCAGGTCGAGGCCGGTGACGACATCCGGCTCAAGTACCGCTACCTGGACCTGCGTCGCAGTGGCCCGGCGAACGCGCTGCGGCTGCGCTCGCGGGCCAGCCAGCTGGCCCGGGGTGTGCTGCACGACCGGGACTTCCTGGAGATCGAGACCCCGACGCTCACCCGTTCGACGCCCGAGGGTGCCCGCGACTTCCTGGTGCCGGTGCGCCTGCAGCCGGGCAGCTGGTACGCGCTGCCGCAGTCGCCGCAGCTGTTCAAGCAGCTGCTGATGGTCGGCGGCATGGAGCGGTATTACCAGATCGCCCGCTGCTACCGCGACGAGGACTTCCGCGCCGACCGGCAGCCGGAGTTCACCCAGCTCGACATCGAGATGTCCTTCGTCACCGAGGACGACGTGATCGACCTCGGCGAGGCGATCGTCTCGGCGCTGTGGAAGGACCTGGCCGGGCGCGAGATCACCAGGCCGATCCCGCGGATCACCTGGCACGACGCGATGGCCCGGTACGGCTCGGACAAGCCGGACCTGCGCTACGGCGTGGAGCTGACCGAGCTGACCGACTACCTGCGCGGCACCGAGTTCCGGGTGTTCGCCGGGGCGATCGACGCGGGTGGCTACGTCGGCGCGGTCGTCATGCCTGGTGGTGCGTCGCAGACCCGCAAGGAGCTGGACGGCTGGCAGGACTGGGCCAAGGCGCGCGGCGCGCGGGGCCTGGCGTACGTGGTGCTGGACGCCGAGAGCGGCGAGGCGCGCGGCCCGGTGGCGAAGAACCTCTCCGCCGAGCACCTGGGTGGCCTCGCCGACGCGGTAGGGGCCAAGCCGGGCGACGCGGTCTTCTTCGCCGCCAGCGCGAACACGCGGGAGGCGCAGGAGCTGCTGGGTGCGGCCCGCGTGGAGATCGCCAAGCGGGCCGGCCTGGTCGACGAGAGCGCCTGGGCGTTCTGCTGGGTGGTCGACGCGCCGATGTTCGAGAAGACCGACGAGGGCGGCTGGACGGCCGTGCACCACCCGTTCACCTCCCCGAACGCCGAGTGGGTGGACCGGTTCGAGGAGGCGCCGGACCGGGCCCTCGCGTACGCGTACGACATCGTCTGCAACGGCAACGAGATCGGCGGTGGGTCGATCCGTATCCACAGGGGTGACGTGCAGAAGCGGGTCTTCGACCTGCTCGGCATCACTCCCGAGGAGGCGCAGGACAAGTTCGGCTTCCTGCTGGAGGCGTTCAAGTACGGCGCCCCGCCGCACGGCGGCATCGCCTTCGGCTGGGACCGGGTCTGCATGCTGCTCGCCGGCGCCGACTCGATCCGCGAGGTCATCGCCTTCCCGAAGACCCGGGGCGGTTTCGACCCGCTGACCGGCGCGCCGACGCCGATCACCGGCCAGCAGCGCGCCGAGGCGGGCATCGACGCCAAGCCCAAGCCCGCAGCCACCCCCCACACCGGCACCGCCGGCCCCGCCGCCCCGGTGGCAGACCCCGTCTGACCCCCCGCCCCCTGCTTGGTTGATCAAGAGGTTTGCGTCATGCTCGCCCGGCGAGATGACGCAAACCTCTTGATCGTCTGCGGGGGAGTGGTGGGGATGCGGGCGCTTGTCGTCGGGGGTAGCGGGTTTCTGGGGCGGGAGGTCTGTCGGCGGGCCGTTCACGGCGGGTTCTCGGTCGTCGGGACGTTTCACTCGCGTGAGGTAGCGGTGCCGGGTGTCGTGGCGCTGCGGCTGGACGTGACCGACCGGGCCGCGGTGCGCGCGCTGGTCGCGCAGGTGCGGCCGGACGCCGTGGTGGGGACCCCCTACCGGTACGGGGACTGGGCGGTCACCGCCGACGGGGCGGCGCACGTGGCCCTCGCCGCCGCCGAGGTGGGCGCCCGGCTGGTGCACGTGTCGAGTGACGCGCTGCACGCCGGCCGTCCCACGCCGTACGCCGACGACGACGTGCCCACCCCGATGAACGCGTACGGTGCCGCGAAGGCGGCTGCCGAGACCGCCGTTCGTGCGATCGACCCGGGCGCGGCCCTGGTGCGGACCTCCCTGATCGTGAGGGAGGGCAGCAAGCAGATCCAGCTCTGCCGCGAGGCCCTCGCCGGCCGGGCGGTCCTGTTCAGCGACATGGTCCGTTGTCCGATCGACGTCACCGACCTGGCCGACGCCGTGCTGGAACTGGTCGGCGGCGATCATGCCGGCCCGCTCAACGTGGCAGGCGCGGACGCGGTCAGCCGTGCCGAACTGGGTCTGCTGGTGGCCCGGTACTTCGGGCTGGACGCCGCCGGGCTGAAGACCACCACCAGCGCCGCCGCCGGACAGGCCGGCCCCACCGACGTACGCCTGGACTGCGCGCGTGCCGCCGGTCTGCTGTGGACGAGGTTGCGGGGAGTGCGGGAACTCCTGGCCTGACATCATGCACACATTCTGTGCACAACTCTTGTGCACAGAATGTGTGCAGAGATAGTGTGCAGTCATGGCTGACGACGAAGCGACCCCGCGGCCGGCCCCGCGTGAGGTACGGATCGACAAACGGCAGGTCCGGGTGCTCGCGCACCCTCTGCGGATGCGGCTGATCGGCGCCCTGCGGGTGCACGGGCCCGCCACCGCCACCACCCTCGCCGAGCTGCTCGGCACCAACACCGGCGCGACCAGCTACCACCTGCGGCAACTCGCCGAGGTCGGGCTCGTCACCGAGGACCCCGACCGGGGCAGCGGACGGCAGCGCTGGTGGCAGGCCGCGCACGACGTCACCAGCTGGGAGCCGAGCGACTTCGACGACGACCCCGACGCCCGTGCCGCCATCGAGTGGATCCAGGGCGACCAGGTGCGCCATCTCGTCGAGCACGCCGAGCGCTGGTTCGCCACCCAGCACGAGTGGACCCCCGCCTGGCGGGACGCCCTCGGCATGGGTGACATCTTCATGACCCTTGCGCCGGACCGGCTGGAGGAGCTCAAGGCGGAGGTGTGGCAGGTGCTGGAGCGGTACAACCGCGAGGCCGGGGCCGGCAACTCCGCCGACCCGCAGGCCCGCCCGGTGCAGGTGTTCCTGGCGGCCTACCCGCTGCTGGACGGTCCCCGATGAGCGCGCTGACCGTACGCCAGGTCCGGGGTCGCTACCTCACGCTGTACGGCCTGCGGTGGCTGCCGACGGGCCTGATGATCCCGGTGACGATCCTGCTCATGCAGGAGCGTGGCCTGTCGCTGCCGCAGATCGGCCTGACCTTCACCGCGCAGGGGCTGCTCGTGCTCGCGCTGGAGCTGCCCACCGGTGGGTTCGCCGACGCCCTCGGCCGCCGGCCCGTCCTGCTCGCCGCCGGCGCGCTCAACCTCGCCTCACTGGCGCTGTTCGCGGTGGTCGACTCGTTCGCGTTGTTCTTCCTGGTCTGGGCCCTGCAGGGCGTCTACCGGGCGCTGGACAGCGGCCCGCTGGAGTCCTGGTACGTCGATGCCACCCTCGCCGCCGACCCGCAGGCCGAGTACGAGAAGGGCCTCGGGTACGCCGGCACCGTCATCGGCGCGGCCATCGCCGCCGGGGCGCTGCTCAGCGGTGGCCTGGTGGCGCTCGGCCCGATCGGGCCGGTCAGTGCGCTCACCGTGCCCGTCCTGGTCGCCATCGTCGCCCAGGCCGTGGCGCTTGTCGCGCTGCTCGTCCTGCTGGTCGAGGAGCGGCCCGCCACCGGGTTCGCGGCGGTGCGGGCCTCGGTGGTCGAGGCGCCCCGCATGATCCGCCAAGCGGTGGGCCTGCTACGTCGCTCCCGGGTGTTGCTCGCCCTGGTGGCGGTGGAGTTGTTCTGGGGCTTCGGCATGATCACCTTCGAGTCGCTGCTGCCGGTGCGGCTCGCCGAGGTGGTCGGTGACTCCGAACGCGCCGCCGCGCTGCTCGGGCCGGCCAGCTCGGCCGCCTGGCTCGCCTCGGCCGCCGGCGCGGCCCTGACCCCGCTGCTGCTGCGCTGGTTCGGTGCCGCTGCGGGCGCGGCCCTGCTGCGAATCCTGCAGGGCGTGACGGTGGTCGGGATGGGACTGTTCGCCGGGCCGGTCGGGGTGCTCGTGGCGTACCTGGCCTGCTACGCCGTGCACGGCGCGTCGAACCCGCTGCACAGTGGGCTGCTGCACCGGCAGGTCGACGGCCCGTACCGGACAAGTGTGCTCTCCCTCAACTCGATGGTGGGGCAGCCTGCCGCCGCGCTCGGCGGGGTGGTGCTCACCGCGCTCGCCGCCGCCACGAGCATCAGCACGGCCATGGTGGTCGGTGCGGTCGTGCTGGCCGTCGCCGCCCCGCTCTACCTGCCCGCCTGGCTGGCCGGCCGTCGGACCGCCCCGGCCGTCGAGCCGACAGCGGTCCCGGTACCCGCCGCCGACCGTTAGCGACGATCCCTCGCCTGGCCGGCCGAAACGCCGGTCAGGCGAGGCGGATCGAGCTGAGCGGGAGAGTGTCGGTGAAGCCGAGCCGACGGTAGAGCCGTGCCGCACCGACGTTGTGCGTGTACACGCCGAGCCCTACGACGTCGTGGCGTGCCAGCAGCGCCCGGGTCATCCCCGCGGTCAGGGACGCGCCCAGCCCCCGGCCTCGCTGGTCGGGGGCGACGGTCAGGCCGGCGAGGAAACCGATGTCGCCCTGGCTGCGGTCCGCGCCGCACGCCACCAACCGGTCGCCGGCCCGGCTGCCGTACCAGTCGACCACCCGCGGGTCGCCCGGGCGGGAGGTGCTGCTGGGGAAGGATCCTTCGACCAGCGCCGCCAGCGCCGGTTGGTCGGCGTCGGTGAGGCGTACCACCGGCTGCTCATCTGGTTGCGGTGGTGGCGACGTGTCGGTCCAGTGGAAGTCCCAGTCGCTGTGCTCGGCCACCGCCAGTCCGTCGACCAGCAGGCCGCGATCGTGTCGAGGCAGGTGCAGCCGCTGGCCCGGCTGGAGCGTCCCGTCGGCGGCGAGCGCGGCGCAGATCTCCAGCGCCGGTTCGGCCGGGCCGATCGCACAGCCGGCCGGGCCGTGCGCGGGCGGCACCAACCACAGCACGGCGCCAGCACGCCGGTATCCGCGCACCGGCATGGCCCGCCCGAGCGCGTGCCGGGCGAACGGATGATGGCCGACCGCGGCCAGGACGGCGCTCCGCTCCTGGAGCACCTGGTCGTCGATGATCATGCGGACCAGCCTAGGAGCCGCGGGGCGAACGGCCGCGTCGGGCCGGCGGCGCGTACCCGATCCACCGTGGAGATTGACGAGTCGACCGATTGGGTACATCACGCGCCGACCTACTGGGAACCCCCACCGGAGGACCGACATGCTCGCCATTCTCGCGGCCATCGTCTTTGGCTTCGCTCTGCTGCTCGACCTGCTCAACACCGATTTCGGAGCGCCGGACCTGTTCAACTGGAACACCCTCGTGCTCATCGGATTGCTCCTGCTCTCGCTCTACCTGGCCGGCGTGGGCAGCGGCCCGCGCGGCGGTGGCGGCGGCCGCTGGTACCGGGGTCGTCGCCCCGGCCGCGGCTGACCGGAAGCGATCACCGGTGGCGGGCCCACGGCGCGATTCCGGCGCCGTGGGCCCGGCCCGGTACTGTCTTCGTGATGGAGTCCGACGCCCTCTTCTCCCTCGGTGCCCCCGCCGGGCCGCGTGACGCGCCCGCCGGTCCCGTTGGTGTCGACGGGTTCACTCCGGTAGCTGACGATTCGCCCCTACCCGTCCGGATGCGCCCGGCGACCCTCGACGAGTTGGTCGGGCAGGACCACCTGCTCGCCCCCGGGGCTCCGCTGCGGCAACTGGTCTCCGGCGGCGCGCCGATGTCGGTCATCCTCTGGGGACCTCCGGGCAGCGGCAAGACCACCATCGCGCACCTCGTCGCCGCGGCCACCGACCGCCGGTTCGTGGCCATGTCGGCGCTCTCCGCCGGGGTCAAGGACGTCCGCGCGGTCATCGAGACGGCCCGCCGTCAGCGCCGCTCGGGCGGCCCGCAGACCGTGCTGTTCATCGACGAGGTGCACCGGTTCAGCAAGACGCAGCAGGATTCACTGCTCGCCGCCGTCGAGGACCGCACGGTCACGTTGCTGGCGGCCACCACGGAAAACCCGTACTTCTCGGTCATCTCGCCGCTGCTGTCCCGGTGCGTGCTGCTCACCCTGCAACCGCTCGACGACGAGGCGGTCCGGGGCCTGCTGCGCCGCGCGGTCGCCGACGAGCGCGGCCTCGGTGGCGCGCTCACCCTGACCACCGACGCCGAGGACCACCTGGTACGCCTCGCCTCCGGCGACGTCCGCAAGGCGCTGACCGCGCTGGAGGCGGCGGCCGCCTCGGCCACGGCGCTCGGCACCGGCCGGATCGACCTCGCCACCGCCGAGCAGGCTGTCGACGTGGCCGCGGTGCGCTACGACCGCGACGGCGACGCCCACTACGACGTGGTCAGCGCGTTCATCAAGAGCATGCGCGGCTCGGACGTGGACGCCGCCGTGCACTGGCTGGCCCGGATGCTTGTCGCCGGCGAGGACGCCCGGTTCATCGCCCGCCGACTTGTCATCTTCGCCAGCGAGGACGTCGGCATGGCCGACCCCGACGCGTTGAGCGTGGCCACCGCCGCCGCGCACGCGGTCGAGTACGTGGGGTTGCCCGAGGCGCAGCTCAACCTGGCCCAGGCGGTGATCCACCTGGCCACCGCACCCAAGTCCAACTCGGCCACCACAGCCATCGGCGCCGCGATCGCCGACGTACGGGCCGGCCGGGGTGGTCCGGTGCCCCGGGGTCTGCGCGACGCGCACTACGCCGGCGCCCGGGGGCTGGGCCACGGGACCGGCTACCGCTACCCGCACGACGACAAGCGCGGCGTCGTCACCCAGCAGTACGTTCCCGACGACCTCGTGGGCACCGACTACTACCGGCCGAGCCCGCACGGGGCAGAGCGCTCGGTGGCCACCCGGCTGCCGCTGCTGCGCCGCATCGTGCGCGGGCTGCCCGCCCCGGTGACCCGTCCGGAGACCCCGAGCGCCGGGCAGCGCGTAACGGAGCAGACCGCGCCAGCGCCTGCTGGCGAGAACGGTCGCCCGACGACGGACCCGGGCGGATCCGGATCGACGCAGGACAGCGGCACCGACGCCGCAGGAGAGGGTCAACAGTGAAATCGCGTGGTGGGGACCGCCCGGACGAGAGCCCGGACGAGCGGCGCGATACCCGGCCCAAGGGCCGCCGCTGGGGTCGGGGCCGAGCCGAGCCCGAGCCGGAGGAGCCGGTGTCGGGTGAGGAGTTCGGCTGGATCGACGACCTGCGCTCGGCCAAGCAGCAGCGTACGGAACTCGGCCCCGAGGGCGCCGCGGCGGAGCCTGCCGGCCCGCGCGGTGCCGCCCCGGCGCCGCCCCCTGGTGTACGACGTGGTGACCCGGAGGGTGCCGCCGCGCGCCGTCCCGTGGACGGTCCGTGGCCGGGCGAGACCCCGCCGCCGCCCCGCAACCCCGCCGACCGGCCCCCGGTCGCCGGTACGCCCGCAGCCGGTGAGCCGGCGCGGCGCGGCGCGACGCCGGCACCCGGTGCCCGCTCTGCCGCACCGCCCCCCGCAGCCCGTCCCGTCGCCGCTGAGCAGGCGGGACCTCCCGGCCCGCGGCCGACGTCCGGCGGTCCGGCGGGACCGGCCCGCTCGACGTCCGGCGGTCCGGTTGGACCGGCCCGCTCTGCTCCGGGTGCGGTCCCGCCCGGTGCGCCCGCCGGTCCGCCGATGCCGGGCGCACCGACCGGCCGTCGCCCGGACGTCCCCGCCCCGACCGGTCGGGCGGACGCCGTGCCGCCGCTGCGCCGGCCGGACGCCGTGCCACCGGCTCGTCCCGGCCCGGAGACCACCGAGCCCGTCCGCCCGACGCCCGCCGGCGGCAGGCCCGCCGCCGGCCGTGTAGCCGGTCCGGCGACCGGTGCTGGTCGCGTGGCCGGTCCGGCGGCCGGCGCTGCTGGTCGCGTGGCCGGTCCGGCGACCGATCCGGCGCGCGCCGCCGGGCCGCCCGGCGCTCGTGCGGCGGCCCGGTTCGACGCCCCGCCGGCTGGCGTCGTGCCACAGGTCTCCGACGGACTGCGCCCCGATCCCGCCATCGACATCGACCCCCGGACCGCTCGGCGGCGCCCGGGACCGGTCGGCCCCGGAGCGCCCGAGCCGACAGGCTCCGGGCCCGCCACCGGGGCCCGCGCAGCCTCCGCCGGCCGCCGCCGCGCCGCCGAGCCGGCCCCGCCGGTGGTGCCCCGCTCGGGCAACGCCCCGCCGGTGCCCGACGCGACAGGCGGCACCACAGGCGCCATGCCCACCGTCGGCACGCCCACCGGTGGCATGCCCACCGTCGGCCCGGCCGACCGCGCCGGGCGTCGCCGGGCCGTCCCCGACGAGCAGGAGCGGCGTCCGCAGGTCGGCGGCGAACCCCGGGCGGATCGCCCGGAGCGGCCGGCCGACTGGCTGCGGCAGGCCGGGCGCCTGCCGCACACCGACCCCGGCCTGCCGGTGGTCAACCGACGAGGTGGTCCTCCCGGTGGGCAGGCCGCCGCACACCGCCCCGCACCGCCCCCGGGTGATGTGAGCGAGCGTCCGTCCGGCCGGCTCGCCGTGCCCGACCCGGCCGCCGAGCGGCCCGGCCGCCGCCCCGTCGGGCCGCCGCCGGACCCGGGCGCGGAGCCACCTACCGGTCGTCGGGGTGCCCGAGCCGACGCGCCGGACCCCACCGGGGAGCAGCCGAGCGGCGGTCCGACCTACGCGTCGGGCACCGGCGAACGGCCCATCACCCGCCGGGGTGCCTCGGCGCCCCCGCCGGACCCGACCGTCCGACGCCGCCGCCCTCCGACGGAACCCGGCTCCGACGGTCCGGCCGGCCCGGCGGGCGACACGTACACCGGTCCCGCCGTCGCGGGTGGCCGGCCCACGCCCGCCGGCGGTCCCGCCGGTGCTGGCGCGCCGCCGCGTGGTGCCGCCCGTCCCGGCCGGGCCCGACAGGCGCCCGGCGACATGCCGCCGCCCGGCGACGGCCGTGGCCCCGACGGTCCCGCTCGAACCGGCCCGGGCGCCGAGCCCGCCGCCCGGGCCGCCGTCCGGCCCGACGGCGCCGCCCGGGCCGCCGTCCCACCGGGTGTCGGCCCCGACGGTCCGGCCCGCCCGGGTCCCGACGGTCCGACCCGTTCGCGTCCCGACGGTCCGGGGCGCCCACGCCCGGACGGCCCGGCCCGGGCGGCCGTACGCCCGCCCGGCGTCGCCGGTCCGCCCGGCGTCGACGACCGGGTCGGCCCACCGACCGGGGCAGACCCCGGGGCACCCGTGGTGGCCCGGGGCGGGGCGCCGGCCGTCCGACCCACGCCGGCGGACCGTGCCGCCGGCCGCGCGCTGCCGCCGCACCGGGAGCCCGGCCGCCCCGAACCGTCCGGAGTCGCGCCCGTCGGGCCGCCGGGACGCCCGGGAGAACCCGTCGGTGTGGCACGCGCCGCCGCCGCGGTGCCCGCCCCGGCGGGACCTGTGGACCGGCCGGCACCCGAAGCGGCGCCCGGCCCCGCGTTGCGCCAGGCCGGTCAGGACACCCCCGAGGACGACGGCCCCGCCACCGGCGCCCGGTCCGAGCAGCGTCGGCAGACGCGCGAGCGACGGCGGCTGCGGGCGCTGGCACTGGCGTTGGTCAGCATCGTGCTGCTCGGTGCGGTGCCGCTCTTCTTCGGCATCCGTACGCTGAGCCGCGACCCGGTCTTCGACAACCTGGACCAGCTCAACGTGCCGGCCTGGGCGGCCGCGAAGACCGACGACGACGTCAGCGGCAGCCGCTGGTGCCTGCTCGACTGCCGGCTGCGCGAGCGCACCGTCACCTCGGAGAAGTCACCTGCGGATACCACCAAGGTCTACGAGGACGCGCTGCGCGAGGACGGCTGGCGACCGTGGAAGGTGAGCCGCTGCCCGGAGCAGGAGACCAAGGGCAGCTACACCTGCTGGCGTCGGGACGAGTTGACCCTCGACCTGTGGGTGCGCGAGCCGACCTGCGTGCCGCCGCCGGTCGACGGCGAGCCCGCCATCGTGCCGTCTCCCGAGGCGTCGGCCGCTGCGACCGAGTGCGCCGGCTCGTTGGTGTCGGTGAAGGTGCGCAACGCGATCGACGACGAACGGACCAGGCCCCAGCCGACCACGGATCCGTCACTGACCGGAGAGGATCCGTTCCCGACAGTCAGTGGTGACCCGCTTGGCGACCTGACACCCTCACCGTCCTGAGCCGGTTTCCATCACGGACGGTAGGGTCTGGGGCTGGCGGGCTCTCCCGCCTCCGCCGACCGGCGACGGTCGGCGTGTCTGGTATTCGTAGCACCGTTGTGCGTTCCGGGGACGTCGGATCCTGCGGAACTCTGCTTGAGGAGGACAGGCGTGGGCGACATTGGAGCGATCGCGGCGCTGGTCGCGGCGTGCGCGTTCGCGGTGCTGGTGCTCATCCTGACGCTGCCCATCCTGCGGCTGCGGCACACGGTGGACGCCACCACGCGGATGATCAACGACCTCAACGATCGGACCGCGCCGCTGCTCGGTGACGTGAACACCACTGTGAAGAACGTCAACGTCGCGCTGGAGCAGGTGCAGACCTCGCTGGACGGCGTGAACCTCCAGTTGGCGAAGGTCGACACGATGACCAGCCACGCGCAGAACGTCACCGCAAACGTCGCCAACCTGGCCACCGTGGTCTCCGCCGCGGCGGCGAATCCGCTGGTCAAGGTGGCGGCGTTCGGCTACGGGGTGCGCAAGGCCGCCGCCGGCCGTCGGCACGCCGAGACCGAGCGCGAGGTGCGCGACACCATCAAGCAGCAGCGGCGGGCCGCGAAGCGCGGCAACCGCTGACCGGCCGCCGTACCAGGAGGTAGCAAGACATGAGGCGGTTGTTCTGGCTCGGCATCGGGCTCGCCGTTGGCGTCGTGGTGGTCCGCAAGGCGACCAAGACCGCGCAGGCGTACACCCCGGCCGGCATGGCCAGCTCGTTGTCGGAATCCGCTGGCGGGCTGGTCGAGTCGCTGCGTAGCTTCGTGGAGGACGTTCGCATCGGGATGGCCGAGCGCGAGCAGGAGATCCACCAGGCGTTCGCCCAGGGCGAGGCGTTCGACGACAAGTTCGCCGAGCTGCGGGAGGACCCGCGGATCGGCGATCGACACATCTTTCCGGAGGAACACCAGCGATGAAGACGGCGGAGATCAAGCGGCGGTACCTCGCGCACTTCGAGGCGAACGGCCACGCCGTGGTGCCGTCCGCTCCGCTGCCCGCCATCAGCGACCCGAACCTGCTGTTCGTCAACGCCGGTATGGTGCAGTTCGTCCCCTACTTCCTGGGTCAGCAGGCGCCGCCGTACCAGCGGGCGGTAAGCGTGCAGAAGTGCCTGCGTACGCCGGACATCGACGAGGTCGGCAAGACCAGCCGGCACGGGACGTTCTTCCAGATGAACGGCAACTTCTCCTTCGGTGACTACTTCAAGGAGGGGGCGATCCCGCTCGCCTGGGAGTTGATCACCAAGCCTCTGGACCAGGGCGGGTACGGCCTGGACCCGGAGCGGATCTGGCCGTCGATCTACCTCGACGACGACGAGGCGTTCGAGATCTGGCGCTCGATCGGTGTGCCGGCGGACCGGATCGTGCGCCGCGGCAAGGCTGACAACTTCTGGTCGATGGGCATCCCCGGGCCGTGCGGCCCGTCCTCGGAGCTGTTCTACGACAGGGGTCCCGAGTACGGCCGCGAGGGCGGCCCGGCGGTCGACGAGGACCGCTACATGGAGTTCTGGAACCTCGTCTTCATGCAGTTCGAGCGGGGTCCGGGCACCAGCAAGGAGGACTACCCGATCCTGGGTGACCTGCCGGCGAAGAACATCGACACCGGCATGGGCCTGGAGCGGATGGCCTCGATCCTGCAGGGTGTCGACAACCTGTACGAGATCGACGAGGTCCGGCCGATCCTGGCCCGGGCGGCCGAGCTGACCGGCAAGCGGTACGGCGCGCACTCCGGTCATGTGGCGAGCGAGTCGCACCCGGACGACGTGCGGCTGAGGGTCGTCGCCGACCACGTGCGCACGGCGCTGATGCTGATCGGCGACGGGGTGACCCCGAGCAACGAGGGCCGCGGGTACGTGCTGCGGCGGATCATGCGCCGGGCGATCCGCTCGATCCGGCTGCTCGGCTGGCAGGACCGGGCGCTGCCCGAGCTGCTGCCGGTGGCGCGGGACTGCATGGCGCCGTCGTACCCGGAGTTGGCTACCGACTTCGACCGGATCTCGCAGTACGCGTACGCGGAGGAGGAGGCGTTCCTGTCCACCCTGCGGGCGGGGACGACGATCCTGGACACGGCGATCGCGGAGACCCGGACGTCGGGTGGCACGGCGCTGTCCGGCGCGAAGGCGTTCCAGTTGCACGACACGTACGGCTTCCCGATCGACCTGACCCTGGAGATCGCCGCCGAGCAGGGCCTCAAGGTCGACGACGAGGGTTTCCGCCGGCTGATGGCCGACCAGCGGACGCGGGCGAAGGCCGACGCGCAGGCGCGCAAGACCGGGCACACCGACGTGTCGGCGTACCGGTCGGTGCTCGACTCGGGTGGTCCGGTGACGTTCACCGGGTACGCCGAGGTGGCCCGCGAGGCGACGGTGCGGGCGCTGCTCGGCGCGGACGGGCCGCGCGCGGCGGCGACCGAGGGCGAGACCGTCGAGCTGGTGCTCGACACGACCCCGTTCTACGCCGAGGGCGGTGGCCAGCAGCCCGACCAGGGCATGATCACCGTTGGTGGCGGTCAGGTCGAGGTGCTCGACGTGCAGCAGCCGGTGCCGGGCCTGATCGTGCACCGGGCCCGGGTGATCCGGGGTGAGGTGCGCGCGGGCGAGACCGGCTACGCGGAGATCGACACCACCCGCCGCCGGGCGATCTCGCGGTCGCACACGGCCACCCACCTGGTGCACCAGACCATGCGGAACTTCCTGGGCGAGTCGGCGACCCAGGCGGG
Source organism: Micromonospora sp. NPDC047521 (assembly GCF_055587305.1). Taxonomy (NCBI): domain Bacteria; kingdom Bacillati; phylum Actinomycetota; class Actinomycetes; order Micromonosporales; family Micromonosporaceae; genus Micromonospora; species Micromonospora sp. NPDC047521. Next base: position 89,809 of record NZ_JBVJGN010000004.1, on the reverse strand, counting down.
TTCGTTGAACGCGCCGGGCCGGCTGCGGTTCGACTTCAACACCCCGACGGGGGTGTCGCCGACTGTGTTGCGCGATGTGGAGCAGCAGGTCAACGAGGTGCTCCTGGCCGACCTGGAGGTGCACGCCTTCATCACCTCGCTGGAGGAGGCGCGGCGGATCGGCGCGATGGCGCTCTTCGGCGAGAAGTACGGCGACGAGGTGCGGGTGGTCGAGGTGGGTGACTATGCGCGGGAGCTGTGCGGTGGCACGCACGTGGCCCGTTCGGCCCAGCTCGGCCTCGTGAAGATCCTCTCCGAGTCGTCCATCGGCTCCGGTGTCCGTCGGGTCGAGGCGCTCGTCGGGATGGACGCGTTCAGCTTCCTGGCCCGCGAGCACCTGTTGGTCTCCCGGCTGGCCGAGTTGTACCGGGTGCCCAGCGAGCAGGTCGCCGACCGGGTGGAGCAGACCGTCACCCAGCTGCGCGACGCGGAGAAGGAGCTGGAGAAGCTCCGCGCCCAGCTGGTGCTGGGTGGGGCGTCGGCGCTCGCGGCGCAGGCCAAGGACGTGGGCGGCGTGGCGTACGTCGGCACCGAGGCGCCGGAGGGCGCGGCCGGTAACGATGTGCGGACCCTCGCCCAGGAGATCCGCGGCAAGATCGACCCGGCACGGCCGGCGGTGGTCGCGGTGGCGGCTCGGGCGAACGGCAAGGCGTCGCTGGTGGTGGCGGTGAACCAGGCCGCGCGGGGCCGGGGCCTGGCCGCCTCGGATCTGGTGAAGGCGGCGTTCTCCGGGCGCGGCGGGGGTAGCCCCGATCTCGCCCAGGGTGGCGGTCTGCCGGCCGCGGAGGCGCCCAAGCTGCTGCTCACCGTAGAGAAGGCGATCACCGGGGCGTGAACAGCGACATCGGGCGACCGGGGCGGACCGTTCGGTCCGCCCTGGTTCGTAGGTCCCCGGGGGTGACCCTCGGTGGCTGAGCTGACGCGTGGTGTGCGCATCGGGGTGGACGTCGGGCAGGTGCGGGTGGGCATCTCCCGCTCGGATCCGGACGGGATCCTGGCGACGCCCCTGGTGACCCTGGCCCGCGATCTCACGGCGGCCCCGGACGCCGTGCCCAGTGACCTCGCCGAACTGGCCGCGCTGGTGGCCGAGCACGAAGCTGTCGAGGTGGTGGTCGGCCTTCCGGTCAACCTCGCCGGCAGGCACGGCCCCGCGGCTGTCCATGTGAAGGCGTACGCTGACCGACTGGTCGATGTGATAGCGCCCGTCCCGGTAACGCTCACTGACGAGAGGATGTCGACCGTGGTCGCTTCTCGTAGGCTTGCCGAGCGTGGCGTCCGAGGTAAACGTCAACGTGCGGTTGTCGACCAGGCGGCCGCGGTGGAGATCCTGCAGAGCTGGCTGGATGCGCAGCGGAGGCGGACGCAATGATCGACGATCTGGACCTTGGGTTCGACGAGCCGGAGCGGGGGGAGAAGGGCCGGCACCGGCGGGGCTTCGTGCAGAAGCGCAAGGGCAAGGGCGGTTCGGGCGGCGGCCGGGGCAAGACGTTCCTGGCGCTGCTGTTGGCCCTGTTCCTGCTGGGCGGCATCGGCGGCGGGGCGTTCTACGGTTTCGACCGGATCCAGAACTACTTCGTGACCCCCGACTACGATGGCTCGGGCACCGGTGAGATCACCGTCGAGATCAAGAACGGCGCGTTGCTTGCCGACATGGCCGATGCCCTGGTCGCCGCCGACGTGGTGAAGAGCCAGAAGGCGTTCATCGAGGCCGCCGAGGCCAACTCGCGCAGCAAGAACATCCAGCCGGGCACGTACAAGCTGCGCAAGCAGATGAGCGGCGCGAGCGCGGTCACCGCGATGCTCGACCTCAAGAACAAGATCGTCAACGGGATCACCATCCCCGAGGGTCGGACCAGCAAGAACATCTACAAGCTGCTCTCCGAGAAGACCAAGATCCCGGTGAAGGAGTTCGAGGCCGCCGCCAAGGACCCCGAGGCGCTCGGTGTTCCGGACTGGTGGTTCACGCGCGAGGACGGCAAGAAGGTCGTCAAGTCCGTCGAGGGGTTCCTCTACCCGGACACGTACGAGATCCCGCCGAAGGCCACCGCGGAGAGCATCCTCAAGCTCATGGTGGACAACTTCCTCTCGGTGACAGGTGAGATGAAGTTCGCCGGCCGGGTGCAGAAGGAGCGGGGCGGCGTCAGCCCGTACGAGGCGTTGATCGTGGCCTCGCTGGCTCAGGCCGAGGCCGGCAACAAGGACGACCTCGGCAAGGTCGCCCGGGTGGCCTACAACCGGGTGTACGGCGAGTTCAACTGCAACTGCCTGGAGATGGACGTCACCGTCAACTACTACCTGGAGTCGATCGGCAAGCCGACCAAGACGTCCGCGCAGATGACGGCGTCGGAGCTGGACGACCCGAAGAACCCGTACAACCGCAAGCTGCGGGGACTGGTCCCCACCCCGATCAACAACCCGGGTAAGCAGGCACTGGAAGGGGCGATGGACCCGCCGGTGGGCAAGTGGCTCTACTTCGTGGCGATCGACAAGCAGGGCCACTCGGCCTTCGCGGAGGACTACGAGCAGCACCAGCGCAACGAGGCAAAGGCCCGCGAGGCCGGCATCATCTGATGACGCTCCGACGGCGGGCGGCGGTGCTGGGCAAGCCCATCGCGCACTCGCTCTCCCCGGTGATCCACACCGCCGGCTACGCCGCCGCGGGGCTGACCGGCTGGTCGTACTCCCGGATCGAGTGCGCGGCCGCGGAGCTGCCGGATCTGGTCGCCGGCCTGGGCCCGGAGTGGGCCGGGCTGTCGGTGACCATGCCGGGCAAGGAGGCGGCGCTCGCCGTGGCCGACGCCGCGTCGCCGGTCGCCGCCGCCGTCGGCGCGGCCAACACGTTGGTACGCCGTCCGGACGGCTCCTGGTACGCGGACAACACCGACGTCGCCGGCATGGTGCACGTGCTCGACGAGGCCGGGGTGGTGCCCGGCGCCACGGTGACGGTGCTCGGCGCGGGGGGCACGGCACGCGCCGCGCTCGCCGCCGCCGCACAGTTGAGCTGCTCCTCGGTCACCGTGGTGGCCCGCCGCGCCGAGGCGGTCGACGAGTTGCGGCCGGTGTCGGCGGCGGTGGGTGTGTCGCTGAGCGCCGGCGCCTGGGCCGACGCCTCGGAGCACCTCGCGGCCGACGTGGTCGTCTCGACGGTGCCGAAGGGCGTGGCCGACCCGCTCGCCGACGAGGCGCACTGGCGGCCCGACGCGGTGTTCTTCGACGCGCTGTACGACCCGTGGCCGACGCCGCTTGCCTCGTCCGCGCTCGCCGCCGGCCTGCGGGTGGTGTCCGGGCTGGACCTGCTGCTGGCGCAGGCCGCAGGCCAGTTCGAGCAGTTCACAGGCGTGCGCGCCCCGGTCGAGGCGATGCGTGCCGCGCTGGGCCGACGCCTTCCTTAGCGGACAGTTAAGACGCGCTTACGGAAAACTGTCCTGCCCACGACCTGCCCTGGTCATCGATACGCTGCTCACGGTTACCGCAGCAGACACAGGGAGTACTCCTTGACCAGGCACGGACTGCACCGCATCACCCGGCTCCGCAACGGTCCCCGGCGCAAGGCCATCGCGATCGGGGTGGTCGGCGGCTCGGTGGTGGCGGGCATCGTGGCGACCATGATGCCGCTGTTGGCAAGTGATGAGCTGTCGATCCAGGCGGTGGCGGACACCACCGCCACGGCGGTGGCGCAGGACGGCGACAACGCCGCCAAGACGACAGTGGCCACCTGCCCGACGCGCTGCGACGGTAACCCGCGTGGTGGCCGTGAGGCGGTCATCGAGTTCGCGGTGACCACCGTGCCGGCCGCCGCGGTCAACGTGCGGGCGACGCTGCGGCTGCACGCCTGGCAGCAGTTCGCCGCGACGGTGACGGCGCACGCCTCGCCGCTGAGCGCCCGCGAGGCGCGCCCGGCCCTGGCGTCCGCCGGCGCCGCGCTGGACACCGTGACAGGTGTGTCCAAGGGCGTCAACGAGTGGGACGTCTCCAAGCTGGTCACCGGCAACGGCACCTGGACGGTGTCGCTCGCCCAGTCCGGTCTGGACACCCGGATCTACTGGGCGTCGGTGGAGAACCGGAACCCTGACCTGCGACCCAGCCTGGTGATCAGCTACGACGTCGGGGCCCGGCCGTCGTCGGTGACGACCACCCGGCCGGCGCCCTCGCCGACGCCCAGCGCGTCGCCGACCCCCGCGCCGAAGCCGTCACCGACAGTCGCCCCGACGGGGACGCCCACGCCGAGCGCGAGCACCACGCTCCCGACGGGCAAGTGCGGGTCGGTGTCCACCAAGCTCGTGCCCTCCTGCGGCGCCTGGTGGGGCATGTACTCACCCGCCGGCGCGGGCGGCGGCTGGGACCACGGCAAGGCGATCACGGACGTGGAGGCGCAGGTCGGCCGGAAGTTCGACATCGTGCACCGCTACCACGACTTCTCCAACTCCGGCAGCAACGGCGCCTTCCCTGACGCGTACGAGACGCAGCAGATGCGCGAGGGCCGGCTGATGTTCTTCGCCTGGGAGTCCCGCGACTTCTCCGCCGGCACCACGCTGAAGTGGGCGGATGTCTACAGTGGCCGGCAGGACGCGACGATCGACGCGGTCGCCGGGCGGATCCGCGCCACCGGGGTGCCGGTCTTCCTCGGCTTCGACCACGAGCCCGAGGACGAGCCGGGCAAGGGCAGCGACGCCGATTTCGTCAGGGCCTGGCGGTACGTGTACGAGCGGTTCGCGAAGGCCGGCGCGACGAACGCGGTATGGGTCTGGACGATGATGGGCTGGTCCGGTCACTACTCCCGGTACGCCGGCCTCTACCCCGGGGACCGCTACGTCGACTGGGTGGCCTACGACCCGTACAACTTCCACGTCTGCAACGGCAGCACCGTGTGGAAGAGCCCCAGCACGACTGTGGGCGGCTTCTACCGCTGGTTGGACGAGAACGGCATCGGCGCCGGCAAGCCGCGGATGCTCGCCGAGTTCGGCACCAACTTCAACTCCGCCGACCCGGGCGCCAAGCAGCGCTGGTTCCAGGAGTTCCCGGCGGCGCTGAAGGCGCACCCGAAGATCAAGGCGGCCATCTACTTCAACTCGCCGGGCATGACGACCCGCACCTCGACCTGTGACATGACGATGAACCACGACGCGTCGGCGCTGGAAGGCTTCTCCCAGGCCGGTCGGGACGGGTACCTGCGGCAGCCCACCGGGGTGAGCCGCTGACGATCGTGAATTTGTGGTGACGGCACATCGCCTGGTCGGATCGCATATCCGACCCCCAGGTGTTCTGTCATCTTGCTGATCGATGCACCGCCCAATCGGCGGATGCGCCTCCCAGCGTGGGCGAGGGACGCTACCTCGGGTTCTCATCCACCTTGGAGGCGCAGCGTGCCCAAACTTCCGCACATGTGGCGTTTCGCAGGACGACGTCGTACTCGGGCGGGGATGGTCGCGCTGGCGATCGTCGCCGCGGTGCTCGGTGTGCCCTCGGTGTCCTCGGCGGCTGTGGTTCCGGTCCCGGAGACGGCGACCCTCGTGTCGGCGAACCCCGCCGACTCGACCCCGCACGCCCGCAACGGTGAAACCCGGGCGTTCGCGCAGGTGGGCAACACGGTCTTCGTCGGTGGCAGCTTCACGCAGCTCCGGCAGACCGCCAGCTCGCCGTGGATCAACCAGCCCTACCTCTTCGCGTACGACCGCACCACCGGCACCGTGTCCACCACGTTCCTGCCGGTGCTCGACGGCGCGGTCAACACCCTCGTCGCCGGCCCGGGCGGCACGCTGATCGTCGGCGGGGCCTTCAAGAACGTCAACGGCGTGTCCCGCAGGAACCTGGTGGCCCTCGACCCGTCCAGCGGCGCGATCATCGACGCGTGGGTGGGGCGCTCCGACGGCGGCAACGTCCGCAAGGTCGTGCTGCACGGCAACTGGCTGTACGTGGCCGGCGCGTTCAACTGGCTCAACGGCACCGCGCACGCCGGCCTCGCCCGGCTCAACGCGACCACCGGCGCCATCGACCCGACCTTCGCCATCAACGCCACGGTCGGGCGGCACAACACCACCTCGTACGTCTGGACCATCGACGTCACGCCGGACGGCAACACGCTGGCCGTCGGCGGCAACTTCACGCTCGTCAACGACCTGCCGCGTAACCAGATGGCGCTTGTGGACGTCTCCGCCACCCCCACACTCATCGACTGGAGCACGGAGAAGTTCGTTCCGCCGTGCGCCTCCCCGTCGACGTTCGTGCACTACGTGCAGGACGTGAAGTTCGGCGCGGACGGCAGCTGGTTCGTGGTCGGCACCAACGGCGGTTCGGGGTGGCCCACCGCCTACTGCGACACGCTCGTCCGGTTCGAGACGGCCAACCGGGGCAGCGGGCAGCTCGCCACCTGGGCCGACTACACGGGCAACGACACCATCACCTCGGTCGAGGTCGCCGACAACGTCATCTACCTCGGTGGGCACTTCCGTTGGTTGAACAACCCCAACGGCGTCGACGTCGCCGGCCCCGGCGCGGTCGACCGGCTCGGCATCGCGGCTGTCACCCCGGCCACCGGCATGCCGGTGAACTGGAACCCGCGCCGCAGCGGCAGCGCCTCGATGCCTGCCGGCACCAGCAGTTGGGGTTCGTCGGTGCCGGTGCTCTGGCGCGGTACGGACGGCCTCTACTTCGGGCACAACTCCGATGGCATGGGCGAGGAGTACCACGGTCGGCTCGGCATGTTCCCCCTCGCGGGTGGACGGACGTTCACCCCGAAGAACCCGCCCACCGCCACCACCGGCAACCTCTACCTGAGCACCGCAGCGGCCACAGTGGCCCGGGTGCCGTTCGACGGCACCACCCTGGGCACCCCGACCACGGTCAGCCAGCCGGCCTACACGGCGGCCGGCGCGACGTGGCGGGTCGACGACCGGATCTACTGGTCGCACACGGTCGCGGGTACGCCCACCGGCAGCCGGATCGACGTGTCGCTGTTCAACGGAGGGGCGATCGGGGCGCCGTGGGAGGCGTCCGGCTACAACGACTGGTACAACCCGGCGGTGTTGAGCGGCGCCTTCTTCCTCGACGGCCGGCTCTACTACACCCGTACCGGCGCCAACAACCTGTACTACAGGTACTTCGAGATCGACGGCAACTACCTCGGCGCCACCGAGTTCACAGTGCCGACGACAGGCGTGCCGTGGTCCGGGGTGCGTGGCATGGCGTGGGTGGCCGGCCGGATCGTCTACGGTGCTACCGACGGCACACTGCGTAGTGTGCCCTTCAACCCGACGGCCGCGCCGAGCGCGGTGGTCGACGGCACGGCAGCGACGGTGCTCGCCCTCGCGACGCCCGAGTTGTCCTGGTCCACCCCCTCAACATTCTTCTCCGTGCAGTAAGGGTCTACGGTTCGTAACGGAGGATCGATAGATTGTTCACGTTGGGTCGGCGGCGGCACCACCGCTGCCGGCCCCGCGATGTGGGGGAGGGGTCGGTTGGTCGGCGCCGCTGGCATCCGCGCGCGACACGCGGTGCGCCTGGTCTTCGCGGTCAAACGTGGCTGGTACAGGCTGCGCTACCGGCGGCTGACGCTCGGCCGGGACGTGGAGATCCGGGGCCGGGTCCGGCTGCGCCGCGGAGTACGGGTGACAATCGGCGACCGCACCCGGTTGAACAAGCTGGTCCGCTTCGCCGGACCCGGCGAGGTGCGCATCGGCGCCGACTGTCTGTTGAACGCGACCTGGATCGGCACCTGGACCTCGGTGACCGTCGGCGACAGGTGCCTACTGTCCGACTGCGAGCTGCTCGACAACGACTTCCACAACCTGCCACCGGAGCAGCGGCACGAGCCTCCCGGCCCGGCCACCCGCGCCCCCATCGTCCTCGAGGACAACGTGTGGGTCGGAGCGCATGCGCTGGTGATGAAGGGCGTACGCGTCGGCCGGGACAGCGTCGTGGGCGCGGCGTCGGTGATCCGTACGGACGTGCCGCCAGGCGTCGTGGTCGTCGGCAATCCTCAACAGACGGTGAAGAAGTTCCATGACTGACGCGACTCCCACCTCCTGGTCGACGGACGCCCCGGCCGCCGGCGCCGATCGCACCGTCACGGTGACCGACCTGCTGCGGGTGCCGATGCACCGGCTGCGGCTGGTGACGGCCGTGGCAGTGGTCGGGCTGCTCCTCGCGCTCGGCTACGTGCTGATGGTGCCGGCGGCGATGACCGCGAACGCCGTGGTGGCGGTCCGTCCGGTGGTGACCGACGCGTTCACCCCCAGCGGCGCGGGCGCCGACCGGGCGGTCAACATGAACGTGGAGAGCGGCATCGCCACCGGCACCGAGGTGGTGCAGCGGCTCGCCGACGCGGCCGGCGCCGACCCGCGCGACATCCGTAACGCGCTCGAGGTCGAGGTGCCCACCGGCGGGCAGATCCTGCGCTTCAGCTACCAGGCGAAGGACGCGCAGCGGGCGGTGCAGAGCGCCAACCTGGCCGCCCGCGCCTACCTGGACGTGCGGCGCACGATGTACGAGCAGCAGCGCGCCGAGATGCTGCGCTCGTACGACGCGAGCATCACGAAGGTCGCCGCCCAGCAGGCGGCGGTGCAGAAACGGGCGAGCACCGCCAAGGACACCACCGCCGGGGACGCCGCAGTGGCCGAACTGGCCGGGATCAACAACCAGCTCACCCAGCTCAACGCCGCCCGTACCGAGATCGCCGCCGTGGACATCAACCCCGGCTGGGTCACGCAGACCGCCGAGCGCGCCCTGGTCACCTCCACCGGGCACCGCCCGCTCTACCTGGTCGCCGGCCTGCTCGGTGGCGCCCTGATCGGCGTGGTGCTGGCGTACGCGTGGGAGTCGACCGACCGGCGGGTCCGTTCGGTCGCCGACGGTCGGGACGCCACAGGCCTGCCGCTGCTCGGCACGGTCCGCCGCCCGCCGTGGCGGGGCAGTCCCCGGGCCGTCGACGCGGACATCAGGTACGTGGCGATGGCGGTCGCCGAGCGGGTCCGCCAGCCGGCCTGGGTGGCGCTGCTCGCCGCCCGGGAGGACGCCACCGCGCTCACCGCCGGGCTCGCGGTGGCGCTCGCCGTCGACGGCCGGGAGGTCTTCGTCGCCGACGACAGCGGACGTACCGAGCGGCTGCGCGCCGCGGTGCTCGCCGACCGGGGGCGGTTGCCGATCGACCCGTCCCGGCCGCTCGTGCCCAAGCCCCGCCCGGCCGGCAGCCCCGCCACCCCGGGCGCCGCCGCCGAGACGGTGCCCGCCCGCCGACCGTCCCCGCACCCGCCGGGCGCCCGCCCGTCCACCGATCCGGACGCCACGCTCACGCTGCCCCGGGCGTCGCCCGCCCGGGCCGAGAACGGCCGGGTCGCCGCCCCGGACGAGGTGAGCGTGGGGGTGGGCGGCGTCCGGTTCGGCACCTGGCGGCAGGGCGCCGACCACGGGCTTGTGCTGTTCAACGCCCCACCTGCCGAATCCGACGAGCGCGGCGTCGCGGTGGCCCGGCAGGGCAGCGCGGTGGTGGTGGTCGAGCGGGACCGCACCCGCCAGGTCGACCTGCGTCGCCTCGTGCAGCGGCTGCGCGCCGCAGGGGTGACCCCGCTGGGTTTCGTCCTCACCCGCAACGGTCGGGCCTGACCGGTGACTGTCACCCGCGCACCGGCGACCGGGCCGCCGCCAGGTGACTCTCCTGCCGTCGGCGGGCCGGTGTCGCCGCCCCCACCGCCGCCCCGGCTGCCGCTCTGGCCGCTGTCGCTGATGTTCGGCCTGGTGCCCCTGTGGTGGGCGCTCGGCGCGTTCTACCTGGGGTGGCCGCTGCTGGGGGCGTTGCTGCTCGCGTTGCTGCTCACCCGGGGACGGGTGCCGCTGCCGCCGGCGAGCGCCATCTGGCTGCTGTTCCTGGCCATCGTGGTGGTCAGCGCCACCCAGTTGGCGTCGCCGGCCTCGCTGCTCACCTTCGCCCTGCGGTTGGCCTTCTACCTGACCGCGCTGGTGGTCGGCGTCTACGTGCACGCCGCCGCCCGGGAACGCGCCGACCTGGTGGCGGTGCTCAGCCCGCTCTGCGCGTTCTGGTTCGGCCTGGTCGTGCTGGGCTGGCTGGGCGTGCTGGCGCCCCGGCTGGCGATGAGCACCCCGATGGAGGTGCTGCTGCCCGGTGGGGTGGCCGGCACACCGTTCATCCAGGACATGGTCCACCTGACCACCGCCGAGTACAGCGCCCGCTCGCTCAACCCGATCTACCGGCCGGCCGCGCCCTTCGCGTACACGAACAACTACGGCAGCGCGTACGCGATGACCCTGCCGTGCGTGGTGGCCTTCGCCATGCTGCGCCCGCGCGGGCCGCTGCGCTGGGTGCTGCTGGCGTCGCTGCCGCTGTCGCTGGCGCCCGCGTTCCTCACCCTCAACCGGGCGATGTTCCTCAGCCTGGGCGCGGGCCTCGCGGTGCTCGGGGTGCGGGCGAGCCTGCGGGGCAACGTGCGGGTCGCCGCGTCCATCGTCGGGCTGGTGCTGATCGGGGCGCTGGCCACGCTGTTCATCCCCATCACCGACCTGATCAACAAGCGGGTCGACTCCAGCGACACCAACACCGACCGGCTCTCGCTCTACACGGAGGTGATCCGCCGGGTGCAGGAGTCGCCGTGGCTGGGCTACGGCGCACCGGTGAACGTGGACACGGTCTCCGCGGCGGCGCCGATCGGCACCCAGGGGCAGTTCTGGATGGTGCTGTTCAGTCACGGCGTACCGGCGTTGCTCTGCTTCCTGGCCTGGTTCGTGGCCGCCGCGGTGATCTGCGCGCGGGCGACGTCGGCGGCCGGGCAGTGGCTGGCCGTGGTGCCTGTGGTCTGCCTGGTGCAGATCCCGTTCTACGGCATGGCCAACCAGAACCTGTCGGTCGCGTTCTTCGCCGTCGCGTTCGCGATGGCCCTCACCGAACGGGAACGGTCCGCCCGGTGGCGTCCGCTGCCGGCCCGCCCTGTGGGGGTGCCGGCGTGACCGCCGTGACCAGGCCGCCCGCCGACCCGGACCGGCCGCCGCCGCTAGCCACTGTCGGCGCGGGCGACGCCGGCGCGGCCGAGACCCGGCGCAGCGCGCGCAGCGGCGTGGCCGGCCTGCTCGGCGCGGCCACCAGCGGTCTGTTCGGCTTCGTGCTGGCCGTGGTGATCACCCGGGAGTACGGCACGGCGGGCGCCGGCGCGTTCTTCGCCGCGATCGGTGTGGTCACAGTGGCCACCGCCGTCTGCACCCTCGGCGCCGAGACGGGTCTCATGTGGGCGCTGCCGCGACGTCGTACCGGCACCCGGGGGGACGCGGCCCGGGTACTGCCGGTGGCCCTCGTCCCGCCGCTGCTGGCCGCCCTCGTGGTCGCCGCCGCGGGTGTCCTGGCCGCCGACGTGCTCGCCCCCCGGCTGCTGAGCGGCTCCGGCGCGGACGGCGGCGCGCTGCTCACCCTCACCTTCGCCGCCGTGCCGGTGGTGGTGGCCATGACCCTGCTGCTGGCCGCCCTGCGGTGCGTACGACCCATCCGGGCGTACGTGGCTGTGCAGTTCCTCCTGCTGCCGGTCGCCCGACCGGCGCTTGTCGGCGCGGCGGCGCTGGCCGGTGGCGGCCTGCTCGCCGGCGTGACCGGCTGGCTGGTGCCGGCGGCGCTGGCGCTGCTGGCGTGTCTCGTGCTGGTGGCCGGGCCGCTCGGGCTGGGCCGTGGCGGGGCGTTGCGGCCCGGGCGCACCGACTGGTCGACGTTCTGGCGTTTCGCGCTGCCCCGCGCCGCGTCGGCGGCCATCGACGCGGGCAGCATGTGGGTGGGCGTGCTGCTCACCTCGGTGCTGGCCGGCCCGGCCGACGCCGGGGTGTTCGGCGCGGTCGGCCGGTACGTCCTCGCCGGCCAACTGGCCATGCAGGGGTTGCGGGTCGCGGTGTCACCGCAGTTGTCCCGACTGCTCGGCCGTGGCGAGCGGGCCGCCGCCGCGGCGGTGCACAGGCGGTTGACGATCTGGGGGCTGGTGCTGTCCTGGCCGGTGTACCTGCTGCTCGCGGTGTTCGCGCTGGCGTTCCTCCAGCTGTTCGGGCCGGAGTTCACCGCGGGCGTGCCGGCGATGACCGTGCTCGCGCTGGCGATGCTCGTGAACACCGGCGTGGGCAACGTGCAGAGCCTGCTGCTGATGGGCGGGCGCAGCGGCCTGCATCTGGCGGCCACGCTCGCCGGGCTCACCGTGACCGTGTCGCTGGGCCTCTGGCTGATCCCCGGGCACGGCGCCACCGGCGCGGCGGGCGCGTGGGCCGCCGGAATCGCCACCGAGAACCTGACCGCCGCCTTCTTCGCCCGCACGGTGGTCCGGGAACCGCTTGTCGACACCGCGATGCTGCGCGCGGCGGCGGTGACCCTCGCCGGTGTCGGCGTGGCGGCCGCTGTCGGCGTCCTGGCCGGCGGGCGGGGCCTTCCCGGCCTGGCGGTGGCCCTGGTCGTGTTGGCGGCCGCGTGCGTCGGCTTGTTGACGTTGCCCCGGGTACGCGCCGGCATCCGGCTGACCATGAGACAGATTCGTGGACGGGGCGACGCGGCCACGGCCGCCGGCCCCGCCCCGGCATCGACGAGAGGCAGGTGAGGTCCGTCGTGGCGTCCATCCGTGACCGGATGAAGCAGCTGGTCCCGACCCAGGTCACCGTCCGGGTGAAGGAGTCCCTTGTGGACTACGGGGTCCGTACCAGCGACCGGCGGCCCCTGCCGGACTTCCTGATCATCGGCACCAAGCGGGGTGGCACCACCTCCCTGTGGAACTACCTCATCCAGCACCCCCTCGTGCCCCGGCTCTTCCCCGCGTGGAACACCAAGTCGGCGCACTACTTCGAGGAGCACTGGGGGCGCGGCGAGGCCTGGTACCGCTCACACTTCCCGACCCAGCGCCAGCGCGACGCCCTGGCCAGGCGGCACGGCGGGCCGGTCCGGGTAGGCGAGGCCGCACCGCTGTACATGTTCCACCCGCTCGCCGCGCAGCGGGTCGCCGCGCTCATGCCCACGGTGAAGCTGATCGTGCTCCTGCGCGACCCGGTGGAGCGGGCGTACTCGCACTGGAAGGAACGCCGCACGCACGGCATCGAGCCGCTGGACTTCGCCGCCGCGCTGGCCGCCGAACCGGAGCGCACGGCGGGGGAGCGGGAACGGCTGATCGCCGATCCGGAGTCGTTCAGCGAGGCGTACGACTGGTACACGTACCGGGCCCGGGGGCGGTACCTGGAGCACCTGGAGCCGTGGCTGGAGCGGTTCGACACCTCGCAGATCCTCTTCCTGCCCAGCGAGGACCTGTACGGCGACGCCCGCGCGACCTACCGGCGCACCCTGGACTTCCTCGGGCTGCCCGCGTACGACCTGCCCAACTTCAAGGTCTACAACGATCGGCGTTCGGCTCCACTGGATCCGGCGGTGCGCGCCGAGCTGACCGACTACTACCGCCCGTACAACGACGCGTTGCGTCAGCGGTTGGGGTTGGACCTCGACTGGGCGGACCGGGCGGCATGACATCGGTGGTCGAGGGGGCCACCGACCCACGGTCGAGAGTGGACGGGCTGGGCTGGGTGAGCCGCGCGGTCTTCCCGGACGACCGGGTCGCCCTGCGCGTGGGCGGCAGCCCGCCGGCGGGTCACCGGGTGGTGGCCCGGTACGCGGTGGTGCCGTCGGTGGCCCGGGCGCGGTTCCTGGTGCCGTTGGGCGCGCCCCGGGCCGGTGCGGCGTCGCTGCTGGCGTACAACGCGTTGCGGCCACCGAAGGTGCGCGCGCTGCGCGCGGTGCTGGGCGGGCTGGCCCGGTTCGGCGCGGTGGGTCTGGCGCCCTTTCCGACGTTGAGCGTCTCGGTGCCGTCCGGTGCGGCGCCTGCCGAGCTGCTGTTGACCGAGCGGCTCGCCGCCGCGCTGGGCGGTGCGCCGCTGCTGGCGGCCTGCGGTGTCCGCCCGCCGGACCCGAACGGCAAACCCACCCTGCAACTGTTCACCGCCGACGGTCGCCCGCGCGGCTACGCGAAGATCGGCTGGAACGACGCGACGCGGGCGCTTGTCACCGCCGAGGCGGCCGCCCTGCGGGCGGTGCGGGACACGGCGGGTGTCGCCGACCATCCGGTGCCGCCGGGGCTGCTCACCGAGACAGCGTGGGCCGGCCAGGTCGTCGCGGTGATCGAGCCGCTGCCACCGGACGTCCGTGGTGTGCCTGTCGACGACCCGCCACGGATCGCGGCGCTGCTCGCGGTCGCCCGTCGTGGCGGTCCCGCCGGTACGCCCCGACCCCTGGCCTCCTCGCCGTTCCTGACCCGGCTGGCCGCGCAGGCCGACCGGGCGGCCGACGCCGTGCCGGCCGGCGCGCGGGCCGTCGACGCGGTGGCCGCGCTGGGCCGCCGGCACGGTGACACCACCGTCGAGTTCGGTCACTGGCACGGTGACTGGGTGCCGTGGAACCTGGGCCGGCACGCCGGCCGGCTGGTCGCCTGGGACTGGGAGCACAGCGCGCCGGACGTACCTGTCGGGTTCGACCTGGCCCACGACGCCTTCCAGCGGGCACTGGTGCTGCGCGGCGAGCCGGCGGCGGCGGCCGCGTCGGCGGTGGACGGGCACCTGGAGCGCCACGGCGAGCGGCTCGGCCTCGGCTCCGCGCAGCGCCGGCTGGTGGCCGACGCGTACCTGGTGGAGATGTGGCTGCGGACCTGGCGGTTGGCCCACGCGGGGGCGGGCTGGAACGCGGCGCTGCATCCCGCACTGCTGGACGTCATCGAGAAACGACATAGCGGTTGATCCGGTGAAATCGACGGACCGCCGGCGTGTCGCAGAGTGACGGCAAACTAGCAGGTCGTGATGATTATCGATGGACCTCGGGGGGCCGGCGCCCCCGATATTCCCAGGTGGAGATCGCTGGCCCGCCCGGTCGCGCTGTTCAACGAACCGGGGAACCTGTGATCTGCTTCTGCCTGGCGTAGACCGAAATTCCAAGCGAACTTGTGGGGAGTCGCGTGGACGTGAACAACGACGAGTCCGAGCCGCCCGTGCTGCTGCTGGTCAGTTCCAGCGGTGGACATCTGGCCCAACTGCTCGCCCTGCGGCCCTGGTACGAGAAGCTGCCGCGCTGCTGGGTCACCTTCGACACCCCGGAGGCGGTGTCGCTGCTGGCCGGCGAGGACCTGGTGCCCGCGTACCACCCGACCACCCGCAGTGTGCCGAACCTGCTGCGCAACGCCCTGCTGGCCTGGCGCGTACTGCGGCGTCGGCGGGTCGCCGCGGTGGTCACCACAGGTGCCGGCGTGGCCCTGCCGTTCGTGGTGCTGGCCCGGCTGCGGCGCATCCCGACCGTCTACATCGAGGTGTACGACCGGATCGACACCGCGACGCTCACCGCCCGCCTCTGCCGGCCGTTCCTGTCCGCCATGCTCGTGCAGTGGGACGAGCAGCGGCGGCAGTATCCCGAGGCGATAGTCGTGGGGGCGCTGCTGTGAGCGGGGAGATCGACACCAGCCCACGTCCGCAACCGCCCCGGCCCGCCGCCGAACCGGCCCGGTTGCCCCGCCAGCGCGACACCGCGCCCACCGGGCAGACCCGGCTGCTTGTCGCGGTCGGCACCGACAAGCACCCCTTCGACAGGCTCGTCGACTGGCTGGCCCAGTGGCACGCCGACGCCGCCGACGCGGTCGGGCTGACCGTCCAGCACGGGCACACGAAGGCACCCGGCCTGCCCGGCGCCGTGCCGTTCCTCGGCCACGACGCCCTTCAGCAGGAGATGGCCGACGCCGACCTGGTGGTCTGCCACGGAGGGCCGGCCACCATCCTGGAGGCACGCCGGCACGGTCACCTGCCGATCGTGGTGCCCCGCGACCCGGGTCGCGGCGAGCACGTCGACGACCATCAGCAGCTCTTCGCCCGCCGGCTCGGCGCCGCCGGGCTGGTGGCGCTCTGCGAGACCCGCGAACAGTTGCACGACGCGCTGGCCGCCGGGCTGGCCGACGCCTCCCGGTTCGCGGTCGCCGCCGACCCCGACGCCCACGAGGCGCGCCGCGCCGCGGTGGCGCGGGTCGGTCAGATCGTGGAGGACCTGGTGGCCCGCGCCGCCCGACGCCCACCACGGTGGCGGCCCTGGGCACGATCCGACCGGACGGAGGGACGACGATGACCGCGCCGCCGAGCGTCAGCGTGGTGGTGCCCACCCGGGACCGCCCCGAGCTGCTGCGCTCCGCCATCCGGGCGATCCTGGCCCAGGAGTATCCCGGCCCGATCGAGGTCGTGGTGGTGTTCGACCAGTCCACCCCCGACGGGTCACTGGCCGACCTCGCCGGCCCGGACCGGGCGGTCCGGGTGATCCGCAACTGCCGCACGCCGGGGCTGGCCGGCGCGCGCAACAGCGGCACCCTCGCCGCCGGAGGGCAGCTCGTCGCGTTCTGCGACGACGACGACGAGTGGCTGCCCGGGAAGTTGGCCGCCCAGGTCGACGCCCTGACCGCCGACCCGGCCGCCGAGTTCGTTTGCTGCGGCATCCGGGTCAGCTACGAGGGGAACACCGTCGACCGGGTGCTCGACAAGGACCGGATCACCCTGGACGACCTGCTGCGGGACCGGATGACCGAGCTGCACCCGTCCACCTTCCTGATCCGCGCCACCGCGCTGCGCGAGGGCTTCGGTCTGGTCGACGAGGAGATCCCGGGCAGCTACGCGGAGGACTACGAGTTCCTGCTGCGGGCCGCGCGCAGCGCCCCGCTGATCAACCTGCGTACGCCCTCGGTGCTGGTCCGCTGGCACAAGCGCTCCTACTTCGCGCAGCGGTGGGACACCATCTCCGAGGCGTTGCAGTGGCTGCTGCGGCGGTATCCGGAGTTCGCCGGCCAGCCGGCCGGCGAGGCCCGGGTGACCGGGCAGATCGCGTTCGCCCGGGCGGCCTCGGGGGACCGGCGGGGGGCGGTGCGCTGGGCCCGGCGCACGCTGCGCAGCAACCCGCGCGAGCCGCGCGCGTACCTGGCCCTCGCGGTGGCCGGCCGGGTGGTCGGCGCGGACGCGGTGCTGCGCACCCTGCACAGGCGCGGCCGGGGCATCTGAGCTGCCGCCGGCGTCCGGCCGACCGGGCGCCGGCGTCCGCTGGGCGGGACGCGGCGGGCAGCGCACCGGGCCGGTGGCGGGCCGTGACAGACTGATCGCTGTGTTGCGCTGGTTGACTGCAGGTGAATCGCACGGTCCCGCCCTCGTCGCGCTGCTGGAGGGGGTGCCGGCCGGCATCGAGGTGACCACCACCGAGATCGCCGACGACCTGGCCCGCCGCCGGCTCGGCTACGGCCGGGGCGCGCGGATGTCGTTCGAGCGCGACGAGGTCGAGGTGCTCGGCGGCCTGCGGCACGGCGTCACCCTGGGCAGCCCGGTCGCCATCCGGGTGGGCAACTCCGAGTGGCCGAAGTGGCAGACGGTGATGGCCGCCGACCCCGTCGACCCCGACGAGTTGGCCCGCCAGGCGCGCAACGCCCCGCTGACCCGTCCCCGTCCGGGCCACGCCGACCTGGCCGGGATGCAGAAGTACGGCCACACCGACGCCCGCCCGATCCTGGAACGCGCCAGCGCCCGGGAGACCGCCGCCCGGGTCGCGGTCGGCGTGGTCGCCAAGGCGCTGATCCGTCAGGCGCTCGGCATCGAGATCGTCTCCCACGTCGTCGAGCTGGGCCCGGTGGCCGCGAAGCCCGGGCTGCGCCCGACCCCGGCCGACGCCGCCCGCATCGACGCCGACCCGCTGCGCTGCCTCGACCCGGAGGCCAGCGCCCTGATGGTCGCCGAGGTGGACGCCGCGAAGAAGGCAGCCGACACCCTCGGCGGCGTGGTCGAGGTCCTGGCGTACGGGGTGCCGCCGGGCCTGGGCAGCCACGTGCAGTGGGACCGCAAGCTCGACGCCCGGCTGGCCACCGCGCTGATGTCCATCCAGGCGATCAAGGGCGTGGAGATCGGCGACGGTTGGCAGCAGGCCCGCTCCCGGGGCTCCGAGGCGCACGACGAGATCATTCCGTCGGCGACGGGCGTTCGACGGGTCACCGACCGCGCCGGCGGGCTGGAGGGCGGCATCACCACGGGCGAGCCGCTGCGGGTGCGCGCCGCCATGAAGCCGATCTCGTCACTGAACCGGGCGCTTGCCACCGTGGATGTCACCACCGGCGAGCCGGCCACCGCGATCAACCAGCGCTCGGACGTCTGCGCGGTGCCCGCCGCGGCGGTCGTCGCCGAGGCGATGGTGGCGCTGGTGCTCGCCGAGGCGGCCACCGAGAAGTTCGGCGGAGACTCGATCACCGAGATCCGCCGCAACCTGGCCGGCTACCTCGACGCGCTGGTCATCCGCTGATGGCGCCGGTCGTCGTGCTGGTCGGCGCGCCGGGCTGCGGCAAGACCACTGTCGGGCAGGCGCTCGCGGCCACCCTCGGGGTGGAGTTCCGCGATACCGACGCCGACATCGAGTCGATGGCCGGCAAGCCCATCCCGGAGATCTTCATCGACGAGGGTGAGGCGCACTTCCGTACCCTGGAGCGGGCCGCCGTGGCCGCGGCGCTCGCCGCCGGCACGGGCGTGCTCGCCCTCGGGGGTGGCGCGGTCCTGGCCGAGGAGAACCGCGCCGCACTGGTGGGCCACCGGGTGGTGCACCTGTCCGTGGAGCTGCCCGACGCCGTGAAGCGGGTCGGGCTCGGTGCCGGCCGACCCCTGCTGGCGATCAACCCGCGGGCCACCCTCAAACACCTGCTGGACCAGCGCCGGCCGCTCTACGCGGAGGTGGCCACCGAGACGGTGGTCACCGACGGCCGGACCCCGGCGCAGGTCGTCGCCGAGGTCGCCGCGCTGCTGCCCCGCTGACCCGGCTCAGCCGCGGGCGGCCGCGTCGAGCACGTCGGCAAGCGCCTTCGGTTCGCTGAGCATCGGCCAGTGCCCGGTGGGCAGCTCGAACAGCTGACCATCGGCGAGCCCGGTGAAGAACGGGTGGCCCTTGTCGATCATCTCGCGCACCACGCTGAGCGGGAAGGTGCTGGCGACCAGGGCGGTGGGCACCGGCCGGCCGCCGGTGCGCCGGACCGGATCGGTGGCCGTGCGCAGCGGCTGCGGGGTGGCGCGGGAGCGCAGGACGGCGAGTGTCGCCTCGTCCAACCCGGCCAGGTTGCTCGGGTCGGCCACCGGATCCCAGGCGGGCGGCGGCAGCAGGTGCCCGTCGCCGATCGCCTCCCGCAGCCGCTGCTGCTCCGGTGGGGGCACGGTGTCGAACTGCGCGGTGCCGTCCGGCAACGGTCCACTCTCCACGTAGACCACCCGGGCGACGCGCTCCGGGATGCGGTCGGCGGCCTGCGCGACAGGCATCCCGCCGCCGGAATGCCCGACCAGCAGCACGTCGTGCAGGTCCTCGACCTCGATCAGCCGGACGATGTCGGTGGTGTGCGTCTCCAGGCTCACCTCCGGCCCGGCGAGGTGGTCGCGCTCGGCCAACCCGGTAAGGGTCATCGGGTGGACGTCATGCCCCTGCGCGCGCAGCAGTCCGGTCACCTCCCGCCACGCCCACGCACCCAACCAGAACCCCGGCACCAGCACGAACGTCGCCATCTGTCGCTCCTTCTCTCGGCTACCGACAGACCGTACGATCGAAACCGGACAGCATCCGCCCGGTTTCCAGGAGTTTTCCGTGTCCCATCCCGCTGGCCGGGTGCTCGCCCTGCTCGAACTGCTCCAGGCCCGGCACCGGGCCACGGCCGGCGAACTCGCCGGCCGGCTCGGCGTCGACGAGCGGACCGTGCGCCGGTACGCGGCGACCCTGGTCGAGCTGGGCATCCCGGTCACCGCCGACCGGGGCCGCCACGGCGGCTACCGCCTGCACCCCGGCTTCAAGCTGCCGCCGCTGATGCTCACCGACGACGAGGCGGTCGCCGTGCTGCTCGGCCTGGTCGTCGCCGAACGGGTAGGGCTCGCCACCGAGCAGCCGGCCACGGCGACGGCGCTGGCGAAGATCCGCCGGGTGCTGCCGGCGGCGCTCGCCGACCGGCTGACCGCCGTGCAGGAGCACCTCGGCTTCACCCTGCGGCCGCCCGGGTCGGAGCCCCGGCCCGCGTCCGGCACCCTGCTCGCACTGGCCGAGGCCGCCCGGCACCGGCGGCGGGTGGCACTTGACTACCGATCCTGGCGCGGTGAGCGGACGCACCGGGAGCTCGACCCGTACGGCCTGGTCTTCCACGCCGGCCGCTGGTACGTCACAGGCCACGACCACCGGCGCGGGGAGGTCCGCACGTTCCGGCTGGACCGCGTCGGCGCCGTCACCCCCGGCACTGCGACGTTCACGGTGCCGGACGGCTTCGACCCGGTGGACCGGGTGACCCGGTCGCTGGCCGGCGTGCCGTACACCCACGAGGTCGAGGTGCTGGTGGAGACCGACCTGGTCGCCGCCCGCCGCCGCATCCCGCCGAGCGTGGCCGAGTTGACCGCCACCGCCGACGGGGTGCTGCTGCGGGCCCGGGCCGAGAGCCTGCCCGGGATGGCCGCGCTGCTCGCCGGTCTGGGCTGCCCGTTCACCGTGCGCCACCCGGACGCGCTGCGCGCCGCCGTGGCCGAGCACGCCCGCCTGCTCGCCGACTGGGCGGCCCGGCCAGCAGGTGGGCGGCCACCCGCACCACGCCGTCCGCTCGACTAGGCTGCCGGCGATGGACGAGGTGACCCGGATCCCGGTCGGCGGCGAGCGGCCGTACGACGTGCTTGTGGGACGCGACCTGCTGGGCGCGCTGCCCGGCCTGCTGCCCGGCGCGAGTCGGGCGGCGGTGCTGCACGCGCCCCCGCTCAAGGCCCTGGCGGACGCGCTCGGCGAGCGGCTGCGCGCGGCCGGCGTCGAGCCGCTTCCGATCGAGGTGCCCGACGCCGAGTCGGGCAAGCAGATCGACGTGGCCGCCGCCTGCTGGGACCGGCTCGGTGCGGCGGGCTTCACCCGTACCGACGCGGTGGTAGGCGTGGGCGGCGGGGCGGTGACCGACCTGGCCGGTTTCGTGGCGGCCTGCTGGCTGCGCGGCGTGCGCTGGGTGCCGGTGGCCACCTCGCTGCTGGGCATGGTTGACGCGGCAGTGGGCGGCAAGACGGGCATCAACACGGCCGCCGGCAAGAACCTGGTCGGGGCGTTCCACCCGCCGGTCGGGGTGCTCGCCGACCTGGCCACCCTGGACAGCCTGCCCGCGGTCGACCTGACGGCCGGGCTCGCCGAGGTGGTCAAGTGCGGGTTCATCGCCGACCCGGTGATCCTGGACCTGATCGAGGGTGACCCGGCGGCCGCCACCGATCCCCGGGGGCCGGTGAGCCGGGAGCTGATCGAGCGGGCGATCCGGGTCAAGGCCGACGTGGTCGCCGGCGACCTGCGTGAGTCGGGCCTGCGGGAGGTGCTCAACTACGGGCACACCCTCGCGCACGCCATCGAGCAGAACGAGGGCTACCGCTGGCGGCACGGCCACGCCGTCTCCGTCGGCCTGGTGTACGCGGCAGCGCTGGCCCGGCTAGCCGGCCGGCTCGACGCGCCGACCGCCGAGCGGCACCGCCACGCCCTGACCGCGCTCGGTCTGCCGGTGAGCTACCCGGCCGACGCCTGGGAGCGGCTGCTGGCCGTCATGCGGGTGGACAAGAAGGCCCGGGGCAGCCGGCTGCGGTTCGTGGTGCTGGACGGGCTGGCCCGCCCGGCGATGCTGGAGGGCCCGGACGACGCGCTGCTGGAGGCCGCCTACCGGGAGGCGGTGGCCGCATGAGGGTGTACGTCCTGAACGGGCCGAACCTGGGCCGGCTGGGCACCCGGGAGCCGGCGGTGTACGGCTCGACCACCTACGCCGATCTCGTGGCGCTCTGCGAGGAGACCGGCCGGGAGTTGGGGCTGGACGTGACGGTCCGGCAGACCGACGCCGAACACGAACTGCTCGGCTGGCTGCACGCCGCGGCCGACGAGGAGGCCGCCGTGGTGCTGAACCCGGCCGCCTGGTCGCACTACTCGTACGCGGTGCGGGACGCCTGCGCCATGCTGCGCGGGCCGCTGGTGGAGGTGCACCTGTCCAACATCCACGCCCGCGAGGAGTTCCGGCACCATTCGGTGGTCTCCGCGGTGGCGACCGGTGTGATCTGCGGTCTCGGCATTGACGGTTATCGTCTCGCGCTGCACCATCTGGCCGCCCGTTGAAGGGCCGCCCCGAGCGGGGGCGGGCCGATTCGACGCAGCTAGTAGACTCGTAGGGTCTGTCCGCCAATTGATGATCAAGGCAGGAAATGGCCTCCACCAACGACCTCAAAAACGGCCTGGTACTCAACCTTGACGGCGAGCTCTGGGCCGTCGTCGAGTTCCAGCACGTCAAGCCCGGTAAGGGTGGTGCCTTCGTGCGCACCACGCTGAAGAACGTGCTGTCCGGGAAGGTGGTCGACAAGACCTTCAACGCGGGCACCAAGGTCGAGACCGCGACCGTGGACAAGCGCACGATGCAGTACCTGTACGCCGACGGCGAGGACTTCGTCTTCATGGATCTGGAGACCTTCGACCAGATCACCGTTCCCGGTGGCACCGTCGGCGAGGCAGCCAACTACCTGCTGCCCGAGGCGGAGGCGACAGTCGCCCAGCACGAGGGTGTGCCGCTCTACATCGAGCTGCCCACCAGCGTCGTGCTGGAGGTCACCTACACCGAGCCCGGCCTTCAGGGCGACCGCTCGACCGGCGGCACCAAGCCGGCGACCGTGGAGACCGGCGCCACCGTGCCGGTTCCGCTGTTCATCACCACCGGCGAGAAGATCAAGGTCGACACCCGCGACGGCCGTTACCTCGGCCGCGCCTGATGGCCGAGGGTTCCAAGCAGCAGATGCCGGCGCGCCGCAAGGCGCGCAAGCGGGCGCTGGATGTCCTCTACGAGGCCGACCTGCGGGACAAGCCTCCGGTGGAGGTGCTCGCCGGTTACGTGCAGCGGATGGAGCAGCCCCGACCGGAGCACCTCGGCTACGCCGTCGGCCTGGTCGAGGGTGTCGCCGAGCACCTCAACCGGATCGACGAACTGATCGCCAGCTACGCCGAGGGGTGGACCCTGGAGCGGATGCCCGTCGTCGACCGCAACCTCGCCCGGATCGCCGTGTACGAGCTGCTCTACGTCGACGAGATCGACGACGCGGTGGCGATCAGCGAGGCCGTGGAGCTGGCCCGGCAGATGTCGACAGACGATTCGCCGCGCTTCCTCAACGGGGTGCTCGGCCGGATCGCCGAGTACGCCACCCGCTGAGTCACCACCCGCAGCACCGAAAGGGCCCGTGCCGTACGGCACGGGCCCTTTCGGGTGAAGCGACAGCTCAGGAGGCGAAGAACGCCCGGGGGTCGGCCACCAGCACTCCGTGCTCGGTGAGCCGCTCGATCAGACCCGACGGCGAGGCGTCGTAGACGATCGCGAGCGCCCGCAGGTCGTCGGCGCGGATGGAGAGCACCCGACCGTTGTAGTCACCGCGCTGCTGCTGGATCGCGCGGGCGTAGCGGGCCACGTAGGCCAGGTCCTCGGAGGCCTCGTCGTAGAGCCGCTCCAGGTCCAGGACGATCTTGCTGGTGGGCTCGTGACGGACACCACTGCCGTCGGGCAGCAGCTCCGAGACGGGGACACGGTAGAACTCGGCCAGCTCGGCCAGACGGGAAACCGTCACGGCCCGGTCGCCGCGCTCGTACGAGCCGACCACCACTGCCTTCCACCGCCCGTTCGACTTCTCCTCCACGCCCTGCAGGGACAGACCCTGCTGCTGGCGGATGGAGCGCAGGCGGGCGCCCAGAGACTTGGCGTATTCAGAGGGCATTCGGACACTCCCAGTGCTGCTCGGGGTTCTCCCGTCGATCGCTACGGAGCGTGACGGTACGGGGATTGCGACACCTGGTCAAGTGGTCGTGACCTTACCGTTGGGGAGCACCGGGGGAGTTATCCCCATTTCGTCGACCTGATCCGGTGGTCAGTGGCCGCCGACCATCGGCCCGGTGACCACTGGTAACGTGGCGTGAAGCCCCGGCCCAGGTCCGCTCCCGCGGTCCGCCGGAGGTGCCCGACATCCTTTAACGACCCGTCCCGTGAGGCGGGGAAGGAGGTCCGCCGTGGCGTACCCACCGGCTGCCCGTTCGTCACCACCGCGACAACCCTCGGTGAAGGTGATCCTCGCCAGCGCCGACGTGCAACGCGTGGTCGACCGCATCGCCCACCAGATCCTGGAGAAGACCCAGGGCGCCGCCAACACGGTGCTGCTGGGGATTCCCACCAGAGGTACGCCTCTCGCTCGGCGGCTCGCCGACCGGATCAGCACCTTCGAGGACGTCGTCGTTCCGGTGGGTGTGCTCGACATCACGCTCTACCGCGACGACCTGCGCCGGCACGCCACCCGCGCGATCGGCCCGACCCAGGTGCCCACCGGCGGCATCGACGGCAAGCGGGTCATCCTCGTCGACGACGTGCTCTTCTCCGGCCGCACCGTGCGGGCCGCGCTCGACGCGCTCAACGACGTCGGCCGCCCGGCGTCCGTGCAACTCGCCGTCCTGGTCGACCGCGGGCACCGGGAGCTGCCGATCCGCGCCGACTACGTCGGCAAGAACATCCCGACCTCGCTCGCCGAGAGCGTGAAGGTGACGCTCGCCGAGACCGACGGGACGGACGAGGTCAAGTTGTACGGGGGTGCGCGGTGAGCGCGAGCAGTGCGGCGCAGCGGAGCCCCGCAGTCGCGAACGAAAGGCAGGCGCAGCTCTCATGATCAGGCACCTGCTCTCCGGCGCCGACCTGGACGCCGACACCGCCACCGAGATCCTGGACACCGCCGCCGAGATGGCCACGGTGGCCGGCCGGGAGATCAAGAAGTTGCCCGCGCTGCGCGGCCGTACGGTGGTGAACCTCTTCTACGAGGACTCGACCCGCACCCGGATCTCCTTCGAGGCGGCGGCGAAGCGACTCAGCGCCGATGTGATCAACTTTTCCGCGAAGGGGTCGAGCGTCACCAAGGGCGAGAGCCTGAAGGACACGGCGCTGACCCTGCAGGCCATGGGCGCCGACGCGGTGGTCGTCAGGCACCCGGCCTCCGGAGCGCCGCACCGCCTCGCGAACTGGGTGGACGGGTCGGTGGTCAACGCCGGAGACGGCACCCACGAGCACCCCACCCAGGCGCTGCTCGACGCGTACACCATGCGGTCCCGGCTGGGCCGGCTCGCCGGCCTGTCGGTCGCGGTCGTCGGGGACGTGCTGCACTCCCGGGTGGCCCGCTCCAACGTCCTGCTGCTGTCCACCCTCGGCGCCAAGGTCACCCTGGTCGGCCCGCCCACCCTCATCCCGGTGGACATCGCGGCGGCGCTCGCCCCCGGCACGGACGTCTCCTACGACCTCGACTCGGTGCTGCCGAACGTGGACGTGGTGATGATGCTGCGCGTCCAGCGGGAACGGATGAACGACTCCTACTTCCCCTCCGCGCGCGAGTACGCCCGCCGCTACGGCCTGGACGGCCCGCGCATGCGCCGACTGCCCGAGCACGCGATCGTCATGCACCCCGGCCCGATGAACCGCGGGATGGAGATCACCCCCGAGGTGGCCGACTCACCCCGATCCACAATCGTCGAACAGGTCACCAACGGGGTCTCCGTGCGGATGGCTGTTCTGTACCTGCTGCTCGGAGGGAACAACAGGTGACCGCGTACCTGATCGCCAACGTGAGCGTCGTCGGCGCCGCGCCGACCGACCTGCTGATCCGCGACGGCGTCGTCGCCGAGGTCGGCCCCGACCTGTCCGCGCCGGACGCCACAGTCGTCGACGGCACCGGGCTGGTCGCCCTGCCCGGCCTCGTCGACCTGCACACCCACCTGCGCGAGCCCGGCCGCGAGGACGCCGAGACCGTCGAATCCGGATCCCGCGCGGCGGCGCTTGGCGGCTACACGGCCGTCTGCGCGATGGCGAACACCTCGCCTGTCGCCGACACCGCGGGCGTCGTCGAGCAGGTCTGGCGGCTCGGCCGCGAGGCCGGACTTGTCGACGTGCAGCCGATCGGCGCGGTCACCGTCGGGCTGGCCGGCGAGCGCCTGGCCGAGCTGGGCGCGATGGCCGACTCGGCGGCCAGGGTGCGGATCTTCTCCGACGACGGGCACTGCGTCGCCGACCCGAAGCTGATGCGCCGCGCCCTGGAGTACGTCAAGGCGTTCGACGGGATCATCGCCCAGCACGCCGAGGAGCCCCGGCTCACCGAGGGCGCCCAGATGCACGAGGGTGAGGTCTCCACCCGACTCGGCCTGATCGGCTGGCCGGCCGTCGCCGAGGAGGCGATCATCGCCCGGGACGTGCTGCTCGCCGAGCACGTGGGCAGCCGACTGCACGTCTGCCACGTCTCCACCGCCGGCAGCGTCGAGGTACTGCGCCAGGCGAAGGCCCGTGGGGTACGCGTCACCGCCGAGGTCACCCCGCACCACCTGCTGCTCACCGACGAGCGCGCGCAGACGTACGACCCCGTGTTCAAGGTCAACCCGCCGCTGCGGACGGCGGCGGACATCGCCGCGCTGCGGGCCGCGCTCGCCGACGGGGTGATCGACATCATCGCCACCGACCACGCCCCGCACGCCGTGGAGGACAAGGAGTGCGAGTGGGCGTACGCCCGCCCGGGGATGCTCGGTCTGGAGACCGCCCTGTCCATCGCCCTGGACGTGCTCGGCCCCGAGTGGGACCTGATCGCCGAGCGGATGTCGCGTACCCCCGCCCGGATCGCCGGGCTGACCGGGCACGGCGTCGACCCGGCGCCAGGCGTGCCGGCCAACCTGACACTCATCGACCCGGCCGCCCGCCGCACCATCGAGCCGGCGGAGCTGGCCAGCCGCAGTCGCAACACCCCGTACGCCCGCATGACGCTGCCAGGTCGCATCGTGGCGACCTTCCTGCGCGGCGAGCCGACGGTCCTGGACGGAAAGGCAGTTCGGTGAGCGCGAGGAGTGCAGCGAAGCGGAGCCCCGCAGTCGCGAACGAAAGGCAAGCACAGTGACCCGCAGACGTTCCGCGATCCTCGTTCTCGAGGACGGGCGCACGTTCCCCGGTGAGGCGTACGGCAGTGTCGGTGAGACCTTCGGTGAGGCGGTCTTCAACACCGGCATGACCGGCTACCAGGAGACCCTCACCGACCCGTCCTACCACCGGCAGGTGGTGGTGCAGACCGCGCCGCACATCGGCAACACAGGAGTCAACGGCGAGGACGACGAGTCCGGCCGGATCTGGGTGGCGGGGTACGTCGTGCGCGACCCCGCCCGGATCGGCTCGAACTGGCGGGCCACCGGCTCGCTGGAGGACCGGCTCGCCACCGAGGGTGTGGTGGGCATCAGTGGGGTGGACACCCGGGCGCTGACCCGGCACCTGCGCGAGCGGGGCGCCATGCGGGTCGGCATCTCCAGTGTGGACACCGATCCGCAGAGCCTGCTGGCCCGGGTCCGCCAGTCACCGCAGATGGTCGGCGCGGACCTGTCCGCCGAGGTGACCACCGCCCAGCCGTACGTCGTCGAGGCGGTAGGCGAGCACCGGTTCACCGTGGCGGCGCTCGACCTGGGCATCAAGCGCAACGTGCCGCGCCGGCTCGCCGCGCGCGGGGTGACCACCCACGTCCTGCCTGCCTCGTCGAGCATCGACGACCTGCTCGCCACCGGCGCGGACGCGGTCTTCTTCTCGCCCGGTCCGGGTGACCCGGGGACCGCCGACGGGCCGGTGGCGCTGGCCCGGGAGGTGCTGACCCGGCGGATCCCGCTGTTCGGCATCTGCTTCGGCAGCCAGATCCTCGGCCGGGCGCTGGGCTTCGGCACGTACAAGCTGGGCTACGGCCACCGGGGCATCAACCAGCCGGTGCTCGACCGGGCCACCGGCAAGGTCGAGGTGACCAGCCACAACCACGGCTTCGCGGTGCGGGTGCCCGGTGCGGGTGCCGGCGCGGTCGTCCCCGACCAGGTGATCGACACCGAGTTCGGTGGCGTCCAGGTGTCCCACGTCTGCCTCAATGACAACGTGGTCGAAGGGCTTCGGGCGATCGACGTGCCCGCGTTCACCGTGCAGTACCACCCGGAGGCGGCGGCCGGCCCGCACGACGCGGACTACCTCTTCGACCGTTTCGCCGAACTGATCGAAGGCCTGACCCACAGCAGGGGGCGCAGCAATGCCTAAGCGGACCGATCTCAAGCACATCCTCGTGATCGGCTCCGGGCCGATCGTCATCGGGCAGGCCTGCGAGTTCGACTACTCCGGCACCCAGGCCTGCCGGGTGCTGCGCAGCGAGGGGATCCGGGTCAGCCTGGTCAACTCCAACCCGGCGACGATCATGACGGATCCGGAGTTCGCCGACGCGACCTACGTCGAGCCGATCACCCCGGAGTTCGTGGAGCTGGTCATCGCCAAGGAGCGCCCGGACGCGATCCTCGCGACCCTCGGCGGGCAGACCGCGCTGAACACGGCCGTCGCCCTGCACGAGGGCGGCGTCCTGGAGAAGTACGGCGTCGAGCTGATCGGTGCCAACATCGACGCCATCAACCGGGGCGAGGACCGGCAGCTGTTCAAGGACATCGTCGCCAAGGCCGGGGTTCGCCTCGGTGTACCCAGTCCGGCGAGCCTGGTGCCCCGCTCCCGGGTCTGCCACTCGATGGACGAGGTCGAGGCGACAGTCGCCGAGCTGGGCCTGCCGGTGGTGATCCGGCCGTCGTTCACCATGGGTGGACTGGGCTCCGGCATGGCGCACACCCCTGAGGACCTGGCCCGCATCGCCGGCGACGGCCTGGCCGCCAGCCCGGTGCACGAGGTCCTCATCGAGGAGAGCGTGCTCGGCTGGAAGGAGTACGAACTCGAGCTGATGCGCGACCGGCACGACAACGTCGTGGTGGTCTGCTCGATCGAGAACATCGACCCGATGGGCGTGCACACCGGCGACAGCGTCACCGTGGCCCCCGCCATGACGCTCACCGACCGGGAGTACCAGCGCCTGCGCGACCTGGGCATCGCCGTGCTGCGCGAGGTCGGGGTGGACACCGGCGGCTGCAACATCCAGTTCGCGGTCAACCCGGCCGACGGCCGGATCGTCGTGATCGAGATGAACCCCCGGGTGTCGCGCTCCTCGGCGCTGGCCTCCAAGGCGACAGGCTTCCCGATCGCGAAGATCGCCGCCAAGCTGGCCATCGGCTACACCCTCGACGAGATCCCCAACGACATCACGTTGAAGACCCCTGCGGCGTTCGAGCCGACCCTGGACTACGTGGTGGTGAAGATCCCCCGGTTCGCGTTCGAGAAGTTCCCCGGAGCGGACCCGGAGCTGACCACCACTATGAAGTCGGTCGGCGAGGCCATGAGCCTCGGGCGTAACTTCACCGAGGCGCTGAACAAGGCGATGCGCTCGATGGAAACCCGATCATGTGGTTTCTGGACCACCCCGGACCCGGCGGGCGTCACCCTGGCGGACACCCTCGCCGCGCTGCGCATCCCGCACGACGGCCGGCTGTACACCGTCGAGCGGGCGCTGCGCCTCGGCGCGTCGATCGCCGAGGTCGCCGAGGCGTCCGGCGGGATCGACCCCTGGTTCCTGGACCAGATCGTCGCGTTGATCGAGCTGCGCGCCGAGATCCTGGACGCCCCGGTGCTCGACGCCGACCTGCTGCGCCGGGCCAAGCGGGCCGGCCTGTCCGACCGGCAGCTCGCCGCGCTGCGCCCGGAGCTGGCCGCCGAGGACGGCGTCCGCGCCCTGCGACACCGCCTCGACGTACGCCCGGTCTACAAGACGGTGGACACCTGCGCGGCCGAGTTCGAGGCGACCACCCCGTACCACTACTCGTCGTACGACTCCGAGACCGAGGTCGTGCCGTCGGACCGGCCGAAGGTGCTGATCCTGGGCTCCGGGCCGAACCGGATCGGGCAGGGCATCGAGTTCGACTACTCCTGCGTGCACGCGGTCCAGGCGCTGAGGGCGGCCGGCTACGAGACCGTCATGGTCAACTGCAACCCGGAGACGGTCTCCACCGACTACGACACCGCCGACCGGCTCTACTTCGAGCCGCTGACCTTCGAGGACGTGCTGGAGGCCTGGCACGCGGAGGACTCGTCCGGCCGGGCGGCCGGCGGGCCGGGTGTGGTCGGTGTGGTCGTGCAGCTCGGCGGGCAGACCCCGCTGGGCCTGGCGCAGCGGCTCAAGAACGCCGGCGTACCTGTGGTCGGCACCTCCCCGGAGTCGATCCACCTCGCCGAGGAGCGGGGCGCGTTCGGCGCGGTGCTGGCCCGGGCCGGGCTGCGCGCGCCGGCGCACGGCATGGCCACGTCCTACGACGAGGCCAAGGCGATCGCCGACGAGATCGGCTACCCGGTGCTGGTCCGCCCGTCGTACGTAC
The DNA here is from genome assembly GCF_055587305.1 of Micromonospora sp. NPDC047521. NCBI lineage: Bacteria > Bacillati > Actinomycetota > Actinomycetes > Micromonosporales > Micromonosporaceae > Micromonospora > Micromonospora sp. NPDC047521. Next base: position 59,460 of record NZ_JBVJGN010000004.1, on the reverse strand, counting down.
TGGGCGGTCGGGGCATGGAGATCGTCTACGACGACCCGACGCTGCGCGACTACATCGGCCGGGCCACCGACATCTCCCCGGACCACCCGGTGCTTGTGGACCGGTTCCTCGACGACGCCATCGAGATCGACGTGGACGCGCTCTGCGACGCCGACGGTGAGGTCTACATCGGCGGGGTGATGGAGCACATCGAGGAGGCCGGCATCCACTCCGGCGACTCGTCCTGCGCGCTGCCGCCGATCACCCTCGCCGGCTCGCACCTGGCCGAGGTGCGCCGCTACACCGAGGCCATCGCGCGGGGCGTCGGCGTCCGAGGCCTGCTCAATGTGCAGTACGCGCTCAAGGACGACGTGCTCTACGTCCTGGAGGCCAACCCGCGCGCGTCGCGGACGGTCCCGTTCGTCTCCAAGGCCACGGCGGTGCCGCTGGCCAAGGCGGCGGCCCGGATCGCGCTCGGCGCGAGCATCGCCGAACTGCGCGCCGAGGGCCTGTTGCCGGCGACCGGGGACGGGGGCACGATGCCCGCCGACGCGCCGATCGCGGTCAAGGAGGCGGTGCTGCCGTTCAAGCGCTTCCGTACCCGCGCGGGCAAGGGCATCGACTCGCTGCTCGGGCCGGAGATGAAGTCGACGGGCGAGGTGATGGGCATCGACACCAACTTCGGGCACGCCTTCGCCAAGAGCCAGTCTGCCGCGTACGGGTCGCTGCCGACCGCCGGGAAGATCTTCGTCTCCGTGGCCAACCGGGACAAGCGCGGCATGATCTTCCCGATCAAGCGGCTGGCCGATCTGGGCTTCGAGATCGTGGCGACCACCGGCACGGCCGAGGTGCTGCGCCGGCACGGCATCGCCTGCGAGCAGATCCGCAAGCACTACGAGGCCGGTGAGGGCGACGACGCGGTGTCGCTGATCCTCCGTGGCGATGTGGCGCTGGTGATCAACACGCCGCAGGGTTCGGGTGCCAGTGCCCGCTCCGACGGGTACGAGATCCGCAGCGCGGCAGTCACCGCGGACATCCCGTGCATCACCACGGTCCCCGGCGCGGCCGCGGCCGTGATGGGCGTCGAGGCGCGTATTCGCGGTGACATGCAGGTCCGCCCGTTGCAGGATCTGCACGCCACCCTGCGGGCGGCCCAGTGACAGTGTTCGAGCGGGTGGTGCGGCCCCAGCTGTTCCGCCTCGGCGGCGGGGACGCCGAGGCGGCCCACGAGTGGACGTTGCGGAGGCTTGCCGCGCTCTCCCGGCGTCCGGCGGCGTTGGCGGCCCTGCGGGCCCGTTACGCGGTCCAGGCGCCGCGCACGGTGTTCGGCGTGCGGTTCCCCAACCCGGTGGGGCTGGCCGCCGGCATGGACAAGGACGGCGTGGCACTGCCGGCGTGGCCGGCCCTCGGCTTCGGTTTCGTCGAGGTCGGCACGGTCACCGCGCACGCCCAGCCGGGCAACCCCCGGCCCCGGCTGTTCCGGCTACCGGCCAGCGAGGCGGTGGTCAACCGGATGGGCTTCAACAACGCCGGCGCCGCCGCGCTGGCCGCCCGGCTGGCGGCGCTGCCGCGCCCGCTCGGGGTGCCCCTGGGCATCTCGCTGGGCAAGTCGAAGGTGACTCCGTTGGACGAGGCGGTCGAGGACTACCTGGCCTCGTACCGGGCGCTGCGCGGGCACGGCGACTACTTCGCGGTGAATGTCTCCTCGCCGAACACGCCGGGCCTGCGGTCCCTTCAGGACCGGGCGCACCTGGACGCGCTGCTCGCCGCTCTGGTGGGGGAGAAGCCGGTGCTCGTCAAGATCGCACCGGACCTGACCGACGCGGCCATCGCCGAGCTGCTGGAGGTGTGCCTGGCGCGGGGCGCGGCCGGGGTGATCGCCACCAACACCACACTGGCCCGTGCCGGGCTGGCCACTGTGGACGCCGAACGCGGCGCCGAGGCCGGCGGTCTCTCCGGCCGGCCACTGACCGCACGGGCCCGCGACGTGGTCGCGTTCGTGCACTCCGAGACCGGTGGCCGGCTGCCGATCATCGGGGTCGGCGGGGTGCTGGACCCGGACGACGCGGCGCGGATGTTCGACGCCGGGGCGGCCCTGGTGCAGCTCTACACCGGCTTCATCTACCGGGGTCCGGCCCTGGTGCGGGCAGCCGCCCGCGCGACGGCCACGGCGGCGGCACCGGACCCGGTCGCCGGCCGGTGACCGGACCGGGCCCGGTGCCGGCCCAGCCCGGCGCCGAGCCGGCTCCGCGCCGGGCTGCCCACCCGCTCTGCTGGCCCTTTGCTCTGCTTCACCCCACGCAACGGCCGACGTCCGATATCCGGACACCGGGCGTTGCCTCCGTTGAAGCAGAGCAAAGGCGGAGAAGGAGGGGCCGGACGGGCCGCCTGACGACCGCCGCGCGGCCCGTCCGTTCCTGGAAGGAGTACGTGTGACACCCGAGGAGATCCTGGCCGCCGACCGGGCGCACGTCTGGCACCCGTACGCCGCGCTGCCGCCGGCGAACCCGCCGTACGTGGTGCGCAGCGCCGAGGGCGTGCGACTGCGGCTCGCCGACGGCCGGGAGCTGGTGGACGGGATGTCGTCCTGGTGGGCGGCGATCCACGGGTACCGGCACCCGGTGCTGGACGCGGCGGTCACCGACCAGCTCGGCCGGATGAGCCACGTGATGTTCGGCGGGCTCACCCACGAGCCCGCGGTGCGACTCGCCCGGAACCTGGTCGAGCTGACGCCTGACGGCCTGGAACACGTCTTCCTGGCCGACTCCGGCTCGGTCAGCGTCGAGGTGGCGGTGAAGATGTGCCTGCAGTACCAGCGGGCCGTCGGACGGCCGCAGCGGCGCCGGCTGGCGACCTGGCGGGGCGGCTACCACGGCGACACGTTCCACCCAATGAGCGTCTGCGACCCCGAGGGCGGCATGCACCACCTCTGGGGCGACGTGCTGCCCCGGCAGGTCTTCGCGCCGGTCCCCCCGGGTGGCTTCACCGACCCGCCCGACGAGGCGTACGTGGCGGCGCTCGTGGACACCGTCGAGCGGCACGCCGACGAGGTGGCCGCGGTGATCGTGGAGCCGGTGGTGCAGGGCGCCGGCGGGATGCGCTTTCACCACCCGGGTTACCTGCGCGTCCTGCGCGAGGTGACCCGGGCGCACGGGATCCTGCTGATCTTCGACGAGATCGCCACCGGCTTCGGCCGTACCGGCGAGATGTTCGCCGCCGAGCACGCCGGCGTCACCCCTGACGTGCTGTGCGTGGGCAAGGCGCTCACCGGCGGGTACCTGACCCTCGCCGCGACGCTGTGCACCTCCGAGGTCGCCCGGGGCATCTCCGCGGACGGCGTGCTGGCGCACGGACCCACGTTCATGGGCAACCCCCTTGCGTGCGCGGTGGCCAACGCCTCCATCGGTCTGCTGCGGGCCGGGGACTGGGCGGCGCAGGTCGCGAGGGTGGGCGCCGGTCTACGCGCCGGCCTGGAGCCGCTGCGCGGCGCGCCAGGGGTGGCCGACGTGCGGGTGCTCGGCGCGATCGGCGTGGTCCAGCTCGACCACGAGGTCGACCTCGGCGCGGCCACCACCGCGGCCGTCGAGCGGGGGGTGTGGTTGCGGCCGTTCCGCGACCTGGTCTACACGATGCCGCCGTACGTCACCGACGACGCCGACCTGGCCCGGATCACGTCCGGGGTGGCGGCAGCGGTGGCGGCCGGCTGACGAGAGAGGAAGTACGCGATGGCGACCTTCGGAACCCGGCTGCACCGGGCGGTAACCGAACGGGGACCGCTCTGTGTGGGCATCGACCCGCATCCCGCTCTGCTGGCCCGCTGGGGCCTCGACGACGACGTCCAGGGTCTTGACCGGTTCACCCGGACCGTCGTGGACGCCCTCGGTGACCGGGTTGCGGTGGTCAAGCCTCAGTCGGCCTTTTTCGAACGTTTCGGCTCCCGCGGAGTGGCTGTTCTTGAGTCAACTATCCGACAGTTACGTAATGCCGGCTCGCTCGTTCTGCTGGACGTCAAGCGCGGCGACATCGGCTCGACGGTCCACGCGTACGCCTCCGCGTACCTTGATCCATCCAGCCCGATGTATGTCGACGCGGTCACGGCGAGCCCCTACCTGGGAGTAGGTTCGCTGGCCCCGATGTTCGAGCTGGCCGCCGAGCACGGCGGCGGGGTCTTCGTGCTCGCCCTCACCTCCAACCCCGAGGGAGCCGCCGTGCAGCGCGCCCGCACGGCCGACGGGCGCACCGTCGCGCAGACCGTGATCGACGAGATTTCCCAGCTCAACAAGGGTGCGGAGCCGCTCGGCAGCTTCGGTTTGGTGGTCGGGGCGACCATCGGTGACACCGGTCACGACCTCTCCGGCGTGGGGGGTCCGCTGCTCGCACCGGGGCTCGGCGCGCAGGGTGCCGGGGCGGCCGATCTGCGTACCGTCTTCGGTCCGAGCCTCGCCGCGGTGCTTCCCTCGTACTCCCGGGAAGTGCTCTCGGCGGGCCCCGACGTCGCCGCGCTGCGGGCCGCCGCGGACCGGGTGCTGGGCGAGTGTCGGGCCGTTCTGGCTGCCCGGTGACTGACTGACGGCTCGGTCACTTTGTGGTGATCATCGCGCGCCCACGTTGCCGAAAGCTCCGTTGACCGCTAGTTTTCCCCGCGCTGGGAACCACGGACCCCTTGGTTCACAGCGACACCACGTTTCACAGATGCGGCGGTGCGCCCCGCCCGCCGCGATAGGGACCTGAGGAGAACTGGTGCCGCTCCCGTCACTGACCCCCGAACAGCGCGCTGCCGCGCTCGAGAAGGCCGCGGAGATCCGCAAGGCCCGTGCCGAGCTGAAGGAGCAGCTCAAGCAGGGCAAGACCACCCTTGGTGCCGTCCTCGAGCGCGCCGAGAGCGACGACGTCGTGGGCAAGCTCAAGGTTTCGGCCGTCCTGCAGGCGATGCCGGGCATCGGCAAGATCCGGGCTACCCAGATCATGGAGAAGCTCAAGATCGCTGACAGTCGTCGCCTGCGTGGCCTCGGCGAGCAGCAGCGCAAGGCACTGCTTGGAGAGTTCGCCGCCAACTGAACCTGGCAGCGTGTAGAAACAAGCAGTGAGCACGGATGACGAGGCGCGCCCGGCGGCTCGGCTCACTGTCCTGGCTGGACCTTCGGGTTCCGGCAGGGAGAGTGTCGTCGAGCTCGTCCGGGCGCGTTCTCCGTCCGTGTGGATCCCGGTGCAGGCCACGACCAGGCCGCGCCGGGAGCACGAGGTGGACGGCGTCGACCGGGTGTTCCTCGCCCCGGCCGAGTTCGACCGCCGGGTCGCCGCCGGCGAGCTGCTGGAGTGGTCAAGGGCCGGCCCGCATCGCCGGGGTACGCCGTATCCGCCGCTGCGCGCCCGGCTCGACACCGGGCAGCCGGTGCTGCTCCCGCTCGACCTGCGCGGCGCCCCTCTGATCCGGGCGCGCCTGCCCGACGCCCGGCTGGTGTTGCTGAGCCCGCCCGGGCAACCGCCCGACGCCGCCGTCGCGGCCCGGTTCGACCACGCCCTGACGCACGACCACACCGAGCGGGTCGTCGACGAGCTGGTAGGCTTACTCGGTTCTTCTTATCCGGATCCGGCCTGGTCGCGCGTGCGCGGCTGACCGCCGGCCACCGTTGAGACTCAGCACCGCGTCCGCGCGGCTCGAAAGACGCAGAGGTTAATTCGTGGGATCCATCGCCAACCCCGAAGGCATCACCAACCCGCCGATCGACGAGCTCCTCGAGAAGACGACGTCGAAGTACGCGCTTGTCATCTTCGCCGCCAAGCGGGCGCGCCAGGTCAACGCCTACTACAGCCAGCTCGGTGAGGGCCTGCTCGAGTACGTCGGCCCGCTCGTGGAGACCACCCCCCAGGAGAAGCCCCTCTCCATCGCCATGCGCGAGATCAACGCGGGCCTGCTGACCGCCGAGCCGACCGACCAGCCGTAAGCCCGCAACCGTCGATGTCCGCCTCGATCGTCCTCGGGGTCGGCGGCGGCATCGCCGCCTACAAGGCGTGTGAGCTGCTGCGACTCTTCACCGAGTCGGGCCACCGGGTCCGCGTCGTACCGACCGCGTCGGCGCTCCGCTTCGTCGGAGCGCCGACCTGGGCGGCGCTGTCCGGCCAGCCGGTCGCCGACGACGTCTGGTCCGACGTGCACGAGGTCCCGCACGTGCGCCTCGGCCAGCAGGCCGACCTGGTGGTGGTCGCGCCGACCACCACCGACCTGCTCGCCAAGGCCGCGCACGGGCTCGCCGACGACCTGCTGACCAACACGCTGCTGACCGCCCGCTGCCCGGTGCTGCTGGCCCCGGCCATGCACACCGAGATGTGGGAGCACCCGGCCACGGTGGCGAACGTCGCCACACTGCGCGCCCGCGGGGTCCGGGTCATCGAGCCGGCCGTCGGGCGGCTCACCGGCGCGGACAGCGGCAAGGGCCGGCTGCCCGACCCGGCGGAGATCTTCGCCGTGGCCCGTCGGGTCCTCGCCCGGGGCGCCTTCGCACCCAGCGACGACCTGGCCGGCAGGCGGGTGGTCGTCACCGCCGGTGGCACCCGCGAACCGTTGGACCCGGTCCGCTTCCTCGGCAACCGCTCCTCCGGCAAGCAGGGCTACGCCTTCGCCCGCGCGGCGGTCGCCCGGGGCGCCCGGGTCACCCTGATCGCGGCGAACGTCTCCCTCCCCGACCCCGCGGGGGTCGACCTGGTCCGCGTCGGCTCCACCGCCGAACTGCGCGAGGCGACGGTCAAGGCCGCCGACCAGGCCGACGCGGTGGTGATGGCGGCGGCTCCGGCCGATTTCCGGCCGGCGACGTACGCGCCTGGCAAAATCAAGAAGTCGGACGACGGCGTCGCTCCCACCATCGAACTCGTCACGAACCCGGACATCGCCGCCGAGCTCGGCCAGCGCAAACGATCCGGGCAGGTGCTTGTCGTGTTCGCCGCCGAGACCGGCGACGCCGAGGCCAACGGCCGGGCGAAACTCGCCCGGAAGCGGGCCGACCTCATCGTCGTCAACGAGGTCGGCACGGACAAGGTCTTCGGGGCCGACACCAACACGGTGACGGTCATCGGCGCGGACGGCTCGGTCAGCCGGCTGCCGGAGCAGGCCAAGGAGGACGTCGCCGACACCGTGTGGGACCTCGTCGTGGCGCGGCTGGCCGACCGCTCCTGACGGGTGGAACAGGGCGGAACCGATCCCGACACCTGCCGCAGTCGTGACTAGACTGCCGCGGAACGACATCACACGCTTAGGAGTGCCGTGACACGCCGCCTCTTCACGTCCGAATCGGTCACGGAAGGCCACCCGGACAAGATCGCCGACCAGATCAGCGATGGCATCCTCGACGCCCTGCTCGCCGAGGACCCGCACAGCCGGGTAGCGGTCGAGACCATGATCACCACCGGCCAGGTGCACATCGCCGGCGAGGTGACCACCAAGGCGTACGCCGACATCCCGACGATCGTCCGCCGGACCATCCTCGACATCGGCTACGACTCGTCGAAGAAGGGCTTCGACGGTGCCTCCTGCGGCGTCAGTGTCTCCATCGGCGCCCAGTCCGAGGACATCGCCCAGGGCGTGGACAACGCCTTCGAGCTGCGTACCGGCGCGTCGGAGAGCGCGCTCGACGCGCAGGGCGCCGGCGACCAGGGCATGATGTTCGGCTTCGCCTGCTCGGAGACGCCCGAGCTGATGCCGCTGCCGATCGCCCTCGCGCACCGTCTGGCGCGCCGGCTCGCCGCGGTCCGCAAGGACGGCACGATCCCGTACCTGCGCCCGGACGGCAAGACCCAGGTCACCATCGAGTACGAGGGGCTGCGCCCGGTCCGGCTGAACACCGTTGTCGTGTCCAGCCAGCACGCCGCGGACATCTCCCTGGACTCGCTGCTCACCCCGGACGTGCGTGACCACGTCATCGCCCCGGAGCTGGAGAGCCTCGGTCTGGACACCGACGGCTACCGGCTGCTGGTCAACCCGACCGGGCGGTTCGAGATCGGCGGCCCGATGGGGGACGCGGGCCTCACCGGCCGCAAGATCATCGTCGACACGTACGGCGGGTACGCCCGACACGGCGGCGGCGCGTTCTCCGGCAAGGACCCGTCGAAGGTGGACCGCTCGGCCGCGTACGCGATGCGCTGGGTGGCCAAGAACGTGGTCGCCGCCGGCCTGGCCGAGCGGTGCGAGGCGCAGGTCGCCTACGCCATCGGCAAGGCGCACCCGGTGAGCCTGTTCATCGAGACGTTCGGCACCGAGACGGTGCCCGTCTCCTCGATCGAGAAGGCCGTCGGCGAGGTGTTCGACCTGCGCCCGGCCGCGATCATCCGGGACCTCAACCTGCTCCGCCCCATCTACCAGCAGACCGCCGCGTACGGCCACTTCGGCCGGGAGCTGCCGGACCTGACGTGGGAGAGCACCGACCGGGCCGCCGACCTCAAGTCGGCCGCGGGAGCCTGACCGCCACCAGGCGTAGCGACCGGCGACCCGCGGACGGGTCGCCGGTCGCGCGCGTCTGCGTGGATGTCCCGCTGGCGCACCTGGACCGGCCGTTCGACTACCTGGTGCCTGCCGAGCTGGACGACGTGGCGGTGCCCGGCACCCGGGTGAAGGTGCGCTTCGCGGGGCAGCTCGTCGACGGGTGGCTGCTGTCCCGCGCCGACGACTCCGGGCACACCGGCCGGCTCGCGTACCTGGAGAAGGTGGTCTCCCCGGAACCGGTGCTGGCGCCGGAGATCGCCCGGCTGGCCCGCGTGGTGGCCGACAGGTACGCGGGCAGCCTCGCCGACGTGCTGCGGCTCGCGGTGCCGCCCCGGCACGCCCGGGTGGAGAAGGAGCCCCGCGACGACCAGCCCGGGTCCGTCGCCCCCGCCGAGGAGCCGACCGCCGCCGAGGAGGTCGCTGACCCGGTGGACCCGCGCGGGTGGCGGGACTACCCCACCGGCCCGGCCCTGCTGCGGGCGCTCACCGACGGCCGGGCGCCCCGCGCGGTCTGGTCGGCGTTGCCCGGCGAGGACTGGGCTGCCCGCTACGCCGACGCGGTAGCCGCAACGGTGGCCGGTGGGCGGGGCGCCGTGGTGGTGGTGCCCGACGCCCGCGACCTCGACCGGCTCGACGCCGCGCTCACGGCCGTCCTCGGTCCGGGGCGGCACGTCAGCCTCTCCGCCGCGCTCGGGCCGGCCCGGCGGTACCGGGCGTTCCTCGCCGTCCGGCGCGGGCGGGTGCCTGTGGTGATCGGCACCCGGGCGGCGATGTTCGCCCCGGTGGACCGGCTCGGCCTGGTCGCCGTCTGGGATGACGGCGACGACCTGCACTCCGAGCCCCGCGCGCCCTATCCGCACGCCCGCGACGTCCTGCTCACCCGCGCCCAGCTCGCCGAGGCCGGTGCGCTCGTCGGTGGGTTCGCCCGCACCGCCGAGGCGCAGCTGCTGCTGGAGACCGGCTGGGCCCGGGAGGTCGTGGCGGACCGGGCGACGGTGCGCGCCCGGGTTCCGGCCATCGCGCCGACCGGCGACGACCCCCAGCTGGCCCGTGACCCGGGCGCGGCGACCGCCCGGCTGCCCAGCCTGGCCTGGACGGCCGCCCGGGACGCCGTCCGGGCGGACCTGCCGGTGCTGGTGCAGGTGCCCCGGCGCGGCTACCTGCCGTCGATCTCGTGCGCCGACTGCCGTACCCCGGCGCGCTGCGCGCACTGTGCCGGCCCGCTGGCGCTGCCCTCGGCCGGCGGTACCCCGGCCTGCCGCTGGTGCGCCCGGGTGGCCGCCGCGTACGCCTGCCCGGAGTGCGGTGGACGGCGGCTGCGGGCGGCGGTGACAGGCGCGCGGCGGACGGCCGAGGAGTTGGGGCGGGCGTTCCCCGGCGTGCCGGTGCGCACCTCGGGGCGGGAGGAGGTGCTCACCGAGGTGCCCGGCGGGGCGGCCCTGGTGGTGGCCACCCCGGGCGCGGAGCCGGTCGCCGATGGCGGGTACGGCGCGGTACTGCTGCTCGACTCGTGGGCGTTGCTGACCCGGGCCGACCTGCGGGCCGGTGAGGAGGCGCTGCGGCGCTGGCTGGCCGCGGCGGCGCTGGCCCGGCCGGCCCCGGCGGGCCGGGTGGTGGTGGTCGCCGACGGCGCGTTGGCCCCGGTGCAGGCGCTGCTGCGCTGGGACGCGGCCTGGTTCGCCGGCCGGGAGCTGGCCGAGCGCCGGGAGTTGGGCTTCCCCCCGGCGGTGCGGATGGCGAGCGTCACAGGCCCGGCGGAGGCCGTGGCCGACCTGCTCGCCGCCGCCCGGCTGCCCGTCGACGCCGAGGTGCTCGGGCCGGTGCCCGCCGACGAGGGCCGGGAGCGGATGCTCGTCCGGGTGCCCCGGGCCCGGGCCGCCGCGCTGGCCGAGGCGCTGCACTCGGCCGCCGGGGCGCGGGCCGCCCGCAAGGCCGCCGATCCGGTCCGCCTCCAGGTCGATCCGCTGAGCCTGTTCTGACCGGTCCGGCCGCCGCCGGCGGCCCCCGACCTGCTCGGCGGGGGTGGCGCCCGCACACCGCGTCCGGCTGAGCGCCGCCGCTCGGGTGGTAGCATCGCCCGTCATGCCCGGGCGTACGACGGTTCCTGGTTGCGGTGCGGCGTCGAAAGCGCCGGACCGGAGCCACCGCAGGACGGCGACGGTGGCGGGAACGCGTCGGTCGGACGCGATGTCGATGATGTCAAACAGCCGGTTATCAGGGGTGGACCAGTCGTGACCGTTCGACAATCGATCGTCTTCAACGGCGACCTCGGCAGCGGCAAGAGCACCGTGTCGGTGGAGATCGCCAAGCGGCTCGGGATGCGCCGGGTCAGCGTCGGTGACCTCTACCGGGAGATGGCGCAGCAGCGGCAGATGACCGCTCTGCAACTCAACCTGCACGCCGAGCTGGACCAGGCAGTCGACGGCTACGTCGACCAGCTCCAGCGGGACATCGCCGCCTCCGGCGAAAGTCTGATCATGGATTCGCGGCTGGCCTGGCACTTCTTCACCGACGCGCTCAAGGTCCACATGATCACCGAGCCGGGTGAGGCGGCCCGCCGGGTGCTGGCCCGCCCCTCGGGGCCGGCGGAGAGCTACGCCTCGCTGGAGGAGGCCAAGGCCAAGCTCCGGGAGCGCAGCGAGAGCGAGCGCAGCCGGTTCATCGTCAGGTACGGGGTGGACAAGGCCCGCCTGCGCAACTACGACCTGGTGTGCGACACCACCCGTGCCTCGGCCGCCGAGGTGATCGAGCACATCGTCGCGGCGTACGAGGGGACGCTCGGCGCCGAGGTGCTGCGCGACGGCCCGCCGCTGCTGCTGCTCGACCCGGCCCGGGTCTACCCGACCGAGGACATCGCCACGCTGCGCGGACTGTGGGACACCGAGTTCGTCGGTGAGGTCGCCGAGGCCGGTGACGAGGGGCTGGAGCCGTTGAAGATCGGCTTCACGGGTGAGTACTTCTTCGTCGTCGACGGCCACCGCCGGCTCAGCGCCGCCCTGCAGAGCGGCTTCTCCCTCGTACCGGCCCAGCTCGTCGCCGAGGTCGACGAGCAGGTGGTGGGTGGCATGACCGCCATCGACTACTTCGCCGCGCAGGTGCGTCCCGGCCTTGTCTACGACTGGGAGGCGGCCCACCGGATCCAGCTGCCGCTGCCGGAGCCCGCCCTGCTCGGCGGCGACGCGGTGCTCGCGGGGGATCCGAGCGTCAGCGCCTGACCCGACGTCGGCTCCCGAGCGGGGGTGCCGGGCGCCGGCGGCGTGGGCATGATGGAGCCTTCGACGCATCGACGGGGGAGGCCGGTCATGGACGCTGCCGAGGCGCTCACACTGCTCATGTCGCCGCAGGGGCGGGTCGACCCCTACCCGACGTACGAGCGGCTGCGCGCGCACGGACCCGTGGTGCAGGCGCTGCCCGGCCTGTACGTGGTGACCGGCTACCCGGAGGTCGACGAGCTGCTGCGCGACCCCCGGCTCGGGGTGCTCGACGACGCCCTGCGGGACCAGATGTGGCCGAACTGGCGACAGAGCCCCGCCGTGTCGTCGATCGCCAGGTCGATGCTGCGGACCAACCCGCCCGACCACAGCCGGATGCGTCGGCTGGCCGCCGGGGCGTTCAGTCCGCGCCGGATCGCCGGGATGCGCGACGTGGTGCGGGCGCAGGCCGAGGAGCTGCTCGACGCGATCGTCGAGCGCGCCGGGGACGGCGGGCCGGTGGACGTGCTCGCCGACTTCGCGTACCCGCTGCCGGTCGGGGTGATCTGCGCGCTGCTCGGTGTGCCGGCGGCCGACCGGCCGCTGTTCCGGCGCTGGGCCGGTGACCTGACCGGGGTGCTGGAGCCGGAGATCACCACCGAGGAGCTGGCGGTCGCCGACGCGGGCGCCGCCGAGCTGCGCGACTACTTCGTCGAGCTGATCGTCGCCCGACGGCGGGCGCCGGCCGATGACCTGACCACCGCGCTGGTCCAGGTGCACGACGCCGACGGTGAACGGCTCACCGGCGACGAGCTGCTGGCCAACCTGGTGGTGCTGCTGGTGGCAGGCTTCGAGACCACCACCAACCTGCTCGGCAACGGCCTCGTCGTGCTGCTGCGTCACCCGGCGGCCGCCGACGCGCTGCGCGCCGACCCCGCGCTCGCCCCGGCGTACGTCGAGGAGCTGTTGCGCTACGACTCCCCGGTGCAGCTGACCACCCGGACCAGCACGGCGCCGGTGCGTTGCGGCGGCCTCGACCTGCCGGCCGGCAGCGCGGCGCTGCTGCTGCTCGGCGCGGCCAACCGCGACCCGCGCCGGTTTCCCGACCCGGGGAAGTTCGACCCGACCCGAGGGCAGGCGCACCCGCTGTCCTTCGGCGCCGGCCCGCACTACTGCCTCGGCGCCGGCCTGGCCCGGCTGGAGGCGCAGCTGGCGTTCCCGATGCTGCTGCGCCGGCTGCCCGAGCTGGCCCTGGCCGAGCCGCCCCGGCACCGGACCCGGCTGACCCTGCGCGGCTACGAGAGCCTGCTGGTGACGCTCGGCACACCGGCGCCGGCCGATCGAGGTGCGCCGGCCGGTGCGCGCCCGGGCACTCCGTAGACTGGTACGGCACCGCCCGTCCCACCCATGAAGGAGCCGTCCCGCGTGACCGTCCAGCCCATCCGTCTTTTTGGGGATCCGGTGCTGCGCACGCCGGCCGATCCGGTTGTCGACTTCGACGTCGAGCTGCGTAGGCTCATCGCCGACCTCACCGACACGATGCGTGAGCAGAACGGCGCCGGCCTGGCCGCCCCGCAGCTCGGTGTGAGCCTGCGGGTGTTCGCCTTCGACGTCGACGACGTGCTCGGGCACCTGGTCAACCCGGTCCTGGAGTTCCCCGACGAGGAGGAGCAGGACGGCCCGGAGGGCTGCCTGTCCATTCCCGGGCTCTACTTCGACACCAAGCGCCGGCAGAACGTCATCGCCAAGGGCTTCAACGGCTACGGCGACCCGTTGCAGATCGTCGGCACCGGCCTGATGTCCCGCTGCGTGCAGCACGAGACCGACCACCTCGACGGTGTGCTCTTCCTGGACCGGCTCGACTCCGCCGGCCGCAAGGAGGCCATGAAGGCGATCCGCCAGGCCGAGTGGTACGACCCGGCCGCCCCGCCGGTGGTCAAGGTCAACCCGCACGGCGCGGGCAGTCCCTTCGGTCTGGGTCGGTGACCCGGATGCGTGTGATCTTCGCCGGTACGCCGGCCGTCGCCGTCCCCGCGCTGGCCGCCGTCGCCGCCTCCCGGCACGAGCTGGTCGCCGTGGTCACCCGACCCGACGCGCCCGCCGGACGTGGCCGAGGCCTGTCCCGCTCCCCGGTGGGCGAGTGGGCCGACGAGCACGGCGTGGAGGTGCTCACGCCGGCCCGCCCCCGCGATCCGGAGTTCCTCGACCGCCTCCGCGAGCTGGCACCGGACTGCGTGCCCGTTGTCGCGTACGGCGCGCTGGTGCCGCCGGCCGCCCTGGAGATCCCCCGGTACGGCTGGATCAACCTGCACTTCTCGCTGCTGCCGGCCTGGCGGGGTGCCGCGCCCGTGCAGCACGCCGTCCTGCACGGTGACGAGCTGACCGGCGCCAGCGTCTTCCAGCTGGAGCAGGGCCTGGACACCGGCCCGGTGTACGGCACCCTGACCGACGAGATCCGCCCCGCCGACACGTCCGGCGACCTGCTGGAGCGGCTCGCCGACTCCGGCGCCGGCCTGCTCGTGGCGGTGCTCGACGCGATCGCCGACGGCACCGCCCGCGCCGAGCCGCAACCCGCCGACGGGGTGTCGCTGGCGCCGAAGCTGACTGTGGACGACGCCCGGGTCCGCTGGGCCGACCCGGCGTTCGCCGTGGACCGCCGGATCCGGGCGTGCACGCCCGCGCCTGGCGCCTGGACGACGTTCCGGGGCGAGCGGGTGAAACTCGGCCCGGTCGTGCCGGTGCCCGACGGGCCGGAGTTGAAGCCGGGTGAGTTGCTCGTGGAGAAGGCCCGGGTGCTTGCCGGTACGGCCACCGCGCCGGTGCGCCTCGGCGAGGTTCGTGCCGCGGGCAAGCGGGCGATGGGCGCTACCGACTGGGCGCGCGGCGTCCGGGTCGGCACTGGAGAGGACTTCGCGTGACAGCCCCCGAGGGCACCCGCCCCACCCGCTCCGGCCCGACCGCGGGTCGTGGCGGGGACCGCCGGCCGGTCCGGCCACCACTGGACCGCCCGCGCCGCGCGGCGTACGAGGCGGTGGCGGCGGTGCACCGCGACGACGCGTTCGCCAACCTGGTGCTGCCGATCATCCTGCGCGAGGAGGGGCTGTTCGGCCGGGACGCGGCCTTCGCCACCGAGCTGACCTACGGCACGCTGCGTCACCTGGGCACGTTGGACGCGATCCTCACCGACGCGGCCGGGCGGGACGTGGCCCGGATCGACCCGCCGGTCCGCGACGCGCTACGGATCGGGGCGTACCAGCTCCTGCACACCCGGGTGCCGCCGCACGCCGCGGTCTCCTCGACGGTGGACCTGGTCCGCGCGGTCGCGCCGGGCGCCACCGGGTTCGCCAACGCGGTGCTGCGGGAGGTGTCGACCCGCGACTCCGACGGCTGGGTGGCGAAGCTCGCCCCGCCGATGGAGACCGACCCGGTCGGGCACCTGGCGGTCGCGTACAGCCACCCGCAGTGGATCGTGCGGGCCTTCTCCGAGGCGCTCGACGGTGACCTGGGTGAGACGGCACGCCTCCTGATCGAGGACAACGAGCGGCCGCCGGTGCACCTGTGCGCCCGGCCCGGCCTGATCGACCCGGTGGAGCTGGCCGACCAGGTCGGCGGCGCGCCTGGCGCGTTCTCGCCGTACGCCGTCTATCCGCCCGGCGGCGCGCCTGGCGACGTGCCGGCGGTGGCGGACGGCCGCGCCCACGTCCAGGACGAGGGCTCCCAGCTGGTGGCCGCCGCCCTGGCCGACGCGCCGCTGGACGGCCCGGACGGGCGCTGGCTGGACCTGTGCGCCGGTCCGGGTGGAAAGGCCGGGCTGCTCGGTGCGCTTGCCGCGCAGCGTGGCGCCCGGGTGACAGCTGTGGAGGTGGCCGAGCACCGCGCCCGGCTGGTCTCCCAGGCGACCCGGGGGCTGCCCGTTGCCGTGCTGACGATGGACGGCCGGGAGGTCGGGGGCGACCCGAAGCTGCCCGAGGGGCACTTCGACCGGGTTCTGGTGGACGCCCCCTGCACCGGGTTGGGGTCGCTGCGCCGCCGGCCGGAGTCCCGCTGGCGCCGCCAGCCCTCCGACCTGCCGCCGTTGACGCGACTGCAACGTGAGCTGCTCGGCGCGGCGCTGCGGGCGGCCCGCCCGGGCGGGCTTGTCGCCTACGTCACGTGCTCGCCGCACACCGTCGAGACGCACGTGACGGTCACCGAGGCGGCCCGTCGCAGCGGCGTGTCGGTGGACTTCGTCGACGCCCGACCGCTGCTGCCGGCCGGCATGCCGGGCCTCGGCGACGGTCCGACGGTGCAGCTCTGGCCGCACCGGCACGGCACCGACGCGATGTTCCTCGCCGTCCTGCGCAAGGGCTGACGCGACACCGCACCCGGCCGGGCCCGGCCGGGTGCGGTCATGCGCGGCCGGTCAGGTGACCGGGAGGCCCTTCGTGCCCGCGTTGCGCAGCGAACGGGTCAGGTTCCGGTCGCTGATCCACAGGAAGCACTGCACGCCCCGGTTCCCGTTCTTCCACTCCTGCTCGTACGGCTGGTAGTAGATCGTCCCGGCGCGGAAGTCGAGCTGCGAGTTGTCCGGCACCTTGGCGAACTTCGCGGTCATCGTCTGGCAGGCCCGGTGGGTCCGCTTGGTGGTGCGGGTGAACTCGGCGTAGCTGATGTCCGGGGCCTGCCAGATCCCGACGAACTCGGCGTGGTGCTTGGCGGTGCAGGGCACCGCGACCATCTCGTCGATGTCGTCCTTGACGAGCTTGGGGTTGAAGCAGCGGTACGCCAACGGCGCCGCCCCGGTCAACGACCCGCGGAGGCTGCCGGTGCGCAGGTCGACTGCCGTGTCGTCGATGCTGGCGATCTCGGTGACGTCGCAGCGGTACCAGCGGGCCCCACCGGCCCAGGCGGACGCGGACGGCGGGACGACGGTCAGGCCGAGCCGGCCGGAGCGCCAGTCCGCGCCGACGGCCTTGCTGACCTCCTTGTCGCAGCCGGCCTGCGCGGCCCGCATGCCCTCCGAGCCGGGCGGCGGGGGTGTGCCGCGCTCCGCGCCCTTACCGGTGAGGGTGCCGACGAACAGGGTCTCCACCCGGTGCGACTCGGCGCACGACATCGGGTTGTAGCCGGTGAGGAAACCGACCTGCTGCGAGGAGTGGTGGCAGACGTCGGCGGCGGGAACGAACTGCTGCGCCGCGACGGGCGCGGGCCAATCGTCGGTGAGGTTGCGGTCGACCCCGGCCGGCGCGCCACACCCGGCGAGCGCCAGGGCAACCGCCGCGCCACCGGCAACCGCCGTCAACCACCGTCGCATCTCCGACCTCCCGCCGCTGGTGGCCTCCGGTCGACCCCTCGGCCGGTCGGTAGCGCCACGGCGCAGCAGCATACGGCACCGATGCTCAGATCGCCGGTAGTCCCTCGGGGCCGACGCCGCGCATCGAACGGGTGAGCTTGCGGTCGTCGCTCCACAGGAAACACCGCACGCCCCGGTCACCCTCCTCCCACTCCCGTTGCGACGGTGGGTAGTAGATGGACCCGGCCCGGTACGGCAGGTCGGCGTTGTTCGGCACGTCGGCGTACGCGGCGATCAGGGCCATGCAGCGGCGGTGCGCCTGCTCGGCGGAGCGGGTGAACTCGGCCCAGCTCATGTCGCGCTCGGTGTAGACGCCGACGAACTCGGCCCGGTGCGGTTCGGTGCACAGCACGGGCGCCATGTAGTTGAGGTTGTCGCCGATCAGCTTGGGGTCGAAGCAGCGGTGCGTCAGCGGGGCGTCGCCGATCAGCGCTCCGCGCAGGCTGCCGCTGCGGTTCACCGGCCGGGTGTTGTCGATGCTGTCGGTCTCGCTCAGGTCGCAGCGGAACCAGCGTGCGCCGCCGGCCCAGGCCGGTGCGGACGGCAGCGCGAGCGACAGGCTGAGCCGTGCCGTGTGCCAGTCGCCGCCGAGCACCTCCCGGGCCCGCTGGTCGCACTCGCCGCGGGCGGCGCGCAGCGCCGGTGAGCCCGGCCCGGGCCGGGTCCTGGCCGACGCGGCGGGGCCGGTGAAGGCGCCGACGTGGATCGCCTCGGCCAGGTGGCTGCGCGCGCAGTCGACCGTCTCGTACGTGCTGGCCTGCACGATGGAGGTGATGCGCGGCAGGCAGGTGTCGGTGGCCGGGGTGAACGGCTGGGGGGCGCCCAGCCCGGGCCAGTCGTCGGTCAGGTCACCGTCCGCGCCCCGCGCCGGCCCGCAGCCGGTCAGCAGCACCGTCGTGACGCACACCGACGCCAGCACTCCGAGCCACCGTCGCATCGTCCGCCTCCCGGGAGCTGGCGGCCGGTCACCGCGCCCCGCGGCGAGACCCCGGCGGGCGTGCAGCCTACGGCACCGTCCCGCTTGGAGTGTCGTCGCGTTTCCGTCGATCGGCCAGTAGCTGATGTCTGTTCGTCCGGATTCGTCAGTCCGGATCGACCAATTCTGCACCACTGGTCACTGCCGGGTCACAGCGCGTCCGAGGTGGTGCCGCGATGCGGGCGGCGGGGGGCCGCGTTCGTACACTGGCCTCGTGACCGTACCGCCGCCGATCGTCGCGCCGAGCATCCTGGCCGCCGATTTCGCCCGTCTCGCCGAAGAGGTCCGCGCCGTCCAGGACGCCGCGGACTGGTTGCACGTGGACGTGATGGACAACCATTTCGTGCCCAACCTGACGATCGGTCTGCCTGTGGTGCAGAGCCTGCGGGCGGTCACCGAGATGCCGTTCGACGTGCACCTGATGATCGAGGACCCGCGTCGCTGGGCCCCCGGTTACGCCGACGCCGGGGCGTACAACGTGACGTTCCACGCCGAGGCGTGCGACGACCCGGTGGCACTGGCCAAGGATCTGCGTTCGGCGGGCGCGAAGGCCGGACTGGCCATCGACCGGGACACCCCTATCGAGCCGTACCTGGACCTGCTGCCCAGCTTCGACACCCTGCTGATCATGACGATCAAGGCGGGCTTCGGCGGGCAGCGGTTCATCCCCCAGCTGCTGGACAAGGTCCGTGCCGCCCGCCGGCACGTCGACACCGGGCACCTGGAGCTGCGCATCGAGGTGGACGGCGGGATCGCCGCCGACACCATCGAGCAGGCGGCGTCCGCCGGCGCCGACGCGTTCGTGGCCGGCACCGCCGTGTACGGCGCCGCCGACCCGGCCCAGGCCGTACGGCACCTGCGGGCACTCGCGGAACGCGCGACCCGCGGGGCCTGAGGTGGAGCCCGACGGCGACCGCAAGGACATCATCCTCGTCGTCGACGACGACGAGGACATCGCTCGTTTCGTCGAGTTCAACCTGCGGTTGCACGGCTTCGACGTGATCCACGCCAGCGACGGCCAGGAGGCCCTGGAGGTCATCGAGCGGCAGCGGCCCGACCTGGCCGTGGTCGACCTCATGATGCCCCGCATCGACGGGATGGAGCTGACCCGGCGGCTGCGCGCCGACCCGATGACCTCCGCCCTGCCGGTGATCATGCTGACCGCGAAGGGCATGACCGTGGACAAGGTGCACGGGCTCAGCGCCGGCGCCGACGACTACCTGGTCAAGCCGTTCGACACCGCCGAGCTGGTGGCCCGCGTCTCGTCGACCCTGCGCCGCAACAAGGAGTTCCGGGAGGTCTCGCCGCTGACCGGGCTGCCCGGCAACAGCCGGATCCGGCGGGAGATCAGCGACCGGGTCCGGCACGGCGTGGACTACGCGGTCGGCTACATCGACATCGACCGGTTCAAGAGCGTCAACGACAGGTACGGCTTCGTCCGCGGCGACGACTTCATCTCCGCCCTGGCCCGCAGCCTGCACCGGGCCGTTGTCGCGGTGGGGTTGCCGCCGGCCTTCCTCGGCCACGTCGGCGGCGACGACTTCGTCATCGTCTGCGCGCCGGACCAGGTCCGCCCGCTGACCTCCAGGGCCGTGGTCGACTTCGAGAAGTCGGCCGACACGCTCTACGACCCGACCGACCGGGAGCGGGGCTTCGTCGAGTTGAAGGATCGACGGGGCACGATCCGCCGGGCCGCCCTGGTCACCCTCTCCATCGGGGTCTCCCTCTCCGACTCCGGCAAGCGGTTCACCGACCCCCTGGAGGCCATCGCGGTGGCCTCGGAGATGAAGACGGTCGCCAAGAGCCAGCCCGGTTCGTACGTGGCGGTGGACCGGCGGCGCGGCGTCACCTGACGCGTGATCCCGCTGTGAAGTAGCTCGCCTGGATAAGGACACACCGTGCTCGGCGTGTAAGACTGCGAGGTACCCACCACGCGCTGGCGGGACTCGGTGAAATTCCGAACCGGCGGTGATCCACGGTCCGACCGTGGTCAGCCCGCGACCCGGACGGCTTCGGCCGGCCGGTGGACCTGGTGAAACTCCGGGGCCGACGGTTGGGAGCGGTTCGTCCGCACCCAGACAGTCCGGATGGGAGACAGCGCGCGGGACGGACGGGTCCGCCCGGCCGCTGGCGTCAGCGTGCCGTGCCCACCCTCCGGGGCGGCTGTGCCGTTCCCGGAATCCGCCACCGCCTGCCCGCGGCCCATGCCGCCTCCCTGACCGCCAGCGCGCGGACCGGCGAGTGAGAGGGCGGGAAAGGGCGATGGCCAGCGTCTCCGTCGACGAGGCGATGCGGCGTGCGATCGAGTTGGCCGCACGGGGGTTGGGCACGACCAGCCCCAACCCGGTGGTCGGCTGTGTGCTGCTCGACGAGGACGGACAGGTCGTCGGGGAGGGCTTCCACGCCTACGCCGGCGGGCCGCACGCCGAGATCGTCGCGTTGGCCCAGGCCGGGCAGCGCGCCAAGGGCGGCACCGCGGTCGTCACTCTGGAACCCTGCAACCACACAGGCCGCACCGGCCCCTGCAGCACCGCGCTTGTCCAGGCCGGGGTGGCCCGGGTGGTCATCGCCGTGCCCGACCCCAACCCGGTGGCCTCCGGCGGCGCCGCCACGTTGCGCTCCGCAGGGGTCCGGGTCGACCTGGGGGTACGCGGCGACGAGGCCGAGGCCGGCAACGTCGCCTGGCTGACCTCGATGCGCCGGGGCTGGCCGTACGTCATCTGGAAGTACGCCGCCACGCTCGACGGGCGCTCCGCGGCGGCGGACGGCACCAGCATGTGGATCACCTCGGAGGCGGCCCGGATCGACGTGCACGCGCTGCGCGGCACCGTCGACGCGGTCCTCGCCGGGGTGGGCACCGTGCTCGCCGACGATCCCCGGCTGACCGCCCGCAACCTGCGCGACGGCAGCCTGGCCATCCGGCAGCCGCTGCGGGTGGTGGTGGACAGCTCGGGGCGTACCCCGGCCGACGCCCGGGTCCGCGACGGCGCCGCCCGGACGTGGATCGCGACCGCCGCGGAGGTCGGCGCCGGCCCGGACGGCCGGGTCGACCTGCCGGCGCTGCTCGCGGCGCTGCACCAGCGCGGGGTCCGCGCGGTGCTCCTGGAGGGCGGCCCCCGGCTGGCCGGCGCGTTCCTCGCCGCCGGCCTGGTCGACAAGATCATCGGGTACGTCGCGCCCCGGCTGCTCGGCGCCGGCCCCACGGCCCTGCTCGACGCGGGAGTGACGACCATCGCTGAGGCAATCGATCTGGAGTTCGTCGACGTTACGCAGGTCGGTCCGGACCTCCGGATCACCGCTTTGCCCCGTAAGAGGGAGGGCTGACATGTTCACCGGCATTGTCGAGGAAATGGGTGAGGTCGTCCGGGTGACGGCCACGGCGGGCGATTCGGCGCTTGTCGCCGTACGCGGCCCGCTTGTCACCTCCGACGCCCGCCACGGCGACTCCATCGCCGTCAACGGCGTCTGCCTGACCGTGGTGGACGTCGCCGACGGCGTCTTCACGGCCGACGTGATGGGCGAGACGCTGCGCCGCTCCGCGCTTGGCGCGCTGCGCGCCGGCGACCCGGTCAACCTGGAGCGGGCCGCCGCCCTGGGCAGCCGGCTCGGCGGGCACCTCGTGCAGGGCCACGTGGACGGCGTCGGGGAGGTGCTCTCCCGGGAGCCGGCCGAGCAGTGGGAGACGGTCCGGTTCCGGCTGCCCGCCGCCCTGGCCCGGTACGTGGTGGAGAAGGGCTCCATCACCATCGACGGCGTCTCGCTCACCGTCGCCGAGGTGGGCGCGGACGAGTTCGCCGTCGGGCTGATCCCCACCACCCTCACGCTGACCACGCTCGGCGCGAAGGGCGTCGGCGACCCGGTCAACCTGGAGGTCGACGTGCTGGCGAAGTACGTGGAGCGGCTGCTGGGCGCCCGCGTGGCCGAGACCGGCGGGGTGGCCTGATGGGCACCCTCGGTTGGCTGCTCGACGCCCAGGTGCAGATCGCCGGGTCGCCGGTGCTGGTCCGGGAGATCGTCGGCAACGCGTTCGGGCTGGTCTCGGCGCTGCTCGGGCTGCGCCGGCTGGTCTGGGCGTGGCCGGTCGGCATGATCGGCAACGCGCTGCTGCTCACCGTCTTCCTGGGCGGGGTGTTCGCCACCCCGCAGGCGCACGACCTGTACGGGCAGGCCGGTAGGCAGGTGTTCTTCTTCGCGGTCAGCGTCTACGGCTGGTGGCGCTGGCGGCGCAACAGTCGCACCGACGACGAACACGCCGCGGTGCTGCCGCGCTGGGCCACCTGGCGGGAGCGACTGGCGATGCTGCTGGCCGCCGCCGTCGGCACCGCCGCCGCCTACCCGGTGCTCGCCGCGCTGGGCTCCTGGGGCCCGCTGCCGGACGCCTGGATCCTCACCGGCAGCCTGCTTGCCACCTACGGCATGGCCCGCGGCTGGGTGGAGTTCTGGCTGATCTGGATCGCCGTGGACGCGGTGGGTGTGCCACTGCTGCTGCGCGGCGGGTTCTATCCGTCGGCAGTCATGTACCTGATCTACGGCGCGCTCTGCGCCTGGGGATTCGCCGCCTGGTGGCGCACCTCGCGCGTCACCCGGCCGGCCAAGCCCCGTACGCCCATCTACACGGAGGCCGTCGCATGAGCGAACGAACCATCCATGACGCCACCGAGCGCAGCGGAGCGGCGGCATGAGCGCCTTCGGGAGTATCGAGCAGGCGATCGCCGAGATCGCGGCCGGACGGCCGGTCGTCGTCGTCGACGACGCCGACCGCGAGAACGAGGGCGACCTGATCTTCGCGGCCGGGCTGGCCACGCCGGAACTGATGGCGTTCATGGTGCGCCACACCTCCGGATACGTCTGCGTGGCGTTGACCGAGAGCGAAGCCGACCGGCTCGACCTGCCGCCGATGCACCACACCAACCAGGACCGGCGCGGCACCGCGTACACGGTGACCGTGGACGCCCGGGAGGGCGTCAGCACCGGCATCTCGGCGGCCGACCGCGCGCACACCAGCCGGCTGCTCGCCGACGCCGCTACCGACCCGACCGACCTGGCCCGCCCCGGGCACGTGGTGCCGCTGCGCGCCCGCGAGGGCGGCGTCCTGCGCCGCCCCGGGCACACCGAGGCCGCCGTCGACCTGACCCGGCTCGCCGGGCTGCGCCCCGCCGGCGTGCTGTGTGAGCTGGTCAACGACGACGGCACCATGATGCGGCTGCCGGACCTGGAGAAGTTCTCCGCCGAGCACGGCCTCACCCTGATCACCATCGCCGACCTGATCGCCTACCGGCGGCGCACCGAGAAGCAGGTCGAGCTGGTCGCCGACGCCCGGATGCCCACCCGGCACGGGGTGTTCCGTGCCCTGGGTTACCGCGCCGAGCACGACCCGGCCGAGCACGTCGCGATGGTCCTGGGCGACCTCGGCGACGGCCAGGACGTCCTGGTCCGGGTGCACTCCGAATGCCTGACCGGCGACGTGTTCGGCTCGCTGCGCTGCGACTGCGGCCCCCAGTTGGACGCCGCGCTGGCCAGCGTCGCCCGCGAGGGCCGGGGCGTGGTGCTCTACGTCAGGGGACACGAGGGGCGCGGCATCGGGCTGCTGCACAAGCTCCAGGCGTACCAGTTGCAGGACCAGGGCCGCGACACAGTGGACGCCAACCTCGACCTGGGTCTGCCGGCCGATGCCCGCGACTACGGCACCGGCGCGCAGATCCTCTACGACCTGGGTGTGCGCTCGATGCGGCTGTTGACCAACAACCCGGCCAAGCGGGCCGGGCTGGAGGGCTACGGGTTGACCATCACCGGCCGGGAGGGACTGCCGGCCGGCGCGCACCCGGAGAACCTGCGCTACCTGCGTACCAAGCGGGACCGGATGGGTCACCTGCTGGAGTTGGGTGAGGCGACCGAGGCCCCGATGGGGCGTCCGGTCGCCAACGACGAGATCGGAGCATGACGATGGCGGGTTTCGGTGAGCCGGGGGTCGACGCGGTGGACGCCGCGGGGCTGACCGTCGGTGTGGTCGCCGCCCGGTGGCACGGCGAGCTGACCGACCACATGCTCGAGCGCGCGGTAGCCGCCGCCGAGGCGTGCGGGGCGCGTTCGGTGGTCGCCCGGGTCGCCGGCTCGGTCGAGCTGCCCGTGGTCGCCCAGGCCCTCGCGCGCCGCTGCGACGTCGTGGTCGCGCTCGGCGTGGTGGTCCGGGGCGCCACCGCCCACTTCGACTACGTCTGCCGTTCGGTCACCGACGGGCTGACCCGGGTGGCGTTGGACGAGGGCAAGCCGGTCGCCCACGGGGTGCTCACAGTGGAGACCATCGAGCAGGCCCGGGACCGGGCCGGGCTGCCCGGCTCGGCCGAGGACAAGGGCTGGTCGGCCACCGTCGCCGCGCTCGACGCCGCGCTCGCCGTCCGGACCGTGGCCGCCGGCAACGCCCAGCGGGTCGGCTTCGGCGGCTGACCCGCCTGCCCGCTGGCGTCTGTCTCGGCTGGCGTTTCGTGTCGGGGTGGCGTTTCGTGTCGGGGTGGCCCTCAGAGCCGGCCGGCCTCGATGATCCGGCGTAGGAACTGCCGCGTCCGGGGCTGCGTCGGCTCACCGAGCACCTGCTCGGGTGGGCCGCTCTCGACGACCCGTCCCGCGTCGAGGAAGCAGACCTCGTCGGCGACCTCCCTGGCGAAACCCATCTCGTGGGTGGCCAGCACCATCGTCATCCCGTCGGCCTTGAGGTCCCGGATCATCGCCAGCACCTCACCGACGAGTTCCGGGTCCAGCGCCGAGGTCACCTCGTCCAGCAGCATCAGTCGCGGCGAGTTGGCCAGCGCCCGCACGATCGCCACCCGCTGCTGCTGCCCGCCCGAGAGCCGGTCCGGGTACGCGTCCGCCCTCGCGCCCAGCCCCACCCGGTCGAGGAGTTCGCGGGCCTGCGCCTCGGCCTCCGCGCGGGCCCTCCGGTGCACCCGACGCGGGGCAAGGGTGATGTTCTCCAGCACGCTCAGATGCGGAAACAGGTTGTACGCCTGGAACACCATGCCGATCCGCCTGCGTACCCGGTCGGCGTCCACCCGGGGGTCGGAGATGTCCTCGCCGTCCAGCTCGATGGTGCCGTCGTCGAGGTCGTCGAGGAGGTTCACGCAGCGCAGCAGTGTGGACTTGCCCGACCCGGACGCGCCGATCAGCGCGACCACCTGATGCTCGGCGACCGTCAGGTCGAGCCCGTCGAGCACGACGGTGCCGGCGTACTCCTTGCGCAGTCCCCGGCAGCGCAGCAGCGCCATCACGAGCCTCCCGACTGTCGACGGGCCGCGCGCAGCGTCACCCAGTCGGTGACCGCGATCAGCGGGATCGCGAGCAGCACGAAGAGCACCCCCGCCACGACGTACGGCGTGTAGTTGAACGTCTGGGCGGTGGCGATCTGGGCGGCGCGGACGGCGTCGATCGGCCCGGCGAGCGAGACCAGACCGACGTCCTTCTGCAACGCCACCACGTCGTTGAGCAGCGGCGGCGCCACCCGGCGGACCGCCTGCGGCAGGACCACGTGCCGCATCGTCTGCCGGTACGTCAGGCCCAGCGACCGGGCCGCGGCGAGCTGGCTGGGGTGCACCGACTCGATGCCGGCCCGGAACACCTCGGCGAGGTAGCCGCCGTAGGTGAGCACCAGCGCGAGCCCGCCCAGCACCAGCACCGGTGGCATGCCCTGCAGACGCAGCCCCGGCACGCCGAGGGTGAGCAGGTACAGCACGATGATCAACGGCAGGCCGCGGAAGGTGTACGTGTAGCCGGCGGCCAGCGCCCGGACCGGAAAGAAGATCGGCCCGCGCAGCGTACGCAGCACGGCGATCACCAGCCCGAGCAGCAGTGCGCCGGCCGCGCAACACACCAGCAGCCGTACGTTGAGCCAGAGCCCGGCCAGCACCGCGGGCAGCGCGTCCCGGGCGATCTCCGGGTCCAGAAAGGACCGCCGCACCCGATCCCAGCCCGGCGCCCCGGTCACCGCGACGACCAGCAGCGTGCCGAGCGCCGCCGTCGAGGACGCCGCCACCAGCACGCTGAAGACCGTCTGCCGCCGCCGGTACGCGGCCCGCCGCTGCTGGGCCTCGGAGGGGATGTGATCCAGCAGGGTCACCTGAGCTCGGCCGCCCCCGCCACCTGCGCGAGCCACTTCTGCTCCAGCTGGGTGAGCGTGCCCGCCTCGCTGAGCTGCCCGATCGCGCCGCTCACGCAGGACGTCAGCGGGGAGTTCCGGTCCAGCAGCAGCCCGAACGCCTCCGGCACACCCACCCGCGGCACCTGCCCGACGATAGTCGCGTCGGTGATCTCCGCACCGGTGATGTAGAACGCGGTCGGCAGGTCCACCACGAGACCGTCGAGCTGCCCGTTCTGCAGGGCCTTCTTGGCGTCGTCGTTGCTGTTGTAGACCTGCGGCTTCGCGCTCGGCTTGATCACGTCGGTGATCGCCTGGTAGCTGGTGGTCCCCACCTGGGCGCCGAGCCGGGCGTCGCGCAGGTCGGCCAACGACGTCCTACCGGCGATCTTCGACGACTTCAGCGCGATGACGCTCTGGCGCACCAGGTAGTACGGCGCGGAGAAGTCCACCGCCTGCTTGCGCTCCTCGGTGATGGAGAACTGGTTGATGTCGAAGTCGAAGGTCTTCGGCCCGGGCGCGATCGCGGAGTCGAACTTGACGCGGGTCCACGTCACGTCGGCGCGGGAGTAGCCCAGCTTCTCGGCCACCGCGTACGCGACGGCAGACTCGAAGCCCTCGCCGTTGTCCGGCTTGTCCTGTCGGAACCACGGCTCGTAGGCGGGCTGGTCGGTGGCGATGGTGAGCTTGCCCGGCGTACGCGTGGGCAGGCTCTCCTTCGCGCAGGACGGCGCCGCCGTGACATTCGGGGTCGGTGTCTCCTGCTGGGGCGCGCACCCGGCGGTGGCGGCGGCGACGGCACCGGCGAGGGTGAGCGCGACGAGACGAGAGCTGCTGGCCATGGCGGACAGCGTAGAGCTCAACGGGCGTCGATCGAAGATTTTCCCACCATGTTGATAGGGAATTGCCCGCCTGCTGGATGCCGGCGGACCCGGGGGAGGGGCGTCACCCGGGCGGCTGGAAGAATCGCTCCCCGTGAAGACGTTCGAGGAGTTGTTCGCCGAGTTGCAGGCCAAGGCCGCAGCGGGCACCCCCGGCTCGGGCACCGTCGCCGCCCTGGAGAAAGGCGTGCATTTCATCGGCAAGAAGGTCGTCGAGGAGGCGGCCGAGTCGTGGATGGCCGCCGAGCACGAGGGGCCGCAGCGCACCGCCGAGGAGATCTCCCAGCTGCTCTACCAGGTCCAGGTCCTGATGCTGGCCAGCGGTCTGGAGCTCAAGGACGTCTACCGACATCTGTGAGTGCCCCCAACCGTTGATCGCCATCCGGATCGAAGGAGCACTCCGTCATGCTGCGTGTCGCCATCCCCAACAAGGGCACCCTGGCCGAACCGGCCGCCCAGATGCTGCGCGAGGCGGGCTACCGCCAGCGCACCGACCCCAAGGACCTCGTCTGCCGTGACGAGGCCAACGACGTGGAATTCTTCTACCTGCGTCCCAAGGACATCGCCACCTACGTCGGCTCCGGTGACCTCGACCTCGGCATCACCGGCCGGGACCTGCTGATCGACTCGGCAGCGCCCGCCGAGGAGGTCGTCGACCTCGCGTTCGGCCGGGCCACCTTCCGCTTCGCCGCCCGCCCCGACGACATCGCCTCCGTACAGGACCTGGGCGGCCACCGGATCGCCACCGCGTACCCGGGGCTCGTCGAGCGGCACCTCGCCGACCTGGGTCTCAAGGCCGAGGTGATCCGCCTCGACGGTGCGGTGGAGAACGCCGTACGCCTCGGCGTCGCCGACGTGGTCGCCGACGTCGTGGAGACCGGCGCCACCCTGCGCCAGGCCGGCCTCGTGGTCTTCGGGGAGCCGCTGCTGCGCTCCTCGGCCGTGCTGGTCCGCCGGGCCGGCGCGCCCGCGCACCAGCAGGCCGAGCAGTTGCTGCGCCGCCTGCACGGCGTGCTGGTGGCCCGCCGCTACGTGATGCTCGCCTACGACGTGCCGGCCGGCCTCCTGGACCGGGCCAGCGGCCTCACCCCGGGCATCGAGTCGCCCACCGTGTCGCCCCTGCACCGCGAGGGTTGGGTGGCCGTGCAGGCGATGGTGCTCCGCGACGACGTGCACCGGATCATGGACGAGCTGTACGACCTGGGCGCCCGCGCCATCCTGGTCACCAACATCCACGCCTGCCGCCTCTGACCGGCCTGTCTGATCGACTCCGGCTCGGCGGTGTGGGTGTCCCCGTCTGTGGACTCCCACCTCGCCGACCCGGGGCTGATCTCGACCGCCGATCTCGCCCTGCCCTCGAAGATCGCGCTGGAACCTGGAAGTAGTGGCTTCCGGCGGCACGGATGCCACTGGATCCAGGATCGAGCACGATCGTGCGGTGCGACACCCCGACACGGCGCGGTGCCACGCTGAGTGGTGGCTCGGCGGGTGGTGCGGTCGGTGCGCGGGTGCGGATGGCAGACTGGTGGGGTGAGTGAAACCGAGCTGGTCCGCCTGAAGCCCCGCCGCATCCGGGTGGTCTGCTGGTCGGCGGCGGTCGCGCTGGTGGTGGTGTTCGCTCTCGTCGCCACCTCGCTGAGCGGGCCGACCGGCGACGGCTACGGCAGTTTCCAGCGCGGCGACCAGATCGCCATGATCGGCCTGGGCGTCTTCGGCGCGTTGGGCTTCCTGTTGTTCACCCGCCCGCGGGTGGAGGCCGACGCGCGGGGCATCCGGGTGCGCAACGTCGTCAGCTCGTACGAGCTGCCCTGGGAGGTCGTCCGGGGGGTCCGCTTCGACCGGGGCGCGCCGTGGGCCAGCCTGGAGCTGCACGACGACGACCTGCTGCCGATGGTCGCCCTGCAGGCCGCCGACAAGGAGCTGGCCGTCGACGGCGTCCGTGCCCTGCGCCGGCTGCACGAGGCGCACCTGGCCCGCCTCGCCGAACGCGCCGCCGGTCGCTGACCCGCGCCCGGGGGTGTCCGGTTTGGGGGCGGCCCGGGCCGGGGTGTAGTGTTGTGAGGTCGACCAGGCTGTCTCCGCGTGCGAGCAGACAGCCACGAAAGCGGAGCGCCTGCTCCCACCCGAGTCGCCGCCACGGTGGCCGGGTCCGGTCCCCGGTTCCGGGTGCGTCCCGGTTCCGGATGCGCGATCCTGTGATCGTGCTGACCGGTCGAGCGGGCCCTGGCATGCGCCGGGGCCTTCTGCTTTCCAGGATGACCCCCACCCGGGGGCCGCGAGGGTCGGCAACTGAGCAGAAACGACTCGAGGAGGCCCCATCAGCGTCGAACCACGCGTGAACGATCAGATCCGGGCACGTGAGGTCCGACTGGTCGGCCCCGAGGGTGAGCAGGTGGGCATCGTCCCGCTGGAGCGCGCCCTTCAGCTGGCCGCGGACGTCGATCTGGACTTGGTCGAGGTTGCGCCGATGGCGCGCCCGCCGGTGTGCAAGCTCATGGACTTCGGCAAGTTCAAGTACGAGAGCGCACTCAAGGCGCGCGAAGCGCGGCGTAACCAGCAGCAGACCGTCATCAAGGAAATGAAGCTTCGGCCGAAGATCGACCCGCACGACTACGAGACCAAGAAGGGTCACGTGGTGCGGTTCCTCAAGGCGGGCGACAAGGTCAAGGTGACGATCATGTTCCGTGGTCGCGAGCAGAGTCGCCCGGAGCTGGGTTACCGGCTCCTGCGTCGGCTCGAGTCTGAGATCACGGACCTGGGATACGTCGAGGCCGCTCCGAAGCAGGACGGTCGAAACATGATCATGGTTCTCGCTCCGCATCGGGCCGTCAAGGCCTCCGCGGTCGCCGCTACGGCGTCCCGCGGTGCACCTCGGGACCGGGGCGCGGACGAGTCCGCGCCGGCCACCGATGAGACCGCGGCGGGCGGCGAGACCGCAGCAGCCGTTGACGGTGGCACCGCCACCGACACCAGCGGCGAGTAACAGGGGAGAGACGTTCCACATGCCGAAGATGAAGAGCCACACGGGTATGGGTAAGCGGGTCCGGGTCACCGGCAAGGGCAAGATCGTTGCCCAGCAGGCTGGCCTGCGCCACAACCTGGAGAAGAAGCCCTCCACCCAGACCCGCCGGCTGACCGGCACGGTCGTGCTGGCCAAGGCCGACGTCAAGCGCATCAAGAAGCTGCTCGGCCGCTGACGCGCGCCACCTTTACGTAAGAAGGAGTTGAGATGGCACGCGTCAAGCGGGCTGTGAACGCCCAGAAGAAGCGTCGTACCCTGCTGGAGACCGCGAGCGGTTACCGCGGTCAGCGCTCCCGGCTGTATCGCAAGGCCAAGGAGCAGGTGCTGCACTCGATGCAGTACGCCTACCGGGACCGTCGCGACCGCAAGGGCGACTTCCGGCAGCTGTGGATCCAGCGGATCAACGCGGGCGCCCGTGCGAACGGGATGACCTACAACCGCCTGATCCAGGGCCTGCGTCTGGCCGGCATCGAGGTCGACCGCAAGATCCTGGCCGACATGGCTGTCAACGACGCCGCCTCGTTCGCGGCGATCGTCGAGCTGGCCCGGGCCGCGGTCACGGCCGAGGGCACCGGCGGCGCGGCGGCTCAGGCCGCCTGATCCCCACGCACCAGAGCGAGGCGTCTCCCGTGTCGGCACCACCGTCCGGGGGGCGCCTCGATCGTGCCGGAGGAGCGCACACCATGGCCTTCACCCCGCGTACCCCGAGGGTTGTCGCCGCCCGTCGCCTGCAACGCCGCCGGGACCGCGACGCCACCGGCCGGTTCCTGGCCGAAGGCCCGCAGGCGGTCCGCGAGGCCCTGGCGCGGCCGGGGGTGGTCACCGAGCTTTTCGGTACGCCCACCGCGCTGGACCGGCACCCGGAGCTGGCCGCCACGGCGGCCCGCGCCGACGTGCCCGTCTCCGAGGTGACCGACGACGCCCTCGCCGCGCTGGCCGAGACCGTCGCCCCGCAGGGGCTGGTCGCGGTCTGCCGGCACCTCGACGTGTCGTTGGAGCAGGCCCTCGCCGGTGCTCCCCGGCTGGTGGCGGTGCTCGCGGAGATCCGCGACCCGGGCAACGCCGGCACGGTGCTGCGCACCGCCGACGCGGCCGGTGCGGGGGCGGTGGTCTTCGCCGGCGACGCCGTCGACCCGTACAACGGCAAGTGTGTGCGGGCGTCCGCCGGCAGCCTCTTCCACGTCGACGTGGTCCGCGCGCCCGACCCGGTCGAGGTGGTCGACGCGCTGCGCGCCGCCGGGCTGTCGATCTTCGCGACCACGGGGTACGGCGACAGCGACCTGGACGACCTGACCGACTACGGACGGCTCGTCGGGCCCACCGCCTGGCTGTTCGGCTCGGAGGCGCACGGCCTGCCCGAGGCGTTGACAGCCGCCGCTGACGCCCGCGTGCGGGTGCCGCTGTACGGGCGCGCCGAGAGCCTCAACCTGGCTGCCGCAGCCGCCGTCTGCCTGTACGCTTCAGCGAGAGCACAGCGCTGATGGTGTCCACACCCGGCGCGACTGACAGCAGGGGAGAGCGTCCGTCCATGAACGCGCCACGGCGTTCGTTTAGCCAGCCCGCCGGTGTCGGCGGGCGGCGGGCCTGACCTGCTCCCTGCGCAACTCCTACCGGCGGGCTGCGGCACAGCCGCGCGTCCGTAGACTCGCCTAGCCGCCCCGGTGAGGGCTGGCGCCGCCGTGAGGGAGTGCCCGTACGCCATGAGCTACCGCAACGATCCGTACGACCCGAAGCAGGTTGCCCTGCTCGACCCCGCCGCCCTGGCCGAAGCCGTCGCGGACGCCACGAAGGCGTTCGAGGCCGCCGCCGACCCGGACGCGCTTACCGCGCTGCGCCCGGTGCACCTGGGTGACCGGTCACCTGTCTCCCTCGCGCGCCGGGAGATCGGCGCGTTGCCGCCTGCCGCGAAGTCCGACGCCGGTAAGCGGGTCAACGAGGCCCGCCGGGCGATCGAGTCCGCGTACGCCGAGCGCGCCGAGGTGGTGGAGCGCGAGCAGGCCGAGCGGGTGCTCGTCGAGGAGCGGGTGGACGTCACCCTGCCGTACGACAGGCGTCCGCGTGGCGCCCGGCACCCGCTGAGCGTCCTGATGGAGTCGATAAGCGACCTGTTCGTCGGGATGGGCTACGAGGTGGCCGAGGGGCCCGAGGTCGACCTGGAGTGGGTCAACTTCGACGCGTTGAACATCCCCGCCGACCACCCGGCGCGCGGGTTGATGGACACGTTCCACATCGCATCCCCTGATGGCTCTGCGGGCTCGGGCCTTGTTCTACGAACGCACACGTCGACGGTGCAGACCCGCACCATGCTCAGCCGCAAGCCGCCGATCTACGTGATCGTGCCCGGCCGCGTCTACCGCACCGACGAGATCGACGCCACGCACAGCCCGGTGTTCCACCAGGCCGAGGGCCTCGTCGTGGACAAGGGCATCACGATGGCGCACCTGCGGGGCACGCTCGACCACTTCGCCCGGGCGATGTTCGGCCCGGAGGCGAAGACCCGGTGGCGGCCGCACTACTTCCCGTTCACCGAGCCGTCGGCGGAGTTCGACGTGTGGTTCCCGGAGCACCGCGACGGCCCGCAGTGGGTCGAGTGGGGTGGCTGCGGCATGGTCAACCCGCGCGTGCTGCGTGCCTGCGGCGTCGACCCGGAGGTCTACTCCGGATTCGCCTTCGGCATGGGCATCGACCGGACCCTGATGGTCCGGCACGGGGTCAGCGACATCCGCCATCTCTTCGAGGGCGACGTGCGGTTCAGCCGGGCGCTCGGGACCGGGGCGTAGGCGATGCGGGTACGAGACACGGGAACGGTGGTCTGAAGTCATGCGAGTTTCTGTCAGTTGGCTGCGGGAGTACGTCGACCTCCCCGCCGACCTGCCCACCGGTGATCTGGAGCAGGCCCTTGTCGACCTCGGCATCGAGGTCGAGTCCGTGGTGGACCTGGCCGCGTCGGTCACCGGTCAGCTCGTCGTCGGCGAGGTGCGCGAGATCGAGGAGCTGACCGGCTTCAAGAAGCCGATCCGGTTCTGCCGGGTGGACGTGGGCGCCGCCAACGGCACAGGCGAGCCCCAGGAGATCGTCTGTGGGGCGCGCAACTTCGCCGTCGGTGACCGCGTGGTGGTGATCCTGCCCGGCGGTGTGCTGCCCGGCGGGTTCGCCATCGGCGCCCGCAAGACGTACGGGCACAACTCGGCGGGCATGATCTGCTCGGCGAAGGAGCTGGGCCTGGGCGACGACCACTCCGGCATCATCGTGCTGCCGCCGGACACCACCGCCAAGCCGGGCGACGACGCCCGTCCGGTCGTGGGCCTCGACGACGTCGTGCTCGAGCTGGAGATCACCCCGGACCGGGGGTACGCGCTGAGCCTGCGCGGCCTGGCCCGGGAGCTGTCGCACGCGTTCGACGTGCCGTTGCGCGACCCGGCCCTGGCACCCGCCCCGGGTGGCACGCCGACGCCGGCGTACCCGGTGGAGGTCCGCGACACGGTCGGCTGCGACAGATACGCCGCCCGCCTGGTCCGCGGCGTCGACCCGAACGCGCCCACACCGTCCTGGATGGCCAAACGGCTCGTCACCGCCGGCATCCGCAGCATCTCGCTGCCGGTCGACATCACCAACTACGTGATGCTGGAGCTGGGTCAGCCCATGCACGCGTTCGACGCCGACCGGATCGTCGGGCCGCTTGTGGTCCGCCGCGCCGAGGCGGGGGAGAAGCTGACCACCCTGGACGGCGTCAACCGGGTGCTCACCGCCGACGACATGGTCATCTGCGACGACACCGGGCCGATCTCCCTCGCCGCGGTGATGGGCGGCGAGACGAGCGAGGTCGTCGACGGCACCACCAACGTGCTCTTCGAGGCGGCGCACTGGGACCCGGCGATGGTCGGCCGGACCGCCCGCCGGCACAAGCTGTTCAGCGAGGCCGCGAAGCGCTGGGAGCGGGGTGTCGACCCGGCCGTGCCGCTTGTCGCGCTGGAGCGGGCCGTCGGGCTGCTCACCGAGCACGGTGGCGGCACCCCGAGCGCCGAGATCCTGGACATCGACCACGTCCGTCCGCGTACCCCGATCACCCTGCCGGCGGACCTGCCCACCCGGCGGGTCGGCGTCG
This sequence comes from Micromonospora sp. NPDC047521, assembly GCF_055587305.1. NCBI lineage: Bacteria > Bacillati > Actinomycetota > Actinomycetes > Micromonosporales > Micromonosporaceae > Micromonospora > Micromonospora sp. NPDC047521. Next base: position 25,376 of record NZ_JBVJGN010000004.1, on the reverse strand, counting down.
AGTACCCGCCGGCGCGGGTCGTCGCCCTGCTGGAACGGGTCGGCTGCACCGTCGCGCAGGGCACGGACCGGTTGTCCGAGGACCCGGGCGCCGTCGGCGTGGCAAGCGGCGCGGGGACGGCGCTCAGCGTCACCCCGCCGACCTGGCGACCCGACCTGACCGACCCGGCCGACCTGGTCGAGGAGGTCGTGCGCCTCGACGGGTACGACAAGGTGCCGTCGGTGCTGCCGACCGCACCCCCCGGTCGCGGCCTGACCCCCCGGCAGCGTCGCCGCCGGGCGGTCGCCGGGTCGCTTGCCGAGCGGGGGTACGTGGAGGTCCTCGCGCACCCGTTCGTGTCGCCGGAACTCGCCGACCAGCTCGGCCTGCCGGCCGACGACAGCCGCCGGCCCGCGGTGCGCCTGGCCAATCCGCTGTCCGAGGAGGAGCCGCTGCTGCGCACCACGCTGCTCGGCCCGCTGCTCGGCATCCTCAAGCGCAACCTCGGGCGGGGTCACCGCGACCTGGCCCTCTACGAGATCGGCGCGGTCTTCCACCCGCGCCTCGGCGCCGGCAGCCCGCCCGCGATGGGCGTGGACCGGCGGCCCACCGACGAGGAGTTCGCCGCGGCCGACGCGGTGGTGCCGGCGCAGCCGGTGCACGTAGCGGTGGTCCTCGCCGGGGACATCGACCCGGCCGGCTGGTGGGGCGCCGGTCGACCGGCCGGCTGGGCGGACGCCATCGAGGCGGCCCGTGACGTGCTGGCCGCCTCCGGGATCCCGGACGAGCGGGTCGAGGTGCGCGCGGCCGAGTACGCGCCGTGGCACCCCGGCCGCTGCGCCGAGCTGCGGGTCGACGACGCGGTCGTCGGGCACGCCGGTGAGCTGCACCCGGCCGTGGTGGCGGCGCTGGAGCTGCCCCGCCGTACCTGCGCCATGGAGCTGGATCTCGACGCGCTGCCGCCGACCCCGGTGACGCCCGCGCCGACGGTCTCCGGCTTCCCGCCGGCCCTGATCGACGTCGCGCTGGTGGTGGACGACTCGGTGCCTGCCGAGCAGGTCCGCCGGGCGCTGGAGGCGGGCGCCGGCGAGCTGCTGGAGGACGTGCGGCTGTTCGACGTGTACTCGGGCGCGCAGCTCGGCGAGGGCCGCCGGTCACTGGCGTACAAGCTGACCTTCCGGGCGCCGGACCGGACGCTGACCGTCGAGGAGGCCGTAGCGGCCCGGGACGCGGCGGTGGCGGTAGCGGCCGAGCGCGTCGGAGCGACCCTGCGCGGCGCCTGAGCGCCCCGCCCCGCTCCTCCCCGCGATCTTGCGTTTTGTGTTGCCAATACGCACCTTTCGGGGGCTTTTTGGAGCAACCGGAAACGCAAGATCGCGGGGCGGGACGGGCGGAGCGACCTCGGATTACATCTCCATGCAGTGGTCTGTATTAAGTTGCATCTTGCCTGTCTCCGCTGTTAACCTCCTTTGCATAGTCATGCGGAGGTGGGTATGGGGATCCGAGTCGCGGTCGCCGGTGCGAGCGGTTACGCCGGGGGTGAGCTGCTGCGCCTGATCGCCGGGCACCCGGAGTTCGACCTGGTCGCTGCCACCGCACACAGCCAGGCCGGGCACCGCGTCGATGTGGTGCACCCGCAGCTCACCGGGCTCGACCTGGTGCTCGCCGAGACCGACCCGGCGACCCTGGCCGACGCCGATCTGGTCTTCCTGGCCCTGCCGCACGGCGAGTCCGCGGCCCTCGCGGCCCGCCTGCCCTCCGAGGTGCGCGTCGTCGATCTGGGCGCGGACCACCGGCTCGCCGATCCGTACGCCTGGGCTCAGTACTACGGGGGCACGCACGCCGGGCAGTGGACCTACGGCCTGCCCGAGCTGCCCGGCCAGCGGGAGTTGATCGCCGGCTCCACCCGGGTGGCGAACACGGGCTGCTACGCGGCGGCGATCACGCTGGCGCTCGCCCCGCTCATCGCGGACGGCGCGGCCAGCCCCGCCGACGTGGTGGTGGTCGCCGCCTCCGGCACCTCCGGCGCCGGACGGGCCACCAAGCCGCACCTGCTGGCCAGCGAGGTGATGGGCGACCTGTCGCCGTACCGGGTCGGTACCCACCAGCACGTACCGGAGATCAAGCAGGCTTCCGGCGCGACCGGGCTGTCGTTCACGCCGGTCCTGGCGCCGATGCCGCGCGGCATCCTCGCCACGGTGACCGCGGTGCCGGCACGCGGCGTCGACCCGCAGGAGGTGCTGGCGCGGGCGTACGCCGACGCGCCGTTCGTGCACGTGTTGCCGGAGGGGCGCTGGCCGCACACGGCCGCCACGCTGGGTTCCAACTCGTGTCACCTCCAGGCGACAGTCGACGTCGACTCGGGTCGGCTGATCGTGCTGAGCGCGCTGGACAACCTGGGCAAGGGCGCGGCCGGCCAGGCCGTGCAGAACGCCAACCTCATGCTCGGCCTGCCGGAGGCGACGGGCCTGTCGATCTGGGGAGTCGCACCATGAGCGTCACCACCCCTCGGGGGTTCCGGGCGGCCGGGGTGGCCGCCGGGTTGAAGGCAAGCGGTGGCGCGGACGTCGCGCTGGTGGTCAACGACGGCCCGGACGCCGGTGTCGCAGGTGTCTTCACCACGAACCGGGTCAAGGCCGCGCCGGTGCTCTGGAGCCAGCAGGTCGTCCAGGGTGGCGTCGTCCGCGCGGTGGTGCTCAACTCCGGCGGTGCCAACGCCTGCACCGGCCCGGGCGGCTTCCAGGACACGCACGCCACCGCCGAGCACACCGCCGCGGCGCTGACCTCGGTCAGCCCGCGGCTGATCCTCGGCGCCGGTGAGGTGGCGGTCTGCTCCACCGGCCTGATCGGTGAGCGGCTTCCGATGCCGAAGTTGCTGCCGGGGGTCCGCTCGGCTATCCGGGGGCTGTCCCGGGACGGCGGTCAGGCCGCCGCCGAGGCCATCATGACCACCGACACCCGACCGAAGACCACTGTGGCCAGGGGTAGCGGCTGGACGGTCGGCGGGATGGCCAAGGGCGCCGGGATGCTCGCGCCGGGGATGGCCACCATGCTCTGTGTGCTGACCACCGACGCGGTGGCCGGGCCGGACGTGCTGGACGAGGCGCTGCGCGCCGCCACCCGGATCACCTTCGACCGGGTCGACTCGGACGGCTGCATGTCCACGAACGACACGGTGCTGCTGCTGTCCAGTGGCGCGAGCGGCATCGAGCCGACGGCTGCCGAGCTGGCCGCCGCGGTCACCGCGGCCTGTCACGACCTGGCCCAGCAGCTCATCGCCGACGCGGAGGGCGCCACGAAGCAGGTCGCCATCGACGTGGTGGGCGCGGCGAGCGAGGACGACGCGGTCGAGGTGGGTCGGTCGGTGGCCCGCAGCAACCTGGTCAAGACCGCGCTGTTCGGCAATGATCCGAACTGGGGTCGGATCCTCGCCTCGGTCGGCACCACGGCCGCCGCCTTCGAGCCGGACGAGGTGGACGTGGCGGTCAACGGCGTGTGGCTGTGCCGGGGCGGTGCCGCCGCCGAGGACCGGTCGAAGGCCGACCTCACCGGGCGGGACGTGACCATCCGCATCGACCTGCACGCCGGCACGTCCGCCGCGACGATCTGGACCAACGACCTGTCCCACGCGTACGTGCACGAGAACTCGGCGTACTCAACGTGAGCGCGAGGAACGCAGCGCAGCGGAGTCCCGCAGTCGCGAACGGAAGGCTGGCACGGTGAGCCTCAGCGGTGACCTCACCCGGGCCCAGGCCAAGGCGGAGACGCTCATCGAGGCGCTGCCCTGGCTGGCGCGTTTCTCCGGGTCCACAGTGGTGGTGAAGTACGGCGGCAACGCCATGACGGACCCGGAGTTGCAGCGGGCGTTCGCCGCCGACATGGTCTTCCTGCGCTACGCGGGCCTGAAGCCGGTCGTGGTGCACGGCGGCGGCCCGCAGATCTCGGCGATGCTGGGCCGGCTCGGGATCGCCAGCGAGTTCCGTGGCGGCCTGCGGGTGACCACCGCCGAGGCGATGGACGTGGTCCGGATGGTGCTGGTCGGGCAGGTCGGCCGGGAGCTGGTCGGGCTGATCAACTCGCACGGTCCGTTCGCCGTCGGCCTCTCCGGCGAGGACGCCCGGCTGTTCACCGCGGTGCGCCGCCCGGCGTACGTGGACGGGCAACCAGTGGACGTCGGCCAGGTCGGCGACGTCGAGTCGGTGGACGTGTCGGCGGTGACCGACCTGATCGACGCCGGTCGGATCCCGGTGATCTCGACTGTCGCGCCGGACGTCGACGGGGTGCTGCACAACCTCAACGCGGACACGGCCGCCGCCGCTCTGGCGATCGCGTTGCGGGCGCGCAAACTCGTGGTGCTCACCGACGTGGCCGGTCTGTACGCCGACTGGCCGGACACCACAAGCCTGGTCTCCGAGATCACCACGGACGACCTGGCGAAGCTGCTGCCCAGCCTCGAGTCGGGGATGGTTCCCAAGATGGAGGCCTGCCTGCGGGCGGTGCGCGGGGGAGTGCCCGCCGCGCACGTCGTCGATGGTCGGGTGGCGCACTCCACGTTGCTTGAGGTGTTCACCTCGGAAGGGTTCGGAACGATGGTGATCGGATCATGAGCGCCCTGGCGCAACGGTGGGGTCAGTCCATGATGGACAACTACGGTACGCCGCCGCTGGCCCTGGTGTCCGGTTCCGGCGCGGTGGTGGTCGACGACGCCGGCCGGGAATACCTGGATCTCGTGGGCGGCATCGCGGTGAACTCGCTGGGCCACGCCCACCCGGCAGTGGTGGCCGCGGTGTCGAAGCAGGTCGCCACCCTCGGGCATGTCTCCAACCTCTACATCGCCGAACCTCCGGTCGCCCTGGCCGAGCTGCTGCTGGCCCTCGCCGGCCGGCCCGGCCGCGTCTTCTTCGCCAACTCCGGCGCGGAGGCGAACGAGGCGGCGTTCAAGCTCTCCCGGCGTACCGGGCGCAGCCACGTGGTCGCCACAGTTGGCGGGTTCCACGGCCGCACCATGGGCGCCCTCGCGCTGACCGGCCAGCCGGCCAAGGCCGACCCGTTCCGGCCGCTGCCCGGCGAGGTGACCCATGTCGGGTACGGCGACGTCGCCGCGCTGCAGGCGGCGGTCACCGACGCGACCGCCATGGTGATCCTGGAGCCGATCCAGGGCGAGAACGGTGTGGTCGTCCCGCCGGCGGGTTACCTCGCGGCGGCACGGGAGATCACCGCCCGGCACGGCGCGCTGCTGGTGCTCGACGAGGTGCAGACCGGCATCGGCCGGACCGGGCACTGGTTCGCGCACCAGGCCGAGGGCGTGGAGCCGGACGTGGTCACGCTGGCCAAGGGCCTGGGCGGTGGGTTGCCCATCGGCGCCACGCTCGCCTTCGGCCGGGCCGCGGACCTGCTCACCCCGGGCTCGCACGGCACCACCTTCGGCGGCAACCCGGTCAGCTGCGCGGCGGCGCTCGCCGTGGTGGCGACCATCGCCAACGAGGGGCTGCTCGACCACGTCAAGCGCGTCGGCGAGCGGCTGCGCCGGGGCATCGAGGCGCTGGGCCATCCGCTGATCGACGGCGTACGCGGCGCCGGGCTGCTGCTCGGCGTGACGCTCACCGCGCCGGTGGCGACGGTCCTGGCCGAGGCGCTGCGCGAGGCCGGTTTCCTGGTCAACCCGGTGCAGCCGGGTGTGCTCCGGCTCGCCCCGCCGTTGATCCTCACCGTCGACCAGGCGGACGCCTTCCTCGCCGCGCTCCCCGCGGCGCTCGACGTGACGGCACCGGCCGCCGCCGGCACGAGCGGCCACCCGGCCCCGGCGGCCTCCGGCACGGCACCCGAACCCTCCACCCAGCCCACCACGACGGGGACGATCGCATGATCCGGCACTTCCTGCGCGACGACGACCTCTCGCCCGACGAGCAGTCGACGGTGCTCGACCTGGCGGCGCGAATGAAGGCCGACAGGTTCGGTCACCAGCCGCTGGCCGGCCCCCGCTCGGTGGCGGTGCTGTTCGACAAGCAGAGCCTGCGGACCCGGATCTCGTTCGACGCCGGCATCGCCGAGCTGGGCGGTCACCCGCTGGTCGTGGACACCCAGGTCACCCACTTCGGCCGGGGCGAGACCCTCGCGGACGCCGGACGGGTGCTGTCCCGTTATGTGGCGGCGATCGTGCTGCGCACCCACGGCGACGACCGGATCGCCGAGGTGGCGCAGGGCGCCAGCGTGCCTGTGGTCAACGCGCTCACCGATGGTTTCCACCCCTGCCAACTGCTCGCCGACCTGCTCACCATCCGGGAGCGGTGCGGCGGCACGGCCGGGCGCACCCTCACCTACGTGGGCGACGGCGCGAACAACATGGCGCAGTCGTACCTGCTGGCCGGGGCGACGGCCGGGATGCACGTCCGCGTCGCCGGGCCGGACGGGTTCGCGCCGGACGAGGCGGTGGTCGACGCCGCGGCCCGGATCGCCGCCGGCACCGGCGGGTCGGTACGGGTCCTCACCGACCCGGCCCAGGCGGTCCGCGACGCCGACGTGCTGGCCACCGACACGTGGACGTCGATGGGGCAGGAGGCCGACGGTCTGGACCGGGTCACCCCGTTCCTGCCGTACCAGGTCAACAAGGAGCTGCTCGGCCAGGCCGCGCCGGACGCGATAGTGCTGCACTGCCTGCCCGCGCACCGGGGCGAGGAGATCACCGACGAGGTGCTCGACGGGCCGCAGAGCGCGGTCTTCGACCAGGCGGAGAACCGGCTGCACGCCCAGAAGGCGCTGCTGACGTTCCTGCTCGCCGCCACCGGGACGACGCGATGACCGCCCCGTTGACCCGCGCCGCGCGGCACGCCCGGATCGTGGAGCTGATCCGGGACCGGGCCGTGCGTTCGCAGACCGAGCTGGCCGACCTGCTCGCCGCCGACGGCGTCGGTGTCACCCAGGCCACCCTCTCGCGGGACCTGGAGGAGCTGGGCGCGGTCAAGGTGCGCGGTGGCGACGGCCCGGCCGTCTACCTGATCCCCGAGGACGGCCACCGGCCCCTGCGCGACGCCGAGGCCGCACCGGCCCGGCTGGTGCGGCTGTTGCGCGAACTGCTCAACGGCGTCGACTCCAGCGGCAACATCGCGGTGCTGCGGACCCCGCCGGGCGCAGCCCAGTACCTGGCCAGCGCGTTGGACCGAGCGGGACTGCCTGAGGTCGTCGGCACCATCGCCGGCGACGACACCATTCTCGTGGTGGCCCGCGAGTCCGTCGGCGGGGCCGCGCTCGGCGACAAGCTCGCCGGCTGGGCCCGCCGGGAAGACACAGTCGAAGGGAACACCACACCATGACCGACCGGGTCGTCCTGGCGTACTCCGGAGGGTTGGACACCTCCGTCGCCATTCCCTACCTGGCCGAGCAGACGGGCGCCGAGGTGATCGCGGTGGCCGTCGACGTCGGCCAGGGCGGCGAGGACCTCGACGCCATCCGCCAGCGCGCCCTGGACTGCGGCGCCGCCGAGTCCGAGGTCATCGACGCGCGCGACGAGTTCGCTGCCGACTACTGCCTGCCGGCGATCCGGGCCAACGCCCTCTACATGGACCGCTACCCCCTCGTCTCGGCGCTGTCCCGGCCGCTGATCGTCAAGCACCTGGTGGCGGCGGCGCGCAAGCACGGCGGCACGATCGTGTCGCACGGCTGCACCGGCAAGGGCAACGACCAGGTCCGGTTCGAGGTGGGCCTGAACGCCCTCGCCCCCGACCTGAGGATCATCGCGCCGGCCCGGGACTTCGCCTGGACGCGGGACAAGGCGATCGCCTTCGCCGAGGAGAAGGGCCTCCCGATCGACGTGTCGGCGAAGTCCCCGTACTCGATCGACCAGAACCTGTGGGGTCGCGCGGTGGAGACGGGCTTCCTGGAGGACATCTGGAACGCCCCCGTCGAGGACCTCTACTCGTACACGGCCGACCCGTCCGAGCCCCGCGACGCCGACGAGATCGTGATCACCTTCGACGGTGGCGTGCCGGTGGCGATCGACGGTGAGACGGTCACCCCGTACCAGGCGATCCTGGAGCTGAACAGGCGCGCCGGCGCGCAGGGCGTCGGCCGGCTCGACATGGTGGAGGACCGCCTCGTCGGCATCAAGAGCCGCGAGGTGTACGAGGCGCCCGGCGCGATCGCGCTGATCACCGCCCATCAGGAGCTGGAGGCGGTGACGGTGGAGCGGGACCTGGCCCGGTTCAAGAAGAGCGTGGACCAGCGCTGGGGCGAGCTGGTGTACGACGGCCTGTGGTTCTCGCCGCTGAAGGACTCGCTCGACGCGTTCATCGACGACGCGCAGCGGCACGTCAGCGGTGAGGTACGGATGGTCCTGCACGGCGGACGCGCCACGGTCACCGGCCGGCGCTCCGAGGCGAGCCTGTACGACTTCGGCATGGCCACCTACGACACCGGCGACACCTTCGACCAGTCCCTGGCGAAGGGCTTCGTGCAACTGTGGGGGCTGCCGAGTCGGATGGCCGCCGCACGCGACGCCCGGCTGGGTGGCTGACGAGCATGGGGACAACAATGGGCGGCGTGGACGACAAGAGCCTCACCGAGAACAGCGCCGGCACGAACCGGACGAGCCTGTGGGGTGGCCGGTTCGCCGGCGGCCCCGCCGAGGCGCTCGCCCGACTGTCGGTGAGCGTGCAGTTCGACTGGCGCCTGGCCCCGTACGACATCGCCGGTTCCCGGGCGCACGCCCGGGTCCTCGCCGGCGCCGGCCTGCTCGACCCCGAGGAACTGGGCCGGATCCTGGCGGCCCTGGACGACCTGGAGGCCGCCTGCGCGTCCGGGGCCTTCCGCCCCACCATCGACGACGAGGATGTGCACACCGCGCTGGAGCGGGGGCTGCTGGAGCGCCTCGGCAGCCTCGGCGGCAAGCTGCGCGCCGGCCGGTCCCGCAACGACCAGGTCGCCACGGACCTGCGGCTCTACCTGCGTGATCACGCCCGGGGCGTGGCCAGCCGTCTGGTCGAGCTGGCCGAGGCGCTGGTCGAGCAGGCCGAGCGGCACGTCGACACCGCCGCGCCCGGCATGACGCACCTGCAGCATGCCCAGCCGGTCACGTTCGGGCACTGGCTGCTGGCCCACGTGCAGCCGTTGCTGCGGGACCTGGAACGGCTGCGCGACTGGGACCACCGGGCGGCGATCAGCCCGCTCGGCGCGGGTGCGCTTGCCGGTTCCGGTCTTCCCCTGGACCCGGTGGCAGTGGCCAAGGAGCTGGGTTTCCGCACGTCGTTCGCCAACTCGATGGACGCGGTGGCGGACCGGGACTTCGTCGCCGAGTTCCTCTTCACCACAGCCCTGATCGGCGTGCACCTGTCCCGCCTCGGCGAGGAGGTGGTGCTCTGGACCTCGCACGAGTTCGGTTGGGTGGAGCTGGACGACGCGTTCGCCACCGGCTCGTCGATCATGCCGCAGAAGAAGAACGCGGACATCGCCGAGCTGGCCAGGGGCAAGTCCGGCCGGCTCGTCGGCGGCCTGATGACGGTGCTGACCATGCTCAAGGGTCTGCCGATGACGTACGACCGGGACATGCAGGAGGACAAGGAGCCCGCCTTCGACGCGGTCGACACCCTGGAACTGCTGCTGCCGGCCCTCGCGGGCATGATCTCCACGATGACGGTCCGGGTGGACCGCCTCGTCGCCGCCGCGCCTGTGGGCTTCTCCCTCGCCACCGAGGTCGCCGACTGGCTGGTCCGGCGCAACGTGCCGTTCCGCGACGCGCACGAGATCACCGGCCGGCTGGTGGCGTTGTGCGCGGCCCGGGAGTGTGAGCTGGAGGACGTCTCCGACGAGGATCTGGCCGCGGTCAGTGAGCACCTCGACCCGTCGGTGCGGGACGTGCTGTCGGTGCGTTCGGCCCTCGCGGCCCGGACGACGCCCGGCTCGACCGGCCCCGGCCCGGTCGCCGACCAGCTCGCCGCCGCCGCGGACCGCCTGGTCGGCTGGCGGGAGTGGGCCACCGAGCGGGTCGTACCCCGCTGATCTCGCCGTGGCGCCGGCGCGTGTCGCCGGCGCCACGGTCGGTTCAGGCCGTCGGACGCTCCCGCTTGGGGAGCTTGGCCACCACCATGTCGTACGACGCGTCGACCGCCTCGGTCAGCTCGTCGGCGTCGATGCCACCGTCGAGGCTCAGCGTGTTCCATCCCGACCGGCCGATGTAGGCCATCGGGCGGGCGTCGCCGGGGTGACGGTGCAGCCACTCGTCGGCGATCTCGCGGGTCGCGCCGCACTTGATGCCGACCGTGGGCTTCCCGTCGCCGTTGCCGAGGAACGCGAAGATCCGCCCGCCGACCTTCACCACCTCGTCGTTCTCCCATGGCCGGTCCAGCCATGCTCCCGGTTTGGCCAGGCAGTACGCCAGCATCTCCGCGCGATCCATCGGCCCTCCTCGTCGTGCGCACAGTCTGCCCGTCCGGGCGTCCACAGGCACGCGGCGTGCCGGCTGGCCCGGGGCGTCCCGGTCAGCCCGCCTGCTCGGACGAGCGTGCGGCCACCCGCTCGTAGCGCTGGCGGGCCGCCTGCGCGCTGCCCAGGCCCAGCCCGTACGCGATGGCCTGCCAGGTCAGCCCTCGATCGCGGGCCAGCGTCAACAGCCCCGCCTCCAGGGCGTCCAACTCGGCGCGGACGTACGGCAGGAGGGTCAGCGCGGCGGTCAGGTCGGCCGCGTCGACCGGTTCCTCGGTGGGTTCCGGCTCGGCGCCGCCGGCGGCGAGGGCGGTGACCAGGGCGACGGCCTCCCACGGGTCGAGCACGTAGGGGTGGGCCCAGCGCCCCCGCCGGGCTACCGAGCCGGCGTGTCGGTCGCTGATCCGTTGCAGCGCCTCATGGGTGCGGTGGGCGCGGGCCCGGGCCGGATCGGGCGCGGTGAACAGGTCCTCGGTCGTCATGTCCCGAGCACACACCATGAACGCACAGTTGTCAACAGAATGTTGAAGCCTGGCGGCGCGACGTGCCGCGCCGCCAGGCGTCATGTCAACGCGCCAGGTCGAACCGGTGCTCGTCGATGAAGGTCGTGCAGGCCGGGCCCGGGTCGCAGGAGCTGGCGCTCACCACGCCGAACGCGACGCCCCGTGCGAACGGGCGCTCGACCGGGATCACCGCGATCCGTACCTCCTGGGTGGCCGCCGCGCAGGTGACCCGGCGAACGGTGGTGCCCGCGCGCATCGTCTCGCCGACCGCCTGCGCGACCTTGATCGTGAGGTCGAACTCGGTGGCCTTCGAGCAGGTCAGGGTGACCGGAACGAACACCGCCGCGCCGTTCGCGTCGAGCTTGCCGGTGGTGCCGAGCGCGATCGCGGTAAGTGCCCCGTCGGCCTGCGCCGCGGCCCGCAGCGGGACGCTCGCGCTGGCGGACGGGGTGAAGGCCAGGGTCGCGGCAGCCGCGACGAGACCGGTGGCGAGCAGTGATCGCCGGATGCTCCGTGCCGTCATGGTGACTTCCTCTCGGTGCGGTCGTCGCCCCCTGCGACGACACGCCTCACACACCCCTGGACCCCCGCCCGGGTTCCATCGCAGGCCCGGATGACTGATGTGTGACAGAAGCCTTGTCCGGTTCGACCGAGGAGGTCGGCCGGGCTTCCGGGGCGGCGGGATGGGTACCGTCGTGCCATGGACCTCTCGCCCGGTGACCACGCCACCGACGCCGACCTGGCGGCGCTGGCGGATCTGCTCGCCGGCCCTCTGCTGCCGGCGGCGCGCGGGCTGCTGGGCTGCCTGCTGCACGCCGGCGGTGTCACCGTCCGGATCACCGAGGTCGAGGCGTACGCCGGCACGGCCGGTGACCCTGCCTCGCACGCCCACCGGGGCCGCACCCCGCGCAACGCGGTGATGTTCGGTCCCGCCGGGCACGCCTACGTCTACTTCACCTACGGGATGCACTGGTGCATGAACGTGGTGACCGGTGTCGAGGGGGAGGCCTCCGCCGTGCTGCTGCGCGCCGGCGAGGTGGTCGACGGGCTGGCCACGGCACGGGAGCGTCGGCCGGCCATCCGGCGGGACGTGGACCTGGCCCGGGGACCGGCCCGGCTCTGCGCGACGCTGGGCATCGACCGATCGGCGTACGGCGGGTATCTGCTGGGCGGCGGGCCGGTCCGGTTGCGGCCACCGGCACGGCAGGTGCCGCCGGAGGCGGTGGTCGCCGGCCCGCGGGTCGGTGTGACGGGCGCGCACGACCTGCCGTGGCGGTTCTGGCTGGACGGTGACCCGACGGTCAGCGCCTACCGGCGGCATGTGCCCCGCACCCGGCGCTGACACCCGGATGTGGTGTTCCCCGAAGTGTCGGGGGATGTGGCCATAATCACCCGGACCTGCTCACGGACGGTTCGGAGGACGTCATGGCAACACTGCTCGCGATCGGCACCGCCAAGGGTCTGTTCCTCGCCACCAGCGCCGACGACCGGCGCAGCTGGGAGATCAGCGGCCCGCACTTTCCGATGACCGGGGTGTACGCGGTGGCTGTCGACACCCGTCGCGCCACGCCGCGCCTGCTCGCCGGGATGACCAGCTCGCACTTCGGGCCCAGCGTCGCCACCAGCGACGATCTCGGCGGTTCTTGGGACGAGCCCGACCACGCGCCCGTCGCGTTCCCGGCCGACACGGGCGTCTCCCTCGGCCGGGTCTGGCAGTTGACGCCGGCCGGCCCCGACGAGCCGGACGTGGTCTGGGCCGGCACCGAGCCGTCGGCCCTGTTCCGTTCCACCGACGGCGGTCGCAGCTTCGAGCTCGTCCGCTCCCTCTGGGACCATCCGCACCGGCCGGAGTGGGGGGCCGGGTTCGGTGGCCAGGCCGTGCACACGGTGCTGCCGCACCCGCGTGACCCGGCTCGGCTGCTTGTCGCGATGTCCACCGGCGGCGTCTACCGCTCGCAGGACGCGGGGGCGAGCTGGTCGCCGGGCAACACCGGGATCCGGGCCTCCTTCCTGCCCGACGAGTGGCCGGAGTTCGGCCAGTGCGTACACAAGGTGGCTCGTGACTCCGGCAACCCCGAGCGGCTGTACGCGCAGAACCACCACGGCGTCTACCGCTCCGACGACGACGGGCGCACCTGGGCCTCGATCGCCGGCGGGCTGCCCAGCGACTTCGGCTTCCCGATGGTGTCGCACCCGTCGCGGCCCGACACGGTGTGGACGTTTCCACTGGTGGCCGACGGTGAGCGCTTCCCCGTCGACAGTCGCTGCCGGGTGTTCCGCTCGACCGACGCCGGCGCCAGATGGGAGCCGCTGTCGGTGGGTCTGCCCGAGGGCCCGTTCTATCCGGCGGTGCTGCGCGACGCGATGTGCGCCGACGACGCCAGCCCGGGCGGGGTCTACTTCGGCACCCGCTCGGGCGCGGTCTACGCGAGCCGCGACGAGGGCGACTCCTGGTCGCTGGTGGCCGCGCACCTGCCCGACGTGCTCTGCGTCCGCGCCGCGGCGGTCTGACGTGGTCACCGTGCTGCTGCCCGGCCCGCTGCGCGGCGAGGCCGGCGGTGCCAGCCGGCTCAGTGTCTCCGCCGCCGGCACGCTGCGGGCGGTCCTCGACGAGCTGGCCGTCGCGCATCCGCGGCTGGCCCGGCGGCTCCGCGACGAGAGCGGCGAGCTGCGCCGGTACGTCAACGTCTACGTCGACGGCGAGGACTGCCGGCACTCGGGCGGGCTGGCCACCCCGGTCGGCGACGGGGCCGAGGTGCGGGTGCTGCCCTCGGTGGCCGGCGGCTGAAGCCGAACGTCCGGGTATGTCCCGTTCCCTGCGTGACCCGCGCCACCCGGAGATAGGCCGCCCACGGAATAGTTGCGTCGTCAAATAAGTTGTGAGCTGCGTCCGGGTACCACGACGGACCCGGTAGACACGCGAGGAGCTGGTCATGCAGTTCGGAGTCTTCACCGTCGGCGACGTCACGGTCGACCCGACCACCGGTCGGGAGCCGACCGAGCATGAGCGGATCAAGGCGATGGTCACCATCGCGTTGAAGGCCGAGGAGGTCGGCCTGGACGTCTTCGCCGCGGGCGAGCACCACAACCCGCCGTTCGTGCCCTCGTCGCCGACCACCATGCTCGGCCACATCGCGGCGCGCACCGAGCGGCTGCTGCTGTCCACGGCGACCACGCTGATCACCACAAACGACCCGGTGAAGATCGCCGAGGACTACGCGATGCTCCAGCACCTGTCCGACGGTCGGGTGGACCTGATGATGGGCCGGGGCAACACGGGCCCGGTGTACCCGTGGTTCGGCAAGGACATCCGCGCCGGCATCCCCCTCGCCATCGAGAACTACGACCTGCTGCACCGGCTGTGGCGCGAGGACGTGGTCGACTGGAAGGGCAAGTTCCGCACCCCGCTGCAGTCCTTCACCTCGACGCCGCGCCCGCTCGACGGGGTGCCCCCGTTCGTCTGGCACGGCTCGATCCGCAGCCCGGAGATCGCCGAGCAGGCGGCCTACTACGGTGACGGCTTCTTCGCCAACCACATCTTCTGGCCCAAGGAGCACACCCAGCGGATGGTCGGGCTCTACCGCCAGCGGTACGCCCACTACGGGCACGGCACCGCCGACCAGGCCATCGTCGGCCTCGGTGGGCAGGTGTTCATGCGGCGCAACTCGCAGGACGCGGTCCGGGAGTTCCGGCCGTACTTCGACAACGCCCCGGTCTACGGGCACGGGCCGTCGCTGGAGGACTTCACCAGGGAGACCCCGCTGACCGTGGGCAGCCCGCAGCAGGTCATCGACCGCACGCTGGGCTTCCGCGAGTACGTCGGTGACTACCAGCGCCAGCTGTTCCTGATGGACCACGCCGGGCTGCCCCTGAAGACGGTGCTGGAGCAGCTCGACCTGCTCGGCGAGGAGGTCGTTCCGGTGCTGCGCAAGGAGTTCGAGGCGCTGCGCCCGGCGCACGTGCCCCAGGCGCCGACCCACGCATCGCTGGTCGCCGCCGCCGGCGGTGGCAAGGACAGCACAGTGCACGCGGTGGACGACGTGACGGGAAAGGCACCGGAGGGGGCGACCCGATGACCCGCCGCACCCTGGCCGTGGTCTCGGCGGGGCTGAGTCAGCCCTCGTCGACCCGGCTGCTCGCCGACCAGCTCGCCGGGGCGACCCGTGACGAGCTGGTCCGGCGCGGCCACGAGGTCGATCTGCGCGTCGTCGACCTGCGGGAGTACGCCCACGACGTGGTGAACAACATGCTCACCGGGTTCCCGCCGACCGCGCTTCGCGAGGCCATCGACGCGGTGACCGGGGCGGACGGGATCATCGCCGTCACCCCGATCTTCAGTGCCTCGTACAACGGGCTGTTCAAGTCCTTCTTCGACGTGCTCGACGCGGGGTCGCTTGTCGACCGGCCGGTGCTGGTCGGGGCGACCGGCGGCACCGCCCGGCACTCGCTGGCGCTGGAGCACGCCGTCCGCCCGATGTTCAGCTACCTGCGGGCGGTGGTGGTCCCCACAGCGGTCTTCGCCGCGCCTGAGGACTGGTCCGACGGCACCGCGGACGGCGCGCTGCGCGGCCGGATCCGGCGTGCCGCGGGGGAGCTGGCCGACCAGATCGAGCGTCGGCCGCCGGCCAGTGGCCCCGCCGACCCGTTCGCCCTCACCACCGACTTCCTCCAGATGCTCGGCAGGGGCGGCGACACCGCTGTCAGCTGACCGGGTGGGCGACCAGCACCGGGCAGTGCGCGTGCTGGATCGCCGCCTGACTGACCGATCCGAGCAGCAGACCGGCGAATCCGGACCGGCCCCGGGTGCCCACGACCAGCAGCGACGCCGTGCCGCTGGCCTCGATGAGCCCCTGGGCCGCGCCGGCCGCCCGGACCGGATGCTCCCGCACCACGAGGTCGGGATGCTCGGCCCGGACGGCGGCGGACGCGTCGGCGAGCAGTCGCACCGACTCGGCCTGGTACGCGGCCTGCGACTCCTCGATCTCCTCAGGTATCGGCCGGTCGCCGTCCGGCGGCGGGCTGATGTGCGTGAGCACCAGCGGCACGGTGCGCAGCGAGGCCTCGTACGCGCCGAGCCGCACGGCGAGCCCGGACGACTCGGACCCGTCCACGCCGACGAGCACCGGCGCGTCCACCGGAATCGGCTGCTCGTCCGGGCGGACCACAAGCACCGGACAGTGCGCGTGCGCGGCGACCTGTGCGCCCACCGAGCCGAGCAGCAACCCGGTGAACCCGCCCAGCCCGCGGCTGCCCACGACGACGAGGTCGGCCCGGCGGGACTCCTCGACCATCGTGGCGCCGGGGCCCCCGGCGACCTGGCTCACCTCGACCGTGAGGCCGGGCCAGCGGTCGGTGAGATCGGCCGCCGTCCGTTCCAGCATCTCCTGCGCCTCCCCGGAGGGCGCCGGCACACCGAGGTCGTACGGGTTGAGCGGCACGCCGTAGCCGAGCGGATGCAGGTAGCCGTGCACCAGCCGTAACGGGCGGGACCGGAGCAGGGCGGCGCGGGCCGCGTGCTCGGCGGCGACGAGGCTGGACGGTGAGCCGTCCACACCCACCACGACAGGTCGGTTCATCGGCACTCCCTGGGTCGGTCAGGCCATTGTCGGCGCACCCACCGCGCGACGCCGGCATTTGCCGGTACGCGCCGCCGCCCGGACGCGGCGCCCCGCGCCCGGGCGGACGGGGTGTCAGCCTTCCCGACCCTCGCGGTTGCGGACGACCACCACCGGGCTGTGCGCGTGGTGCAGCACCGCGTGGCTCACCGAACCGAGCAGCATGCCGGCCAGCGCGCCCCGCCCACGTGCCCCGACCACTGTCAGCTGCGCCCTGGCCGACTCCTCAACCAGCAGCCGCGCCGGCGCGCCGTACGCGACGTGACGCCGTACCGGCACGTCGGGATAGCGCTGCGACCAACCGGCGACCGCCTCGGCGAGTTCCCGCTCCTCCTCGGCGACGAGCGCGTCCACGTCGTACCCGGTCGGCAGGAGGTCGGACGGCCCGGCCGGGATGATCCAGGCGTGCACGGCCACCAGGCCGGTGCCCCGCAGCGAGGCTTCCTCGAAGGCGAACCCCAGGGCCTCGGTGGACAGGGCCGAACCGTCGACTCCGACCACCACCGGTCCGTCGGCGCGGGCCTCACCCTTGACGACGAGGACGGGGCAGCCGGCGCGGGCGGAGACCTGCACCGCCACCGAACCGATCAGCAGCCCGCCGAAGCCGCCCAGGCCCCGGCTGCCGAGCACCAGCAGCGCGGCGTCCCGGGCCTCGGCCAGCAGCACCGGGGTGGGTGCGCCCTCGACGACCGCGCCGGTGACGGCGAGATCCGGCGCGACCTTGGTGGCCTCGGTCACCGCGTCGGCGACCAGCTGGTCCGCCTGGCGCCGGAAGCCGGAATTGGCGGGAGCGCCCGGCGCAGGCTCCAGCGGTACGCCGTAGAGCGCCCAGATGAACGCGTGCACGACCCGCAGCGGGCGTCCCCGCGTCACGGCTTCCCGGGCGGCGACCCGCACCGCCTCCAGCGCCGACGTCGAACCGTCCACCGCCACCACCACGGGGGCACCAGATCTGATGGTCATTTCCGTCCTCCTTCGTTGCACCTCCATCGTCACGCGTACCTGCTCGGACGGTCAGGGGCGGACGGTAGGGGACCCGGGGGCCGTTGGTCCCGTAACGACCACGTCCTCGCGCCGCGACGCCGGGACGGTCGGGTCGCCCCGCCGGGACGGTTCGCCGCCGGCGTCGTCGTCGCGGGTGCCCGGGTCGTCGCCACCGTCGGCTCGTCGTGCCGGTGGCGGCGTCGGGCGGCGGCGGGTCAGCCACAGCACCAGCGCGGGGACGGCGCTCACCGCCGCGCAGGCCAGCAGCACGCCAGGTGTCAGTGGGTCGGTGCCCAGCAGGTCCCGCAGCGGGGCGACCAGCACGCCGCCGACCTGGAGCAGGGCCGACACGGCGACCGCGACGAGGAGGCCTGGGTTGCCACGCGGCGCCCCCGCCGGGCGGGGTGCCCGCACCGCCAGCGCGACGCCGAGCTGGGCCAGGCCGAGCACCACGAAGACCACCGACTGCCAGGGCAGGTCCCGGCCGGCGGCGACCACGCCGGCGCCGAGCACCACGGCGGCGATCAGCGCGCCGGTGAGCAGGACGTCCCGACCCAGCCCCGCGCCGAGCACCGACTCCTGCGGTGAGCGGGGCGCCCGCCGCAGTGTGCCCGGTTCGGCCGGTTCGGCGCCGAGGGCCACCCCGGGCACGCCGTGCGTCAACAGGTTCACCCAGAGGATCTGCGCGGGCAGCAGCGGCACGGTCAACCCGAACAGCGGCCCGATCAACATCACCAGGATCTCGGCCACCCCGCCGGAGAGGGCGTACCGCAGGAACCGCCTGATGTTGTCGTAGATGCGCCGGCCCTCGCCGATGGCGGCGGCCACGGTGGACAGGTCGTCGTCGACCAGGACCAGGTCGGCGGCCTGCCGGGCGACCTCGGTGCCGCCGCCCATCGCCACCCCGATGTCGGCGCGGCGCAACGCCGGGGCGTCGTTTACCCCGTCTCCGGTCATCGCGACGACGTGCCCGCGGGCCTGGAGGTCGGCGATGATGTCGAGCTTCTGTTCCGGCTGGGTGCGGGCGAAGACCCGGGTGTCCGGGTGCGGCGTCGCCGCGTCGTCGCCGCGGGCGAGGGGGTCGCCGTCGCGCCAGAGGCCGAGCTGGGAGCCGATCGCGGCCGCCGTGGCCGGGTGGTCCCCGGTGATCAGCAGCAGTCGCACCCCTGCGGTGTCGAGGCTCTCGGCGATCTCGGGGGCGCCCGGGCGCAGCGGGTCGCCGACGGCGACCAGCCCGAGCGGGCGCAGACCGGTCGGCGCGGCGAGGTCCGGCGGGGTGTCCACCAGGGCGGCGGCGACGGCGAGCACCCGCAGCCCCTCCGCGGCGAGCCGGTGGGCGGTGCGGGTCAGCGCGGCGATCTCGTCGTCGGTGGCGTCGAGCAGGTGCGGGCCGAGGACGCTCTCCGGGGCGCCCTTGCAGACCACGAGGTGGCGCTGGTCGCCGGAGCGGTGCACGGTGACCATCCGGCGTTGGGCCTGGTCGAAGGGGTGTTCGGCGACCCGGGGCCAGGCGCTGCGGGTGGCCTGCGGGTCGAGGCCGCACCGCGCCGCGAAGGCGACGAGCGCCGCTTCCAGGGGGTCGCCCACGGCGCCCCACTCGGCGCGTTCCTCGTCGGGAGGTGACAGGGCGGCGTCGTTGCAGAGCAGCCCGGCCCGTGCCAGGCGGCGCAGTTCCTCGGGTACGGCCACCGCCGCGCCGTCACGGTGCACGGCGCCGTGCGGGGTGTACCCGCTGCCGGTGACCCCGTACCGCGCCCCGTCGGTGGTGACGGCCTGCTGGACCGCCATCCGCCCCTGGGTGAGGGTGCCTGTCTTGTCGGAGGCGATCACGGTCACCGAGCCGAGCGTCTCCACCGCGTGCAGCCGGCGCGGGATGGCGTTCGAGGCGGCCATCCGGCGCGCGCCGAGCGCCAGCGCCAGCGTCACCACCGCGGGCAGGGACTCGGGTACCGCCGCGACGACCAGGCTCACCGCCGTGATGGCCATGTCGACCACCGGCCGGCCGGCGACCACCCCCGCGGCGAAGACCAGCCCGGACAGCGCGACAGCGACCAACCCGAGCGTGCGGCCCAGGACGGCGAGCCGGCGCTGCAACGGCGTGGCGGTGGGCCGGGTGCCCGCCACAAGCGTGCTGATCCGGCCCAGTGCGCTCGCCGGCCCGGTCCGCCGCACGGTGCCGGCCGCGCGGCCGGTGGTGACGACGGTCCCGGCGAGGGCGTCCTGCCCGACGGTCCGCCCCACCGGCACCGACTCGCCACTCAACGCGGACTCGTCCAGTTGCAGGCGGTTCGCCTCGACCAGCAGCAGGTCGGCGGGCACGATGTCGCCGGCCTCGACCCGGACGAGGTCGCCCCGGACCAGGTCGGCTGCGGGGACGGCAAGGTCCCGGCCGTCCCGTACGACCCGGGCGGCGGGCGCGGCCAGCTGACCCAGCGCCGCCACGGCGCGGTCCGCGCGGATCTCCTGCACCACCCCGATGACCGTGTTCACCAGCACGACCAGGACGATCACGGCGGTGTCCGGGTAGTCGCCGAGCGCGGTGGTCACCACTGCGGCGGCGAGCAGCAGCGCCACCAGGGGATCGGTGAGCTGGCGCAGCACGCGTACGGCCAGATGCCGGCGCGGCGGCGGCGCCACCGCGTTGGGCCCGTCCGTGCGCAGCCGGGCGGCGGCCTCCGCCGCGTCGAGCCCGAGCGGGACGAGCTGGTCGACGGCGTCGTCCAGCGTCCGGCTCTGTCCGCCGGTCTCTGCCACCGTGCGCTCCCCACCCTCGCGCGGCGCGTCGCAGGCACGCCGTCCGCACCAACCCTCGCCTGGTGGAGCCCCGGCCGGCAGGGGCGTTGCGCCCGCCGGACCCGGGACCAACGACCCCCGGTGCCGGGCGTCCGGGCCGCACGGCGGGCAGGGCCCGTTCCCCGCGTACCCTCGTCGGATGACCGCCGACGTGCGCCTGCGCCCGGTCCGCGAGGACGACCTCGTGGAATTCTTCCTGCACCAGCAGGACCCGGAGGCCAACCGGATGGCCGCGTTCGGCCCGAAGGACCCGACCGACCACCGTGAGTTCGCCGGGCACTGGGCGCGGGTGCTCACCAACCCCGCGAACCTGGTCCGCACCGTCGAGGCCGACGGCGAGGTCGTCGGGTACGTGAGCGCGTTCCCTGTCGACGACCAGACCGAGGTCAGCTACTGGATCGACCCGGCCCGCTGGGGCCGGGGTCACGCCACCGCCGCCCTGGCCGCGCTGCTGCGCGAGGTGCCCCGGCCGGTGCACGCCCGCGCCGCCAAGGACAACGCCGCCTCCCTCGCGGTGCTGCGCAAGTGCGGCTTCGTGGTGGTCGGCGAGGATTCGGGATACGCCAACGGGCGCGGCGAGGACGTCCAGGAGTGGCTGCTGGAGCTGCCCGCCGACTCCGCTGACCTGGGCGGGCACTAGTCTCGCGGGGTGAACTGGTTGGATCTGGTCGGCTGGGCCGGCTCCGCGGTGCTGGTGTGGTCGCTGTTGCAGTCGCGCGTCCTGCGGCTGCGCGCCCTCAACCTCGTCGGCTGCGTCGTGCTGATCGGCTACAACGCCGCCATCGAGGTGTGGCCCATGGTCGGGCTCAACATCGTCCTCTCGGTGATCAACATCTGGTACCTGCGGGCGATGCTCGCCACCCGGCACGACGAGAAGACCTACCAGGTGGTCGAGGTCGGCGTCGGTGACCAGTTCCTGGCGCACACGCTGCGGGTGCACGGTGCGGACATCGCCCGGTTCAACCCTGACTTCCACTGGGAGCCGGACGCACCCAGTCGCTCCGCGTTCCTGGTGGTCACCGCCGACGAGGTGGTCGGGGTGGTGCTCTCGCACGCCGAGGCCCGCGGAACCGCCCAAATCGACCTGGACTACGTGACCCCGAAGTTCCGCGACTTCACCCCCGGCGAGTTCGTCTACCGGCGCAGCCGCCTCTTCACCGAACGCGGCTTCCACCGGGTGGTCAGCCCGCCCGGGATGCTCGCCCCGTACTACCACCGGCTCGGCTTCCGCCCCGAGGGCGGCTCGTACGTCCTCGACCTGCCGGCGCCGGCGACCACCGGTTCGGCGTAGCGTCGCCCGAGCAGGATTCGGTCGACCCCGGACGGGGCACAGAAGCGCGTACGCCGGCCGGCTCGCCGACCGGCGGCGCCGCGCGTACCCGCCGGCGTCACCACCGTTGAGGGAGCGAAGCGGGCGTGCAGAGCTACGGGAGCCAACTGGCCCTGGTCGGGATCCTGATCGTCATCAACGCGCTCTTCGCCGGCAGTGAGATGGCGTTGGTGTCGCTGCGGGACAGCCAGATCCAGCGGTTGGAGCGCACCAGCCGGGCCGGGCGGGTGCTGGCCCGCCTCGCGAAGGACCCGAACCGCTTCCTGGCCACCATCCAGATCGGCATCACCCTGGCCGGTTTCCTGGCCTCCGCCGCCGCCGCGGTCTCCCTGGCCAAGCCCCTCGTACCGCTGCTCGGCATGTTCGGCAACGCCGCCGAGACGGTCGCCATCGTGGTGGTCACCCTGGCGCTGACCTTCGTCACCCTGGTCTTCGGCGAGCTGGCCCCCAAGCGGATCGCCATGCAGTCCGCCGAGCGGTGGGCCCTGCTGGTGGCCCGCCCGCTCGACCTGCTCGCCAGCATCACCCGCCCGGCCGTCTGGGCGCTCGGCGCCACCAGCGACCTGGTCGTCCGGCTGGTCGGGCTGAACCCGAAGCACCAGCCGGAGGAGATCGGCCCGGACGAGCTGCGCGACATCGTCGCCGGCAACCACGGCTTCACCAAGGAGCAGCGCACCATCATCGCCGGCGCCGTCGAGATCGCCGACCGGCGGCTGCGGGCTGTCCTCGTACCCCGGTTGCAGGTCTTCACGCTCGACAGCGGGACCACCGCGGAGGCCGCACGGCTCGTGCTGGCCGCCACCGGGCACTCCCGCGCGCCGGTGGTGCGCCACGGCGGCCTGGACGACACGGCCGGGGTGATCCACCTGCGTGACCTGGTCGGGGTGCCCGACGACCGGCCGGTCGACGAGATCGCCCGCCCGCCGATGCTGCTGCCCGACTCGCTGCCCGTGGTGGACGCGCTGCGCCAGTTCAAGGCCGAACGCCAGCACATCGCCCTGGTGGTGGACGAGCGCGGCGCCGTCGACGGGATCGTGACGCTTGAGGACATCCTGGAGGAGATCGTCGGGGAGATCTACGACGAGACCGACCGGGACGGCTACTCGGTGCGCCGCGAACCGGACGGCGCCCTGGTGCTGCCGGGCACCTTCCCGGTGCACGACCTTCCGGACATCGGCGTCGAGCTGCCGTCGCGCCCGGACGGCGACTACACCACCGTCGCCGGGCTGGTGCTGGCCCGCCTCGGGCACATCCCCACCGTCGCCGGTGAGGACGTGACCCTGGACGGCTGGGTCCTGGTGGTGGCTGGCATCGACCACCGGGCCATCACCGAGGTACGACTGAGCCGGGTGCCCGACGAGACGGACGCCGAGCGGGACGCCGAGCCGGTGCTGGACGAGGCCCGCAGCTGACCCCGTCGAGGGCGCGGCTCAGTCGCGGGAGAGGTTCTGCAGACGGACCTGCCCGCGGGCGACCAACCGCTCGTCACCGTCGGTGATCTCCACCTGCCAGAGCTGCTGGCTGCGGCCCCGGTGCACGGGCGTGCCGACGGCGGTCAGCTCGCCCTCCCGGACGGCCCGCAGGAAGTCGGTCTGGTTCGACACGCCGACGACAGTCCCCCGGTCGGCCAGCCAGAGCGAACCACCGACGCTGGCCGCGGTCTCCACCACCGAGCAGTACACCCCGCCGTGCTGGATGCCGAACGGCTGGTGCAGCTCCGGTCGGACCTGCCAGCTGATGACCACCCGGTCGGCGGTGGCCTCCTCGAACGTGAGCCCGAGCAGGGCGACGAACCCACCCGTCAGATCCGGCTTCTCCACGGCAAACCCTCCTCGATCAACGGGGCGCAAGCCTAACCGGGACGGGTTGCGCGAAACCCGGTACGGGTCGGGGCGGGCGATGGGGGAGAATCGGTGACCGTGACCGACAGCAGCCCCCCGCCGACCGAGCGGGACTCCCTGACCGACGACCTGCTCTGGCGTGGCCTCATTCAGGACTCGACAGGCCTCGACGAGCTGCGCGAGCTGCTCGACGGCGGGGCTGCCGCCACCTATTACGTGGGCTTCGACCCCACCGCCCCGAGCCTGCACGTCGGCAACCTCATGCAGGTCCTGATGGCCCGCCGGCTGCAACTCGCCGGGCATCGACCGTTGCTGCTGGTCGGCGGGGCCACCGGGCAGATCGGTGACCCGAAGGAGAGCGCCGAACGGGCACTCAACCCACTCGACGTGATCGCCGGCTGGGTCGAGCGGATCCGCGAGCAGCTCGCGCCGTTCGTGTCGTACACCGGCGACAACGCGGCGCAGCTGGTCAACAACCTGGACTGGACCGGCGAGATGTCGATCGTCGAGTTCCTCCGCGACGTGGGCAAGCACTTCCCGGTGAACAAGATGTTGGCCCGGGAGGTGGTGCGGGCCCGGCTGGAGACCGGCATCAGCTTCACCGAGTTCAGCTACCAGCTGTTGCAGGCCAACGACTTCTACGAGCTGCACCGCCGGCACGGCTGTCAGCTCCAGTTCGGTGGCTCCGACCAGTGGGGCAACATCACCGCAGGCGTCGACTACGTCCGCAGGCGCGGCGCGGGGCCGGTGCAGGCGTTCACCACGCCCCTGGTCACCAAGGCCGACGGTACGAAGTTCGGCAAGAGCGAGGGCGGCGCCGTCTGGCTCGACCCCACGATGACCAGCCCGTACGCGTTCTACCAGTTCTGGCTCAACGTGGACGACCGGGAGGTCGACCGCTACCTGCGGTACTTCAGCTTCCGCTCCCGGGAAGAGTTGGAGGAGCTGGCGAAGGCCACCGCCGAACGACCGGCCGCCCGGCTGGCCCAGCGGGCGCTCGCCGAGGAGCTGACCACTCTTGTGCACGGCCCCGAGGAGACCCGGCAGGCGGTCGCCGCCAGCCAGGCGCTGTTCGGGCGTGGTTCGCTCGACGACCTCGCCCCGGAGACGCTGCGCGCGGCGTTGACCGAGGCGGGCCTGGTACGCCTCACCGGCGAGCTGCCGGACGTGGCAGGCCTCCTTCGGGACTCCGGGCTCGTGAACGGCCTCAAGGAGGCCCGCCGGGTGATCGCCGAGGGCGGCGCGTATGTCAACAACAACCGGGTGACCGAGGTGGACGCCGCGGTGTCTCCGGACGATCTGCTGCACGGCAGGTACCTGGTGCTGCGCCGCGGCAAGCGCTCCTTCGCGGGCGTTGAGCTGGGCGGATAGTCGGCCGTCGACGGTGTGACGGGGGACGCGTCCGGCGGATTTGACGATCACTCCGCCGGACGCGTAACTTTCTCTCTGCCAGCGCGGAACGGACGAAACAGGCGAAAGCCGAAATCGGCCGGAGCGCGGCGAACGGCCTCGGGGCCGGGCGGGCGTGCCCGCCGGATCCCGGACCGGGAGGTGCCACCAGAAACGCCGCGAGGCGGATTTGGCGCGGCGAAACCGACCGGGTATGGTTGGCAGTCGGTAGGGCACCGGGCGGGTCGCGGGAAATCGCGACGGCCGGCCTACCGAATCCGTGACGAGAGCGGCGCAAGCCGATCGAGACATGGTGCCCGCATTACCGGCTGAAGCACGACGAACCGCGAAACACCGGTTTGACACGGCGGAAACGGGCGGGTAACGTAGTAAAAGTGCCTGGCGCTGAAAGCGCCGGGACGCAGAGCGGAAAAGCCCCGAAACGGGTGCCACTGAGTGTGGTGTTTGGTTCGGTGTGTGGTTGTTCTTTGAGAACTCAACAGGGTGCTTGTAAAGCCAGTGCCAATTA